>NZ_AEJF01000063.1 GCF_001028175.1 Caballeronia mineralivorans PML1(12)
CGCGGCCGCGGTATCGCGCGCGGCGCCTTGCAGCTTGCCCATGTGCGCGGTCGGTGCGAACGGTGCATTTGCTAGCGGCGGCACCCGGTCGGGTTGCGTCGCGATAAAACCAATCTCGCGATCGTTCCAGGTTTCAAGCAGCTTCGGGTCCGGCAGGCAACCGATCAAACCCGGATGGATCAGCCCCGCAAAACTGACGCCGGGAATGTGGCGTGAGTCGGTGAAAAGTCCGTGAAAGTCCCAGATACTTTTCTGCGCATGCGGGAAATGCTCGGTGAGAAAACCGCCGCCGTTCTGCTTTGAGAAAAAACCGTTGAACCCCCACTGGCTGTCCGCCTTGGTGCCAATGTCGAGCAGGTCCACCACCAGCAGATCGCCTGCCTCGGCACCGTGAACGCCTACGGGTCCAGAGAGAAAGTGGACGATCGACAAGTCGATGTCGCGCACGTCATCGGCGGAATCGTCGTTCTTGATGAAACCGCCGGTCCAGTCGTAGGTCTCGAGCACGAAGTCGTCGCCGGGTTTGACCCAGCATGCCATCGGAACGTCCGGATGCCAGCGGTTGTGAACCTGCTCGTTGTCGAAAGCAGACTGGTTCAGGTCGACCTTGATAAGCGTATCGGGCATGTAACTCTCCTTTTATAAGTACCGGCTGTACCGGCGAACAAATGGCCTGATCGTCAAACCCGCGTCAAACGGACAGGAATTGCCGGATGCGGGCGGTATCGGTGGCGTCGCGTGGGCTTTCATGGACCAGCCGGCCGCCTTCGATCACGAAGAGCCGGTCCGCCACGTCCATTGCAAAACTCAGCACCTGCTCGGACACAACAATGGTGATCTCGCGCAGCTTGCGGATCTCGTGCAGCGCCCGCGCGATGTCCTTGATGACCGAAGGTTGAATACCTTCGGTGGGCTCGTCGAGCAGCAAGACCTTGGGCTCGCTGACGAGCGCCCGGGCGATGGCAAGCTGTTGTTGTTGCCCGCCGGACAAGTTGCCGCCCTTGCGGTTGCGCATTTCGTAGAGCACTGGAAAGAGGGCATAGATTTCGTCTGGAATCCTTCTCGATTTAATCTGCTCCATGCCGGTTCGAATATTTTCCTCCACGCTCAACGACGAAAATATCTGCCGTCCCTGGGGCACGTAAGCAAGTCCTTTGGCCACGCGCCGGAAGCTTTCATCCTTCGATACATCCGCGCCGTCCAGTTCTATCGCACCGCCTTTTACGGGCAGCACGCCCATCAGCGCCTTGAAGAGCGTGGTCTTGCCCATGCCGTTGCGGCCCATGATCGCCACGATCTCGTTGCGGGCTGCTTCGAACGAGACCCCATGCAGCGCCTCGCTTTGTCCGTAGCTCACGAACACATCCTTTACGTGCAACATGGCCGTCGTCTCCTCAATGTCCCAGATACACGTCGATCACGCGCGGGTCGTTCTGCACCTGGTCCATCGGACCTTCGGCAAGGATCTTCCCCTGATGCATCACGGTGACCTTGTGCGCGATCCGCGCGACGAACTCCATGTCGTGTTCGATGACGATCATCGATCGGTTCTGGCAGATCTTCGTCAGCAGCTCGGCGGTGATTTCCCGTTCGCGCACGCTCATGCCGGCAATGGGTTCATCGAGCATCAACAGCTCAGGGTCCTGCATCAGCAACATGCCGATTTCGAGCCACTGCTTCTGCCCATGCGACAGCAGGCCGGCTTCGGTCGGCAACAGCGCAGCGAGCCCGATCTCATCGGCGACCTCCTGCACCCGCTCGCGAACATCGGCTGTACAGCGGAACGCCAGCGCCCCGAACACACCGCGTCCACGCGGAAACGACACCTCCAGATTCTGGAACACGCTCAGGTTTTCATAGATGGACGGCGTCTGGAACTTGCGCCCGATACCCGCCCGCACGATGCGAAACTCGGCCATCGATGTCATCTCTACGTTCTTGAACTTGATCGAGCCGCTGCTTGCCGCTGTGCGTCCGCAGATCAGGTCGAGCAAGGTCGTCTTGCCCGCACCGTTGGGTCCGATCACGACGCGCAGTTCGCCGCGGTCCACGTAGAGATTGAGGGCATCGATGGCTTTAAAACCGTCGAAAGACACACTCAGGTCTTCGACCGCCAGTAGGAAGTCGGTATTGCTCATCACGGGCTCCCGAGGGTCGAACGGCTGCGGCTATTCCGGCTGACACGGCGCAAGACAGAAGCGACACGCGGCTTCACATGCGTCTCGTACAAGCCCGCAAGGCCATCGGGGAATGCCATCACCACGCCTATATACAACGCGGCCATCAACAGCAGCCACAGGTTCGGAAAGCTCTCGGAGAAATACGTCCGGCCAAAGTTCACGAGCAGCGTGCCGTACACCGCACCCACCAGCGACATGCGCCCGCCGACGGCTGCATAGATCACCATCTCGACCGACGGAACAATGCCGACGAAGGACGGCGACATGAACCCGACCTGCAGCGTGAACATCGCGCCGCCGATAGCCGAGAGCAGCGCAGCAAGGCAGAACGCGAAGACCTTGAACATGGCGACGTCGTAGCCGGAGAAACGCACGCGGTCTTCCTTGTCGCGCATGGCGAGCAGCAGCGTGCCGAGTTTGCTTGTCTGCACCAGCCGGCAGAACAGGATGGCGAGCAGCAGGAGCACTGCATTGACGAAGTACAGGACGATCTTCGCGGAGTCGGGACGGATGTCCCAGCCGAGCATCGTCTTCAGGTCGGTGATGCCGTTCACGCCGCCCGTGTACCCCTGCTGACCGATGATCAGCACCGAGAGAATCAGCGCGATGGCTTGCGTGATGATCGCGAAGTAGACACCGCCCACGCGCCGCTTGAACATCGCAAAGCCGATCACGAAGGCGAGCGCCGTCGGGATGATCAGCACCGCCGCGATCGCGAAAGGCAAGTGCTCGAAGGGCTTCCAAAACCACGGCAGCGCCTTGAGCTGGTTCCAGTCCATGAAGTCGGGAATGCCGGGCGTCGACTGGATTTTCGTGCTGACCGGGTCCGATGCTTCGAGCTTGAGAAACATCGCCATGCAGTAGCCGCCGAGCCCGAAGAACACCCCCTGGCCGAGACTCAGCACCCCCGCATAACCCCAGGCCATGACGAGGCCGATGGCGACGAATGCATAGGTCAGGTACTTGCCTACCAGGTTGAGACGGAACACGTCGAGCATCAACGGCATGACCACCAGTAAAACAAGCGCGAGCAGCACGAAGCTGCCGAAGCCTCTGTAAGCGAGCCAGTCGCGCAGCGCTGCCAGTCGCGATGGAGCGGGAGCGGGAGGCGAATCGGTAACGCGGTTCATGGCGAACTCCGGTGTGAGGGGGACGGATTCAGCAGGCTCAGACACGCCGCACCTTCGACGCGAAGAGTCCCTGCGGACGCGCCATCAGGATCAGCACGACGGTCAGCAACGTAATCACGCGCGCTGACGAGCCGGTAAGAAAGAACTCGCTGATCGACTGGGTTTGCGCAATGCCGAAGGCAGAAGCGACGGTGCCGAGCAAGCTGGCCGCGCCGCCGAACGTGACAACGAGGAACGAGTCGACGATATACAGCGACCCGCTCGTTGGGCCGGTCGAACCGATGGTCGTGAACGCTGCGCCCGCCACACCTGCCATGCCGCAGCCGATCGCAAACGTGAGCCGGTCAGTGCGCTTTGTATCGATGCCGGCGGCGTTGGCCATCGTCCGGTTATTGACGGTGGCACGCACCCGCAGGCCCCAGCGTGAGCGATACATCGCTGCCAGCACACCGGCCGTGAGTACGATGGCAAGGCACATCACAAACAGGCCGTTGATCGGGATGTCGAGACCCGGCGCGGGCGACCACGATCCCATCAGCCAGTCGGGCAGCGTCGGGCTGACCTCCTTCGGGCCGAAGGTCGAGCGGAACATCTGCTGCATCGCGAGGCTCAGGCCCCAGGTAGCCAGCAGCGTGTCCAGCTGGCGCCGGTATAAGTGGCGGATCAGCAGCCATTCCACGATCCAGCCGAACACGAATGCGATCCCGAATGCGGCCACGATGGCAATCGGCAGGAACATATTGGTGGCGACAGCGCCCATCGACTCGGCCCACTTCGAGAAGACATACACCGTGTACGCCCCGATGGTCATGAACTCGCCGTGCGCCATGTTGATGACGCCCATCTGTCCAAAAATCACCGCGAGGCCGAGGCCCATCAACAGCAACACGCTAAAGAGGCTCAGGCCGGCAAAGCCTTGCATCAGCGTAATGTTCAGAATATCGGTGGCCGACATGGCGGGTTCCTTCAAGCAAAGTGCCGGGCGTGGCACACGTTCGTGCACCACGCGGAGGACTGACGGATTACTGATAACCCTTCGGGAACGGATTCGGCTCGATCAGATCCGGCGACTCCGCGACCACCTTGAACTGCCCATCGGCTTGCGCCATGCCAATGCGCGTCCGGCTCCACAAGTGATGGTTCGGGTGGATCTTCACGTAACCTTCGGGCGCTGTTTTCAACTCGATGCCGGGGGAGGCCGCCACGACCTTGTCGACGTCGAAGCTGCCTGCTTTCTCGACCCCGGCTTTCCACAACCAGGGTCCGAGATAGGCTGCCTGCGTCACGTCGCCGATCACGGATTTCGGCCCGTACTTCGCCTTGAACGCGACGACAAACGCCTTGTTGTTGGCGTTATCGAGCGACTCGAAATACTTCATCGCGGAATAGAAACCCGCGAAGTTTTCCCCGCCGATGCCAAGCACTTCGTCCTCGGTCACCGAGATGGTCAGCAGGAATTGTTTGTCGGCGGTAATGCCGGCTGCTTTCAATTGTTTGTAGAACGCGACGTTCGAACCGCCGACGATGATCGCGTAGATGCAATCGGGCTTCGCGATCTTGATCTTGTTGATCAGCGAGTTGAAATTTGTCTGACCGAGCGGGTAATACTCTTCGCCGACCACCTTCAGGTGCAGGTGTTCTTCAATATGTTTGCGCGCAATCTTGTTCGAGGTGCGCGGCCAGATGTAGTCCGAGCCAATCAGGAAAAACGACTTGGCTTTCTTCGTCTCGGATGCCCAGTTCAGTCCCCACAGAATTTGCTGGGTCGCCTCCTGGCCGGTATAGAACACGTTCTTCGATTGCTCCAGCCCTTCGTAGAAGGTCGGGTAATACAGCAGGCCGTTGTCACGCTCGAAGATCGGCAGTACGGCTTTGCGCGACGCCGAGGTCCAGCAGCCGAACACGCAAGCCACGTGATCGTTTTCCAGCAGCTTCTTCGACTTCTCGGCGAAGGTCGGCCAGTCGGACGCGCCGTCTTCCTGAATGATCTTGATCTTGCGGCCGAGCACGCCGCCCGCTGCGTTGATTTGGTCGATGGCGAGACGCTCGGCCTGGATCGAACCCGTCTCGGAGATCGCCATGGTGCCCGTGGCGGAATGGAGCTGGCCGACGGTGACTTCGGTATCCGTGACCGCGAGCTTGGTCGTGTTCACCTGGGCGGTCGACATCGACTGGCCGAAGGCGAAAGCGGGCGCGGCGAGCGCCGGCACGGCAGCAATTCCCAGCAGCAGCTTGCGGCGGCGTTGGGAGATCGCCTCTCGGCTGTCGGAGGATCCGGCTGTGTCGGGCGCGTCGTGCTGGTCGTCAAAAGGCATGGAACATTCTCCTGGGAGGCTCGTAGTTGGCTGCGTGGGCTAGGGTTCCGGCGCTATGGCGTTGCGCTGGCATGGGGCAGAAGTTAAGTGGCCGATACGCGCGCCGAAATACGTCTTTTGACGTACAGCGCGGGTATTTATGGATCGCTAGACTCACGACGCGACGCGTGCAATGTTTGCTTCGGAGGAGGACCACCGCTCCAGCAGCCGCGACGTGTTTTGTGCCCATTCGGCCCCAACCGGCATCCGCGAGAGCCATGGACCCATCCGATTCCCCCGCCGCGGCGCCTGCGCTCGGCACCCAGCGCATCGTCAAGATCCGGCGTGACTACAACGCCTGGGTCGCCGACGAAACGCTCGAGGACTACGCGCTGCGTTTCACGCCCCGGTCGTTCCGAAAGTGGAGCGAATTCCGCGTCGCGAACACGGCGTTGGGCGCAATCTCGTTCCTCGCGCTGGAAGCTATCGGCGGATCGCTAGCCCTGAACTACGGCTTCGCCAATACGGTGTGGGCGATCGTGGTGACCTCGGTGCTGATTTTTTTGACCGGCTTACCCATCAGCTATTACGCGGCGAATTGCGGGGTCGATATGGACCTGCTGACGCGCGGCGCGGGGTTTGGCTATCTCGGTTCGACGGTCACGTCGTTGATTTATGCAGGCTTTACATTTATTTTCTTCGCGCTCGAAGCGGCCATCATGTCGCTTGCGCTGGAGATGTATTTCCACATGCCGATCGCGGTCGCGTACCTGATCAGCGCGTTCGCGATCGTGCCGTTCGTGACGTTTGGCATCACGCTGATCAACCGCTTGCAGAGCTGGACGCAGCCTGTATGGATCGTGCTGCTGATTGCTCCGTATATCGCCATCCTGATCCGCGAGCCACATCTGTTCTCGGACTGGGCGACCTTCGCGGGCTATACGCAAGGCGGGCGGGAATTCAGCCTGATGCCGTTCGGCGCGGCCTGCACGGTGATCTTTGCGCTGGTGGTGCAGATCGGCGAGCAGGTCGACTTCCTGCGTTTCCTGCCGCCGCGCACCGCGAAGAACCGGGTGCGCTGGTGGTGCGCGATGCTGGCCGCCGGTCCCGGATGGATCGTGCCGGGCGCATTGAAAATGCTGGGTGGCGCGTTCCTGATGTTCCTCGCGTTGCAGAACCAGATCGATCCGTCGCATGCCACCGAGCCGACGCAAATGTATCTGGTCGCGTTCCGCTATGTCTTCGATTCCCCCGGCTTCGCACTGGCCGCCACGACGCTTTTCGTGATCGTCTCGCAGGTCAAGATCAACGTGACGAATGCGTATGCGGGCTCGCTCGCGTGGTCGAACTTTTTTGCGCGGCTCACGCACAGCCATCCCGGCCGGGTCGTCTGGCTCGTGTTCAATGTGTTGATCGCGTTGATGCTGGTCGAGCTCGGTGTGTTCGGCGCGATCGGCAAGGTGCTCGCGCTGTATTCGAATGTCGCGATTGCGTGGATCGGTGCGCTCGTCGGCGATCTCGTGATCAACAAGCCGCTCGGCTACAGCCCGAAGGACGTCGAGTTCAAGCGCGCTCATCTCTATGACGTCAACCCGGTTGGCGTCGGCGCGATGCTGGTTGCGTCGATTGCAGCGGCACTCTCGCAAGCGGGTTATCTCGGCGAAATCGCGCAGGCGTTGGCACCCTTTATCGCGTTGGCGGTTGCGTTCGTCTGTGCGCCGTTGATCGCGTTTGCTACCCGTGGACGCTTTTATATCGCTCGCGGCAGCGCCGATCTCGAAGCGGGTTCAGTGCTGCGCTGCGTGATCTGCGAGAACCAGTTCGAGCGTGAGGACATGGCGTCATGCCCGGCCTATGCGGGCGCTATCTGTTCGCTGTGCTGCTCGCTCGATTCGCGTTGCGGCGATACGTGCAAGCCTCACGCGCGCTTCTCGTCGCAATTGACGGTCGCATTGAAGCGGGCATTTCCGACGCTTGCGCCCACGTCGCAGACGCTGCGCGTGGGGCGTTATCTGATCTATCTGACCGTCACGTTGTCGCTGCTTGGCGCGATGCTTTACCTCTCGTATAGCCAGACCGCAATGACTCTCGCGACCAGCAACGAAAGCGCGCTGGATACGCTGCTGCGCGGTTATCTCAAGGCATTCTTTGCGCTGGCGCTGGTCGGTTGCATCGGCGTGTGGTGGCTCGTGCTCGCCAAGGAAAGCCGTGCGGTGACGCAGGAGGAATCGAAACGGCAAACGCTGCTGCTGATGCAGGAAATCGAGGCGCACCGCCTGACCGATGCCCGCCTGCAACAGGCCAGTGCCGCCGCCGATGCCGCCAATCGAGCCAAAAGCCGCTACGTGACCGGCCTGAGCCACGAACTGCGCACGCCGCTCAACAGCATCCTGGGCTACGCACAGTTGCTGCTGCGCGGCTCAGGCGCTGTCGATGCACCACAACGCGATGCGCTCGCGACCATCTATCGCAGCGGTGAACATCTGCTGGCGCTGGTGGATGGCCTCCTGGATGTTGCGCGAATCGAGGCCGGCAAGTTGCAGCTTGACGTCTCCGAGGTGGCGCTGCCCGACCTGTTGACGCAACTCGGCGCAATGATGGAACCGCAAGCGGCGGAGAAGGGACTGGCATTTCATCTGGAGACAAGTGGCCGCATACCGGACGTGGTTCGCGCCGATGAAAAACGCGTCCGCCAGATCCTGATCAACCTGCTGGGCAATGCTGTCCGCTTCACGTCGCATGGATCGGTCAGATTGCGCACGAGTCATGCGTGGGGTCTCGCGACGTTCGAGATAGAAGACACCGGTTCGGGCATTCCCGACGAACAACTGGAAGCGATCTTCCTGCCTTTCGAACGCGGCGAGGCGGCGCGGCCCAACGATCACGGTACCGGCCTTGGGTTAACCATCTGCCGCTTGCTGACGGAAATGATGGGCGGCCGTCTGGACGTGCAGAGCCGCGTAGGGTCCGGCACGCGCTTCGTTTTGCAACTGTTCTTGCCGGAAGTACGCGATCCACGTGTGCTCGTCACGCGTCCGAGCAACGTGCTGGGGTACCCGGGGCCGCGCCGCTCCATCCTTGTAGCGGACGACCTCACGGACCAGCGTCGCATTGTCACCAGCGTGCTCGAACCGCTCGGCTTCACTATGATCGAAGCAAGCAGCGGGCCGCAGGCGCTACAACTTCTCGCAACGCATAGCGTCGACCTGATCGTGATGGACGTCGCGATGCCATCGATGGACGGCTTCGAAGTAAGCAAGCTCATTCGTGAGCATCGGCTGAGCGAAGCGCCCATTCTCATCTTGTCAGCGAACGCGTTTGCGGGGGATCTGGAAAAGGGCGCTGCTGCCGGCTGCGACGATTACCTTGCGAAGCCGCTGCACTTGCCCTTGCTGCTCGACAAGGTCGCAGCCTTGCTCGGGTTCGAGTGGCTGACCGATACGTCCGAGCATGCCGCCGCCGCGGCGCCCGCGCAAACCATGCTGCCGCTGCCCACGCCGCTCGCCCATGAGCTTCGCCGCTTCCTTGAACTCGGGTACATGGAAGGCTTCGCGGCGCAACTCGATGAAGCCGGGCAAAGCCATCCCGAACTCGCCGATACCCTTGCGCCGCTGCGCGAATCGGCACGCCGTTTCATGCTTGACGACCTTGACCGGCAATTGCGCGCGGTCGATGGGGTGACACCCAATGGAGCGACACCCGATGCAGCCTGATATTCCACTGGGACGCCCAGTGGTGCTTATTGTCGATGACACGCCGGACAACCTCGCAATGCTCTCGAGCGCGCTAGTAACCGCGGGTTACGCGGTGCTGGTCGCGCTCGATGGCGCCTCGGCGCTCGAACGCATCGCGCGCCTCACGCCCGACGTCATCCTGCTCGATGCAATCATGCCGGGGATGGATGGATTCGAAACCTGCGAGCAGATCAAGAATAACGATCTCTACAAGCACATTCCGGTGATCTTCATGACCGCGCTGGCCGACACGCAGCATGTGGTGCAGGGCTTCAGGGTTGGCGGCATCGATTATGTGACCAAGCCGATTCGCCCCGATGAAGTCGTCGCACGGATCGCCGCGCACGTGCGCCGGGCGGCGAGTCAACGTCACGCGGACATCGTGCTCGAACTGAATTCGCGCGCGGCGGTGATTGCGACGGCTCAGGGCGAGGTCCACTGGCATAGCGCGCTGGCGCCGTCACGGCTCGCGCATTTCTATGGCAGCGACAGCAACACGGCGATGGCGGCAACGAGCCCGCTGACGCGCTTGCCCGGACCGTTGACGAACTGGCTGCTGGATTATTCCGCCGCTCCGGACGAGGACCGGGCACAGACCGTCGAGATTCTCCCGGGCGGCGAGCGGTTGGTCGCGCGCGTCGCGGGCGCGGCGAATCGCGAGACGTGGATCGTGGTTTTCGAGGAGCACGCCGACGGCCGAGACACAGTAGACCTGGCGATGCGTTTCGGGCTGACGCAGCGCGAGGCGGAGGTGTTGTTGTGGTTGTCGCGAGGCAAGACGAATCGGGATATCGGCGAAATTCTGGGGATGAAACCCCGGACAGTGAACAAGCATCTTGAGCACATTTTCGAGAAGCTGGGTGTGGAAACACGTACCGCGGCAGCGGCTACGGCGCTGAGTGGAGGGCGGTAAGTGGATGAGGCAGTATAGACAGGGGTGGATTGTGGTTTCGGGTTCTCATCGGGATACTGACAAACCAGGGTTAACCCAAATATAACTCGCCTATAAGCTTGATTGTCTCAAAGGAGCCTGTGTTCATCGGGTAAGATCATGCCAAACCCGTTTCCAGCCCCTTCCTTCGTCCACACCAAAAAAACTCTTGTATATACCGATTTTGTTGTCCTAGACTCGAGGCTATTCTCTTGTATAGACAAGATGCAGCCGAAGCCCAAAAAGGACGACCGATGATCAAGCTCACCCCCGGCAAACTGACGCTGCCCCAACTGCGCCGTATAGCGCGGGAACGCGTCCAACTGGAACTGGACCCGACGAGTCACGCCGCCATCGATTCCTGCGCGAAAGCGGTGGAAGACATCGCTGCGAAGGGGCTGCCGGCCTACGGCATCAACACGGGTTTCGGGCGGCTGGCGAACACGCACATCCCCGCCGATCAGCTTGAACTCCTGCAACGCAATCTGGTGCTGTCTCATGCGGTGGGAGTGGGTGAGCCTATGGTGCCGCCGGTGGTGCGGTTACTGCTGGCGCTGAAACTGTCGAGCCTCGGGCGCGGCCACTCGGGCATCCGGCGCGTTGTGATGGACGCGATGATCACGCTGTTCAACGCGAATATCCTGCCGGTAATTCCGGTGAAAGGCTCAGTCGGCGCATCGGGTGATCTCGCACCGCTCGCGCATATGTCGGGCGTGTTGCTGGGCATCGGCGAAGTGTTTATCGAAGGCAAGCAAGCCCCGGCACTCGATGGCCTGAAGGCGGCCGGTCTCGAACCGCTCACGTTGCAGGCCAAGGAAGGGCTCGCGCTGCTCAACGGCACGCAGGCTTCCGCCGCGCTGGCGCTGTACAACATGTTCGCTATCGAAGACCTGTACCGTACAGGGTTGGTATCGGGCGCACTGTCGGTCGATGCGGCTGAAGGTTCGGTGAAACCCTTCGATGCCCGCATCCACGCGCTGCGCGGCCACGCCGGACAGATCGATGCCGCCGCTGCGTATCGCACCTTGCTGGAAGGCTCTGGCATTAACATCTCGCATGCTGGTTGCGACAAAGTGCAGGACCCGTACAGCCTGCGATGCCAGCCGCAAGTGATGGGCGCGTGCCTCGACCAGATGCGTCATGCGGCTGATGTCTTGCTGATCGAAGCGAACGCCGTATCGGATAACCCGCTGATCTTCCCGGACACCGGCGAAGTGCTTTCGGGCGGCAACTTCCACGCGGAACCCGTTGCGTTCGCCGCCGATAACCTCGCCATCGCCGCTGCGGAAATTGGTGCGCTGGCGGAGCGTCGGATTGCGTTGCTGATCGACGCGACACTCTCCGGTTTGCCGCCGTTTCTCGTCCGCGATGGCGGCGTGAACTCGGGCTTCATGATTGCTCACGTGACGGCTGCGGCGCTTGCTTCAGAGAACAAGACCTACGCGCATCCGGCGTCGGTCGACTCATTGCCTACGTCGGCGAATCAGGAAGATCACGTTTCCATGGCAACGTTCGCGGCCCGCAAGCTGGGTTATATCGCGGAGAACGTGGCGCATATTCTCGCGATCGAGTTGCTCGCTGCCGCTCAAGGTGTAGACCTGCGCGCACCGCATCAGACGAGTCCGCGTCTGCAGCCGGTCATGCAATCGATTCGCGCGGACGTCGAACATTACGCGCTCGATCATTACTTTGCACCGGATATCGTGGCGATTGCGAAGCAGGTAACGAACGGGACGATCGCGGGCTTCTGCCCACTGCACTTCGAATCTGAAGGAGCGGTTTAAACGCGCTTTGCAGCGGTGGTCAACTCTGCCGCTGCATGCTGTCGCCGCCGAACCGGCATCCCAGCCGATACCGCGTCCCCGGATGCACGAAGCGCGCGAACGTCACCGCGACATGGTTCGCCCAGGTTCGTCGCACGAGCGTCAGGCAAGGCTGGTCCGGACCGATCTCAAGCAGTCGCGCATCCGCACGCGAGGGCAGCACCGCGTCCACCACGTGCTCGACCTCGTGCGCCGGCACGGTGTTGAACAGATACTCCGAGGGTCGCACCGTCGCGAAATCCTGCTCGAGAAAATGCGGCGCGACTTCGGGATTCACGTAGCGGTCTTCAAGCTGCACCGGCACGCCATTCTCGCGATGCACGCACACCACATGGAACACCGATGCTCCCGGTGCGAGGCCGAGTGCGGCGGAGACATCGCTGGCTGCTGCCTCGCGCGCGGCCAGCACGATCGCATAACTATACTCGTGTCCGCGAGCGCGAATTTCGTCGCCTATATGCGCGATCATCAGCAGCGTGGACTGCGGTTTTTCTTCCGCGATAAACGTTCCCACGCCTGAAAAACGCGTCAATACGCCTTGCTCGGTGAGTTCACGCAACGCGCGGTTGATCGTCATGCGCGACACGCCGAGTTCGCCGACCAGCGTCATCTCAGATGGAATCCGGTCGCCGGGCCGCCATTCGCCAGAGAGAATGCGCGTGCGGATATGTTCCTTCACGCGCTCGTAGCGCGCGAGCGGCGCGGCTGAAGATGCTGGGTTCGAAAGACCGGTTGTATTCATGTCTCGCTCAGGTTTCGTTAAGTCGCGCAGGTTCGGTGGCCGCCGGAACCGTGCTCGCCGGCGGTTCCTCACGACGCGCCCAGAACGCGTTCCGGTCGAGATAATTCTGCAGGAACTGTCGAAGCCTCGGTTGCTGCGCGTTATGAAACACGTCCTCGGGCGATCCTTGCGCGGCGATCTTGCCATGGTCGATGAACACGACTGTATCGGCGACTTGCGCGGCGAACCCCATTTCATGCGTGACGATGACCATCGTCATGCCGTCGTTCGCGAGGTTCTTCATCACCTGCAGCACTTCGCCGACCAGCTCTGGATCGAGCGCGGAGGTGGGTTCGTCGAAGAGCATGATGTGCGGTTCCATCGCCAGCGCGCGGGCGATCGCCACACGTTGCTGCTGGCCGCCGGAAAGCCGCGCCGGATGATTGTCCGCACGGTCGGCGAGGCCGACCTTGTCGAGCATGGCGAGCGCCCGCTTGCGGGCTTCGGCCTTGGGCAGCTTGCGCACGCACACCAGCGCCTCGGCCACGTTTTCAACGGCCGTCATGTGCGGCCACAGATTGAACTGCTGGAACACCATGCCCACGTTACGCCGAACGCGGTTGATCTCGGCTTGCGGCGCACGCATGCGCTGGCCGTTGCGGTCGGTGACATAACCGATCAATTCGCCTTCAATATAGATCTCGCCTTCGCTGTATTCCTCGAGGAACGCGAGCGAGCGCAGCAAGGTGCTTTTCCCCGATCCCGACGGTCCGATGATGCAGGTCACCTCCGACTTGCGCACGGCGAGCGAGACGTCGTCGAGGACTTTTAGCGCACCGAAATGCTTGCCGACATGCCGGGCATCGACAAGATATTCAGCCGGCGAAGGCGTGTTGCCAGAATTCGGTTTCTTCATGATTCCACGCTCAGGTTGATTGGGACCAAGGCACGTTCACCGCGTGAGAAAGCGGCCTACGCGGACCTCGACCCACTGTCCGGCTCGCGACGCCAGTTCCACGAGCACGAGATAACACACGCACAGCGCGAGCAGGGTTTCGACGAACGCAAAACGCTCCGAGCCGATACCGGTCAGCACAAACGTCAGTTCCGGCACGGTGACGACCGACAGCACCGCGGTTTCCTTGCTCAGCACAATAATCAGGTTCGTCAGCGCCGGCACGATAATCACCAGCATCTGCGGCAACTGTACGCGCATGATGACTTGCAGCCGCGTGAAGCCGAGGCACTCGGCGGCTTCTATGTGACCGCGCGGCACCGACGTAAAGCCGGAGCGGAACGCTTCAGCAAAATAAGCGCTGCCATAAAGCCCCAGGCCGACGATGCCGGCCGTCAGCGGCTCAAGCGAAAGCCCAAGCGACGGGCCGCCGTAATACAGCACGAAAAGCTGCACGAGAAACGGCGTCCCGCGGAAGATCTCGATGTACGCGCGCAAGAACCGGCGCACCCATGTGCCGCAGAATATCTGCAGTAACGCGATGGCGAAACCGATCACCATGCCGATCATCACACCGCCGATCCATACGGCGATGGTCGTCGCAAAACCTTCGGCGAGCGCGGGGAGCGAGTCGGTAAGAACAGTGGGGTCGAATTGAATGGCCATGCTTATGTCTGCCTATGCCTGCTTATGCCCGTGCCATGCGGCGTTCGGCGCGATGACCGGCCAGCGACAACGCACCGTTGATGACCAGGTACACCAGCCCCGCGGCAACATATGCCTCCAGCGGCCGATACGTACTGGCCGCAATATTCTGCGCGGTGCGCGTGATGTCGGCGACACCGACCACCGAGATCAGCGACGACGCTTTCACCAGCATCACCATCTCATTGACGAGCGACGGTGTTGTCATGCGCAACGCCTGAGGCACTTGAATACGCAGCACGGCGTGCAGGCGCGACAAACCGAGCAATTGCGCTGCTTCGAGTTGCCCATGCGGAATGCCGATAAATCCGCCGCGCAGGATTTCGGCGAGATAAGCGGCTTCGCATAGCGATACAGCGGCCGCAGCAGCCACGAGTGGCGGCACGTTGATGCCGATGAACGGCAGGAAATAGTAGGTAAGCAGAAGCTGCACGAGCAGCGGCACGCCGCGAAAGAAGCCGACATACGCGCCCCCCAGCTTCGAGGCGAAGGAGTTCTTCGAGAGCCGCGCGCTGCATACCGCGATCGCGACGATAAAACCGACCACCAGCCCGACGAGCGAAATCAGGACCGTGGCTTGCGCGGCCTTGATCAGGTAGGGAAGAGCATCCAGCAAGGCATGAAGGCTGAACATGGGCTGTCCGGCAAAGTGCAAGGCGCCGGAGCGCCTTGCGGGGCATCAATGGTTCAACGGTCAATAGACGGTTAATAGTTGGGCGTCGGCATGGTGGTGGGTGTGTCCATCGTCACGCCGAACCACTTCTTCTGCAACGCGGCGAGACGCCCATCGCCATGCATCTTGACGATTGCCTGATCGATAGCGTCGATAAGCGGCTTGCTGTCCGCGTCCTTGCGGCCGAGGTAACCGAAGTACACCTTGGTGCCGAACGGCGGCTGCACGACAGCAAACGTGTCGGGACGCTGACGCGCCACATACGCAATGTTCGGCAGCGAATTGCCCACAGCGACAATCCGCCCGGCAGCGAGGTCCGCATAGGCCTGGTTGTTGTCGATGTACTCACGCACGCTCGTCTTGCCCGGCAGCGTGGCAACGTACTGCTTCAACTGGTCGAGCTGCGCGGAACCCTTGCCGCCGCCGACTGCCTTGCCGGCGACGTCGGCGTTGGTCTTGATGCTCGTGTCGTTGGCGCGCTTAAGCAGCGCAACGGTGCCATCTGCAATAGGCAGCGTGAAGTCATAACGCTCCATGCGTGCTTTGGTGATTGTGACCGGGCCGCTGACAATGTCGAACTTGCCGGCTTCGAGTCCGGGCAGCACGCTCGGCCACGGCAAGTCGATGGAGCGCACCTTGACGCCCAGGTCCTTCGAGAGCTCGGCGAAGAAGTCCTTGTTGAAACCTTGTTGCTGGCCGTTTTCCAGGAAGTCGAACGGTGCGAACTGCATCTCGGTTCCGACTACCAGTTCACCAGCCTTCTTGACCTTCGCCAGCTGGTCCTCCGCGTGAGCTGAAACCGCTGTCGCGACCAGCGCGGCCACGAGCAGACGACCCTTCCACTTCGAGAACAAATTCATTGTTGGACTCCCCTGGTTAAAAGTGCACCCGGCTTGGGCAAAGGTGCGAACCGGTGCGCCGACCTGCATGTGGTGCGCTTCAGTATATACCGTCAATTCGCGTTGCCAAGCGTGTCAAAAATACTTCGCGCCGCTAATTTTCAAGGCCAATGAAGTTCGCGAAAACGCCGGGTTGCATTCGTCTAATTGGCGGTATATACAGACACTGGATCTGGATTTCAGCAGGCGTTCATGGCTTGTCCGCAGACGATTGCGGCTGAGTCGAGACGCTGGATTTCCGGTCGTGGCGGGTCCCGTGTATGTACAGCATGGCGGCGCGCAGTGAAACCATTTTGATTGTCGGCCGCACGTCTTGCACCGGTCCGGCATGGTGCCCGTCGAATCACGCAGAGGCTCGTCCGGACCTCGCGGTATAGACGGTTATGGAACTTCGGAGCAACCTGGATGACCTCGACTTCTCACATCCCCGTCGTCGACCTGGCGGCCGTTCGTGCGTTGGATCCCGTGGGGCTACGCGAAGCCGCGGCCGCGATCCGCGACGCCTGCACGAGCATCGGATTCTTCTATGTCAGCCATCACGGCGTGCCGACCGATGTGCTTGAAGGCGCGGTGAAAGCCGCGCGTGAATTCTTTGCCTATCCGCCGGAGGTGAAGCGGCGTGTCGCGGTGAATCATCGGCATCGCGGTTTTAATGCGCTTGGCGACGCCGTCATGTATCAGGCCACCAAGCCCGATTACAAGGAATTTTTCAGCATCGGACTGGAACTGCCGGAAGACGATCCCAGCGTGCTCGCGGGCGAGGCGTTGCGCGGTCCGAACAATTGGCCTGACTTCATGCCGTCGCTGCAACCGGCGCTGTATAGCTACTACGAAGCGATCGGCGCGTGCGGTGCGGACTTGTTGCGTGCGGTAGCGGTGAGCCTGGATATCGATGAAGCGTTCTTTGTAAGCAAATACACGAAACGCATGCAGCGCACGCAGATGGTCTATTACCCGCCGCAAGCGCCCAAGTCGGATGCCGACCAGTTCGGCGTTGCACCGCATACGGACTACGGGTGCATCACGCTGCTGTGGCAGGACAACGTGGGCGGTTTGCAGGTGAAGGAGCTTACGACCGATAGCTGGATCGACGCGCCGCCTATTCCGGGAACGTTGGTCGTGAACGTCGGCGACCTGCTTGCCCGCTGGTCGAACGACCGTTTCCGCTCGACGCTGCATCGCGTGATCAATCGCTCCGGGCAGGAACGTTATTCGATAGCGACCTTCTACGATCCGACCTACGGCGCAAGCGTGGACCCGCGCGATCTCGGTCTTGGCGGTGCGCAGCCGCTATATGAACCGGTGGCAGCGGGTGACTACATCCTCGGGCGGATCAACGACTCGATGGGTTACAGAAAGAAGCGCGCGAATGGCTGAGCACACCATGAAAGCGATTGTGCAAATGCTTATCGATGCGCTCGGCGCCGAGTCCGTGCGTTGCGGCGATGCCATCGAACCACGTTATCTCGGTGACTGGAGCGGTCGCTCGACGGTGGCGCCCTTAGCGGTTGTATTGCCGCGTTCGACCGGCGAAGTCGCCACCGTGTTGCGCCTGTGCAATGGAGCGCGTCAGAGCGTCGTCCCGCAGGGCGGCATGACCGGGCTGGCGGGCGGTGCGATTCCTTCCGGCGCCGATATCTGCTTGTCGCTTGAGCGGCTTGTCGGTATCGAAGAAATCGATCGTGCGGCGGCGACCATGACGGTGCTCGCCGGCACGACATTGCAGACCGTGCAGGAAGCCGCGCAGGAAGCGGGCTTCGAATTCGCACTCGATCTCGGCGCGCGCGGCTCGTGCCAGATCGGCGGCAACCTCGCCACGAACGCCGGCGGCGTTCGCGTGCTGCAGTCCGGCACGGCCCGCGATCAGGTGCTTGGGCTCGAAGCCGTGCTCGCCGACGGCAGCGTGCTGAGCTCGATGAACAAGATGGTGAAGAACAACACGGGTTACGACTTGCGCAACCTGTTCATCGGTTCGGAGGGAACGCTTGGGGTCATCACGCGTGCGGTATTACGGTTGAAACCACGCCGTGCTGCGCGCAATACCGCGCTGTGCGCGCTGAAGGATTACGACGGCGCGGTCGCGTTGCTGCGCTCGCTGCAATCCACTTTCGGCGATGAAATCGGCGCGTTCGAAATCATGTGGCCGGAGTTCTACGACTTCGGTGTTTCGCTGACACGCTTGCGGCAATCGCCGCTCGGTCAGGCCTATCCGCTCTATGCGCTGATCGAACAGGCCGGTTTCTCCGACGATCACGGCGAGCGTTTCGCCGCGGCACTCAATGCACAGCTTGAAGCGGGCGTGGTGCTGGATGCGGTTGTTGCACAGTCGCAAGCGGAGACCCAGGCGCTGTGGGCGATCCGCGAGGCGACGGCCGAGTTGCCGGTCAAGCTCGAGCCGATCAATTTCGATGTGAGCTTGCCGATAGGCGAGATCGGCCATTTCGTCCATGCCTGCCGCAAGGCCTTCGCTGCACGCTGGCCGACGCATTACGGTTTGTATTTTGGGCATATCGGTGACTCGAATCTGCATGTCACGCTCGATGCACGTTCGATTCCCGGCGTGACGGTGGAAGAGGTCGACCTCGCGCTGTACGGCATGGTTCGCGACTACAGCGGATCGATATCGGCGGAACACGGCATTGGCGTGCTTAAACGGCCGTTCCTCGGCTACTCGCGTAGCCCCGCCGAACTCGCCTGCATGCAGGCGATTAAACATGCTCTCGATCCGCACGGCATTCTCAACCCCGGCAAGGTGCTGCCTGCTGCGGGTGATCGAAACGCTCGCAGCGAACAAGGAACTCAATGAGCGTGACCGCTTTTATAGAAAGCCTGCGTGCTGAAGTGCGCGGCCTGCCTGCGTACAACGCGGGTTTATCGGGGGAATTCGTGCGGGCGCGTTATGGCGTTTCGCATGTCGCCAAGCTCGGCAGCAATGAAAACCCACGGGGCGCGAGCGCGGCCGTGCTTGCGCACCTTGCCGAGTTCACTACTACCGGTACGCTTGCGCTCTATCCCGATCCTTCATGCAGCGCGCTGCGTTCGCTGATTGCGGAACGACTCGCGGTCGATCCCGAGCAGTTGCTGTTCGGCAACGGCTCCGAAGATTTGCTCGCCATTGCCGCGCACACGTTTCTCGCGCCCGGCGATGAAGTGATTACCGTGATCCCGTCGTTCGGTTTGCACATCATCTATCCGCAGAGTGTTGGCGCGAAGGTCGTTACGGTGCCGATGCGTGCCGACTTCGAATTCGATGTCGATGCCCTGATTGCCGCTGTTTCGCCTCGTACGCGGATGTTGATCGTTAGTAATCCGAGTAATCCGGTCGGTTGTGCAATGGACGCCACTGAGATGCGTCGGCTGTTGAACGCGGTGTCGCCCGGGACGCTTGTGTTGTGGGACGAGGCCTATTTTGAATACGCCGCCGATGAGGACGGTTACCCGGACAGTCTCGCGATACTGCGTGAATCGGGCTTGCCGTGGTTGTTGCTGCGCACCTTTTCAAAAGCTTATGGGCTGGCGGCGTTGCGGGTGGGATATGGCGTTGCATCGGCACTGGAACTAGCTGATCTGATGAATCGCGTGCGCACGCCGTTCAACATCAACCAGATCGCGCAGCAGGCGGCGGCTGTGGCGTTTAACGATCAGGCGCATGTCGTGGCTAGTGTGGAGGCTGCCCGTGCGGGGCGCGAGTGGATGCGCGCTGCGTTGGTCCGGCTCGGTATAAATCCGGCGCGTTCGTGCGCGAATTTCCTGTTCTTCGATTGCGGCGAGGATGCCACGAAGCTCGCTGGCCGGATGCTGGAGGATGGAGTGATCGTGAAGCCGTGGCGCGAGGCCGGTTATGAAACCTGCATGCGAGTAAGCGTTGGTAGCACGGCGGATAATGCTCTGTTTATCGAGTCGTTCGAGCGGCGACGGGGAAGGTGATTCGTCCGCGCCGGCGGAACCTTGCCCGCCGGCACAAACGAACACTTACTCCACGTTCTCCTCCAACTGCGCTTCAAGTCCAACAATCTTCTCGCGCCGCTCCTTCGAAAGATTGGCTATCGGCGGCCCCGCGAAACTCTTGCGTACGCCTGCGCCGTACCAGATCAGCATCAGCACTGCGAGCAAGCCGAGAATCACATAGATCACTTTCTGATTCGGCGGCTGGATGCCGACGTAAGCAAGAATCAACGCGCCGATCACCGCTGCAACCGCAAACGGCTTCGACCACATTCCCAACTGAAACGGCCCTTTCTCAGTCCACGTCTTGCCTTCGGCAAAGATCCCGGCAGCCACCGGCATGGCATACGAGATGAACAGGAACACCGCGCTGCCCGCGCTCAATACCGAGAATGCATCGCCGTATAAGGTAATGACAATGGCCAGCACCGCCGACACCCAGATCGCAATCCCCGGCGTCCGGTGTGCATTGACCTTGCGCAGGAACTTCGATCCCGGCAGACCGCCATCACGCGCAAACGCGAACATCATCCGCGATGTCGAGGTCACTGCGGCAAGCCCGCAAACGTAGTTGATAAAAAATAGCAGCAGCTCGATCACGATCCGCAACGGTCCTGGAATCGGCGCAAGGATCGCTTCGAAGAATCCCGTACCCTGCTTGATCGCTGCACCAATGTCCGGCATCACAAGCACGAACGAGCAGACCAGCACATAACCGAACAAGGTCGACCAGAGCACCGACTTGACGATCCCGCGCGGCACGTTGCGCGCTGCATCGTGAGTTTCCTCGGACGTGTGTGCGGACGCATCGAAACCGGTGATCGTATAAGCGGTCAGCAACAGGCCGGAGAGGAATGCCATCGCCATGGTTTGCGCGGGCCATTGGCCGCCATCCACGCCGGTGAAATTCGTGAAGGTCACGAGCCGCGAGAAGTCCACCTTGACCGGCGAATAGATCACCAGCGACGCCACCAGGATCACGGTCACGACGAAGATGAGATAGCCGGAGACATCGGTGATCTTGCTTGCGATCCGGATACCACGGTGATTCAGGAAAGCCTGCGACGCCGTGATCAAAGTAAGAAATACGGTCTGATGCCACCAGCCAAGCGACTCGGGCTTGACGCCCAACATCGGTGCGATCAGGGTGCGAAAGAATGGGTCCCATGTGCCGAAGTTGATGGCCGCGACCACGAACACGAGGCCCAATAGATTGAACCACGCAGTGAGCCAGCCCCAGGTTTTGCCACCCAGGATCGAGCTCCAGTGATAGAGCCCGCCGGCCGTCGGATAAGACGAGGCAATCTGCGCCATCGCGGCTGCAACCACCAGCGCGAAGACGGAGCCGAGCGGCCAGCCCAGTCCGATCGATGCGCCGCCGGCCGCGCTCAGCCCGAGCTGGAACGACGTGATCCCGCCGGACAGGATGCAGATGAGCGAGAATGATACGGCGAAATTCGAGAACGCCCCCATGCGGCGGGAGAGCTCCTGCGCATACCCCATTTTGTGCAGCAATGAAACGTCGCTATCCGCGCTTTCTGGCGGTGGAACTACCGTATTGATGTCCATGATGGTCGATCCTTATGGCTGAAGCTGCTGGGTAGACGTTTGATAAAGAAAGTCGCGAACCGGGGTGGCTAACTCACGCGGCCGTAAAGCAGTTATCGACGTAGAGATGCGCGCCGTTGATGAAACTCGCGTCGTCGCTGGCGAGAAAGAGTGCCGCCTTGGCGACTTCCTCGGGCGCGCAAAGACGGCCCTGCTGAAGCGAGAGCGCCGCTTCGCTCGCATCGAAACCGTATTGCGCGAGCGCGGCGATTTCACGCTGCCCATGCGGGGTATCGATGAAACCGGGGCACACCGCGTTGCAGCGAATGCCACGCTCGCGATACTCCACCGCAATGGCCCGCGCAAACATCGCGCATGCGCCCTTGGTCGTGCAATAAAGCACTTCGAGCGGGGTGGCCGCCGTCGACGAGATCGACGCCGTGCAGACGATTGATCCGCCACCGCCGGCGAGCATGTGCGGGAGCACGGCGCGTGTCATCGTGAACATGCTCTTGACGTTGACGTCCATGAGCCACTGATAGTCGTCGTCGGTGGTATGGAGGAACGGCTTGACGACGATGCTGCCCGCATGATTGAACAGCACGTCGATCGTGCCGAAGCGCTCGGCGATCCGCGCCACCGCGGCGTTCACCTGATCGGTCTTCGCGACATCCGTCTTGAAGAACTCAGCCACGGCGCCGTTCTCGCGGATCTGCGCGACGACCTGCGTTCCGGCGTCGGCGTTGATATCGACGACTGCGACCTGCGCGCCTTCCTTGGCGAACAGCAGGGAGGCCGCGCCACCGCACCCGGTGGCCCCGCCCGACACGATCGCGATCTTGCCCGCGAGTTTTCCGCCAACAGACTCGGATTTGCCCATTCCTGACCTCTCGTTATTTATCCTTTTTTTAGGCTAGGCCCGACACAATTTGCGCACTATCCGAAATTGGCAATGGACTGGAATAGCGCCTGAAAAAACCGGAAACGGCGTCTTGCCAAGACCAAGGAGCCGGCCGGGCAGGGTTTTCAGCGATGGGCGTCCACACGCACAGCGCTTACCGTGGCGCTCGGACAGCGGCTGGAATGGTCAGAATGACCGTCAGGGAATTTTGGTCGTTTACACTTTTTTGACGCTACCGTCCGCCAAGGAGTTTTTATGCAAGCGGTCCATCCGGTGCGTCCGGCCGTCGATATCCATTGCTGCCGGAGCATTGACGAGCAAGCCCGGCTGCTCGAAAGCTGGAACCAGACCTACTGCCAGATCTCGCGGGGCGTTTTCGACGGCTCGGTCAGTTCCGTGCGTGCGGGCGCGGTGCGCATACTCGTCGAACGCATGAACCGGACGGTGTATCAGCGCGGTTGCGTGGACCCGTCGAGGATCGCCGTCGGCATTCCGTTTCAACTCGAAGGGCACGCGCTGCTATGCGGGCAGGTGAGTCATCTCGACGGCCTGCATGTCTTCTCCGGGCCAGGCGGATTCGAGTTTCTGTCGCCCGATAAACACGTGGTCGTGAATCTCGAGATCGCGCCGCTCGAGCTGACCGACCCTTTGCTTCGCCTTGCAATGGACCAGGTCCAGCAGGCACTCGGTAACGAACCCGGTGTGCTCAATGCAGATCCCGCCCGGTTGCAGGCGTTCAGGACTACGCTGGCGAGGTTGCTGGACACGGTCACGTCCACACCCTCGATGCTCGCCGACGCAGGCGTGTGCGCGAGTTTCGAGCGGTCTGTGATCATGGGGCTATCCGAGTTGCTGCTCGATGTCGGCGAAGCGGATACGCGGTCCGGACCGTCGCGCAACTGGAAGCTGGTGGGCACTGTTCGCGAACTGGTGGAGGCGTCGGCGGATTGTCCACTGTCGGTCGCTGAACTGTGTTTGCGGCTGGGTGTCAGCCGGCGCACGGTCCAGTACGCATTCGACGAAATCCTTGGCACGAATCCGGCGTCGTACCTGCGCGCCGTGCGGCTCGATCGCGTTCGCAAGGACCTGCTGCATGCCGGCTCGGTCACCGACGCGGCAACCCGCTGGGGTTTCTGGCACTTCGGTCATTTCTCCAACGACTATCGCGAGCAGTTTGGCGAATTGCCGTCGGAGACGTTGCGGCGGTTGCGCAGCGGGGCGGGACGGGCTTGAGGGCGCGTTCGTACCGAAATATGAAATAGCCGCTGAGGAACGGCCTAAACTAAAAGGTCAGACCTCAACTTGCGAGGAGACCATGCGCTCCCTCCTGCTCGCGTTCGCATTGGCGTGGTTCGTTCCTTCTGCCGGCGCACAACAGCCACCGTTATACGAACAATCCGGCGACTTCGTTGCAACCGGCTTCCACTTTGAAGACGGCTCTTCGCTGCCCCAGGTCACGCTCCATTACGTCACGCTCGGCGTTCCCCATTGCGACGGCAAGGGACATTTCACCAACGTCGTCTTGCTGCTGCACGGCGCCACCGACACCGGCCGCGCATTCCTCACGGCAGCCATGCGCCGCGAGCTGTTTGGTCCCGGCCAGCCGCTCGATGCCAGCCGCTATTTCATTATCATTCCGGACGGGCTCGGACGCGGCGGATCGAGCAAACCCAGCGACGGACTGCGTGCGAAGTTTCCCCAATACGGCTACAACGACGTCGTTCAAGCGCAGTACCTCCTAGTCACGCAAGGATTGGGCATCGACCATCTGCGCCTCGTGCTCGGGACGTCGATGGGCGGCATGCAGACGTGGGTGTGGGGCGAACGGTATCCGGACATGATGGACGGCCTCATGCCGATCGCGAGCCAGCCTGTTGCGCTTAGCGGGCGCAACGGCTTCTGGCGGCAAATGATCATCGACGCTATCCGGCGCGACCCGGAGTGGAACGACGGCAACTACACACGCCAACCCATTCAATGGTTGCGCGCCATGCCGGTCTTTACGCTGATCACGAGGAACCCGGCGCGCATGCAGGCGTTATCGCCCACGCCCGGCACGGCCCGATGGTCCTATGACGTGGCCGTCTACAGCGGTCGCCAATACGATGCAAACGACGTACTGTACTGGTTCGAATCGTCGTGGGACTACAACCCCGAAGCCGCACTCGGGCAGATCAAGGCACCGCTCTTCGCGCTCAATTTCTCCGACGACCTGCTGAACCCGACCGATCTCGGCATCATGCAGCGCCTGGTTCCGCGAATGCCGCGCGGGCGCTTTGTCGAGATGCCGGAGAGCGAGAGTTCTTACGGGAATCAGACGATCGAGCATCCCGAGGTCTGGAAAAGCTATCTCGCCGATTTTCTCGAGACCTTACCGCCGGAAGCGCATTGAGCGTGAGGCGGGGGAATGCGGGTTAGCCCATCATTTTCTTTTCCTGCGGACCGATCCATTCGCGATCGAAGCGACCCTCGGCAATGGATCGTAGCGCCGCCGCTTCCTTGTTCGCCTGCAGCTTCGCGCCTTCGATTACCGCCGCCACGTCCTCGGGCGCTATCGCCAGGACACCATCTTCGTCGCCTACGATGATGTCGCCGGGATGCACCACCATGCTGCCGACCGTGACCGGCACATTGACCTCGCCCGGACCGTTCTTGTACGGGCCGCGATGCGTCGCAGCGCGCGCATAGACCGGGAAATCGTGTTCGCGAATCGCGCCCACGTCGCGAATCGCACCGTCGATCACCAGGCCCTGCACGCCGAGGCTTTCGGCAAAGGTCGCCATGATCTCTCCCATCAGCGCTTGCGTGACATCACCGCCGCCGTCGATCACCAGCACGTCGCCGGGCCGGCAAAAATCGAATGCGCGATGAATGGCGAGGTTGTCGCCGGGACGGGTACGCACGGTCACCGCCGTCCCGGCCATGGGCTTGGGCTTGTGATAAGGCACGAGCCCCACCGTGCCGCTGATACGCGCCATGTTGTCGCTGAGCAGCGAAACGGCGAGGCCGCGCAGTGTTTCCAGAATCTCGGGACTGGCTTGCGCGGCGGACGCATGACGGCGCCATCCAGGTTGGTTCATGACAATGATCTCCTTCAGGAAAACTGACGATTAATCTGGTTCGACAAACGCCCGTACACGGCACGCGCATTGTCTTCGTAGATGCGCCGGCGATCGGCCGGCGTGAGCCAGGCAATGGCGTCGATATAGCGGCGGGTGTCGTCGTAGTAGTGACCGCTCTCGGGGTCGATGCCCTGGACCGCGCCGATCGTCTCCGATGCAAACAGGATGTTCTCCACTGGGATCACTTTCGCCAGCAGGTCAGTGCCGGGCTGGTGGTACACGCAGGTATCGAAGAACACGTTCTTGAGCAGGTAATCTTTCAGCAGTGGCCGCTTCATGTCTTGAGCAAGCCCGCGATATCGGCCCCAGTGATAAGGAACGGCGCCGCCGCCGTGGGGGATGATGAAACGCAAGTCCGGGAAGTCGGCGAACAAGTCCGCCGTTAGCAATTGCATGAACGCCGAGGTATCGCCATTGATGTAATGCGCGCCGGTTGCGTGGAAATTGGGGTTGCACGACGAGGACACGTGAATCATGGCCGGCACGTCGAGTTCCACCATCGTTTCATACAAGGGGTACCAGGAGCGATCGGTCAGCGGCGGCCCGGTCCAGTAACCGCCCGATGGATCCGGATTGAGATTGCAGCCGATGAAACCAAGCTCTTCAACACAACGGCGCAACTCGGGAATGCAGTTCGCAGGCGCCACGCCGGGCGCTTGCGGCAACTGGCAGACACCCACGAAGTTGCGAGGAAACATCTGGCACACGCGATGAATCAGGTCATTGCTTTCCTGCGACCAGTGCGCGTTTGCGTCGGCGATGGCCAGGTGATGGCCCATGCCGGCGGCGCGTGGCGAGAAGATCGTGAGATCGGTGCCGCGCTCGCGTTGAATGCGCAACTGCCCTGTTTCGATGCTGTCGCGGATCTGCTCGTCCGTGATGACGGGACGCGGCGGCGGGGACGTGCCGTCTTTCAGCGCCGCTATCTGGGCGGCGCGCCAGGCTTCATGCTCGCGCGGAGAGGTCGTGTAGTGACCGTGACAATCGATAATCATTGCTGGGTTCCAGGTCAGGGCTCAGTGAAAGTTTCCGGCACGGGAGTCGCCCGCCGGCAGCGCGTCGATCTCCTCTTCCGAAGGGGTGACGCGCATGACCAGCGCGATGATGGTTGCCACCACCAGGAAGGCGGCGATAGTCAGGAGCGCGAGCTTGAAGTTGCCCGTGGCAGTGCGAACGAGCCCGATGCTCCAGGGACCGACCAGACCACCGAACTGGGCGACAGTGTTGATGAGAGCGATCGTCGCGGCACCGGCAGCGCCGGTTCTGAACGAAGAAGCGAGGCTCCAGAAAAGCGGATTGCCGGCGTAGATGAAAAGCCCCGTCACGCACAGGAGCGCATACGCGACCACCGGGTTCGGCGCATAGGCGCTGCCCGCGATAGCGAGTGCGCTCATGCCGTACACGAACGCAAGATGTTTCTTCCGGTCGCCGGTCCGGTCGGAGCTGCGGCTGATCAACAGTGTGCCAAGAACACCCAGGAGCGGCGGGGCGGCGGACAGGAAACCCACTTCGAGGTTGCTCAGGTTGCCCAGGCTCTTGACGATCTGCGGCAACCAAAGGAACAGGCCGTAGATGCCCACGAGCGCGCAGCCGAACAAACACGCGAGGCTCCATACGCGGATGTCGCTGGCTACGCGCAGCATCGGAAAATGCTTGTCGGCGCCAAGGGCCTCGCGTTCCTTCGTCAGGGTGGACTCGAGCCACGCCTTTTGTGCTTCGGTCAGCCATGCGGAGTCGGCGGGACGCTCCGTCATCAGGCGCAGCGTGAGCAGGCCAAGGAGCATGGCCGGGACGCCCTCTAGGATGAACATCCACTGCCATCCCTGCAGGCCGAGCGGTCCATTCGCGTAGGTCATGAGCGCGGTCGAAATGGGACCGCCGAGTACCGCGGAGAACGATCCGGCAATGATGTAGCCACCCACCGCGCGCGCCCGGTAGCGCACCGGGAACCACTTCGTCAGATACACCGCCACGCCTGGAAGAAAACCGGCCTCCATGACACCCAGCAGGAAGCGCAACACATAGAAGCTCGACTCGTTGAAGACGAAGGCTGTCGCGGCGGCAACGGCTCCCCAGGTCAGCAGGATGCGCGCGATCCAGCGCCGCGCGCCAACGCGATGAAGGAGCAGGTTGCTGGGCACTTCGAGCAACATGTAGCCGAAGAAGAAAATGCTTCCGGCGAAGCCGAACACAGCTGGGCTGAAGCCAAGCTGCTTGTTCATGTCGAGCGCGGCAAACCCGATGTTTATTCGATCAAGATAGTTGAAGAACATCATGGCGAAGAGCAACGGCATGAGGCGGCCGTAGACTCGGCGCATGGTCGCGGTTTCTATTGGATCGATCATCAACGTCTCCTCTTGTAAAGCGCCCGTAGGGTCGGGCGTCGTTCCGGCTTGTCTTGCTTTGCAGGATGAATCGAATGCCCGGTCGTCGCCCGCTCGCAGGCTGCCGTCGGCATGACCGGTTTTCAACAGGGTATGCGTGCAGACATGCTGCGTTGTTCAGGCATTTGTAAGCATCGCTAAGGGTTGCCGCCAGTTGCATCCAGAGAGCGACGGGAATAGGACGAACCAAGGGCCGGATAAGCGATGTCCCGGCAGCGAACCGAAAGTCGGCAGTAGTAGAAAACCCTAATCCCGGTGCCGGATGACCCGGCACTTACCGTTGAATGTCAGCGCGGTGGACGAACGCGGTAAGAACAGCCGGAACCTATCTGGCATGACTTATTCCTGCACACGACTAATCCTGAATGAGTCATGTTACGAACCGGCATGCCGCACGTCCAAGACCGTCTTTTTATCTTTTTATAATAATTGTCTTATAGTTCTGGCAAGTCTTGCGGCAAGTCTTGCGCGATGGGCGACAAACATGTGAGGAAGGCTTGCAGATGGGGCGAACTGTCGTCGCTGCGAAAGCTTGCCGCAAGCGTCGTGGTTTGCGACGCCAACGGTCCGCTCAGGCGGCGGTACACCACGTCGGAGCGGCCATGCCGCGCCACCGATTCGCCAACGAACGTCACGCCCAATCCCGCAGCAACCAATGCGATGGCCGTCTGGATCTCATAAGCCTGATGCGCGATGTGCGGCGTAATGCCCGCATTGCGATAGAGCGATTCAACGAAGCGCGAGAACTGCGCATTCTGATGCTTCGGGTAAAGCACGAGGGGTGTGTCGGCAAGCTGCGTGATGCGTATCTTCTTCTCGCCCGCGAGCGGGTGGTCAGGCGGGAGAACGGCCATCACGCGTTCGCGCAGCAGCGGCAGCGTGGTACAGCCCGCTATGGCCGGGATCTGCCGCCCGATGCCGATGTGAATTCGCGTCTCGTGCAGCGCATCGGCTTGCTCTTCGGTGAGCATTTCGAAGAGCTTCAGTTCTACCTTGGGGTAAGCCCGATGAAACGACTTGAGCGCGGGAGGCAGCACGCTGTACATCGCCGAACGGGTGAAACCGATACCGAGCCAGCCACGCATGCCAAGACCGATCTCGCGGGTGCCAAGCGCGGCCTGGTCGAAAGAAGCGAGAATCTGGCGGGCCTCGATGCAAAGATAGCTGCCGGCCTCAGTGAGGCGCAGAGGGCGGGTCCCACGGTCCACGAGTTGCGTGCCAAGCCGCTGCTCTAGCGCGCGGATCTGCTGGCTCAAGGCGGGCTGCGCAACGTGCAGCCGCTCTGCGGCGCGGCTGAAGTTGAGTTCTTCGGCGAGGACGACAAAAGCCTGCAGGTGTCGGAGGTTCATAGCGGCGTGAATGACAGGCGAGGCAACGTACAAACGAAGAACGCGTCTAAAGGCAAGAACGACGTCACGGAACCCGCGGAGGTTATCAAAAGACGCACACACGATACGCAGTTTGGCGCTTTGTCGGGTGTGTGGGCTTTCGATGGTGCTGGCATCAACGCGCGCGAAAAACGCCTGCCCTAAAGCACATTCAGCATGGCCAATGCCGTCTCTTGCAAGTGGTGCACGACCCGATTGATAGCCGCCTCTGTCGTTTCCTTGCCCATCGGCATATTCGTACTGAGCGCAGCGACGACCTCGCCGTGCCGGTCCTTCATCGGCACCGCGATACCGCGCACGCCCACTTGCAACTGCTGTTCGATGACCGCAAAACCGTCGGCCCGGGCTTGTCGGATCTTCTCTTGCAGACGTACTTTGTTCGTCAAGGTATGAGGCGTGAACGGCGCCAATACAGTCGTGTTCAACCACTCATGAACCGCTTCTTCGTCGGGCTTGTACGCGAGCAAAACAACCCCGGGCGACGTAAGCGGCGCAGGCACTCGGGCGCCCAGCACGAACCCCGTCGTCATGACTCGCGAAGTCCCATTGCGTGCGATAAAAACCAGTTCCCATTCATCGAGCACGCTGATATAAACCGACTCGTTGAGCGTCGCGCTCAGTTGCTGCAAATACGGCTGAACCAGCTTCGGCAACCGTGCCGAATCGAAATACGACCAGCCCACCCGCAGCACGCGCGGCGTCAGTCCGAACAACTTGCCATCGCTTTCGACATAACCAAGGCTCTCAAGCGTCAGCAGATGCCGGCGCGCCGCCGTCCGCGTCATGCCCGTGCGGGCAGCGGCTTGCGTCGGTGTCATCCGGGCATGTTCGCTGTCGAAGGCCTCGAGCACCGCAAGCCCTTTCTCAAGTCCCGCGATCCAGTCGCGCTTGTCCAAAGGCGGTCGTTTGGTCATAAGCAATAACCCTCATTCCGTGCGATCAATGATGATGTGTGAGCGATTATCGCCCACTTGCCGGAAACATTCCTTCGTATCAACCGGGCCAATCCTTATCCTTTATTCCACTAGCTTAATGAACGAATGGAGACATCATGAGAATTACCGGCACGACCCGGGTGTTTTATTGCATCGCCGATCCAGTGGATCAGGTGCGTGCGCCGGAGGTCTTCAACGAGGTGTTTTTGCGGCATGAAGTCGATGCCGTGATGGTGCCTTTGCGAGTCACGGCGGCGCATCTCGCTGCAACGCTGCGTAACCTGCTCGCCTCACCGACGGTCGGCGGCGTGTCGCTGTCCATCCCGCACAAAGCGGCTGCGGCGGCAACCGTGGACCGCTGTTCAGCGGCTGCGCTGGCCGCGAATGCGGTCAATGCCGTCAGGCGCAATACGGGCGGCGAGCTCGAAGGAGATTTGTTCGATGGCGCGGGTTTTATCCGCTCGCTGGATCGCGCAGGACTGGCTTATGCGGGCAAGAGGATCCTCATGCTGGGCGCAGGCGGCGCTGCGTCGGCCGTGGCGACTGCGCTGGCGGCAGCGGGTGTTGCCGAGCTCGCGCTCTTCGACCCCGACCTTTCCAAGGCGCAACATCTTGCTCGCGTGCTGAGGCGCGATTTCGGCATCGCCGCGAGCGATGTGCCGACCAACGATCCGCAGGGTTACGACGTGATCGTCAATGCCTCGCCGCTCGGTTTGAAGGAGAGCGATCCGCTTCCTGTCGATGTCGGCGCGATTCGCGAGCATGCCGTCGTGTGCGACATCCTGATGAAGAACCAGCCCACGCCGCTGTTGCGTGCGGCCCGTGCACGGGGCCTGGTAGCGGAACCCGGCTTTGACATGCTCATCCAGCAAACGCCGCTTTATCTCGAGTTCTTCGGTTACCCGGAGCTCGCGCGAGCCGTGCGTTCGGACGATGCCTATCTGCTGGACCTGATCACGCCGGCCGCGCTGCGGCGTCGCCCAGATGCCGCGCTTTGCCCTCAAAACACCGGTGTCATGGCTTAGTGCTAACCCGAAAAACGATCGTTAATCGCACATTCTCGTTCGATAATCGTTTTAATTTTCACGGCAAACATTGATCGGGCGCGGCCGTCGCCCTATGCTCCACTCACTGCAGCGCGGCATGCGCTTTTGCCTGCAGGACTCACGTCCCGCAGCCCAACATCAATACACATTAGAGACAACGAATGACTATCGCTATCCAGCCCTCAGACGTCGCGACCGTCGACCGGGAGAGGAGTCGCGCACGCAAGGCGGCGCTCGGCAGTTTTGTCGGTGCAGTGGTCGACTGGTATGACTTCCTGCTCTACGGCATCATCGCCGCGATTGTTTTCAACACCGAGTTCTTTCCGAAAGTCAGCCCTGCAATGGGCACGCTCGCGGCGTTCGGAACCTTCGGCGTGGGCTTCTTGTTTCGCCCGCTGGGTGGTTTTGTGTTCGGTCACTACGGCGACCGGCTCGGCCGCAAACGCATGCTTGTGCTGACCGTGATGATGATGGGCCTGTCGACTGCGCTGATCGGCTTGCTGCCCACCTTCGCATCCATCGGCTGGTGGGCACCGGTCTTGCTGGTCGCCCTGCGCGCAATCCAGGGGTTTGCCGTCGGTGGTGAATGGGGCGGTGCGGCACTGATGGCGGTTGAGAGTGCGCCTAGTAAAAAGAAAGCGTTCTATAGCAGCGGCGTGCAGGTCGGTTACGGCGTGGGACTGGTGCTGGCAACGGGCATTGTCTCGATCCTCAGCCAGACCATGGACGACGCGACCTTCAAGACCTGGGGCTGGCGCATCCCGTTTGTGTTTAGCGTGGTGCTCGTGCTGATCGGCCTGTGGGTCCGGTCGAGCATGGAGGAGTCGCAGGAGTTCGTTAAGAAGGTGATCGAGAAAGGCCAGCAGACCAAACGCCTGCCTATCTTCGAAGCGTTGCGCCAGCATCCGAAAGCCTTCTTGCTGATTATCGCGTTGCGCCTCGCTGAACTCTTCACGATGTACATCGTCACGGCGTTCGCTCTCAGCTATTCAACGACCAACCTCGGCATGCCGCGTCAGTTCTTCCTGAACATCGGTTTGCTCGTGGGTGCGGTCAGCATCGTGACCATTCCGTTCTTCGCACTACTCGCCGACCGTTTCGGCCGTCGCCGGATCTACATGATCGGCGCGGTCGTCGGCATGTTGAGCGCCGTGCCGTTCTTCCTCGCACTCGACGCCCGTTCGACAGTCTGGATCGTAGTCTTCGCCGTGATGCTCGCGAACATCGCGCATGACATGGTAGTGAGCGTCCAGCAGCCGATGTTCACCGAGCTGTTCGGCACGGAGTATCGATACAGCGGCGCAGGCGTCGGTTATCAGGTGGCGAGCGTGGTCGGCGGCGGGTTCACGCCGTTCGTCGCGGTGGCGCTGGTGAGTTTCGCTGGCGGCTCGTGGCATCCGGTTGCGGCGTATCTGGCCATCGGCTGCTTGTTGTCCGTGCTGGTCGCCAGCCGGATGAAAAAGACGTAAGGGCAGGGGCGCGTTGTTGCCCCGCATGGCCGCACTGGCAGACGAACACCTCGTTCAATGGAATGACAATCATGACTGATCCCTGCATCATCTCGGTCGCGATCACGGGCTCCGTGCCGCGCAAGAAGGACAACCCGGCGGTGCCTATTTCGATAGCCGAGCAGATCGAAAGCACACACGCGGCCTATGAAGCGGGTGCCTCGCTCGTGCACCTGCATGTTCGCGACGAGCAAGAGAATTCAAGTTCGGACCGCTCGCGTTTCGAAGCGCTTCAGAACGGTATTCGCAAACGTTGCCCGGACATCATCATCCAGTTCTCGACGGGTGGCCGCGGACGCTCGTTCGAACAGCGCGGCGCGATGCTCGACCTGCGCCCGGACATGGCCTCGCTCGCCACGGGCTCGGTTAATTTCCCGACTACGGTCTATGAAAATCCTCCCGACTTCGTGCGCTCGCTCGCGAAGTCGATGCTCGATCACCACGTCAAGCCCGAGATCGAGATCTTCGATCTGGCCATGCTCTACAGCACCGTCGACCTGGTCCAGCAGGGCTTGCTGACATCGCCTGTGCATGTCCAGTTCGTGATGGGCGTCAAGAACGCGTTGCCGGCCAAGCGCGAGATTCTCGAATTCGAAGTCGAGCGGTTGCGCGCCGAGTTGCCCGATGCAACCTGGACGGCTGCGGGCATCGGCCGGCACCAGCTAGAGGTGAACCACTGGACGCTGGAGCTGGGCGGCCACTGCCGCACCGGTCTTGAAGACAACATTCGCTGGGACAAGGACACGCTTGCCACGAGCAACGCGCAACTGGTGAGCCGTGTGGCGTCGTTGTGCGGCGACTACGGCCGTCCGGTTGCAACGGCGGCGCAAGCGCGCGAACTGCTGCATTTGCCGGCGCTTTAGCGGGTCCCTTACCGGCCATGGAACTACCGCGACGTTGCCATGCCGGTGACGCTTCGCATGTTGAAAGAGAACTTACGATGCTACGTTCAATCGCCACCGTCTCAGTCAGCGGCACATTGGTCGAGAAGCTCAAGGCCATCAGCCGCGCCGGGTTCGACGGCGTCGAGATCTTCGAAAACGACTTGCTCTACTTCGACGGCTCACCCGCCGACGTCAAGCGTATCTGCGCCGACCTCGGCCTGAAGATCATGTTGTTCCAGCCTTTCCGCGATTTCGAGGGTGTCTCGGCCGACCGACTGGCACGCAACCTCGAGCGGGCACGGCGCAAGTTCGAACTGATGCACGAGCTGGGTACGGATCGCGTGTTGGTCTGCAGCAATGCATCGGCGGATTCCATCGGCGGCGACGCATTGATCGTCGATCAGCTCGGGCAGTTCGCCGAACTCGCGCGCGCTGAAGGCGTGATGGCGGGTTATGAAGCGCTCGCCTGGGGGCGGCACGTCAATTCGTACAAACATGCGTGGCGGCTGGTCGATACCCTCAATCACTCGAACCTCGGGTTGATCCTCGACAGCTTCCATACGCTTTCCATCGGCGATTCAGTCGATGAGATCGCACGTATTCCAGCGGACCGGATCACGTTTGTGCAGATCGCGGACGCGCCGAAGATGGCAATGGACGTGCTCGAATGGAGCCGGCATTACCGCTGTTTTCCGGGGCAAGGCGATCTGGATGTGGCCGGCTTCACGCGTCAGGTGCTGGCGTCGGGCTACGCGGGGCCGCTCTCGCTGGAGATCTTCAACGACGGTTTTCGAGCGGCGCCCAACGCGGCGACGGCGGTGGACGGTTATCGTTCGCTGCTGTTCCTGGAGGAACAATGTGCGGGCGCTTTGAAGGAAACGTCGAAGGAGACGTTGTTCCATCCGCCCGCTGCGCCCGCACACACCGGTTTCCAGTTCCTCGAATTCGCCGTCGATCCGGCCGGTAGTCCGACGCTTGCGCAATGGCTCGAACGCTTGGGCTTTCGCGCGGCAGGCCGGCATCGCTCGAAGAATGTCACGCTGTACGCCCAGGGCGACGCGTGCATTCTCCTGAACGAAGAAGCCGATTCCTTCGCGAGCGCTTTTCATCAGGCGCATGGCTTGTCGGTCTGCGCGTCGGCGTATCGCGTCGATAACGCCGCGCAAGCCTTCGAGCGCGCGGCCGCTTTCGGCTACGCGCCTTTTTCCGGCAAGGTCGGGCCTAACGAGCGCGTGGTGCCCGGCGTGCAGGCGCCGGACAACAGCTTGCAGTACTTCGTGGACGAGGCGCCGGGCGAGCCCACGCTCTATGAAACCGATTTCAACCTTGTCCATACGCCGAAGCAGGACCGGCCCGACAACCTGCGCCGCATCGACCATGTGTGCCTGAACCTGCCCGCTGACACGCTCGATACCTGGGTGCTTTTTTTCAAGGCGACGTTCGGTTTCGATGCCGAGCCGTCGGTACTCTTGCCGGACCCGTACGGCCTCGTCAGGAGCCGCGCGGTGCGTAGCCGCGACGGTTCCGTGCGGATCGTGCTTAACGCGTCGGCGGACCGGCACACGGCGGTAGTGGAGTCTTTGTCGACCTATCGCGGCTCGGGGTTGAACCACGTTGCTTTCGCGACCGATGACATCTTTGCGGCGGTTGCCGGGTTGCGCGAGCGGGGCGTGCCGCTCCTGCACATTCCGCGCAACTACTACGACGATCTCGAGGCGCGCTACGATCTCGACCCGGCGCAGCTCGCGCAAATGCGTGAAAGTGGCATCCTGTACGATCGGGACAACGCTGGCGGAGAGTTTTTCCACGTCTACACGGAGCAGTTCGCCGATCGGTTCTTTTTGGAAGTGGTGGAGCGCAGGGGCACTTATGACGGTTATGGTGCGGTGAACGCACCGGTTCGGCTCGCGGCGCATGCCCAGCGACGTCATCAGGAGCGTCCGGCCGCAGCGCAGTGAGAGGACAGGTGGTCCGAGACGGTGCCGGACAGTTTGACGCGCTGATGCCTGAGACGATAATCTGTTTCGGCGCACGCACGCGTGGCTTGCACGTGGGGCTTGCTACTTGCGGCGACCGGCGCACGGGCGCGCAGACGAATATGGACCGGACTTTCTCAGAGGTGATTTTCAATGAACAACGATGCTTCCCTGCCTGGCGCTGCCTCGGCGCAATCCCCGCAGGACAGCGACAATCCGCTGGGCGTCGCCGGTCTTGAATTCGTTGAATTTTCGAGCCCGGACCCCGCCCGGTTGCGGACGCTTTTCGAGCAACTTGGCTTCACGCTGGTGGCGCGCCATGTCAGCAAGGACGTCACGCTGTTCCGGCAGGGGAGCATGAATTTCCTCATCAATGCCGACGACGATTCGTTCGCGTCACGGTTTGCGGAAACGCATGGCGTGGGCATCTGCGCCATCGGGCTGCGAGTGTTCGATGCGCAGACCTCGCACGAGCGTGCCGTCGAATTTGGGGCGTGGGATTTCGAGGGTGAGCGGATCGGGCCGAACGAGTTGTTGATTCCTGCGATCCAGGGGATCGGGGATTCGCACATTTACTTCGTGGACCATTGGGAAGGCCGGCAGGAGCCGAGCGAAAAAGCCTTGTCGATCTACGATATCGATTTCGCGTGGCTCGACCCGAAGGAAACGCGCGCGATGCTCAACACCAACGATTCGGGTTTGAGCAAGGTGGACCATTTCACGCAGACGGTCGGTGCGGGGCGGCTTGCGGACTGGCTCGAATTTTATCTGCAGGTTCTTCATTTCAAGGAGATCCATGCGGTGCATCCGGACTGGAAGGTGGCGCAGGATCTGCCTGTGATTGTGTCACCTTGCCAGACGCTGAGCATTCCCGTTTATGAGGAAGGGACTTACCGCACGAGTCTGATGCAGGACTATTTGCCCGATCACACGGGCGAGGGCGTCCAGCATATTGCGCTGACGGCAACGGATATCTTTGCGTCGGTGGATATCTTGCGGTCGCGGGGTATTCGTTTTGTGCAGCCGCCTGCGCGGTATTACGAGCAACTCGATGAACGTTTGCCCGGGCATGGGCTGGACGTGGACGCGTTGCGGTCGAGGGGCATTCTGGTGGACGGGACGATTGCCGCGGATGGGGCCGCGCGGCTCTTTCTGCAAACCTTTATTCAACGCGATCGCGGCGATATGTTTTTCGAAATCGTCGAGAGGCGTGGGCACCATGGATTTGGGGAAGGGAATCTGATCGCGCTGGGCAAGGCCCGGGATTAAGCATTTCGTTCGCGCCGGCGGACGGGGCCGCCCCCGCACAGCGGCTAATAGTGATAACTCCCGCCGGATGTGCCCTCCAGTCTGAAAGTGCCTAACCGTCGGCTGACGGAACCCGTCGATCTGGACGAGCGTTTGCGCAGGACGCCGACTGCTGCGAGAGAACTCGTACACAGCCAGCCGATCGGCTTCGATCAGGTGTGGCGGCATACCGACAAAGCGGACATGTCCGGATAAGTGCAAACCCCAATAATGCGCGATTATCGAACGAATGCGTTCGATAATCGATTTCTTTCAGTAGCAAGACGTTGCCCTTAACCGAACATGACTTTATTGTGTGGACATGCTGATCCAATAAGCCAAGCGCGGCATGTTCCGTCGGTACGGAGCCTTATTTTCGGCTGAAAAATTCCCGCAGTAGCAGAATCGTTCCGACCGTCATCAGGAAGTAGCGTAACAGGTTAGGAAAGCTTATTAATGAATGTTGCAAGTGTTTCCCGGGTTCACCCAGGTAACCGCTTGCAGCAACGACCCCACGAAAAATCGAAGGAGGAGACGCAGATGAAGCAATCCCGACAGGCAGGAGCCGCGGTCGTCATCACGGTAGCGATGGCGACGTCCGCACATGCGCAGACCAGCGTGACGCTGTACGGCATCGTCGATAACTCGCTGACTTATCAAAGCAGCCAGACGACCCTCGGTTCCACCAAGGGCGGTCGTTCGAACATCAAGATGTCGTCGGGCGTATGGGCGGGCAGCCGCTTCGGCCTGAAGGGCGCCGAGGATCTCGGCGGCGGCACCAAGGCGATCTTCCAACTGGAGTCGGGCTTCAGCAGCACTACCGGCGCACAGCAGTACACCAATGCAGAATTCGGCCGGCAAGCATGGGTGGGCATGACGAACCCCACATACGGAACGTTGACGGCCGGACGCCAGTATACGTCTTACTATTCGCTGCTCTCGCCGTATAGTCCGACCACTTGGCTCACCGGTTTCTACGGCGCGCATCCGGGCGACGTCGACGGACTGGACACCATCTATCGCGCGAATAACTCGCTGGTGTATACGTCGCCCAAGCTGTATGGCATCACGTTCAGTGGCTCGTATTCGTTCGCAGGCGTACCGGGCAGCGTGAACCAGGGTTCGACCTGGAGTGGCGCGGTCCAGTACACCAACGGTCCGTTCGGGATTGCAGCGGGCATCTCGCGCATCAACAACTCGACTTCGGGCGGCGGCGCATTCGGCACGGATTCGACCACGAACTCGGGCGGGCAGTCGGGCGTGTCGGCACTGACCAACGGCTACCAGACAGCGCAGGCGCAACAGCGTATCGCCGTCGGCACGGGTTATGCGTTCAACAGTTCGTGGGATGTGTCGGCGACCTACTCGAATGTGCAGTACATCCCCGGTATCCACTCGCTGTACCGCGATACCGCGATCTTCAACACGGCCGGCGCCGTGCTTCACTGGCACGCTACGTCCACGCTTGATCTCGCGACGGGATACAGCTATACCCGCGCGACGAAAGCGAACGGCATCCAGGACGTCGCTCAATATCATCAGTTCAACTTGTCCCAGTATTACTCGCTGTCGAAACGAACCGGCCTGTATGCGCTGGAGGCGTACCAGCGCGCCAAGGGCAAGACGCTCGGCACGGCGGGCGCATCTAGCATTATCGATGCGACCGCTACATTGGGTGACGGCTTCCAGTCGGCTCCGTCGTCGTCGCAAAGCCAGTTCGCTGCCGGCGTGGGCATCATCCACCGGTTCTGAGGACCGGGTGTGCGGCGGGCTCGCCGCTCGTCGCACGTAGCGTTGCGGTGATAGCGCATACACAGCCCGCCCGGGTGAATACCCGGGTTGGCCGCAGCACAATTCAGCGTTGATCCCCGGTTATACGCTAGGATCGCCACCCCCAATAACATCGCTCGCTGACCAGGTTCGCAGGGCGGGAATATCATCACTTTGAGTCAGGAGACGCCTCATGCAAGACGTTCATAACTCCCCGGCGGTGCACACCGGCGCCGCGGTCCGCACGCGCTCGCGTACGCGGTTCGTGATCCTCGCGCTGCTCGCCGTGGGCACGATGATCAACTATCTGGACCGCACGGTCCTGGGCATTGCGGCACCGACGATGACCAAGGAACTCGGTATTGACGCGGCCGTGATGGGGATCGTCTTCTCGGCGTTCTCATGGACCTATGCGCTGGCCCAGATTCCAGGTGGCATCTTTCTCGATCGCTTCGGTAGCAAGGTCACGTACTTCCTTGCATTGACGTTCTGGTCGTTCTTCACGTTGATGCAGGGTTTTGCGGTGGGCCTCAAGTCATTGCTGCTGTTTCGCTTTGGCCTGGGTGTCAGCGAGGCGCCCTGTTTCCCGGTCAACAGCCGCGTGGTCGCCACGTGGTTTCCGCAACACGAGCGCGCCCGGGCGACTGGCATCTACACGGTAGGCGAATACCTCGGCCTCGCGTGTTTCGCGCCTGCGTTGTTCTGGATCATGGGGAGCTTCGGCTGGCGTGCGTTGTTCTTGGTGGTCGGTGTTGTCGGCATTGCGTTCGGGCTTGTGTGGTGGATCTTCTATCGCGAACCGCATGACTCGAAGACGGTGAATCAGGCGGAGCTCGATTACATCTCCGCAGGCGGCGGGCTCGAGCCGCCCGGCGGCCAGCAGACGCTGGCGTTCTCGTGGAGCAGCGTCGGCAAGTTGCTCAAGCGCCGCCAGATCGCAGGCGCATGTCTCGGCCAGTTCGCGGGCAACACCACGCTGGTCTTCTTCCTCACCTGGTTCCCGACCTATCTTGCAACCGAGCGCCACATGGGCTGGATCAAGGTCGGTTTCTTCGCCGTGATGCCGTTTCTCGCGGCAGCGATCGGCGTGATGTTCGGCGGCTGGGTGTCCGACCTCCTGCTCAAGCGGACCGGCTCGGCCAACATTGCGCGCAAGCTTCCGATCATCTTCGGTTTGTTGGGGGCGTCCACCATCATCTCCGCGAACTTCGTCAGCAGCGACATCATGGTCATCGCCATTCTCTCGTTCGCGTTCTTCGGGCAAGGCATGGTCGGGCTCGGCTGGACACTGATCTCGGATATCGCGCCGAAGAACCTGATGGGGCTGACCGGCGGCATCTTCAACTTTTGCGCGAACCTGGCCGGCATTGTGACGCCGCTGGTGATCGGCGTTATCGTGGCCAAGACCGGCTCGTTTTTCTACGCGCTGGCCTACGTCGGGGCGGCTGCGCTGGTGGGTGCGTTGTCGTATGTGTTTATCGTCGGCGATGTACGCCGCGTCGAGTTGGCGGACTGAGCGCCAAACTTTTTGAGGCACGCAGCAATGATTAGCGGAAAAACCACCCTGATTGCCCACATCGGTTATCCGACGGAGGCATTCAAAGCGCCCATGATCTACAACCCATGGTTCGAGCAGAACGGCATCGACGCGGTGGTGGTGCCGATGGGCGTGAAGGCCGAGGACTACGCGAGTGTCTTGCCATCCCTGTTCCGGCTCGCCAACATTCGCGGCGCGCTGGTGACCATGCCGCATAAGGTGACGACCACGAGTCTCGTCGATGAACTGACGCCCACGGCCCGCATTGCCGGTGCATGCAACGCGATTCTCCTGCGCCCCGACGGTACGCTGCTCGGCGATCAGTTCGACGGCGCGGGTTTCACGCGAGGCGTCGAACGCAAGGGCAGGCCGCTCAAGGGTGCGCGTGCGTTCGTGCTCGGCAGTGGCGGCGTGGGCTCTGCGATCGCGGCGTCGCTTGCTGCAGCGGGCGTAGCAGGACTCGCACTCTTCGATACCAGCACCGCAGCGGTCGAGGCGCTTGCCGACCGCTTGCGCAAGCACTATCCGCAGCTTGTGGTTACGACGGGCTCCAGGGACCCCGCAGGCTACGACGTGGTCGTCAATGCAACGCCGCTTGGCATGAACGACGGCGACCCGCTGCCGTTCGACATCGACCGCATTTCGCCTGGCACGTTCGTTGGCGAAGTCGTCATGAAAGCCGAATACACCCCGTTGTTACGCGCAGCCAAAGAGAAGGGCTGCGCGGTGCAGGTCGGCACCGACATGCTCTTCGAAATGATTCCGGCGTATCTCGAGTTCTTTGGTTTCGGCACGGCTACGCCCGAGCAATTGCGCGCGGTTGCGCAGATCAAATACTCATGAGGTGATGCCATGAAAAAGGTGCTCGTTCTCAACGGACCCAATCTCAACCTGCTAGGCCAACGCGAACCTGCGCAGTACGGCTACGACACGCTCGCGACCGTCGAGACGCTGTGCAAGGAAGCCGGCGAGCGGCTCGGTGTGGAGGTGGAGTGCCGGCAGTCGAATCATGAGGGTGTGCTGATCGACTGGATTCACGAGGCCGGCCGGGAGATGGCGGCGGGCAACATGCTGGGTGTCGTGATGAATCCGGGAGCCTTCACGCACACATCGATTGCCCTTCACGACGCTATCAAGGGCGCAAGCGTCACGCTGATCGAGCTTCATATCTCCAACGTTCACGCGCGGGAATCGTTTCGTCACCACTCGTATATTTCGCCGGCGGCGCGCGGGATTATCGTCGGCCTGGGCGTCAAGGGTTATGCCCTTGCCATCGATGCGTTGGTGCAGGTGTCGCCAAGCTAAGTAAGCGGTTGTGATTGTTAGAGAGGGGCTGAAACAGGAGGTTTATTTTTGCCTTAGTTAGACGAAAAGGAAGCCTAAAGGTCAATATTGGCGGGCCGATATACGAGTTGTAGCGTTCACTTCGACAAGGATGCGCCGTGCGCGCTTCAACACCCATGAAAGTATCGACCAAACTGCTTTTACTTGTTATTACAGCGCTGGCGGGCGTCATCTGCATAGCCGCGATCGCGCTGTCGCAACTCGACCATGCGCTCATCGAAAGCCGTCAAGGGCAAATCGTTACGCTGCTGAACAAGGCCGAACATCTGACGCTGTACTACCAGTCGCTGGAAGCAAGCGGCAAGATGAGTCGCGACGACGCGCAGTCCGCCGCTAAAACAGCACTCAACCAGTTGAATGCAGATAGCAAAAGTTACTATTGGGTAACCAACACCGAGAGTATCAACCTCGTTCATCCGAACGCGAAGCTGATCGGTACCAAGACGGGCGGCAACAAGACCACGAACGGCAATCTGACCGATACGCAGGCGTATCAGCAAGGTCTCGCGAACGACCATATCGCGCTGGTGGATGTGCTGATCAAGCGCACGCAAGACGGTCCGCTCGAAGCGAAGTTGCAAGGCGTGGTCACGATTCCGGCGTGGGGCTGGTGGATTGGCACGGGCTTCTTCCACGACGACATCAATGCCGCCTACTGGAAGCTCGCCAAGACACTGGTCGGTATCGCGATCGCGATCTTCCTGGCAGTCGGCGCCATGGCCTGGTTCATGACGCGGAGCGTAACTCGCGCGCTTGGTGGCGAGCCGGCGGACGCAGCTGCATTTGCCGCACAAATTGCGGCGGGCAATTTGGGCGCTTACATCAAGCTCGCGCCGTCGGACCGTTCGAGCCTGCTGTTTGCGTTGAGCGAAATGCGCCTGAAGCTGTGCGATCTGGTGCAGGGTATTCAGCGTTCGAGCGATTCAATCGCGACCGGCTCCGGTGAAATTGCGCAAGGCAACACCGACCTGTCGCAACGTACGGAAGAACAGGCGGCGTCTTTGCAGGAGACCGCTGCGAGCATGGAGCAATTGACCGCGACGGTGAAGCAGAACGCGGACAACGCGCGTCAGGCGAGCCAGCTCGCTATGCTCGCGTCGAATGCAACCGAACGCGGCGGTAGCGCGGTGGACGAAGTGATCGGCACGATGCAGAGCATCGCTGACGAGTCGCGGAAAATCGGCCAGATTATCAGCGTGATCGAAGGCATCGCATTTCAGACCAATATTCTTGCGCTGAACGCAGCGGTCGAAGCGGCGCGAGCCGGCGACGAAGGTCGCGGCTTCGCGGTCGTCGCCGGCGAAGTGCGGACACTGGCGCAGCGCAGCGCGTCGGCGGCGAAGGACATTAAGGAACTGATCGGATCGTCGGTAGCACGCGTCGACGACGGCACGGGCCAGGTCGCGGTTGCGGGAGAACGGATGCGCGAGATCGTGCAGTCGATCAAGCGCGTCAGCGACATCATGGGGGAGATTGCAGCGGCATCGATCGAGCAGAGCACCGGCATAGAACAGGTCAATCGCGCGGTGTCGCAGATGGACGAAACCACGCAACAGAATGCGGCACTGGTCGAAGAAGCGGCGGCAGCCGCGGCTTCGCTGGATGAACAGGCCGGAAGGCTGCGCGCGATGGTGGGGGTGTTCCGGTTGGAGGGCTAATTGCACGCAGTAGAACAAGCAGGCGAGAAAGCGATGCGGCCATTCTGATGTCAGTGTGCATGGAGACCCATGCACACTGCAGACGTGAAAACTCAGGCCAGCTTCTTCCTGCCGCGGTTCGCCGAGTTTAGTCTTCAGCCTCAGAACGCGTTAGCCTTCCAGCTCCACGTCGAAGCGATGGTGAACGTTCTGTCAGCGGCGGAGAGAAGACCGCATCCAGCACGCTTCCCGACGCGAACTGCCTGCGATACGCGGCAGGCGTCGTCTCCTTCATTGCCTTGAACTGCCGATTGAAGTTTGCAATGTTCGCGAAACCGGACCGTGTCGCGATTACTGAAACGGGCAATGACGTATCGGCAAGCATCCGGCACGCGTGGCCGATCCTGACGCGGGTGATGTATCGGCTCACGCTCTCGCCAATGTGCTGAGCAAAATAACGCGTGAGCGTGCGTTCCGACAGACTTGCAGCCGCGCAAAGCTCCGGCAGCCGCAACGGCTCGGCGAACCGCGCGTCGATCATCGAGAGCACACGGTTGATCCGTTCGGGCTCATGTCCCGATGGCCCCTCGGTCCTTTCGTTGAATGTGCTGGGCGATGCGAGTGGAGCTCCTGGCGCATCAGCGAGCGCACACAGGATATCGAGCGTCGCGGCAAGACGCTCACGCGGCGCGCTCGAAAGCAGGTCGTTCGCGCGCAATCGCATCGCCGCTCCCGCGTCCTGTCCGAATGCCAGACCACAGGCTGCCCTGCGCAGCAGCCTGTGCAGCGCTTCATATTCCGGACAACAATCCGCGAGCCGCCGCGCCCAGTCGCCATCAAACCAGATCACGATCGCCACCTGTGGTGACGACGGATCGATCGAGCGGTTCGATGCCCACGTATGCGGAAGATCTGGCGGAACCAGTACTAGATCCTCTGCCTCGTAGTCCACCACCGAATCACCGATGTACCGCTTTCCCTGACTGTTCATGGTCAGGGTCAACTCGTACTCCGGGTGGTGATGCCACTCAAACGGAATGCGTGGCAGGCGCCTGTGATAGATGCGGACTGAACATCTGTCGCCGAACTCGACGTGCTCATACGCTGGTTTCATGGCCGAAATTGCAAAATAATTGTCTGTATAGTATCACTGCTCGGCGTACTCACGGCCTATGCTCCGGTGGTAGTCAACGCAAACGGAGACAGACATGGCAGCACTGCAAATTGATGATCTGCCCGCCGCTATCCGGCAGGCAAAACGCGAGCTCCGCGAGAGATTGCCTAACTATCGCGAGGTATTCGCTGAAGTCGAAAAAGCGATCAGTGAAGAAGCACGGCTTATCGCAGAGCGACGCGACCGGGGCGAAGCCGTCATTCCCGTGATCCAGTTTTCCGACATCGCCGAACAGCGCGTCGGGCCGGCGCAGATCGAACTCGTGAAGGTGCGCGGGGCATGCGTGATCCGCAATGTATTCGACCGTAAGCTCGTCGAAGCTTGGGACAGGGAGATTGCTGACTATGTAGAGCGCAACGATCTCGATAGGCGGCTGCAGCATCGCGCGGAGGATAAATATTTCGGCGAACTCCAGTCCAGCAAGCCGCAAATCTACGGCATCTACTGGTCCAGGCCACAAGTACTGGCTCGGCAGGCACCATCGCTCACGGCCGCGCGCGTGTTCCTGAACCGGCTGTGGCGCAACGAAAGCGAGGGTCGCGTGCACTTCGCTCCTGACCACGTGCCGGTCTATGCCGACCGTCTGCGTCGCCGGCCGCCCGGCTCGGAATCTCTCGGTCTGTCCGCGCACTGCGATGGTGGCTCCGTCGAACGCTGGATCGAAAGCAATTTTCGTAAAGTGTACCGACATGTGTTCGACGGCAACTGGCGACGCTACGATGCGTTCGACGCCGCGTTCCGGCCAGACGTGCTGGAGATTGCGTCGCCGGCGGTCTGTTCCATGTTTCGCACATTCCAGGGCTGGACGGCGCTGACTCCCCAAGGGCCAGGCGACGGCACGTTACAACTCGTTCCGATTGCCAACTCGATGGTTTATATCCTGCTGCGCGCCCTTCAGGACGACGTTGCCGAAGATGACCTTTGCGGCGCAATGCCGGGACGCGCGTTGTCGATCAAGCCGGAATGGCATGGACCCTTATTCGACGCGCTGTCACCTATACCGAAGATGGAAGCCGGCGACACGGTGTTCTGGCACAGCGATGTGATCCATGCGGTGGAAGACGCACATCATGGCACCGGGTACAGCAACGTGATGTATATCGCGTCGGCGCCGGCGTGTGCCAAGAACAACGACTATCTGGAGCGTCAATTGCCCGCCTTTCTTGAAGGGAAGAGTCCGCCCGACTTTCCGTCTGACCACTTCGAAGTCGATTTCGTCGGACGAGCTACCACCGACGACCTGACGCCGCTGGGTAGAGCGCAACTCGGTCTCAATCTGTAAGCGGTCAACGCATCCTGAGACCGGACATAACGTACGCCCATAGAGGCGTACGCGTGTCTGCATAGTCGATTGCTCGCGTTGCTAATCCATCAAGCGGCGCGCAGAAAAATCTGCGTCGACGCGCCACGTCTTCCCCTGATCCTGGGAACGTTCGCCAATCCAGCGAAAGGAGTTCGGCGTGATTTCCGTGAAGCTCCAGCGCACGGCGTCGCCTGCGCTGTTGTGGCCTTCCTGGACGATGTCGTTACCCGAAGCACGGCCCAGTTGCCGTGAATAGTACTGGCGGAGCGGGTCGCTCCACAGGATGTGCCAGGCGTCCAAAGCAGGGTCGTAGACCCGCAGCGTCGTGCCGTGGAAGATCCCGGGAAGAATCCATACATCCTGGATCGCACGGCCCTCGAGCACCCAACCGAAATGAATTTCGCCGCGGCCAGGTTGCGGCGTGCCGTCGTCGCCGTAGACGATCGTGTCCATCTCCCAGCGGCCGCCGCGGTCAATCAACCAGCCGTAAAGTTTCATTTTTTCGGCGCGATCGGCAGCGGGCTCATTGGTATGAAGAGCATCAATCAAGGATTTCGATGTGGGCATGGTAAGAACTCCGTCAGGCATTGGATTTCCTATCCTAAGCAGCAACGGCTCACACGGCTTGGGGAAAATTGCTATATCTTTGGATATGGCTCCCACTCCCGATCTCCTTGCAGCCGGCTCCGGATGGCGCGTCCATGACGTCGTCTGCACCGCCAGTTCGCACGACCGGCCTTTCGAAGAGCAGCACGAGGCCCTGTGCATTGCAGCAGTGATGTCGGGCACCTTCCGCTATCGTTCAACTCAAGGGTCGGCCACGCTTGCGCCGGGGGCAGTTCTGCTCGGCAATGAGCAACATTGTTATGAATGCAGCCACGAGCACAGCGCCGGAGACCGCTGCCTCTCCTTTCATTTCACACCTGAGTTCTTCGAGCAAATAATCTCCGCCGTGCCGGGTGCGCGGCACATTTCATTCGATGTGCCGAATCTGCCACCATTACCGGCGTTGATACCCATCGTCGCGGCAGCGGAAGCTGCGCGCGCCGATGGCGACTTTGCAGCGTTTGAAGAGTTGGCGTTGTGTCTGGCTGGCACGGTGTCGTCAGCGTTAGCCGGCGCAAAGCGGCCCAGGCGCACACCAAGCCCGCGCGATGAACTACGGGTCGCCGCCGTTTTGCGCAGGATCGAGCGAGAGTCGCATCAGCCGCTTGCGCTGGCGGATCTGGCGAGTGAAGCCGCGACCAGCCAATATCACTTTCTGCGTCTGTTTTTGCAGGTCGTAGGCGTGACGCCTTACCAGTACCTCATGCGTACGCGATTGCACGAGGCGGCCGTGCGTCTTCGCGGGTCCAACGAGAGCGTCTTGAGCGTAGCGCTGGAGACAGGCTTCAATGACGTGTCGACATTCAATAGCCACTTCCGGCGAATCATGGGAATGAGCCCGAGCGCTTATCGTCGGTTGAAAGGGGGAGTGGAATAGCGTTCGCAGGGTTATTGAAAGAAGTGAACCGATAACGTCGCACCAAGTGCTTATCGGTTTAAGCCGGGTTCATTAAATCTGGAAAAGCCATTTCGGCTCACCTATTCTTAATCGATGCGGATGACTGAATAATTAGTGCGCCGCACAACAAAAAGAACTATCGGGAGACCCTCATGTCCAGATCCCGTACGTCGCTTTTCTCCCTGTTTGCCTGCTCCGCACTTGGCATGCTCGCGCCGGGCGTAACAGCGCTTGCCGCCGACGAGATACAAGGTGCCGCGACCACTCAAGCGGCATCCATGCCGGACGCACTGCGACCGGTGACACAGCAGCAACTCGATTTGGCCGGCGGTAACCAGGCCGCGTGGCTGCAGCCCAACGGCTCTTACACCGAGACGCGGTTCGCTCCCGCCACGCAAATCACTCCGGCAAACGTGTCGAAGCTCAGACCGGTATTCGTGTTTCAGACGGCTGTGATGGAATCGATGGAAACGGCGCCCATTGTGTCGAACGGCGTGATGTTCCTCACCACGTCGTATAACCACGTCTACGCCATCGACGCCGTGACCGGCAAGGAATACTGGCATTACAAACACAAGATGGGCTCGGTCACGACCTATTGCTGCGGGCCGAATAACCGCGGTGTCGCGATCTTCGGCGATCGCTTGTACATGGGCACGCTCGACTCCAAGCTCGTCGCACTCGATACCAAGACCGGCAAGCTCTTGTGGGAAACCCAGATTGCGGACCCTGAACTTGGCTACTCGGAAACCATGGCGCCGGTCGTGGTCGACGGCAAGGTGCTGATTGGCACGAACGGCGGCGAATACGGCATTCGCGGTTTTGTGAAAGCGTTCGATGCCGACTCCGGCCAACTGTTGTGGACCTTCTACACCATCCCGGATACGGGGCAGGAAGGCATCTGGGCAGAAAACGATGCGGTCGGCCGCAACATGAAGCGCGACGTCGCGAACGAAAAGCAGCAACTGGCGGCGAAGGGCGGGGACTTCTACAAGACGCTCGGCGGCGGTGTCTGGATGACGCCGGCCATCGACCGGAAAGAACACACGGTGTATTTCGTGGTCGGCAATCCTTCGCCTGACCTGTATGGCGCGGTGCGTCCAGGAGACAATCTTTATACTGATTCGCTCGTTGCAATCGATCTCGATACCGGCAAATACAAGTGGCATTACCAATACATCGCGCATGATCTATGGGACCTCGATGCGGCAAGCCCGCCGATCCTGGTCGACGTGCGGGACAAGAACGGCCATATGATTCCGGGTATCATCCACGGCGGCAAGACGGGGTTTATCTATGTGCATGACCGTCGCGACGGACACCTGATCCGCTTCTCCGAGGCCATGATTCCGCAAGAGGGTGTGTGGACGCTGCCGACACCAACCGGTGCACGCATGCTGCCGGGTGCGAATGGCGGCGTCGAATGGTCGCCGATGGCCTTCGATCCGAAAACCCGCATGGCATATGCGGCAAACCTGCATCAGCCGATGACGTACCAGGTGGAAGATGTAGCTTACCCGGGCGGCAAGCTGTGGCTTGGCGGTGCCTTCAAGACCATTCCTTCGGAAGAGCAATGGGGCAAGCTGGTCGCGGTCAACATCGATACCGGCAAGATCGCGTGGTCCTTTAAGACAGCGCAGCCGCTGATCGGCGGCGTGCTGGCGACCGCCGGCGGCCTGGTCTTCAACGGCGAGGGCAACGGGCTGTTCCGCGCCTTCGACGCAGCCACCGGCAAGAAGCTCTGGGAGTTCCAGTGCGGTGCGGGCGTCAACGCGCCGGCAGTCTCCTACACCGTTCGCGGCAAGCAATACATCGCGGTCGCGGCCGGCGGCAATACGCAACTCGACTTCAAGCGCGGCAACAGCGTGCTTGTGTTCGCGTTGCCTTAGGACGTGGGGATGAGGGGTCCCTGGCAGCGTCTTCGAGCTGGACAACGGCATGCGCTTGCGTTGAGTGTGTGCGTGAGTTTCTGGGCGCTTCCTGTTGCCGTTCATGCCGACGCCGATGCGGGCAAAACCAAGGCGGTAGCCTGCGTTGCGTGCCACGGTGCGATGGGAAATTCGACCAGTCCGGACTATCCGGTTCTCGCCGGCCAGACGGCGCGTTACCTCTATCTCGAGCTCCGGGATTTCAAGGCCGGACGCCGTAATGATCCGCGCATGAGCCCGATGGCGGCCAACCTCTCGCCCGAGGACATGCATGACCTCGCCGACTATTTCGCGGCGCAACAGCCGGTGCCGGTTGTTTTCAAGGCTGATCCCATCAAGGTCGACGCCGGCCGCAAGAAGGCCGCTGAAGTCTTGTGCACGATGTGTCATCTCGGCGGTTTCATCGGGCAGAACGAGATGCCGCGAGTGGCTGGGCAGCACTATCAATATATCGTCAAGCAGCTCGAGGATTTCCGCGCGCGCAGGCGTACCAACGACGCAGGCAGCATGACAAGCGTGACAACCGGCCTGTCCGATGCGGATATCGAGAACCTCGCTAATTACATCGTCAATCTTCAATAGGCCGAGCAAGCTTCTTTTGCGAGTGTGTGAGATGAAGAGAATGTCTGGCTGGTGCGTGACCGCTCTCGCGCTCGGTGCTCTCAGCGGCGTCGTTTGGGCGAACGACCTGAGCGTCAATGAACAACTGCTCGCGGCGGCGCGAAGCAATGACGAAGCGGGCGTGACGCGAGCGCTCGACGCAGGCGCCGCTGTTGATTCGCGTAACCGTATCGGCGATACGGCGTTGATCAGCGCCTGCAAGAAGGGCCTGGCGCCGATGGCGCGCGTCCTGATCGATCATGGCGCGAACGTCAGCCAGGCCGACGTGCAGGGCGTGACGCCGCTGATGGCGGCGGCGTTCGGCGGCTACGAGGAGCTTGTCGCGTTGTTGCTTGCCCATCATGCAGACCTGGCCAGTACGGATCGCGTGGGCAAGACCGCGATCGAATATGCGGCCGGACTCGGACACACCGCTGTGGTCGAGCAACTGCTTGATGCGGGCGTGGATGTGAACGCGGTTTATCACAACCACCTGACGGCGCTCATGTGGGCGGCCGGCTACGATCAGATACAGACGGTGTCGCTGCTGCTTGCACGAGGGGCCAAACGCGACATGCGCGACGATCGCGGCTTGACGGCGAGGGACATCGCGGACCAGACCGGATCGAAGCAGGTCGCGCTGGTTTTATCGAAGCAGTGAGTGCGGCTTGCGTCGCTTCTGCTCACGCGTCAACGCATGTTGCCCGTGTGACCCAGCGAATAACGCCCGGGTTGCGGCCAGACGGTGAGGCCGTGCGGTTCCATGCCGACCGGAATAGACGTGACCGCACCGGTCGACGTGTTGATGGCGTACACCACATCGTCGTACCGGCCCGAGAGCCACAGCATGGTGCCGTCGGCGCTGACGTTGCCCATGTCCGGGCTGCCGCCGCCAGGAATCGGCCAGGTTGTCAGGACTTTTCGCGTGGCAAAGTCGATGACCGACACACTGCCTTTGCCGTGAGGCGCTCCGTGAACGCGGTTCGATCCGCGATTCGAAACATACAAGCGCTTGCCGTCGCGGCTCGGATAGAGTCCGTGCGTACCGATGCCCGTCGGGATGAATCCGATCTTCGTGAAGCTGTCGCCATCGATCACGTAGACGCCATCGGCCATCATGTCGGCGACGTAAAACACGCGGCCGTCGGGCGCCACGCGGATGTCCTGCGGCATACCTTTCTTGTCGAGTTGAAGATAACCGACGACGGCCCGCTTCACCATGTCGATCTTCGCAAGACGGCCACCGAACTCACAGGTAAAAAGCGCGTATTTTCCGTCGATGGAAAAGTCCGCGTGATTAATCCCTCTGCACTGGGGCACGGACAGGCTGGAGGTCAGCGTCATGGTATGCGGGTCGCGAAAGTCGAGCCGCGCACGCGCTTCGGCCACGACAATGGCCTCCTTGCCATCCGGCGTGAAATACATGTTGTACGGGTCGTCGACCATCACTGCGTGGCCGGGCTTGCCCGTCTTCGGATCGATCGGTGTCAGGCTGCCGTCGGTGCGGCCCTCGGCGTTGTTCGCCACCCATAGGGTTTTCAGATCCCATGACGGAACCACGTGCTGCGGGCTCAAGCCGACGCGGTATTTGTCGACTACCTTGAGCGTGGCCGGGTCGATCACAACCACATCGTTTGAGCGCAGGTTCGGCACGTAGACCCGCGGCAGAGCATCGGCTACCGACGCACTGAGATGGCCCGCACCCGCTTCACTATAAAGATTGGCGGCGTCGACCACGGGTGGCATGCCGGGCACCGTGGCAACGGCGGGCGCGGCGAACGCAGCGCTCGTTGACCATAAACCGGCGGTCGCGAAACTGATCGAAGAGGCGAGGCGCAAGAGGCGGCGAGCACACGAATGCATGGCAAATCCCGTAATTGATTGAAGCACCAGCTCGACGCCGGCGAGGAAGATAGCGTCAGTGTCCGGCAGTTTCTTTTTTGATCGCAACGATGGTTCGCGACACGATCGCGTCTATGCCGGCTTGTCCGAGTTGCGCGGTCGAGTGCCGCGGATCGCCGCCATAAACACCCACGGAAGGCCCCGGCTTGGGCGCGTTTTTCATGTCGTCGAGCCGCACCATTTGCGGTGCGACTGCGAGCAGCAGGGAGGTATCGGCGAGGCCGGCGTGCGTGCCGATCTCGTCGTCCCGAACGCCGTGCTCACGAAGGATCTGGTTGTACCCGGTGGAACTGGTGCCGTAGTACTCGGCCGGGACGAACGCGCGCGCATCCGAACCCGCCCAGCTCTTGTTGAGCCGTGCAACGACGCGCCGGACATCGTCCTGATAACCACCGTGATCGCCGAGGAAAACGATGTTGCGAAAGCCGTGGACCTTGAAGCCGCTAGCCGCCGATTCAAGCGTCTTTTCGAATACATCGTCCGGTACGGTGATCGTGCCGGGGAAGCGCATATGCGAAGTCGGAGGAGCGGTGTTGCCTTCGGGCACATACGCGATCACAGGTGCAACGATTGCATTGCCCAGTCCTTCGGCAATGCGTTGCGACAGGATCTTGACCCGCACGTTGTGCTTGCCGAGCGCGACATAAGGACCGGTCTGCTCGGTCCCGCCGATCGGGATGAGGATGGTTGTCTTGCCCGCATGGATCTCGTCGCGCAGCTCGGTCCACGTCAGGTCCTCGAGCTCGACAGTCTTGGGCGGAATCGCAAGGGCGATTTGCGCGGCGACGAGAAGAAGGGCGGCGACGACAGTCTGTCGTAAGGGAAAACGCATAAATGATCCTCGTGGAAAACTCGGGCTGGGTCTCGACCCGCGAAGCGTCTTTGCGAGCTCTGCGACAGGCTCGCGACGCGGAATGCCCTCTAGATTATCTGCATCGTTCGCCGCCGTGGATGAAAACGCGAGATCGAATTCGCAACACCAAACCAGCCGTTCGCATCAGCGGCACCCCCCATTGCCACGTGTTTTTTTCTGTGAAAGACTTCGTTCATCTGCTGTGCCGGACATCATTCCGGTATATCGGACAACTAGTTCAGGTGCTCTATTAAGTGCTCTATCCGGCATCGGCGATCGTTCATGCGAGGCGGGCCGGACCGCAACATCGATTTATGCAGGCCCATGCCCGGGCATGGGAAGGGCGTTGAGCCCAGGGGCTTCTCTGGCCGCCGCCGTCTGTTCCTAAGCGGTCCCTAAGCGGACATTTTCACTTTCAAGGCTGAGATCCAAATGAGACTTGTCAAAGAAAGCGCACGTATTGCCTGTTTATTCGCGGTGGCCGGTCTGTTGACGCTGGCCGGCTGCACGAAGGTTGCCGCACCCGCCCAGGACGGAGCGACAGAGTCCGCGCTGAAGGCGGTGTTGCAGCGCGGCACGCTGCGCGTAGGTGACTGTCTGAGCTTCGCTCCCTTCGGTTTCTATAACAAGGATGGTGCGCCTGACGGTTACGACGTCGACCTCGCGAAAGAACTGGCGAAACAAATGGGCGTGAAGCTCGAGGTCGTCAATACAACGAGCGCCAACCGTATTCCGAACCTGCAAACCAGCAAGGTCGATGTGGTTTTCTGCAATTTCACGCGCAATCTTGAGCGGGCCAAGGAAATTGGCTTCACCAATCCCTATGTCGTGGCCAGTGAAGCGCTGCTCGTCAAGAAGAGCGGCGGCATCAAGTCAATCAAGGACATGTCCAACCGTACGATCGCGACGGTAAAGGGTTCCACGAACGGCGACGAAGTGCGCGCACTGAACATGCAAGTGAAGATCCAGGAATTCGACAGTTCGCAGGCCGCCATCCTCGCGGTGAAGCAAGGCCAGGCCGACGCGATGATCGAAGACAACAACTTCCTCGCTTATCAGGCGTCGCTCGATCCCGAGTTGACCGTGACCGACGAAGCACTCGTTCCGCTGGAATACAACGCGTTCGGTGTGAAGGCGGGCGATCAGGTCTGGCTCGATTACCTCAATCTGTTCCTGTTCCAGATCAACGCGTCGAAGATGAACGCTCAGCTGTACAAGAAGTGGTTCGGAGCCGATCCGCGTTTCGCGTTGAATCCGCAGTACTGAAGTACTGAAGTACTGAAGCGCCGGCGCCGGTTGCATCGCGCAAGTCTGAAGACGGAGGAGCAATGAGCTATCAATGGGTGACCCTGTCGGGCTATCTGAACGATTTTGTGCGAGCGGCGTGGCTGACGCTCCAGGTCACGCTGCTGGCCTTCGTCGTCGCGATGCTGCTCGGCTTGCTGGCCGCACTGGCGAGCACGTCGCGGGTTGCAGTGCTGCGTGCGATCGCCAGTTGTTATATCGAGGTGATTCGCAACACGCCGGTGCTGCTGCAGATCTTCATTGTTTTTTTCGGCCTGCCGTCGATGGGCATCACGCTCAATGCGTATACCGCGGGTGTTATCGCACTCGGCGTGAATGTCGGTGCGTATCTTGCGGAAGTGTTCAGAGCCGGGATTCAGTCGGTGCCGCGCGGTCAACTGGAGGCGGCTTCCATCCTGGGCCTGGAGCGTTCGCAGATCTTCATTGAAGTGGTCATGCCGCAGGCCGCGCGCGCCGTTTATCCCGCGATCGTCAACAACCTGATCCAGCTTCTGCTCGGGACTTCGTTGCTGTCGGCCATCGCGTTGCCGGAACTGACCGGCATGGCGACCGTCATAAACTCGCGCACGTTGCTGTATATCCAGACTTTTACCGTGACGTTGATTGCATATCTTGCGCTGAGCAACTTCCTGTCGTGGGTCGCCGGGGTGATTGGGGCGCGCTTGTTTCATCCACCGCTCGTGCTGCCAAAACGCACGCGCATGCCGTTCATGATCAGGCGGCGCGTGAGTCCTGGAACCGGAGAGTGAACATGACAAGCGATCTGTTGATGACCAGCCTGCCCATCCTGCTTCAGGGCCTGCTGACCACACTCATTCTCTCGGTAGCGGCAATCGTGGGCGGGACGCTCGTGGGGCTGCTGGCAGCCGTATTACGGACCTTCGGGCCGTGGGGCACGCCACGCCTCGCCCGGCTGTACACCGAGCTGTTTCGCGGCACGCCGGTCCTGATCACGTTGATGTTCATCTATTTCGGTGTGTCGTATTTCGGTTATGCCATCGACGTCTTCGCAGCCGGCGTGATAGGGCTCAGCGTCTACCAAGGTGCCTATATTGCAGAGGTTTTCCGCTCGGGGATTGAGTCGGTCCAGAAGGGGCAGTGGGAAGTCTCTCAAATCCTTGGACTAAGCAAGGCGCAGGCGTTCTTTTCGGTGATCCTGCCGCAGACCGGCAAGATCGTACTGCCGCCGTTGATCGGCCAGTATTTGTCCCTTATCAAGGATACGTCGATTGTCAGCATGATCGGCATGTCCGAGTTGATGCACCAGGGCCAGGCGATTGTCGACCGGATCGGCAAGCCGGTGGAGATCTATGGTCTCGTCGCCGTGCTGTATTTCGTTGTCTGCTTTCCCCTGTCGCGGTGGGTGCGCCGCCATGATCGAAGAAGGAGCCTGTTGTCATGAACACTGCCATCGCGCCTAAACCCATCATCAACCTGAGCGGCGTCACCAAGTCGTTCGGTACCACCCAGGTGCTCAAGGAGATCAACCTCGACGTGCGCCAGGGCGAAGTGCTCGTCCTGATAGGCGCCTCCGGTTCAGGCAAGAGCACCGTATTGCGCATCATGAGCGGTCTTGAAACCGCGGATGCCGGCGAGGTCTGGGTCAACGAAGTGCCGCTTCACGACGCACGCCGCGCACGCGAGATTCGCGGGCACGTGGGCATGGTGTTCCAGCAGTTCAACCTGTTCCCGCACAAGAACGCGTTGGGCAATGTCTCGCTGGCCTTGATCAAGGCGCGCAAGATGAATCCCGCCGATGCCCGCAAGCGTGCAATGGACGCGCTTGATCGCGTGGGTCTCGCCGATCGTGCTGATCACTATCCAAGCCAGTTGTCGGGCGGCCAGCAACAACGGGTGGCAATCGCGCGCGCACTGGCCGTGGAGCCGGGCATCATGTTCTTCGATGAAGCCACCTCGGCGCTCGATCCTGAACTGGTCGGCGAAGTCACCGAGGTGATGCGTGGCCTTGCACGCGACGGTATGACGATGGTGGTCGTCACGCATGAGATGGGGTTTGCGCGCAAGACCGCCGACCGCGTGGTGTTCATGGACAAGGGCGTGATTGCAGAGCAGGGCGCACCCGAGCAGATCTTCGTGAATCCGCAGAATGTGCGCACGCAGCAGTTCCTGCACCGGGTCCTCGATCATTGAGCGCAACCGGTATGCAACTGTTCACGCGCTAAACTCGCGTCAGTCAAAGATCGAAAAAGCAAATCATATTGCCGACGGAGTTCGAGTCATGTCTGTAGCGGAATCTTCAAGGGCGAGGGGAGTCGACCGGGTCGTCTCCATCCTCAAGCAATTGCATAGCGTGCGGCGTCCGATGACAATGCGCGAACTGATCGAAGCGACCGGCGCACCGCGCTCCAGCATCTACGAACTCGTGACGATCCTGACCGAGGCAGGGTGGCTGGAAGCAGGCGCCGACGGCAGTGTGTTCTTCGGCCGCGAGATGCACTACTACGGGTCTGACTATGCCGTGCACAACGACTTGATCAGCCGGGCTCACCAGGTCATTCTCGGCCTTGTCCGGCGCCACGACGAAACTGCCCAGCTATGCATGCTGGAGGGCAACAAGTACACCGTGGTCCTGTCGGAAAACAGTTCCCGTCCGTTCAACATCAGCTCGGACATAGGCGTGAAAGTGCCCATTCCCTGGACCGCGTCCGGCCGTTTGTTGCTAGGGCATTTGAGGGCGGACGCGATTCGTTCGTTGATTCCGGAGGAAGATTTTATCCTCGACAACGGCAAGCGGATCGAAGTACCGGAATTTCTGGGAGATGTCGAACGTGCCGCAGAGCAAGGGTTTTTCTGCACGGAAGGCCTGTCCCACACGTTTCGATATTGCATGGCCGCGCCCGTCAGGGACAAGAACGGGCAAGCCGTTGCCGCGCTATGCTTCATGACCAGCCGCGACACAGACCCGAACAAGCGCGCGGCCATGCTGGAAGACCTCATAGGCTCGGCTAAAACACTATCGCAGCCATATTACGGAACGAGTTTCGGAATGGCGAGCTGATTGCCGCACGAGGCATTGCTTGCATAGCGCCGCGAGACTTGAACGAACCGGTGTGCTGCAGATGCTCGCACTCCAGGTAGAGGTCGCATCGAGGCCGCCGGCGTCATGTTTACACCCGGCAGTGCGTTCGATATGGAAGGGTATATCCGGATCGGATTCGCCAACCCGCTCGATGTTCTCCAAGAGGGGCTGGCGAAGGTTTCCGGCTTCCTCGGAGACATCGGACGCGGGTAAACGCCACCGGTAGCTCTACTTATTACTACCCGCGCCGGTTCCATATAAGCCGTTATTGAACCCGCCCCCAGTGGAGCCGCGACGGGGAGTAGTCGGGATATTCGTGGCGGAGCTGGAGATTAAGAAACCATAAACTATGAGGGCGTAAAATAAAATCAGTGGTCACGCTCCTCCGCAGGAATAATGTTCGCTGCGTAATTTTCAGCGCGATTCTATAATTGTTTCAGTCTCCCAAAAACCGCCGAGGCGCACGATGTTACAAATGTCCCGGCGACAGTTCCTGAAGGTTTCAGCAAGCACGCTTGCCGGATCGAGTTTGGCCCTGATGGGCTTCTCGCCGGCACCTGCACTAGCGGAAGTCCGTCAATACAAGCTGTCGCGAACCACTGAAACCCGCAACACCTGCCCCTACTGTTCGGTAGGTTGCGGCATCCTGATGTATGGCTTGGGCGACAACGCCAAGAACGCCAAATCCAGCATTATTCATATTGAGGGCGATCCGGATCATCCGGTCAATCGCGGCACTTTGTGCCCGAAGGGCGCAAGCCTGATCGACTTCATTCATAGCCCGAGCCGCCTTAAGTACCCGGAATATCGCGCGGCGGGATCGAATGAATGGAAACGCGTGTCGTGGGAAGACGCGCTGGATCGCATCGCCAAGCTGATGAAGGAAGACCGCGACGCGAATTTTGTCGAGACGACAGAAGACGGCAAAAAGGTTAACCGATGGCTGACCACCGGCATGCTCGCAGCATCCGCCGGTAGCAATGAAGTCGGTTATCTGACGCACAAGACTGTTCGCAGTCTTGGCATGCTGGCATTCGACAATCAAGCACGTGTCTGACACGGCCCGACGGTGGCAGGTCTTGCCCCGACGTTTGGCCGTGGAGCGATGACGAACCATTGGGTCGACATCAAGAACGCGGATGTGATTTTGGTCATGGGCGGCAATGCGGCCGAGGCTCACCCGTGCGGTTTCAAGTGGGTCACGGAAGCAAAGGCACATCGGAAGGCAAGGCTGATCGTGGTCGATCCGCGCTTTACGCGGACAGCTTCGGTTGCCGATTATTACGCGCAGATCCGGACCGGCTCGGACATTGTGTTCCTGGGCGGCGTGATCAATTACCTGCTGACCAACGACAAGATCCAGCACGAGTACGTCAAGAATTACACGGACTTTCCGTTTATTGTTCGCGAGGATTTCGCGTTCGCGGACGGTTTGTATTCCGGCTATGACGCGGAAAAACACAGCTATGACAAAGCGACCTGGGACTACGAACGCGGCGACGACGGTTACGCCAAGATAGACCCCACGCTGCAGCATCCGCGCTGCGTGTACAACCTGATGAAGCAGCACTACTCGCGCTATACGCCCGAACAGGTCGAGAAGATTTGCGGTACGCCCAAGGAGAAATTCCTGAAGGTGTGCGAGATGCTTGCATCCACTGCAGTGCCTGGGCGCGCCGGGACGATTCTGTACGCGCTCGGTTGGACGCATCACTCAGTGGGCTCGCAGATCATCCGCACGGGCGCAATGGTGCAGTTGTTGCTGGGCAATATCGGTATTGCTGGCGGCGGCATGAATGCGCTGCGCGGGCACTCGAACATCCAGGGCCTGACGGACCTGGGCTTGATGTCGAACCTGTTGCCGGGCTACATGACCTTGCCCATGGAAGCCGAGCAGGACTACGAGGGCTTTATCAAGAAGCGCGCGACGCAGCCGCTGCGCCCGAACCAGTTGAGCTACTGGCGCAACTATCGTGCGTTCCATGTGAGCTTCATGAAGTCGTGGTGGGGCGCTAACGCAACCGCCGATAACAACTTCGGTTACGACTATCTGCCTAAGCTCGACAAGTCCTACGACATGCTGCAAGTGTTCGAGTTGATGAACCAGGGCAAGATGAACGGTTACATCGCGCAGGGGTTCAACCCGCTCGCGGCGGCGCCGAACAAGTCGAAGATCGGTGCGAGTCTGGCGAAGCTGAAATGGCTCGTCATCATGGACCCGCTCGCCACTGAAACGTCCGAGTTCTGGAAGAACTTCGGCGAGTTCAACGACGTCGATGCATCGAAGATCCAGACGGAAGTGTTCCGCTTGCCGACCACGTGTTTTGCGGAAGAACGCGGCTCGCTGGTGAGTTCCAGCCGCGTGTTGCAGTGGCACTGGCAAGGCGCGGCTGGACCGGGGGAATCGAAGAGCGATCTCGAGATCATGTCCGGGCTGTGGCTGCGTATGAGGAAGGCGTACAAGGAGCAGGGCGGAAAATATCCCGATCCTATTCTCAACATGAGCTGGCCGTACGCCGACCCGGAAAGCCCCACGCCTGAAGAAATCGCGATGGAGTTCAACGGCAAGGCATTGGCGGACGTGACGGATGTCACGGACAAAACCAAGGTGCTCGCGAAACAAGGCGAGCAGTTGGCGGGCTTCGCGCAACTTCGCGACGACGGCAGCACGGCGAGCGGATGCTGGATTTTCTGCGGATCGTGGACGCAGGCGGGTAATCAGATGGGCCGCCGCGACAACTCGGACCCGACCGGTATCGGCAATACGCTGAACTGGGCGTGGGCGTGGCCGGCTAATCGACGGATCCTGTACAACCGTGCTTCATGCGATGTCAGCGGCAAGCCCTTCGATGCCACCCGCAAGCTGATTGCGTGGAACGGCAAGTCGTGGACTGGCGCGGATATTCCCGACTTCAAGGTAGACGAACCGCCGGAAAACGGCATGAATCCGTTCATCATGAATCCGGAGGGCGTGGCGAGGTTCTTCTCGCGCGACGGCCTGGTGGAAGGGCCGTTCCCGGAGCATTACGAGCCGTTCGAAAATCCGCTGGGCTACAACCCGATGCATCCGGACAACAAGGCGGTCGTCAGCAATCCGGCGGCGCGCGTGTTCCCGGACGATCGGGCCGCGTTCGGCACGCACGAGAATTTCCCGCATACCGCGACGACTTATCGTTTGACCGAGCATTTCCACTACTGGACCAAGCACGCGCGCCTCAACGCGATCGTGCAGCCGCAGCAGTTCGTGGAAATTGGCGAGGATCTGGCGAAGGAAGTGGGTGTGGTCGCGGGGGATCGCGTGAAGGTGTCGTCGAATCGCGGGCACATCGTGGCCGTGGCAGTCGTCACCAAGCGCATCAAACCTTTGATGATCGAGGGGAAAAAAGTACAGACAGTCGGCTTGCCGTTGCATTGGGGCTTCAAAGGACTCACGAAGCCGGGCTATCTCGTCAATACGCTGACGCCTTCCGTGGGCGACGGGAATTCGCAGACACCGGAATTCAAGTCGTTCCTGGTCAAGGTCGAAAAGGCATAAGGAGAAGAGATGGCACTGCAATCACTGGATATCAAACGTCTCTCCGCCACCACGCTGCCCGAACCGCAGGTTCGCGTACCGGTCACGGGAACGGTCGCCAAGCTGATCGATGTGTCGAAGTGCATCGGATGCAAGGCATGTCAGACGGCTTGCATGGAATGGAATGACTTGCGCGATGAAGTCGGCGATTCAATCGGCGTCTACGACAATCCGCGCGACCTGACCGAACACTCGTGGACGGTCATGCGGTTCTCGGAATACGAGAACACCGAGGGCGATCTCGAGTGGCTGATCCGAAAGGACGGTTGCATGCATTGCGAGGACCCGGGCTGTCTGAAGGCGTGTCCCTCGCCGGGCGCGATCGTGCAGTACACGAACGGCATCGTGGATTTTCACGAGGAAAACTGCATCGGCTGCGGTTACTGCATAACGGGCTGCCCGTTCAACGTGCCGCGTATTTCGAAGCAGGACAACCGTGCTTACAAATGCACGCTGTGTTCGGATCGCGTGGCTGTCGGACAGGAACCGGCTTGCGTGAAGACGTGCCCGACCGGCGCGATCATGTTCGGTACCAAAGAGGACATGAAGCAGCAGGCAGCGGACCGCATCGTGGATCTCAAGGAACGCGGCTTCGAGAACGCCGGGCTGTATGACCCGGCAGGGGTGGGCGGCACGCACGTGATGTACGTGCTTCATCACGCCGATCAACCCGGCCTCTATCACGGCCTGGCGAAGAATCCTAAGATCAGTCCGATGGTTTATCTGTGGAAGGGGCTGGCGAAACCGCTGGCGCTTGCCGGCATCGCGGTCGCGGCGCTGGCGGGTTTCTTCCACTACACGCGTATCGGGCCGAACGAGGTGTCGCAGGCTGAGGAAGCCGAAGCGCAACATGAAGCCGAGGAAGCACGCCGTTCACGGGAGGCATCCGATGAAACACATTGAAGATCCTGTCGTCCGCGACGTAAGGGGTAACGGGCTGATCATCCGCTATACGCCGAACGAGCGCACCAACCACTGGATTACCGCCATTACGTTTATCTTGTTGGCGTTGTCCGGGCTGGCCATGTTTCACCCGGCCATGTCGTGGTTGTACGCGCTTCTGGGCGGCGGGCAATGGACGCGCATCCTGCATCCATTTATTGGCTGCGTGATGTTTCTCTCGTTTCTGATTCTTGCACTGCGGTTCTGGCATCACAACTATCTGGATAAGAGCGACATTCAATGGATGCGGCAGATTGACGACGTGCTTAACAACCGCGAAGAAAAACTGCCCGCCATTGGTAAGTACAATGCCGGACAGAAGCTGCTTTTCTTTACGATGGTCGTGTGTTTGCTCGCGCTGCTGGCGAGCGGCATCGTGATCTGGCGACGCTATTTCTCGTTCTATTTTCCGATCGAGATCATTCGCCTTGCTGCCGTCGTTCATGCTGCAGCAGCGTTCGTTTTGATCGTCGGAATTGTCGTGCATATTTACGCGGCGTTGTGGGTCAAAGGATCGATCGGCGCCATGACACGCGGCACCGTGACGTATGGCTGGGCGAAAAAGCACCATCCGAGATGGTTCAAGGAAACGATCGGGAAGTGAAGGGAAGTGAGTTTGGCTTAAGCGTCTCTTAAGCTCGACTTAACCAGACTTAGTCCCGACGTGACCGGGCCGCCGACGTTCTTCACTAAACGAAAACGCGGCGGCTCTCCAGTTTCAAGAGGTCAACAATTGTGGTCCAACGCATTCTAGAAGCCGGCGAGATTGAATCGCTCGATCAGTCGGCCATTCCACGCATCCGCACGCCCGAGCGTGCGAGCGTGTTCCTCGCGCGCGCTGCGCGGCTGCGCCAGCTCGCCGAACGCAGCAATCCCATAGCGGGTTATCTGCGCTTGATGGCGGCGCTCGCGGACGCGCAGCAGGAGACTATCGCGAGTTTTAAGGCAAAGCCGCCCAGCGCTGAATTGATCGCAAGCGCGCAGAAGCATTCCATGCCGTTGATTCCGGCGCTGTCCGGCGCGCGCGATCCCGCCTGGCGAGACGTTTTAATCAGCTTGCTGGACAAGCTGCAAGCTGCCGGTCCGCTCACACCGGCGCTTGAACAACTGATCAAGAAACTTAGGTCGCTCGACGCCGTGACCCTGGAAGCGCAAGCCGACGCGATCTTTGCGCAGCGCTTCGCCGAAGTCGATCCTGCGAGCGCACCGTTCATTTCGGCCGCGCTGCAAGTGGTGTGGACCGACCTTGCCGCGGACATCGACAAGCGCGACGTGCCGTACCTGGAGACGCTTGGGCTTTGCCCGGTGTGCGGTTCGCACCCCGTGGCGAGCACCGTGCGGGTGGGCGGCGTGTACGACAATTACCGCTTCCTGCAATGCGGTTTATGCGCGACCGAGTGGCACATGGTCCGCTCGAAATGCTCGAACTGCGACTCGACGAAAGGCATCGCGTATCACGCGCTCGGAACGCCCGACGCCGATGCCGGGACGAAGGAAGCCGAATCGAAAAAGGCGCCGTTGAAGGCCGAATCGTGCGACGAATGCCACACGTATCGCAAAATCGGCTATCAGGACAAGGACTACGATTTCGAACCCTTCGCCGACGATCTCGCCAGCCTGACGCTGGATTTGCTGATGGGCGAGGAGGGTTATCGGCGGGCGTCGCCACATCCATGGCTCTGGCCGGAACAAGTCGACGAAAAAACTGACCAACCCTACAAGTCCAATTAAAAAGGATCGGCTTGTGAGCGATGTAACGAGCGCCGAATTGCGGGCGCTGATGGCCCATGTGCCATCGGTGGAGCAGGTGATGGCGTCAGCGGGGTTCCTGGCGCTGGTTGACGAGTTTGGCCGGTCCGAGGTCCTGGCCGCGCTGCGCGGTGCGCTGGACGCCTGGCGT
>NZ_AEJF01000064.1 GCF_001028175.1 Caballeronia mineralivorans PML1(12)
GGCGTCCGTGGCGGCGCTCGACGTGCCGCACCTCACGGCGTCGGTGGGAAAAAGCCTGCGAGAACGCGCGAGGGCCAAATTCCGCAGCGTTTTCAACCTGACCGGCACCGTGCTTCATACCAATCTCGGTCGCGCGTTATTGCCTGATGAGGCCGTCAGCGCAGTCGTCGCGGCGCTGACGCAGCCTTCGAACCTCGAATTCGATCTCGATACCGGCAAACGCGGGGACCGCGACGACCTGATCGATGAGATCATTTGCGAGTTGACCGGCGCCGAAGCGGCGACCGTGGTGAACAACAACGCTGCGGCGGTGTTGCTCACGTTGTCGGCGCTGGCGCCGAGAAAAGAAGTGATCGTGTCGCGCGGGGAGCTGGTGGAAATTGGTGGCTCATTTCGTATTCCCGACATCATGAGCCGCGCCGGCGCGAAGCTGCGTGAAGTCGGCACCACGAATCGCACGCACCTGAAGGATTACGAGGAAGCGATCGGCCCGCGAACCGCGCTGCTGATGAAAATCCACACGAGCAACTACGCCATTAGCGGCTTCACCAGGGAGGTGAGCGTCGCGGAGCTCGCGCCGCTAGCCAAAGCGCGCGGCGTGCCCGTAGCGGTCGATCTGGGCAGCGGCACGCTGGTCGATCTCACGCAATGGGGCTTGCCGCGTGAAGCCACCGTGCGCGAAACCGTGCTCGCGGGTGCCGATCTCGTCACGTTCAGCGGTGACAAGCTGCTTGGTGGACCGCAAGCGGGCTTGATCGTCGGCCGTCGCGACCTGATCGCGAAGATCAAGAAACATCCGCTCAAGCGCGCGCTGCGTGTGGGCAAACTCACGCTCGCCGCGCTGGAGCCGGTGCTGCGTTTGTACCGTGCGCCGGAAATGCTGGCGGAGCGGTTGACCACCTTGCGTTTGCTTACCCGTCCGGCCGACGCCATGCGCGCCGCTGCCGAACGCGTCCGGCCGGTTTTGCAGCGGACGATCGGGGAGCGTTATGAGGTCGCCGTCGAGCCGATGTTCAGCCAGATCGGCAGCGGAGCGTTGCCGGTCGATGTGCTGCCGAGCTACGGCCTCGTCATCAGGATGGCCGACGGCAAACGCGGCGGGCGGCAGTTGCTTGCGCTGGAAAAAGTCCTGCGCGGGATGTCGCGGCCGGTTATCGGGCGGATTGCCGACGACGCCCTGCGCCTCGACCTGCGCTGCCTCGAAGCGGCGGATGAAGCGGAGCTCGTCGCGCAGCTGCAGTTATCGGCTTCGGGTGTGCTGGGATGATCGTAGGCACGGCGGGACATATCGATCATGGCAAGACAACGCTGGTGCGCGCGTTGTCAGGGGTAGATACGGACCGGTTGAAAGAAGAGAAAGCGCGCGGTATTTCGATCGAACTGGGCTACGCGTACGTACCGCTCGATAACGGCGACGTGCTTGGCCTGATCGATGTGCCCGGTCACGAGAAGCTTGTCCATACCATGACGGCGGGCGCGAGTGGCATTGATTACGCGCTGCTCGTGATCGCCGCCGACGACGGCGTGATGCCGCAAACCCGCGAGCATCTGGCGATCCTGCAATTGCTCGGCGTGAAGCAGGGCGCCATTGCGGTGACCAAGACCGATCGTGTGGAACCGCAGCGGCTGCGCGAAGTGCGCGCGGAGATTGCCGCGTTCCTGGCCGGCAGCGCGCTGCAAGATGCACCCCTATTCGACACTAACGCGACGCTCGCCGACGATCCAGGCGTGGCGGCGTTGAACGCGCACTTGCGAGCGGCTGCTGCAGCGTGGCGGCTGCGTCGCGACGATGGCTTGTTCCGGCTGGCAATCGATCGCGTGTTCACGCTTGCCGGACAAGGCACGATCGTGACGGGCACGGTGGTGTCGGGGCGTGTGAGTGTGGGCGAGACCATGATGCTTGCGCCTGCGGGCGAGCCCGTGCGCGTGCGCAGCATCC
>NZ_AEJF01000065.1 GCF_001028175.1 Caballeronia mineralivorans PML1(12)
ATCCACGCGCAGAACCGCGCTGCGCCAAGCGGCCGCGCGGGCGAGCGCTGCGCGCTGAATCTTGCAGGCATCGAGAAGGATGCGATCGATCGCGGCGACTGGATCGTCGATCCGCGGCTGGCACGGGCGTCGGAACGTATCGATGCAACGCTTTCCTTGTTGCCCGACGCCGCCGTGACCTTGCAGCATTGGGCGCCACTGCATGTGCATCTGGGAACCCAGCATCAGGTCGCGCACGTGGCGTTGCTCGATGGAGAGTCGCTGGGTTCAGGCCAGACTGCGCGTGCCCAGCTCGTGTTTGAACGGCCGCTGTGTGCGGTGCCGGGCGACCGGTTTATCGTGAGAAACGCACAGGCGAACCGGACGATAGGCGGTGGCCACGTGCTCGATCCATTCGGCCCCGCGCGCAAACGGCGTACGCCTGAGCGGCTGGCCTGGCTCGATGCCATGCAGACGATGCTCGACACTGGCGCGCTCGATGCCTTGCTCGACCGTGCGCCGAATGGCCTTTTGCGCTCGTTGCTGGAGCATCTGAGCGGTTTGCCGGCAGCGGCGCAGCTTCCCGCTGACACGCATGTGGTCACGTTATCCGGTGACGATGCCTTGCTGGTCGCCGGCACCGCATGGCGCGCGCTGAGCGCTCGACTGATCGCGACGCTGGAGCAATTCCACGCGCGCTCGCCCGATGAACAAGGTCCGGACTCGTCGCGCTTGCGGCGCATGGTCGCACCGTTGGTGGACGATGCGTTGTGGCGTGCACTCATCGACGACACGTCCTCACGCGGAGGCATTGTCAGAAGCGGGCCTTGGCTGCATCTGCCCGGCCACGCGGTCACGCTCGACGATGCGGAGCAAGCGCTTGCCGGTGTCTTGCTGCCGGTCGTTAAAACCGGCCGCTTCGACCCTCCGTGGATTCGCGATCTGGCGGCTGCGCACGGCTTGCCCGAGGAGCGTGTGCGGAAGTTGATGCGCAAGCTTGCGCGCCAGGGTGAGGTATTTCAGGTCGTACGCGATCTTTTCTATCATCGCGAGGCGATTCGCGAACTGGCGGCCATAGCGGCTCTCGAAGCGCGTAAGAACGACGGCAAAATCGCCGCCGCGCCTTTCCGCGATGTCACGGCGCTTGGCCGCAAACGCGCGATCCAGGTTTTGGAATTCTTCGATCGTGTTGGGTATACTCGCTTTCACCGTGACCTGCATGTGATGCGCACGGACAGTCGCTGGCTGGATCTGCTCTGATCGGATCAACGGCGGTAAGTAGTTAGTGGTATTTAGTGGTAGGTAGTTAATCGCAGGAAGGCATCCGTATCCGGTGGTGCGGCTGGGCTTCAAACCCAGTTGAGGGCGTCAGACGCTCTCAGGTAGGTTCGACTCCTGCTGCCTTCCGCCAGGCAAGGCTTCCCGGGGATTCCCGGATTCTCCCGAAAACACTCATAAACTGCTGATTCCACGGGGATTTGTGGGTAACAACGTGCTTGCTCCATCCCGGGTCTTCCCGCACAATTTTTCCACGATGTATGGGTAGGAATGTGGGTTTGTGGGTAGGAGGGAGTCATGTCGGGACGACAGTTGCACCGGCTCAGCGCGCTGCGGGTGGCGAAGGAGGTCGCGCCGGGTCATTACGCCGATGGTGGTGGGCTGTATCTGCAGATCGCGGACAGCGGCGCGCGCTCATGGGTCTTCCGGTTCAGGCTGGGCGGGCGTATGCGCGAGATGGGGCTTGGCCCGCTGTCGCGGGTTTCGCTCGGCGAGGCACGGAAACTGGCTACCGGGTACCGACAGATGGTCAGGGACCAGGTTGATCCGATACACGCGCGTCGGGAGCAGCAGCGCCAGCAGCTCCTTGAAACTGCTGCGGACGCCGTGGTGACATTCCGCGAGGCGGCCGAGGCGTTCTCCAGGCCCGGGAGCCGAACTGGAAGAACCGCAAGCACATCCAGCAGTGGCGTAACACATTGAAGACCTACGCGTACCCTGTGATCGGCGACGTCGAGGTGCGCGACATCGACACTGCGATGATTGTGCGGATACTCCAACCGGTCTGGATGAAAAAGGCAGAAACTGCGCGCCGCGTTCGCGGTCGCATCAAGGCCATTCTCGATGCGCAGACCGTGCTTGGCCATCGTACCGGCAGCAATCCCGCACGATATGTAGACCATCTCGATCTCGTGTTGCCGAGGTCGAAGAAGCGCCAGGATGAGGACGAGCGTGGCCGTGGCGGCCCGACCCAGCGCTCGCGCGGCGTTGGCCGGCGCAGGAAGCTCCGGTAGGCAATCGCGTCTTCGGTGGTGAGTGACGACAGGGCCCGTTCGCGGTCGACGATCGCCCAAAGGATCAGCCGCTCGGCTTCCTTCCGATAGGCGCGCTGCGTGGCCGCCGATTCGTGCAGGGTCAGCCAAGCCTGCACGGCTTCGTAGTCGTTGCTTGCGTTGAGCGCGCAGGTTTGCCGCGGCGCGCGAAAGGCACCCATTGAACCATCCACCTCGTACGGCAGTCGCAAGTTATCCCACGGCACGACGGCGCCACGATCGGCAACAGCAATCAACGCCCGGGCGCGCTCGGTCAGGGCCTGATGCATGGCAAAAAAGGCCTCCACCTGCCGCGCGCTCACCGGGCCAAGCCCCGGCACCGCCTTCCACCACTGGCGCCGACGGGGTACACGTACGGTTAGGTCGGCCAGCGTCTGGATACCGCAGGCGCGCATCGCATTCACGGTCCGCGAGGAGAACCATGAGGGTCGGCCGGGATTCGATAATATCTGAAGCTTAAGATATTAACGATTACCCTCAACGGGAAATTAGGCGAAGCCCCATGTAGACGGCGGCGGCACCGCCGTTTTCAAGCGGGATCACGCGAGATGAGTTGTGTTGCAATGGTTCGCATAATGTTCTGAACTTTTCCTACCGGCCGTGGTGGCCGGTAAGGAGAAGATCATGGCACAGTCTGAACTGACGTGCGGCAAGCAACGTACTGAGACGCGCACACGTTCGATTACGTGCGCGGCCGAATTCCTCAACGAGTTTGACGCGTATCTGGGCGCCGTCAAGGGCCTCGCAGAGGGCACCCGCCGGAAGTACGGCCGGTTTGTCCGAGGCTTCCTGGACGTCTGGTGCAGCGACGACCCACCGAATTGGCAAGACCTGTCAATCGAAGATCTCCGCGGATATCTGCACCGCGAACTTTCGAGCAAGAGGCGCCGACCATCGAATTCACCAATCGTCGCGCTGCGCGCGATGCTGCGGTTTCTCACCGTGATGGGTCTTGTGCCGTCCGGTCTCGAGGAAGCACTGCCTCGAATCCGGAGATGGCGTCACGCGACGCTTCCAGCCAGCCTGACGAACGATGATGTGGAACGGCTCATCAAGTGCGGAGGCGACGCTGCTACGTTTCAGCCGCTGCGGAACACAGCAATCATATTGTTGCTCGCCAGGACCGGGATGCGGGCTGCTGAAGTCATGCATCTCAGTCTGGATGACGTGGACTGGGCCGACGGCATCATTCATATCCGAGGTGCGAAGTCCCGCCGTGACCGGGACCTGCCGCTCCTCCGCGACGTCGGGCGTGCATTGCTCGCTTACATCAAACGAGAACGGCCTCCGTCGTCATACAGGACGATCTTCCTGCAGGCGCTACCGCCGGCCCGACCATTCACAGACTCTAGCGCAATTTCGAGGATCGTCCGCCGGGCGCTGAATCGTGCAGGTATTGCCCCCGCACGCGGTGCTGCACATCTCTTACGCCATGCCGCGGCAACAACCATGCTGACGCGTGGCATGAGCTTCAAGAACATCGCCGATGTGTTGGGTCATCAGTCCCTGCAGTCCACCGCCACCTATGCAAAGCTCGACATGCCTTCGCTGGCGCGCATCGCCATGCCTTGGCCGGGAGACAGATCATGAACGGTGAGGAACTTCGGGATCTGCTGATCCGTTATGTCGAACACCGCAAGCTGCTGGGTTACCGGTATACCCATGGCGGGGTCCTCACACGCTTCGTGCAAGACCATGCCATCGAGCATCCAGGCGAATCAATCAAAGCCAAGGAGGTGCTCGAATGGGTCACGCGGGGTCACCGTGCTCCGCCAACCCAGGTGGCTATTCTTAGTGCACTGCGGGGATTTCTACGCTTCGTAAAGGCTATCGATCCGGCAACCTCAGTCCCCGACAATCATCTGCTGCCATCCCCACGTCGCAATCCCCCGTACATTCTGAACGAGGAACAATTGCAATCGATCCTGCACGCAGCAGCGACGGCGCTACCGAAAGGAGGGTTGCGCGCCGACGCTTATGTCGCGGTACTGGGGCTGCTTGCCAGTTCCGGGCTACGCGTCAGCGAAGCATTGCACCTCAAGGAACGCGACGTGCACTTGCGGAATGAGCCGCCCCGTGTTGTTCTACGCGAAACCAAATTCAAGAAGTCCCGCATCGTAGCTTTGCACCCGACAACCGCTGTTCACCTCCAGCAGTATGCCGATCGGCGGGAGCACAAATGTCACGCAAGGCGAGCACCGTTGTTCTTCGTCACAGATTTCGGACAAGCCCTCGATTACGACACCCTGTCGCGGTGGTTCTCATGTGCGACGGCGAAGCTCGGATTGCATCTACCCGATGGGCGGCGACCGACCTTGCATTCCTTGCGGCACTCGTTCGCCGTTCGTCGCCTAACGCAATGGTACGAAGATGGGGCATCGGCCGCCGAACTCGCTCCGACGCTCTCCGTCTATCTTGGTCACGTCAGTCCCAGAGAGAGCTACTGGTACGTCTCGTCAACTCCTGAGCTACTGGGCATCGTCTCGAACCGATTCGCCGCATTCTGCGGCGTGGGAGGCCAATCATGAAGAATACCGATACCCTTGTCGGGCCACTGCTTCAGGAATTCTTCCTCAAGCATCTGATGACCCATCGAAACGTCAGTCCCCAAACGCTCTGGAGTTACCGCGATGCGTTTCGCCTCCTGCTTCAGTTCATCGACACGACGATGCATATCGAACCGGTGGCACTCAGTCTTACTCACCTCAGCGCCGCAGTAATTTTGGCCTTCCTCGACAGTCTTGAAAAGGAGCGCAACAATGCAGTACGTTCTCGCAACGCCAGATTGGCGGCCGTTCGCTCTTTCTTTCGCTGGGTCGCCATCTCCAGGCCGGATTTTGCAGGGCTGTCAACGTCCATATTAGCGATCCCGACCAAACGGACCGATCGCCGTCTGATTTGCGCATTGTCGCGGCCTGAAATTGATGCGATCTTGGGAGCTCCTGACCTCTCGACGCCGTGCGGACGACGTGATCATGCGATGCTGCTGACGATGTATAACACTGGCGCACGAGTTTCAGAAATTACGGCAATGGCATGCAGCCAGGTCGAACTGGGCGGTCACAGCAGCTTCGTGCATCTCCACGGCAAAGGTCGAAAGGAGCGATGTGTGCCACTCTGGGCCGCAACGGCAGATGCGCTCACGAAATGGATGCGCGAGCAGAATGCGGTGCCAACGTCGCTGTTGTTTACCAACTACCGCGGCGAGCAGCTGACCCGCAATGGCGTCGATTGCATTTTGAAGAAGGCAATCGCCGGCGGCGTGAATTCCTGCCCGAGTCTGTCAAAAAAACACATATCGCCTCACGTCGTAAGGCACGCGACGGCGACGCATCTGTTGCAGGCTGGCGTCGATATCAGTGTCATCGCATTATGGCTGGGCCATGAGTCGATTGACACGACGCACATCTACATGGAATCCAATCTTGCGCACAAGGAAGAAGCGTTAGGTCGATTGCAGCCCGCCGGACAACGCATGCCGCGTTTTCACGCAACCGACAAGGTCATGGCATTCCTCGAAACCCTCTGATTATGTGCACCGAAACGGCCGGGGTTTCGTGCTACAGACGGCTCCCTGGCTGTCGCTTCACCTAATTTCCAGTTGAGGGTAATCGTTAAAAATCCGCCACATCTCGACCTACGCTACTGATTTAAATGAAAAATCAATGGTCGGATCGAGCGACGGAGCGCGTCGTTGCAGATCCAGTAGATAGTCGCCGAGCCGGTTGATATGCTCACGCCGGCACGGGGATAAGGCCTTGAGCACGTCGACATCAATCGGATGTCGTTTTTCCTGCAAGTCCTTGAGAGCCGACGCGACATCCACTGGCCGTTGTAGAGCACGACCATGTTTGTGACGAGGTGGTTGTACTTGATCACCTTGTGCCGTTCGTGACGAATGTTTTCCGCGAGATTGTGCCTTCGCCGCCGAACATGGGTGGGCCAAATTGCGTTCTCTGAAGCCCGACTCAATACGCCCGCAGAAAGACGCACGACAGAAGGAGTCGTAGCGTGGCAGGAGTTGTGGAACCCTTAATTCAGATTTCATGACTAGCCGCTAGATATCGAGCGGCAACGATAGTCCCACCTTGACCTTCGACATCACGACCATGGTTTCGAAGTGGCGAATGTTCGGATTTTGTCTGAACACGCGCGTCGAGAATTCTTCATAGTGATCGATGTCGCGCATCGAGATCATCATGATAAAGTCCGCCCGTCCGGTGACGACGTAACACTGCATCACTTCAGGCAGTGAGTTGAGAAAGCGCTTGAATTCATCGAGCAGGTCAACACGCTCCCGTTCGACCTGAACCAGAACCAGCATCATCAGCGGCAAGCCGACCTTGTTCGGATCGACGATTGACACGTCCTGCTGAATGTACTTCTCGTCCCGTAACCGTTTGACCCGCCGCATGCACGCAGGCGGGCTCAGGCCGATTTCCGCGGCCAGCGACTGGTTGCTGATCTGATTGTCACGCTGGAGGATCGCGAGGATCCGCAAATCGAAATCATCCAGCGAATTGGCTTGAATAGTCATTGGATTTCCTAAAAGCCGAAGAAACGAAATTCTTCGATGCTTTTCCACTTGCATCATTTTTTGGATTTCGCAGCGCCGCCCTAGAATCGTAGCATCAATCAACGGTTCAGAAACGGGGGAAGAGCATGCGAACAAGGCACCTTTTATCCATCCTGACGCTATGCGCGTTGGCCGCGCCGGCATATGCGGAGGACACGATCGTGGTCGGCTTCGCCGGCGCACTCACTGGCGGGCAGGCCCATTACGGCAAGGATAGCGAGCGCGGCATCCGCCTCGCGCTCGAGGAAATCAATGCAAAGCACCCGACGATCGCGGGTAAGCCGGTCACGTTTGCACTCGATGCGCAGGACGACCAGGCTGATCCCAAGACCGCGACAACGGTCGCGCAACGCTTTATCGATCTGCACGTGAGCGCTGTCATCGGCCATCAGAACTCGGGCACGTCGATCGCCGTCGCCCGGCTTTATTCTGCGGCGAATATCGCGGAGCTGACGCCCTCGGCGACCAATCCGCAATTCACTCACCTCGGCTATCGAACGACCTTCCGGATGCTTGCCAACGATAGCTTCCTCGGTCAGGCCGTTTCGCGTTATGCCGTCGAGCAACTGCATGTGCGCCGCGTGGGCGTGATCGACGACCGCACGGCATATGGACAGGGAATCGCCGACGTGTTCGTCGACGACATCGGCAAGGCCGGCGTCACTGTTGCCGCGCGCGAATACACGACCGACAAGGCGTTCGACTTCGGTTCTTCGCTCACTCTGATCAAGGGCAAGCGGCCAGACGCTATCTTCTTCGGTGGCATGGACACCCAGGGCGGCTCGATGATCAGGCAAATGAAGAAGTATCAGATCGAGGCGCCGCTGATGGGTGGCGACGGTTTGTGCACCGAAGAAATCCAGAAACTTGCCGGCGATGCGCTCAACGGCAATCTCTATTGTGCAGACGGCGGCCGCAGCCTTGCGAAGATGCCAGGAGGTCCGGCCTTCGCGGCGCGCTTCAAGGCGAAGTACGGCGAGCCTGTGCAACTCTACGCACCGTATGCCTACGATGCGATGATGGCCATCTACCGTGCCGTCATGCAGGCGCAGTCGAGTGATCCGGCGAAGATCGTCGACGCGCTTCACGCGGTGGATTTTCAGGGCGTGACGGGCAGGGTCGCATTTGATGTGAACGGCGATCTGCAGAGCCCGGCAGCAACGATCTCCACCTTCAAGGCTGGCAACAAGGTGGCTCTGTCAGAGGTGGTGAAATGAATTCACGCATTCTTGCGGTCGGAACGGCGTCACTGCGCGAGATCGCGATGCCGATTGGTGACGTTCGCGATCCCGTCGTACTGGAACAAGCATGCGCGCTGACCGAAGCGATCAGGGCATTTCGCGAGGAGCATGGATTCGGTCGCGCGATCGCGGCGCCGCAGATCGGCATTGGCAAACGGATGATCGGCCTTGCACTCCCCGGCTGGCCGGAGGTGATCGTGAACCCTGAGATCGTCTGGCGCAGCGGGGAACGCATGACACTCTGGGACGATTGCATGTGTTTTCCTGAGATGCTCGTGAAGGTCGAGCGCTACGTGTCCGTGTCGATCCAGTACACGACACTCGACGGCTGCCTTCACGTAAAGGAGTCTCTGCCGCGTGAGCTGTCCGAGCTGATGCAACACGAGATCGATCACCTCGACGGCAAACTGTCTTTCGACCATGCGACCGGTTCCAACCCGTATGTGCACCGTAGTGTCTTCGAGGCCGATCTCGCCGCATTCGCCCGACTCGTCGACTATTTTCCTCACAAAATCTGAGAGCCCCGTATGCCTGTTCAAGATATCGGCCGCATCGACGGCCTTACCTATCCCACCGGCGTCGCGTATATGGCCGGCAAGTTCATGCCCATTTCGGAAGCACGCATCTCCGTGCTCGACTGGGGGCTCCTTCACTCTGACGTGACGTACGACACGGTGCATGTCTGGAAAGGAAAGTTTTTTCGCCTCGATTTACATATCGCGCGGTTTCGCCGATCGCTGGCCAAGCTGCGGCTGAACGTGCCATTCAGCGACGAGGCGCTGCGCGACATCCTGGTTGAATGCGTGAAGCGGTCCGGGCTGCGCGACGCGTACGTCGAAATGCTTTGCACTCGAGGAATCTCTCCGACCTTCAGTCGCGACCCGCGCGAGGCGATCAACCAGTTTGTCGCGTTTGCGGTGCCGTTCGGATCGGTTGCCAACGCGCGCCAATTGAAAGAAGGGCTACATCTGCATCTGATCGACGACGTGCGCCGAATTCCGGCGGAGTCGGTCGATCCGCAAATCAAGAACTACCATTGGCTCGATCTCGTGACCGCGTTGTTCAAAGGGTACGACGCCGGCGCGGAAAACGTGATCATCAAGTGCACGGACGGTAGTCTCGCCGAGGGTCCTGGATTCAATGTCTTCATCGTGTGCGACGGGGCGCTGCATACGCCGGACCACGGCGTCCTGCACGGCGTCACGCGCCAGACGGTCTTCGATCTCGCGGATGCAGCGGGTTTGCGCGCACATTCAGGCACGATCAGCGAAAGCCAGTTACGCAATGCGGACGAGGTATTCATCACGTCGACAGCCGGGGGCATCATGCCGGTGACGCGGCTCAACGGCACGATGATCGGCGACGGCGCGCCCGGACCGGTCACCCGCGCGCTGTTCGAAGCCTACTGGGCCAGGCACGATGATCCGGCCTGGAGCCTGACGGTCGATTACGGAGACCAGCATGCTTAGCAAGTCTATCGTTGAGCGGCTTCAGGAAAAGCATTATGCGCTCACGGTACAGGGTTCGGTCAAACGCGAGTTCGCGCTGACTTCGGCGCAGTCGGCTCATGTCATCGCGAGGCCAACCCCCGAATCGGCAGGCCGGCGTTATCTGAATCTCTGCTCGAACAACTACCTGGGCCTCGCCAACGATCCGCGTCTCATGGAGGCCGCCCGTGAAGCGATCGCGCGGTATGGTTTGGGCATGGCGTCGGTGCGCTTCATCAGTGGCACAAACGAATTGCACTGGACACTCGAATCAAAACTCGCGACCTTCATGGGCACTGAGGCGGCGTTGCTGTTTCCGTCCGCTTTCGATGCGAACGGTGCGCTATTCGAGACGCTGACCGCCGAAGGCGATACGGTCGTGTCCGACGAACTGAATCATGCAAGCATCATCGACGGTTTGCGACTCTGTCGCGCCACCCGGCATCGATATGCGAACCGCGACGTCGCCGAAGCCGATGACCGGTTGCGCCAAAGCGGCGCGCAGGGCGCGAGATGGGTCGTCACCGACGGCGTGTTTTCGATGGATGGGTTTCAGGCGCCGCTGAATGAACTTGGCGAGATTTGCAGCGCGTCGGACAGCATGCTGATCGTCGACGACTCGCATGGCATCGGCGTGATCGGCGAAACCGGCCGGGGCACGGCGCAATCGCAGCAGGCGCACGACGCCGTGGATCTGTACGTCGGCACGCTGGGCAAAGCGTTGGGCGGGGCAGCAGGCGGATTCGTCGCAGGCCCAACGCTTGCGATCGAAACGCTTCGTCAATTTGGTCGGCCCTACCTATTTTCAAATGCACTTATGCCAGCCATCGCCGCGGCGTCGATTCGCGCATTGGATATCGTTGCCAGTGGTGAAATCGACTTTGCACGTTTGCGGTCCATGAGCGACTATTTGCGTTCTGGCCTAGAAGCACAAGGCTATGACGTATTGCCTGGCACTCACCCGATTATCCCAGTAATGTTTCACGACGCTGTTCGTGCGGAATCTGTCGCAAGTTCGCTTGCTGACAAAGGTATCTTGGCAGCAGCTTTTTCGTTTCCAGTCGTACCGAGAGGAGCAGCTCGACTACGGCTCCAGTTGTCCCTCGCGTTGTCCGACTCCGACGTGGAGGACGTGTTGCTCGCGTTTAAGTCAATCCGCATTTGATTTTTCGTTTGCCAGCATTAAAGCTTATGCAATTCCATGTCCACAGCGCCTTTTCCGACACGGCATCTGCCTAACCTTATGACTAGCTATGACTATCTAAAGAAAATCTTGACGGCTCGCGTTTATGACGTGGCCCGGGAGACCGAGCTCGACCTCGCGCGTAACCTGTCTGCTCAACTGAGGAATTCCGTTTATCTGAAGCGCGAGGATAACCAACCGATCTTCTCATTCAAGCTACGCGGTGCTTACAACAAGATGGCGCATTTGCCAGCGGAAACGCTGGCGCGTGGGGTTATTACCGCTTCGGCAGGCAATCACGCCCAAGGCGTGGCACTGTCAGCCTCGCGGCTAGGTGCAAAGGCGGTAATTGTCGTGCCGGTGACTACGCCGCAGGTGAAGGTAGAAGCCGTTCGCGCACACGGCGGTCTCGCAATCGACGTATTGCAGGTCGGCGACTCTTATAGTGATGCCTACGCGTACGCGACGCAACTTGGGAAGGAGCGCGGTCTCACATTCATTCCAGCATTTGACGATCCATACGTGATTGCCGGTCAGGGCACAGTAGCCATGGAGATATTGAAGCAGCATCAGGGGCCGATTCACGCGATCTTTGTGCCGATTGGCGGTGGCAGCTTGGCATCCGGCATTGCTACGTACGTCAAGGCTGTCCGGCCCGAGATCAAAGTAATCGGCGTGCAGACCGAAGATTCGTGCGCGATGGCGCAATCGCTCAAAGTTGGCGAGCGCGTCACGTTGAACGAAGTTGGCTTGTTTTCGGACGGTACCGCCGTGAAGCTGGTCGGCGAGGAAACCTTCCGGCTGTGCCGCGAATACCTCGATGATGTGCTGATCGTGAATACCGACGCGCTGTGCGCGGCGATCAAGGACGTCTTCCAGGACACTCGCAGCGTGCTCGAACCCGCCGGCGCGCTAGCCGTAGCCGGAGCGAAGCAGTACGCAGAGCGTGAACGCATCGAGAACAAGACGCTGATAGCCGTCACCTCCGGCGCGAACATGAATTTCGACCGGATGCGCTTTGTGGCCGAGCGAGCGGAAGTTGGGGAGGCGCGCGAAGCGGTGTTCGCCGTGACGATTCCCGAGGAGCGCGGCAGCTTCAAACGTTTCTGCGAACTGATCGGCGCACGTAGCGTCACCGAATTCAACTATCGGATCGCCGATGCGAACTCCGCGTATATTTTCGTCGGTGTGCAGATCAGGCATCGCGGCGAATCGGCGGAAGTCGCGAACACATTCGAAACGCACGGCTTCGCCACCGTCGATGTGACCGGCAACGAACTGTCGAATCAGCACATCCGCTACATGGTCGGCGGCCGTTCACCGCTCGCGCATGAAGAGCGGCTGTTCCGCTTCGAATTTCCCGAGCGGACTGGTGCGCTGATGAAGTTTCTGTCGTCGATGGCGCCAAACTGGAATATAAGCCTGTTCCATTACCGCAATCAGGGCGCGGACTACAGTTCGATCCTCGTCGGTATCCAAGTACCCGGTGCGGAGAACGGCACGTTCGAGCGCTTCCTCGCGACGCTCGGCTATCCGCACAGGGAGGAGACCACCAATCCGATATACCGGATGTTCCTCACGTAGTTTGGTCACTTGCGATGTGGTACGGTGAGTAGAAGAGTCTTAGACCATATGTCCATTGCGATAACCCTTATTAGCGATAGGGCCACATTTATGGGCAAAACTCCCGTTTCGAGAAACGCGCCACACCTGACCGGCAGCTCCGCTACCATCCCGTTGCCTATAATCTCCGGATGCCGAACGTTCCGCCACCACCATCCTTTCCGGATACCGCGTCCCTGTCCGCGCTGCGCGCGTGGTATGCGGGCGTGGGCTCGCGCGAGGCGGTCGAGCGCTATTGTCCGCAGGTTCTCAAAGGCGGCCAGTCGGCGCGCGGCGTGATCGGCCGGATTCGCAGGCAGCTCGCCGGTTTCGCCCTTAGCTGGCATCGCGCCGATCTGGCCCGGCTGTTCCAGTGCGCGGTAGGCGAACGGACCCGTCACCGCAAAGCCGCGACCTGGGCGCTGGACATCCTGCCGACGCTTGCGGTCCCGCAACCGCAGGTGAGCGATCCGATCGGTGCCTGGCTGCCGTCTCGCGTCGTCCCCGTGCTGCATCAGCATGGCATCAAGACGCTGGCCGATTTGACGGTGCGCATCCCCCGTCGCCAGCGCTGGTGGCGCGCGATTCCCGGGCTCGGCGTGCGCAGCTCACGTCATATTGAAAGCTTCTTTGCCGCACATCCGGCGCTCACCGAACGCGCCCGCGCGCTGATCGTGGTGGCGACGCCGGAACCCGTGGTGCCGTGGGAAAACATTCGCGTGCCGCATGACGTCGACGGCTCGCGCGGTGCCTTCCGCGCGTCGAAGCGCATGTGCGTGCTCGAGGCCGATAACGACTATCAGGCGATCAGCGCCTGGCTCGAACGGCACGAGGCCGCTGAAACGCAGCGCGCCTATCGCCGGGAAGCGGAGCGACTGTTACTGTGGGCGATTGTCGAGCGCGGCAAGGCGCTGTCCTCGCTCACGAGCGAGGATGCGACCGCTTAGATTGAGCTCGGGGATATCGTCCGTGACATAGGGGCGAACGAGCGCTGGCAGATGAGGATCGAGTGCTGACTTTGCTCCGGATTCGATCCTCGCGACGGGCCGTACATATGCCCCGTCGCGAGGTTCGACCTCTGGATACCACACCAGCAGCGTCTGGCCATCCGGGTCGATCTCGATACGTCCTGTGCCGCCAGCATCCTGTGCAAGCTCGGCGGCTAGGGCCTCCCGGAGCGGGCCGGTGATATAGGCGTGACAGGCATCCCGGATATTGTCGAGCCTCGCTCTGCGTTGTTTCCCCGAGAGCACCTGCAATTCTTCGATGGATGCTGGTTCGTCCAGATCGTCCCGAAACACCGTGACGTCAATGTCTTCCGAGAAGCGCTGGATAAGCCCATAAGCTTTCGACAGGGACGTACCCCCTTTGAATAGCAACCTCGGGGCATCGGTGGGCAGGCGATGATAAAGCACATCAAGTGTCCAGCAGACCCAGAAGTCCTTTTCGATGTTGCCCACTGGCGTGCCGAGCCGATTGGCTGCGGTGAGCAAGAGGTCGAGCCGGTCACGAGGTGGTGCTGTGATGATCTGTCTGTAAGCGTCTGCGGTCACTACATGGCCTCCCTGTCAGATGGTTTAACGAGGTCACGCAGGAACGCCTGCATCCAGATCGGCAGCGCTGACCATCCGCCGCGCAGGTCGGTCCGGATTGCCTCGCCGTATTCCGGATCGGCCATGATCCGGCGAAGAACGTCGGCAGTGCGTGTCCGCTCCTGAGGATCGGACAGCACGTCCTGCATCCAGTGGAGAGCCTGCACCACGCGCATGGCCGGCCGGCCGGCCCAGAAGAGGCGGCTTGCCGCTGCTGGTTTGAAATGGATTTCCTGGTTGCCGAGTTTGACCGGCTTGAGGCGGGCGTCCGCGAGGACTTCAATGCGTGCCGGTACAGCGGTGGTCAGCCCGAGGTCGTTCGCGGCTGTCATGCCGTCGACTACGAAGCGGGCGTTGCCCCGACGCGTGACGGCACGGATGACTGCCCGATAATCAGGAACAGCTTCCCGCCCGGTCAGCCGGCTTTTTCTCGGTCGATCGTAGAGGCCACGGTCGATACGGCGCAACTCGCCGGAAGCGACAAGCCGCTGCAGCATCTTGTCGACCGCTGCGCGACTGCCGAGATGGGCGAAATCAGCCGGGGTCCAGACCGCATCCGGATCGGATGCGATGTATTCGAGGACCCGCGCGCGCAGTTCAGAGTCTTTCGGCAAAATTCTCATGTCCGAAGTATGCTTCATTTTTGGGACAATTTCAAAAAATGTCCGAAAAATGCCGAACTCTTCGGACGTCAAACATAATAGGGTCGAACTGATTTCATGGCGTTTTTCGTCTTTGGCGGTTGTGCGCCCGGTGATTGGCCGACGTCTGTGCAGCGGCGGTCACGCGCAGGGAATTTTTCCCTGGCCGTTTCTTGAGGCGCTTGGGGCCGCTGCGGCATGACACACGCCCTCGGACAATCACCGACGTGGTGAACTCAAGGTTCCGACTGCGAGCACGATGAAGATCAGAATTCCGATGGCGACCTGCTGCCAATAAAAGTTCCACCCGATAAGAAGCAGCCCGTTTGCCGCGAAGCCTAGCAACAGGACGCCCACCAGCGTTCCTGGCACGTTCGGACGGTGCGACGAAGAAAGCGTGGCGCCGATAAACGTGGCACCGATCGCATTGAGCAGGTAACCGTTGCCTGCGAGCGGCACATACGCCTTCACGTTCGACGACAGGATCAACCCGACGAACCCGGAACTCACCGCGCTTAACGCGAAGGCGAGGTACAGCAACGCGCGCACCGGTAGACCGGAGTAGCGCGCGACGCGTGCCTGGACGCCAAGCACGGTGATGCCGCGCCCGTGCCGTGAGCGCGCGAGCAGTAGGTGCAGGATGAAGGCAAGGGCCGCGACAAGATACAGGGGCAGTGCGACACCGAGGAGACGCCCATGGCCGAGCATAGAGAAAGCCTGCGGCAAGGCCTGGTTCAGGAGGTAAATGGGCTGTCCGCCATCGGTTGCGAGTTGCTGGATGCTCTGGCCTATGAACAGTGTGCCAAGCGTGGCGAGAAAGGGCTCCACGCCGAACGATGCAATCAGTACACCGTTGAACAACCCGACCGCGAGGGCCGTGCCAAGTGCCGCGACGACGGCGATCGGCAGGCCGACGCCTCGCGCCACGAGCGTCACGAATACGAGGCTTGCGAGATCGACGGCTGTACCGACCGAGAGATCCACTGCACCGAGCGACGCTACCACCGTCATGGCCAGCGCCACGATCGCAAGCGGAGCGACAGTGTTGAGCAGTACGCTGTCGATATTCGAGAACGTGGCGAATGCGGGAGCGAACACGGTGAAGAATGCGATTGCCGCGGCGAAGGCGAAGACCAGCGCATAGCGCGTCCAGCCGTTGATCGGGACGTTACGCGCGAAGGGGCGAAGAATGAGCTCACGCATGGCTGCTCTTCTCCAGGTTGCGTCGGCGCAGCAGTGCCGTGAGCGAGACGACAAACAGAATCAATGCACCTTCGACGCCGCTGATCCAGTAGCTTGAAACGTTGTCCAGCTGGAAGCCGTTCGCGACAAGGCCGAGGAACACAACGCTCAGCCAGGTGCCCGCCACGGTCGGCACGAGTCGTCGGGAGAACACGACACCAAGCAGCGCGGCAGCGATTACCGCGAGAAGATTCTCGCCGGCGCCGGGTGCGCTGCCGCTCAAAAGTGCGGTGGAGGCGAGGGCGGCGATGCCGGCCGACAGCCCGCACAATACATAGCTCGCCGCGACATAGCCTTCAGCCCTCAGTCCAGCCGCGCGGACCGCTGCCGGATGACTGCCCGACGCGTGAAGCCTCAGCCCGAATCGCGTAAAGTGCCCGAGCCAGACGAACATCAGGCCCACGCCGGCAAACGCATACGAGAGCCACGGAATGGCGAACGGGCCGTTGTCGAGAAGGGCCGTGAGCGTCGGTCCGGTCGCGGAAACGGTCGAGTTACGAGTCACGACCAACTCCAGCCCGGCCACGATGTTCATCGTGGTGAGCGTGGCGAGAAGGGGGAGCATGCGCAGTACGACAATCGCGAATGCATTGAACGCGCCGACCGTTGTACCGGCTGACAGCGTGAGCACGATCGCCGTCGGCGAAGCAAGACCGTTGGCAAGCGCGGTCGCATAAACGGCTGCACAGAAGCCGAGGTTCGCTGCAATCGAGAGATCGATGCCGCCGGCAATGCCGTTCGCGCCGCCACCGATCAAGACGAGCGTCAGGCCGAACGCGAGCGTACCGATCACCGCTGACTGCTGCATCACATTGGCGAGATTGCCTACTGTGAAGAAGAGTGGCGAGCTTGCCGCAAACACTGCCAGCACCATGAGAATCGCTAGAAGTGCGCCGCTTTGCAGCCACCATTGCGGCACTTTGAAGGATCTTGCCGGAGCGAGCACGTTGCCGCGCGATTGTTTGGTTTGAACTTGACTCATGCTTGCACCGCTTCACGATCGTGGGTTGAACTCGCACCTGCCGCGCTCGCCCAGCCCAGGATTTCCTGGTGGGTCGTCTCTTTCGAAATCAGTTCCTGCACGAGCGTCCCGCGCGCGAGGACGAGAATCCGGTCGGTGATTCCCTGCAATTCGATAAGGTCGGTAGAAAACAGCAGCACCGCCGCGCCCTGTGCGGCGAGTTCGTCAATGACCCGGTAGATCTCCGCTTTCGCGCGGATATCGATGCCTACGGTTGGCTCGTCGAGCAAGTACAGGTTCGCGCGCGTGCTAAGCCATTTCGCCAGGACGACCTTTTGCTGGTTACCGCCAGAGAGCTGACGCGCAGGCGCTTCGGTGCCCGGCGCGCGAACCTGCAGGTCGTCCATGCGTTGCTGCACCAGTTCCTTCTCGCGACGACGATCGATCATGAAATGCCGCACGAGACGCTTGAGGCTCGCGAGCGAGATGTTCTCGCGCACCGGCAAGTCCAGTGCGATGCCGTGCGCCCGCCTGTCCTCAGGCACGAAAGCGATGCCGCGGCGCACGGCATTGCGCGGATCGTCCGGCACGTACGCACAGCCATCCAGTTCGATATGCCCGCGCACGCCGGGTTCGAGTCCGAACAGGCTGCGCACGACGGCTTTGCCGCCGGAACCCAGCAGCCCCGTCACGCCGACAATCTCGCCGCGGCGCACGTCGAAGCTGACGTCTTCGAAGCGGGCGCCGGCACTCAGCCCGCAGACGTGCAACAGCGGCGCGCCGGTCCTCCGTGTCGAGACGGGTACAAGTGCGGCAGTGCTGCCGCCGATCATCGCGGCGACGAGCTGTTGCGGCGTTGAATCGGCCACCACGACCCTGGCTACGTCCCGGCCATCGCGAAGCACGGTCACGACGTCGCAGAGCGCTTCGATCTCGTCGAGATAGTGGGAAACATAGAGGATCGCAAGACCACGCTCGCGCAGCCGGCGAATGGCCGCGAACAATTGCTTGGCTTCATGACGCGCGAGTGCGGCAGTGGGTTCGTCGAAGACTAGCACGCGAGGTGCGCTGAGCAGCGCACGCGTGATCTGCACGAGTTGCTGCTCGGCCACGCTCAGCTCGGCTGTGAGCCGGGCCGGATCGATATCGACACCGAAATGCTCCCGCACGGCGGTACACGCGAAGCGGCGCATGCTGGCTGCGTCGAGAACCGGCAGCGGGCCGAAGGTGGGCTCGTTGCCGAGCAATAACGCTTCGGCCACGGTCAGGGTCGGTGCGAGCAAGCGCTCCTGGTGCACGATCTCGATTCCAAGCCGGCGCGCGTCGGAAGGGCTGTTGATCGAAACGGCCATGCCATCGAGAACCACCTCACCTTCGTCTGAACGGTGTATGCCGCCGAGGACCTTGATGAGGGTCGATTTCCCCGCACCGTTCTGACCGATCAGGCCATGCACTTGTCCAGGCGCCAGGTCGAGCGAGACGTGGCGCAATGCCGGGATCCCGTCGAACTGCTTGGAGATGGACCGCAGCTCGAGCAATCCACGCTCACTTGGCATTGACCTGGCCCAGCTTTGTCGCGGCCTCGGCGGCGTTCTCCTTGGTCACGAGGATCGCCGGCACGTAGGTGGCGGGCGGCAGCGAGCGATCGCCGGCGAGATAACGCGCGACGTTGTCGACCGCCGTCTTGCCGATCAGGTACGGTTGCTGGGCGACGACCGCGGCTGCGCTGGATTGCGGATTCTTCACCAGGGCGACGACGTCAGGGCTGCCATCGACCGCATACGTCTTGACTTCCGTGCGATGTGCCGCGTCCACCGCCTGCGTGGCGCCGATCTGCGGAACATCCCAGGCGGCCCAGATAGCCTGGACCGTGCCCTTCGGATACTTGTTCAGCAACTGGCTGATCTGCGCGTACGAGTCCTGGACCGTGTTCGGCAGTACGTCGCGCAACTCCGGCTGGATGATCTTGATCTTCGGATACCACTTGAGCACCGTGCGCAACTGGTCATAGCGCATGGCGACAACCGGCACGCCATAGAAGCCGTTGAAAACAAGGATGTTGCCTTCTCCATGCAGGTCGTTCACGAGCTTGAGCGCCAGTTGCTCGCCGATGAAGAAATTATCTGACGTGGTGACGTTGATGCTCGAGGGGCTGGCGGTATCGACGGTGAAGAGCGGGATGCCCGCCGCACGGATTTTCTGGAGCCATGGTTCGAGCACCGAGGCTGTGCCGAGTTGCTCGATGATCGCATCGGGCTTTTGCGCAATCAGCGTCTGGATCTGGGCGATCTGCTGCGCGTCCTTGCGCCCGCCGTCGAGCGCGATCGGCGTGCCGCCCAGGCGCTTCACCTCATCTATCTGTCCTTGATAGGCCTTCAGATCCCAGTAGTGTTCCGTGCCGGCCACCGTGATGCCGATACGTTTTCCTTTCAACGACAGGATCTCGTCCGGGGCCGGCGCAGCCAGCGCCACGCTTGCGAGTAGTCCGGCAAGCAGTCCGGCAAGCGCGCCGGCGAAGCCTCGGGAGATCGACTTTCGCATTACTGCGGGATTGGTCTTTCTGTGTCTGAAGTTATTGTTCTGCATGTCAAATGAGTCAGGGGTGGAGGGTTGATGGACTTAAACGCTAGCACGAAGACAGCGCTCGTCTAAGTCGTATTCAGGCTAAGGTTTTGAGAGGGGATGTGGAAAGCAAATTCGCGCCCGACAGGGGAGGATCGCAGCGGATGCTGTCATCCAGTCGCGGAAGTTGCGAGGGTGAAGGGGTTAAGCCGTCCCTGTGTTGATTATTCCGTCCGGCGCTTAGCACAACACGAATCGATGGTTCGTCATGGCCCGGTGCGCTGCTACATTTCCGGCTGTGATGCACCGCTTGTGTGCTCGCTCTATCTACAATTGCGCAGACCAACACATAATGAAAATCAAACTTCTCACCGCAGCTTTTATGGGGTCACTGCTGATCATGTCGAGCCTGGCGCACGCCGATCGCCTCGGCGATATCAAGAAGGCCGGCGTACTTCGGGTAGCCACTTTTGACAGCAATCCACCCTTTGGTTTCGTCGATCCGAAGGCCAACAAGATAGTTGGGCTGGACGTGGATTACGCGAAAGCGGTTGCCGACAAACTGGGTGTCAAACTTGAGATCCAACCGACCAACCCGGCCAACCGCATTGCATTTCTGACATCGAAGAAAGTGGATCTCGTTTTCGCGAACATCACTATCACCGACGAACGCAAGACGGAAGTCGATTTCAGCACGCCGTACTTCGCATCGGGCACGGAGTTCATCGCGAAGAAGGGCACGCTTAAGTCGCCGGAACAACTGAACGACCTGCGTATCGGTGCGGACAAAGGCACGACCAACGAACAACAGGTTCGTGCTCAGTTTCCGCGGGCGACAATCTTGGCTTATGACGACACGCCTTTTGCGTTCGCCGCGCTTCGAACGGGCAACGTCCAGGCGATCACGCAGGATGGTCCGAAACTCGTCGGCTTGCTCGCTAACGTGCCCGACCGCGACAAGTACGAAATCCCGGCTTTCACCATATCGAACGACTATGAAGGCGTGGGTGTTCCGAAGGGCGAACCGCGCCTGCTGAGTTTCGTCAATGACACGCTCAAAGGTCTCGAAGCAAACGGTACCGCGGGCCACATTTACGACCAGTGGTTCGGGCCGGCAAGCCGCGCACCATTGCCGCGTTTGTTCAAGATCGGCGACCCGCAGAAGAGCTGATCGCTACATGTTCGGTCAAGCCCAGTTCGACCGCGAACGGTCGAATCTGGCTTGGCATTTCAATCTCCCGTTCGTGTTTAGCTGAATGATTCCAATGAACGGATGGCTTGCGCCGAAGTACCTGATCTGGCTGCTTCGGGGCTTCGGCATGACGCTGGGATTGTCAGTGTCGGTCACTATCGCGGCGACGTTATGTGGTTGTCTGCTGGCACTTGCGCGCACTTCGCACGTGGCGCCCGTGCGCCGCGCCGCTGCACTCTATGTTCTGGTGTTTCGCAACTCGCCGCTGATCGTGCAATTGCTGTTCTGGTATTTCGGCGTGGCGACCCTCTTGCCCGAAGCGGTCATGACCTGGTTGAATACGCCGCATGCGGTGGATCTCGGCGTGTTGAAGCTATATTGGCCGTCGTTTGAATTCGTAGCCGGCTGGATCGGATTGACCTGCTATTCGACCACCTTCATTGGTGAGGAATTCCGCTCGGGGTTATCGGGCGTTCCAGCGGGGCAGCACAACGCGGCAGCCGCCCTCGGACTCACGCCGTTAGCCACATTCGTTCATGTGATCCTGCCGCAGGCGGTGCGCATCGCGACGCCTCCCTTGTTTGGGCAGTACATGAATATCGTCAAGAACTCGTCGCTGACCATGGCGATCGGGCTGGCTGAACTGTCGTACTCGTCGCGTCAGGTCGACACCGAGACCTTCAAGACGTTTCAGGCATTTGGTCTGGCAACGGCGCTGTACATACTGACCATCGCACTGCTGGAAGTGGCACTCGTCCTCGTCCAGTGCAGCGGCTCGCGAGCAGCGGTGCGCCGATGAACGACGCCTTTTCCGCCATCCTGTCCAATTTGCCGTACCTGCTCGTCGGCACGTTTCCCGATGGTCCGTTGGGTGGTGCGGCACTGACGCTGGTGATGGCCTCGATCTCCGCCGTGTCGTCCGCCATCTTCGGGCTGGCAGGCGGCATCGGACTTGCCATGACACGTGGCGTGAGCCACATGACCTTGCTCGCGGGAATCGGGTTCTTTCGCGCCATACCGGTGCTGATGCTGATTTTCTGGACGTTCTTCCTGTTGCCGGTGTTGCTTTATGTCGACGTGCCGGGTCTGGCGACCGTGGTTGCCGCGCTATCGCTGATCGGTGGCGCATACCTGTCGCATTCGGTTCATGCGGGCATCGAAGCAGTCGGGAGCGGGCAGCGCCAAGCGGCGCTGTCGCTGGGGCTGACGCGCTGGCAGGCGTTGCGTCATGTACTGCTGCCCCAGGCCATCCGCATCATGGCGCCGTCGTTCATTAACCAGTGGGTGTCGCTCGTCAAGGACACGTCGCTGGCCTACATCGTCGGCGTGCCGGAACTCGCGTTTCTTGCCAATCAGGTAAATAGCCGGCTCATGATCTATCCGGTGCAGATCTTCCTCCTCGTCGGTCTCGTCTATCTGATCCTGTGCACATCGCTCGACGCGTTGGCAACCCGTCTCTTGCTGGGCCACGCGCAAGGTGCTGAACCGCGGGCGGCAGCGCCTCCCGTGGCTGCCGTCCCGTCGCCGGATTGAGGCAAAACCGCGACCTTCAACCGGCACTGCCATCCTTTCAATAATTACATGAGAGTCGCACGCGCTTTGCAAGATCGATGTTCATCAAACGATTGTCGATGTGGCGAAGCCTTCTTTAGAAATACGTTTTTATTGGTTCTGCTTCTGCGCGGGCTCTTTCATAGTGTCAATTGATGGCTATAGACGGTTGCATTTCTCTGACAACTATCTCGCCTCGGGGAGTTTTCAAGTGACAGTACAAGGAGACGTCATGGCAGTTGAACTGGAAGAACGCGTAGTTCACGAATCTCACGCGGCATTGGAAGCGGCGCGCGCCGCAGCGGCAGCGAACCACCTGCCTTACGCGGGAGGCGTTTCACCTCGCGACGCGTTTGCGCTGCTCGAGTCAGGCTCAGCGGTGCTTGTGGATGTAAGAACGGCCGAAGAGCGCAAGTTCGTGGGTTATGTGCCCGGCAGCGTCCACGTGGCCTGGGCAACAGGTACTTCGCTCACGCGCAACCCGCGCTTTGTTCGCGAGCTGGAAGCAAAGACCGGCAAGGACGCTGTCGTGTTGCTGCTCTGCCGCAGCGGCAATCGTTCCGCACTTGCAGCGGAAGCTGCGACGAAAACCGGCTTTACTCAAGTGTTCAACGTGCTGGAAGGTTTCGAAGGGCGACTGGATTCGCAACAGCGGCGGGGCGTTCAGGACGGCTGGCGCTTTCAGGGTTTGCCGTGGATTCAGGATTGATCACACTCTAATGGCTTCATGCCGAAGGATCTCCGACTGTGGCCGCATTTGACATCGACGACATCGTCCAATCGCTCCAGACGGTGCGCCAGCAATGGCGCGAAGTGCAGAAGCGTTCGCTCGAACCGGGCGGGCGCGAACTACCGGCACGAGAGGCGCTGGCGAACATTGTAGAGACCTTGAAGGGCGTGCTCTTTCCGATGCGGCTTGGACCGCACGACCTGCGTCAGGAGAGCGAGAACTTCTACGTGGGTCATGCATTGGATTCAGCCTTGCATGGTCTTTTTGCCCAGGCGCAACTCGAATTGCAATACCGCGATCGTCATCTGTCGCGTGACGACGAAAACATCGCCACGCGTGCAGGCGTCGCGGTTCGGGCGTTCGCCGCAAGGCTTCCGGAGATCCGCACACTCCTTGATAGCGACGTGCTCGCGGCCTATCACGGCGATCCGGCAGCCGGCAGTGTGGATGAGGTGCTGCTCTGCTACCCCGGTGTTCTCGCCATGATTCATCACCGGCTGGCGCACGAGCTGTACAAGCTCGACCTTCGCCTGCTGGCGCGCATTGTGGCTGAACTGGCGCATGGTGAAACCGGCATCGACATTCATCCGGGCGCTCGAATAGGCAAAGGATTTTTTATCGATCACGGGACGGGCGTGGTGATTGGCGAGACCACGATCATTGGCGATCACGTGCGCGTATATCAGGCTGTCACGCTCGGCGCGAAACGTTTCCCCAGCAATGCAGAAGGCCATCTGGAGAAAGGACTGGCGCGGCATCCGATCGTAGAAGATGAAGTGGTGATCTATGCAGGCGCCACGATTCTCGGTCGTGTCACGCTCGGCCGGGGCGCAGTGATCGGTGGGAACGTGTGGCTGACCCACGACGTTGCGCCGGGCGCGAACGTCACGCAGGCCATCTCGCGCAATGAAGGCGTGCAACTGCGCGTTGCGGCGACCGTGTCATGACTGAAGTCGTCCGCAACTTCGGCGCAGCCGTCAGGCTTTTACGTGAGGCGCAGGCCTGGTCACAGGAACAGCTTGCCGAACACGCCGGCCTGAACCGCTCTTATATTGGCGAGATCGAACGCGGCAGGGTGACGGCCTCCATTATCACGGTACACAAACTCGCCCGTGCGCTCGACGTTCCCATGGCGGAGTTACTACAACCCGAGCCAGTGACTGGGCCAGGGTGATCATTTTTCTCGAATTGCCGTCTATAGCATGTTGAATGACCGCAGCCGTCGTCTTGATAATGACGTCTCCTGATAAGCATTCCCGTTTTTCTTCTATAGACTTCGGAGCTACACATGACGGCAACTGTGGGCGGCCAGACGGCGCTCGGCGATAACGCAGCACGGCAACTAGCCAATGCCACCAAGACCGTTCCCCAGCTATCGACTATTACGCCGCGATGGCTCACGCACTTGTTGCAATGGGTGCCTGTCGAAGCCGGTATCTACCGGCTGAACCAGGTCAAGAATCCCGAGGAAGTGAAGGCAGCGTGCACGCAACGTGAAGACGAAAGCGAACTGCCCCGGACCTTCGTCCCGTACGACGAAAACCCGCGCGAGTATTTTCTCAACGCGGTCAGCACGGTTCTCGATGTGCAGACCCGCGTGTCGGATCTTTATAGCAGTCCGCACGATCAGATCAAGGAACAACTGCGTCTGACGATCGAAACGATCAAGGAGTTGCAGGAAAGCCAGCTCATTAACAACCCCGACTACGGTCTGCTGGCGAATGTCGCCGACGAGCAGCGTGTGTTCCCGCTGACCGGTGCGCCGACCCCCGATGACCTCGATGAACTGCTGACGCGCGTTTGGAAAGAGCCCGCGTTTTTCCTGACTCATCCGCTGGCAATCGCGGCTTTCGGACGCGAATGCACGCGTCGCGGTGTGCCGCCGCCGACCGTGAGCCTGTTCGGTTCCCAGTTTCTCACTTGGCGTGGCATTCCGTTGATTCCATCGGACAAGGTTCCTGTTGCCGACGGTAAGACCAAGATCCTGTTGCTGCGCGTGGGCGACAAGCGTCAGGGCGTGGTTGGCTTGTTCCAGCCGGGCGTGGCAGGCGAGCAAGGGCCGGGATTGTCGGTGCGCTTCATGGGTATTAACAACCATGCGATTGCCTCGTACCTGATTTCGCTGTATTGCTCGCTTGCAGTGCACTCGCCGGACGCACTGGCGGTTCTGGATGACGTGGAGATCGCCAAGTACCATGACTATCCTGACACCTACAAGTAAGCCAGTGAGTAGCGCTTCGCTCCCTGATGAACCGCCGGGCGCAGCGCCTGCGGGCTTGCCTGACGTCGCCACGTTGTCGCGTATTGCGACTGCGTTCTTTTCCGCCGTGCCGGGCAGCGCTACGCCCGCGCTTGCCAGCCTCGGCAGCGGCAGTGGCGA
>NZ_AEJF01000066.1 GCF_001028175.1 Caballeronia mineralivorans PML1(12)
CGGTGCCGCCCGGGTCTCCCTTTGCGGGACCAGGCGGCGCGGGGACGGGGGTGCCGGGTCTGAGCCTTCCGCAGGGCAAAGCGGCTGGCGCTAACCTGCTTCCGTCGGCGCCCACGCACGTTTTGTCATTGGGCAATCGCGTGCCGGCGCTGGCGCCGCATGCGGTTTCGCAAAACAACGTACCTGACTCTGTGACGAGCGCCGCGCCGGCTCTGGAACCGCGCTTCGGCGGCGCTGCGCTTGGCGTCGGCGTGCCTGATGTGGCGCAACGTGATCAACCGGCGGCGTCGCCGTTCTATTTCCTGCGGGACGCGGGTGCGTCATCCGGCGCGAGCCGCGACCTGCCGTTGCCCGGTCATGATGTACCGACGGCCGAATCGCTCGGTGTGCCGGCTATCGATGACCTGCGTTCGCTTCGTTCGGTTAGCGGCCGAGAGCGGGCAGTCTCGGCGGGCGGTGAGCCTGATCGTACCGGTTCGTTCTATTTTCTCGACAATGTCCGTGCGCCGCATTCGACTGAGCACTTACCGCAGACTGGTTCCGCGCATCCGCCATTCGATGTCAACGCCATCAGGCGCGATTTTCCGATTCTGCAAGAGCGCGTGAATGGACGCCAGCTTGTCTGGTTCGACAACGCCGCGACCACGCAGAAGCCGCAGTCGGTCATCGACCGTCTGTCGTACTTCTACGCGCATGAGAACTCGAACATTCACCGTGCCGCGCATGCATTGGCAGGACGCGCGACCGACGCGTACGAAGGTGCGCGCGACACGGTGCGGCGCTTCATTGGCGCAGCGTCGGCGGAAGAAATCATCTTCGTGCGCGGCACGACGGAAGGTATCAACCTGATCGCGAAAACCTGGGGCGTGCAAAACGTTGGCGAGGGCGACGAGATCATCGTGTCGCATCTCGAGCATCACGCCAACATCGTGCCCTGGCAGCAGCTCGCCGCTCAAAAGGGCGCAACGCTGCGCGTCATTCCTGTCGACGACTCGGGTCAGGTCCGTCTCGATGAATATCAGAAGCTGCTCAACAGCCGCACGAAGATTGTCTCGGTGACGCAGGTGTCGAACGCATTGGGTACCGTTGTGCCGGTGCAGGAGATTGTTGCGATGGCACATCGTGCAGGCGCTCGGGCGTTGGTCGACGGTGCGCAATCGGTCTCGCACATGCGTGTGAACGTGCAGGAAATCGATGCCGATTTCTTTGTGTTCTCGGGCCACAAGCTGTTCGGTCCGACCGGCATCGGCGTGGCCTATGGCAAAGGCGACCTGCTCGAGGATATGCCGCCATGGCAGGGTGGAGGCAACATGATAGCGGACGTGACGTTCGAGCGGACCGTGTTTCAGGCGCCTCCAAATCGCTTTGAGGCGGGCACGGGCAACATTGCCGATGCAGTGGGTCTTGGGGCCGCGATCGATTATGTGACACGCGTGGGCATCGAGAATATCGGGCGCTATGAACACGATCTGCTGGAATATGCGACGAGCGTATTGCAACCGGTGCCAGGCGTGCGTTTGATCGGTACAGCGAAGAATAAGGCTAGCGTATTGTCGTTCGTGTTGAAGGGTTGCGAGACGGAAGAGATCGGGCAGGCGTTGAACGAAGAAGGGATTGCCGTGCGCTCAGGTCATCATTGCGCGCAACCGATTCTCCGGCGCTTTGGTGTCGAGGCGACCGTGCGGCCGTCGCTGGCCTTTTACAACACGTGCGATGAAGTCGACAGGCTCGTGTCCGTCGTACGCCGGCTTTCATCGCGGCGGTAGACTGGAAACGAGCGATGCAGCGCGCGGTCACCGCGGCCGCGCGCTGAGTCTGACGATAAACACTATTGTCGCGACGCCATTGATGCTTTGTGGCACACATGTGCCTCAAGCCGTTGAGCGAGCGTGCGCAAACTGGCTAACGGTGCAGTGGAACAACGCTTCATGGCCGGTCTCCCCCGTCTGCGATCAGTCGCATTCGATCCGTGCCGGTCATTCGATTGGCTGAGGAGGCCGACAAGCAGGAGCAGTTGCGCCATTTGGAGGGAGAGTTCGGCGCGATGACGGTGGCCTCGCTAGGCGGTGCACCGTCAAGACATGGGTAGGCTCATGGGTAGGCTGTAACTGACAACGTGGGAGCCAAACCTGGCGCGGCTTTCCGAGCTGTTGTAGGAGTCTGCTGCCTTCCGCCAGTCAAGGCTTCCCGGGGTTTCCCGGATTCTCCCGAAAACGCGGTTGTGTCGCGACAAGTTCGGCGAGGCGAGAGAGTTTCGCAATGGTAAGGAGTCCTTATGCCACCAGTGAATAGAACTGAGCAGCGGAGGTTCGGGTAACGCCGCTGTTCTTCATCTGGCCTTTCCTGATCATATGCATCGTGCGGGCACACCGGAAATCCTTAACCCATCATGGGCCTGGTTCGGCGTTTGATCGCCCGATGATCCTGCCCGACGATGTTGTTCAGATACTTGACCTGCCGGACCTTCATGGGCGTTTCCCGTTCGGTGTTGATGGCCAGGAGGGTGGCCAGATTGGCCCTGCTTTTATCCATGGTCACGGTCTCAGGCGCGCCGTTCCGATCAATGGCTTTTTCGAAGTAGCGGCGCGCTGCAGCCTGGTCGCGATGCGCCCGCAACAGGAAATCAACCGTATTACCGGCCTTGTCCACGGCGCGATACAAGAACTTCCACTGGCCACGCACCTTGACGTAGGTTTCATCCATCCTCCAGCGCTTGCCGACCGGGCGTTTGTACCTGCGAAAGGCTTTCGCGAACAACGGCACCAGTTTGATCACCCAGCGATGCACGCTGGAATGGTCAACCTCGAAACCCCGTTCGACCATCATCTCCTCCAGGTGGCGCAGGCTTAGCGGGGAGGTCAAGTACCATCTGACACACAGCAGGATCGCGTTCAGCGGATAGTGCGGGCGCTTGAGTACCTTCGCTACGCCCGCAGGCAGGGTTCTTCTCGCAGTCGCCTTCTTCATATCACGCTTCACTTCGGGAAAATGTCCTCCTGGAATTTACTCCTGCACCCTTAGCACGACACAGCCACCCGTCCCACTGCAGTTATATTTGTCTGAAGTATTCTTCAATCCACGGTCATGGCGGCATATAGGGAAGAGAGAAACAAAAACGTACGTGCCGCAATCGTTTGATCAAGGTGTTTCAGGCTCGGTTTTTCTGTCGCGATTTCGAGACGCACGTCACATAGTTGACTCGGACAATGTGTATGTCGCATTTAAATGTTACAAAGTCATACCGGAAATATTACAAAGTAATTTCATTAACTCAATGCTGACCGCTAATAGTTGAATCCCTTCGCCAGGGGTATTCGCGGTCGATCTCTTAGTACCGGTTATATGAATCCATTCCGTCTCTGATGGACTGAATTGGCTTGTGCAGTGTGCTGTTGGCGGCGAACAACACACACGGCTTGTCCAAAGCTGCGCTGCATTTCACGTGATTGTCACTCAATGCTTTCTGTACGGACTTCCGCCTTATGTCGGATGACTCCGTTAGAAGAGCCATCGTCCAGCCGTAGATCTTGTTTACAGAAAATTTCATTTAAATAAATAATCCCGTACTTGCGGTGGAATTTAGAAACGCTTAAATTCCACATCAAAATTCTGGGAAACAACAAAAAATTCGGGGAAACAACAATGAAGCTGATTTTGGAAGCGCGCCATCTATTCGATGGCAGCGTGGCAGCGGTCGCTCATACAACAACACATTCCGATACTGCGGATCACGGCCATCACCCCGTTTCCTCGGATTTATCGCATCCCCATTCCCGCCATTACGACCAGACGCAGCATGATGCGACGCTAACGCCGACGTATGCGCCGGGCGATATTCCGGCGCTCGCGCCGAATCCTGCGGCAACCGAAATCCTGTTCATTGACCCGCGCGTCGCGAATTGGCAGGCGCTCGCGAAGGGCGTCGCGAAGAATGTGCAGATCGTGCTGGTCGATCCGAACCGCGATGGGCTCGAACAGGTTACAGCCGCGCTCAAGGGACGCTCGGATCTCACTGCAATTCAGTTCCTCACCTACGGCCAGTCAGGCCAGATTGAGCTAGGCAATGCGCCTATCACGACTGCTACGCTCGCGAGCCACGCAGGCGAAGTCGCGTCGTGGGGTGACCATCTTGCCGCTAACGCAGACATCGAATTCTGGGGTTGCGACGTAGGCCAGGGCGACAACGGTCTGGCATTCGTCGACAGTGTTCATGCACTGACGGGCGCGCAGGTCGCTGCATCGACCAACGCCACGGGCGCGGCGCAACTTGGCGGCGACTGGACCCTGGAGCGCACGACCGGCGTCCTCGCAGTCGGCGCGCCGTTCAGCGCAGCATCGATGGCGGCATACCAAGGTGTGCTCGACAGTCCCGTGCCGACGGTCAGCTTCGATCCAGCCACGGTGCCCGGCGACGTCCTGCTCGGTAGTACGTTCACGGAAACGGTGACGTTCGCAAACGCGGCAACCAACGGAGTCGGATACGGTCCGTTCATCGATTTGTACGTGCCAAAAGACGCAGCGCAGACCGCTACGCTGACCGGGGCGTCGTTCCTCGGCGCCGGGATCACCCCCGAAGCGGTGACGTTGTCGACCACGATCCCCGGCCACGTAGGCGTGCTCGGCGCGTTGCATCCGCTCGCGCTCGACAATACCGGCCAGCCATTGTTCGTCGCGGCGCCCCCTGGCTACCAGGCCAATGACGTGATGTACGTGCTCTCACTGCCGTTCGGCAGCTTCACGCCAGGCCAGCCCGCCGCGCAGATTCAGCTGACTTTCACGCTTGACAACAGCACCGAGTTATCCAGCATGCACGGTGGCCAGGCGCTCGACATCACCGCGATCGGTGGCTTCCAGTACGGCGCGGATCCGCTCAACGACCCGGGCACCGATCCGTCGATCCGCGGCACCGCCGGGACGGCGGGCGTGACGAGCGCGGCGGACGGCATGGCTGTCGCAGCTTCGACAGTATCGCTGCTCGACGTCTCCGCGACCACCGACCTCCATGAAAGCGAAACGGCGACCGGCCCGGATTATCCATTCAACTATGTCCTGACGATCAAGCCCGCGCCGGTCACGCAGGGCGATCCGCTATCGAACACGACCTTCACGTTTGATCTGCCGCCAGAGGTGCAATACACCCACGGCACCATCGCGTTCACGGGGCCGGGCGGGGCGACCGGGACCGCGACATTCAATCCGGGAGTGGCCGGCGCAAACGGTCCGGGCGGCACGGTGACCGTGCACTTCACGTCGCTCGGCACCGACGGGGCCGACACGGCCACGGTCGTCAAGATTCCCGTCTTCGTACCGCAATTCGACGCAAACGGTAACCCGGTGCTCGATGCCGCCGGCACGCCGCGCGACATCACCGCGGCCACGATCTATAGCTATACCGGTTCATGGACGCCGACCGCAGCATCGCTCGATCACGCGCTCGGCGTGCAGACCATTTCCGGCGACAGTTCGACCAACCCGACCTCGACCGATTTCGTTGCGAAGGCGCTCGCGATCCAGGTGACCGACGACGCGCCCGCCGGCAACATTGTGCCGGGTGAGGTCGTTACCGAATCGATTCATTTCGAAGTATCGGACTACTACTCGCTCAATCAATTGAAGATCGCGGACCAGCTCGGTGATGGCCTCTCGCTGCTTTCTCCGACCGAGCTTGGGTATGTGGCGCCGACTTTGAGCGTCACGCGCAGCGGCGTGAGCTCAGCGCCGATATCGTTTGGCGACGCCGGCAATCTCGTCGCGGCGACGGTGAACGGACAGGCGGTCGCTGAAAGCGGCTCGAACTCCGCATGGAACTACACGCGCGACGACGCGGGCACGAGCGCGAATCCGGGCGCGACGTCGATCAGCTTCGGGGTTGGCGCGTTGCTCGAAGCGCAGATGGGCGCCGGCGCGCTCGCTTCGGTTCTGCAGGGCGGCGGGGGCGGCGCGACCCAGGGCGTGATCACGTTCGTTACGAAGGTGCTTGATAAGTACACGAATACCAACAACGAGGACAGCCTGCGCGAAAAGGACCAGATCACAAACCAGGTCACTCTTGCCGGCACGAGCGCCTCGGTTGTGACGGTCGACAACACAGCGCAAACCGTCGGTGCCTCAACCGGAACGGTCGCCGACAACTCATCGGTCACTGACACCGTTGCTCCGGGCTCGATGGTGCTGAGCGTGGTCGCGGTGAACGGCCAGACCACTGACCTCACCCACATCGAGCCGGGCGACACGGTCACCTATGGCCTCACCTATTCGCTCACCACGGGCGACTACGGTTCGCTTGACCTGACGGCGAATCTGCCACTGCCGGTTTTTTCCACCACCGACCCGACGTCGACCGGTTCGAACGTGACCGCGTACACGGCGGACAACACCGCCGACTCGTTCCCGACGGCCGGCACCTACAAGCTGATTAATCCGCTCAGCGGCGAGTCGGTTGTCTCCGCGACGGCGAACGGCACGGCGAACAGCATCTCGTTCAACTTTGGCAACCGCGACGACACGACCAACGCGGCCGGCCAGAAGGTCACTGTGTACTTCAGTGTGGTGGCATCGAACAAGCCGTTTGCCGACGGCTTGCCACTGACGAGCCAGGGCGATAGCTCGTACACCAATGCGGAGGGTCAGACGGCCGCTACGGCGGCCATCCAGCAGGTGCCGCTGGAAGAGCCGGAAGTGACGGTGAAGACCGGGGTGGTGTCGGTCGTCGGCGATGGTAGCGCGTCCAAGGGCACCTTTACGCCTGACACGTCGAATCCGAACTCAGCCATACCGTGGACGCCGCAGACCGACGTCACGCCGAGCGGCGCGGCGGGCAGCCCATTTGCCCCCGCCGGCACGCCCGCTGGCACCCTGTTCACGACTGTGGGTGCGAACGGCACGGCAAACCCGCTGGCGGCGGACGACCTCAACGTGACGGGCGCCGATGGCGGGGACATCACACGCGTGGTGTCGACAGTTGATAACGAAGGACACGCGAGCGCCTTTGACGTTACCGTGCAAGGCACGCTGCCGAGCGGCTATTCGACCGGCAATGTAACGAACTTCGCGATCTATAACTCGGCGGGAGCGCAGATCGACACGGGTGTCACGGCGGCTCAATACTTCAGCGCGGGCGGTGTCAAACTGATCTCGACCGCGGGGACGGACGTGGGCATTGCCGCCGGCGACCGGGTCTACGTGGTGTACGACCTGACACTGTCTACCACGCAGCAAACGGGTGAGACGCTCGCGGCCGGCTCGTCGGTCGTCAACTGGGCTAGCGTGACGGGCGGCGTGGCGGCGGGCAACGGCTTCGTGAGTGGCACCGGCACTGCTGCACTGACGCTTGGCGAAGGTTCCGGGGCATTGTCGGACAGCGCGACGATAGGCATCAGCGCGCCGAGCGTCACGAAGACAGTAACCAGTGGCAGCGATACAGCCCTTCCGCTTGGCACGGACAATGCCGTTGTGCCCGGCGAAACCGTGACGTACACGGTCGTACTCACGCTGCCGCAGGGCGTGACGTCGAACGGTGCGAGCGAGCTCACGCTGACCGACCAGTTACCCGCAGGTATGACCTTCGGGAGCATTAGCTCAACCAGCTTTGGAACCGGCGTCACTTCATCGAATGGCGGCACGATTACGGCGTCGTCTTCAGGCTCGACCGTCACCTTCGATCTTGGCAGTTCGGTGACCAATAGCCAGGTCGACACCAACGGCACGATCACGATCGTCTATACAGCTACGGTCGACGCCACGGACACGCCTCACGGCGGCGCCCCGACGACTTATTCGAACAGTGCGTTCCTGAACTACGACTCGGGCCAGACCACGCCCGTCACGGCTGCCAATACCGCGACGGTCACCGAACACGATCCGCAGGTGATCGAAACGATCACGGCTGCCGACACCACCACGGGCGTGCCGATCGCGACCAATGGCACCGTATTCAGCCACGAAGGGCTGACCTACACCGTCACGCTCACCAATAACGGTACCGCCCCGGCCAACAACCTCGCCGACCTGCTCGATTTACCGGCAGGCCTGACCTACGTCAACGGCTCGCTGCAGCACGTCAGCGGCGGCACGAATTCGACTACATCCGACGCCAACGCGAGCGCCCTGAACATCGGGCTCGACACGCTCGCCGTCGGCCAGACGGCGACGTTCACATTCCAGGCCACGGTCAATCCGAACCTGCCGGCGGGCACGTCGTTCACGGTCGATACACCGGCCGACACTACCTCGGGCACCTACTACTCGCTGCCGGGCACAGCGCAAGGTCACAAGTACAGCGACAGCGCGACCGATACCGCGACCATCGGGCAGATCACGCCGGTGCTGTCGATCACCGGCGAATCGAACAACACCGACACGGCCAGCACGCCGACGCAGACCAATACGCAGACGTCGACCGAGGCGGCCGTCGGTGAAGTGGTCACGATGCAGGCGTACGTGGAAATTCCCGAAGGCTCGAACCCGACGACGCTCAATTTCACGATGCCGTCCGGCCTTGAATATCTGAATGACGGCAGCGCGAAGATCGCCTTCGTCAGCCCGAACGGAGATCTGGTCTCGACCGACAGTGCGTTGTCGGGCATCACGCAATACCAGGACATCAACCCAGGGGCCGCGAACTACATTTCACCGTCGGCCATCACCAACACGGGCGCGGGCACCGTCGACGTCGCCACCTTCAGGCCGGTCGACGCGCTGCCGGGAAGCGTGGTCACCGCGACCGGCAATAGCGTCGCCATCGACCTCGGCACGCTGAGCAACAACGACAACTCGTCGACTGGCAACTACGTGCTCGTCGAATTCAACGCGGTGGTGACGAACGTTGCGGCCAACCGTCAGGGCGCCTCGGCATTGCAGACGTCGTTCACGGTGGCCGGCGTTACGTCGAACGACGTCAGCGTGGCGGTCGAGGAACCGGCCGTTACCGTCACGAAGACCGCCACCGCGGTCGACAATACCAACGACACCGTCACGTATCAGGTCACGGTGAAAAACACCGGATTGTCGAGCGCGTACAACGTCGTGCTGGACAATCCGGCGGCCACGAACGAAAGCAACATCGCGTTCGTCAGCGCCACCGGCGCAGGCACGGGTGGCACCGGCGCCGGGGGAACCACGGGCACGGACCTGAACTACGCGATCGGGCAACTCGGCGCAGGCGGCAGCGAGGTCATCACGTACACGGTGAAGGTCGCGCCGGGCCAGACCGTCCAGAACGACACTGCCACGGCGACGTGGCAAAGCCTGGCGGGACAGCAGACATTCAACGGCTCGACCGCCGGTGCTGTCGGGTCGGTCACCGGGCCGCGCGACTTCGATCCGGCCGCCAATCCACCGAACAACTATGTCGCCACGGCCGCCACTGATATCGGTAGTGCGCAAGGGCGGGTCTGGCAGGACGTCGGCCACGACAAAACTACGTTCTCGCAAACGGGCGGTTCGGCCGATACGGCGCTAGGCGGCATTACGGTCACAGCGACCATCACCCAGCCCGGTGGCACGGTCATCCACGAAACCACGACTACAGCCAGCGACGGGACCTACAGCTTCGGGGCGCTGCCCGACGGCACGGTCGCAATCTCGCTGAACGGAGTGCCGGCCAACGAGACGCTCGTCTACGACCCGGACGGCTCGGTCAGCAGCAGTCCGCCCAGCGCGTCGTTCACCTCAGCCGGTGACGCTCACAACAGCGTGGACTTTTCGTTCCAGGCACCGGACACCGCGCCGGTCATCGCGAACTGGAGCGGTAGCACCACCTACGCGGAAGGTGGCCCGGCGATGGTGCTGTCCGGCGCCGGCGCGTCTGTCAGCGACACCCAGCTCGACGCACTCGGCGGCGATTACAGCAATACGACGCTGACGCTTCAGCGGTATAGCGGTGGCGTCGCGGCGCCGGTCAACACCGATGTGTTCGTGGGTACCGGCCTGCTGTCGCTGTCGGGCAGCACGGTTACATTCAGCGGCGTTGCCGTGGGCACCTTTGCGGAGGCGAACGGCAAGCTGAGCATCACGTTCGGTGCCGGCGCCACCGCCGCGACTGTCAAGAACGTGCTGGACAGCCTCGGCTATTCGAGTACCGATACCAGCACCGTCAGCACCGGTATCCAGATCGGCGCGACGCTCGACGATCACAATACCGCCGGCGCGCAGGGCACCGGCGGCAACATGACCAGCGTGCCGGCGTTTGTGACCGTGAACGAGATACCCGCTCCGGGCGGGTCGAGCGCGACCTTCATCGAACCGAACGACTCGCCGGCGGCAGCGGTGGCCGTGGCGGTGGACAGCACATTGTCGGTGGCGAGTTCCGATACGTTCGCCGGCGCCACAGTGAAGATCAGCAACTTCAAGCCTGGCGAGGACGTTCTCGTTGCGGGCGCGCTGCCGTCGGGCGTGACGGCCAGCTTCGATGCGGCCACCGGCACGATGACGCTCACCGGCACCAATCTCAGCGCAGCCACCGTGCAGGCGGCGTTGCGCGGGGTCTCCTACTATGACAGTAGCGACACGCCAAACACGACGGTGCGCGACGTAACGATCTCAGTAATGGACAGCACGACCAACGCGACGACGACCGCTGCTGTGGCGACCATCGATGTCGTTGCGACCAATGATTCGCCGCTGCTGAACGGCGTTCCCGTGACGCTCAACCACGCGACTGAAGACGCCGGCGCGCCGGTCGGTGCAGTCGGCACGCTGGTGTCGGCGCTGACCGGCAGCGGCAACGTGACCGATCCAGACGGCGCAAACGCCCATGACGGCACGTCGCCGGGCGCAATCGGCGTGGCGATCACCGCCGCGAACACAACGGTAGGCACGTGGTGGTATTCAACCAATAACGGCGCAACCTGGACGGAATTCGCGGGCAACGGCACGACCGCGGTGTCTGAGGCCAACGCGCTGCATCTCGTGGCCGACGGCAACACGCGAGTCTATTTCGACCCGGCACCGGACTGGAACGGCTCGGTGCCGAACGCGTTGACCTTCCGCGCGTGGGACCAGTTTGACGGCGCTGCCAACGGCTCGCTGTCGGCGCTCCCGGCTGCGAACACGTTGGGCCAGGGCTTGAACACCCTCGGTTCGGCCTATTCGTCGGCCAGCCAATCGGTTGATCTGATCGGGGATCCGGTGAATGACGCGCCCATTGCCAGCGGAAGCACCACGCTCGGTTCGGCTGCGGAAGACACCGCCGC
>NZ_AEJF01000067.1 GCF_001028175.1 Caballeronia mineralivorans PML1(12)
AAGCTCGGCACGACCGTGACGGCGGTCAACGACGCGCCGGTGGCAAGCGGCAGCGCCACGCTGGGTGCCGTGGATTCCAGCGATCCGAATCCGCAGGGCAGCCAGGTAGGCAACCTGTTCGGCGACAATTTCAACGATAGCGCCGACCAGCAGCAAAGCGCCGCCAATCCGACGGGCTCGACGGCGAACCCTCTGGCCGGCATCGCGATCACCGGCAACGGCGCGAATTCGGCGCAGGGCACGTGGCAATACTCGAGCGACGGCGGCAAGAGCTGGAACAACGTGCCGGTCTCGGGTCTGGGCGACGGCGACGCGATCGTCCTGGCGTCGTCGGATAGCTTGCGCTTCAAGCCGTCTGGCGGCTTCAGCGGTACGCCGGGTGGCCTGACCGTGCGGCTGATCGACGGATCGAGCGGTGCGGTGACCGATGCGACAGGTGTCGACCTCGGTGCTGTGGGCGGCTCGACGCGTTACAGCAGCGCGACCGTGGCGCTGTCGACGCAGGTCACGAGCACCAACCGGCCGTTCTTCACGCCACCGCCGCAGATCATTCCGGGCTTCAACACGCCGGACGGCAGCAGCACGCAGGGAGATCCGAATTCAGATAATTCCAAATTTCCTGACGACACTCTTGTATCGCCGGCCGAAGGCCGCGGCCAGCGCAGCAGCCTGTATGGCCAACCGGTCATTCCGCAGGTCTGGCTGACCGGCTCGGTCGGTAACCGTTTCGTGATCGAAGAGCAGCACGCGATCATTCAAGTACCATCGAACCTTTTCGACGACACGTATCCGGGCGCTACGCTCGAATACGATGCGCGCGCCCCAGGCGGTGGAGCGCTGCCGGAGTGGGTCGAATTCGATTCGCGCAACCTGACGTTCACCGGGACGCCACCGGCAGGTTCGCACGGCACGGTCGAAGTGGAGATCGTCGCACGCGACCAGTTCGGCAACCAAGCCTACGCGACGTTCCAGATCACGGTGGGCCGCGAGCCGGACGATTTCGGGCAGATGCTTCAACGCGTCGGCGTCAAGGAGCCCGTTGCCCGTGCAGAACTGCCTCATCAAGCGGTTCGGCACACGACGACGCAGCAGCACCCGCTGCCGGGTACCCGTCAGTCCGTGGAGCCGCACCACGCGCAAGCCCAGCCGGTCGCAGCAACAGGGTCTCATGGCGCGACCGATGCGGCAGCGGGCGCAGCGATGACCACCCCCGTTCATATGGGCCGCCGGGCGTTTTCCGCGCAATTGCGTGACGCGGGGCCTATTGGAAAGATCCTTCAGGCACGGCAGATCGTTGAAACGATCGCCGAAGTGGCTCCTGTCGAATCCCGATAGTTAATTTCATAAAAAGCGAATAACAAGCATGAAAAATACAACCGGCAGCCGCCTCGGCGTTGCCCGATCGAAAGCGTCGCGAGTCACAGTGCAGCACCGCGAGGCAGCAGTTTCCGTGGGGCGCATCGGGCTAACCGGAGCCACGCTGCTGTCCGCGATGTTGCTTGCTGCGTGCGCGATAAAGCCCGAGCCGATCTCACAGGCCGAGCATCTGAAGCGAGCCCAGGACGACTACAAGACGCTGTACTCGACCTATGTGCCGCTGACCGAACCGCTGACGCTGTCGGACGCAATCGCCCGCGCGCTCAAGTACAACTACGACGCGCAGCTCGCGAAAACCGAGGAGACGCTGCAGGACCGTCAACTCGATCTCGCGATGGCGCAAATGTTGCCGAGGCTCGCGGCCAACGCGGGCTATACCTGGCGCAACAACGATAACGCGGCGCAAAGCATCGACGAATTCACGCGCGCGCGCTCCCTCGACTACTCGTTCTCCGAGTCGCCTTCGCACGCGACGGCGTCGCTCGAACTGTCGTGGAACCTGCTCGATTTCGGTGTGAGTTATTACCAGGCGAAGCAGCAGGGCTACCGCACTTACGTTGCCGTGGAGCGCCGCCGCAAGGTGATCGACGGTCTGGTCAAGAGTACCCAGGAAGCTTATTGGAAGGCCGTTGCCGCCGACCGGTTGCTGCCGCGTCTCAGGCCACTCCTGGTCGACGCGCAGCGCATGCTTGACGCAGGGCGCCAGGCGAGCCGCGAGAACCTCGTGCCGCCGCTGCAAGGGCTCGACTACCAGCAGAACATGCTGTCTGTGGTCGGCCAGTTAAAGCACATGCAGACCGATCTCAACACGGCCACAGTGCAGCTGGCATCGCTGATCAATGTGCCTGGCGACACGCCAATCCAGTTCGCGCCGATGGACCTGGATATGTCCCCCCCCGACAGCGCTGTCGATCCACGCAAGCTCGAAGAGATCGGTCTTGCGATGCGCCCGGAACTGCGCGAAGAGGCGTACCAGGAAAAGATCGATCAGCAGGACGTGTACAAGGAAATCATCAAGATGCTGCCCGGTGTCGGCATCCTAGGCAGCCTCAACTACGACACGAACCGCTATCTGTACAACCCGAACTGGGCGCAGCTCGGCGTCAATGCCAGCTTCAATCTGATGAGCCTGATCGAGGGACCGAAGGCGATCGCGGCAGCCAAGACCTCCGTCCAGGTGTCGTACCAGCGCAGGCTCGCGTTGAGCGTCGCGGTGCTGACGCAGGTGAACCTGAGCTATCAGGATTACCTGGCATCGGCGCAGGAACTCGATATTGCGAAGCAGATCGACGACGTCGAGCAGAAGATTCGCGTGGCGTCGGCGAACGCGTCGCAGGCGCAGGAAGAGTCGGAAGCCGATCGCGTGCGGCGCGAACTGGCGTCGATGGTGTCCGAGTTCACGTATGACCGTTCGATCGCACAGGTGCATACGGCGCTGACCAACCTGTACACGTCGGTCGGCGTCGACCTCGTGCCGCCGAACGCCGACACCGACGACTTGCCGACGTTGAGCCGCCGTGTGAAAGCGGCGATCGCCGGCTGGGAAGCCGGCAAGTTGCCCGAGTTGGCGATGCTGACGCCGGCCCCCGCGACAACGCCGGCCGGCGCGGCGGTTCCGGTAGCGGCTGCGGTGACTGAAGGGACTCCCGTGACTGCGGTGCCGATGAAGGCAGCCGCCGCGGCTCCGGCCATCGCGCAGACGACGAGCATCGCTGCCGCACAGATTGCGCCGGCAGCGAAATGACCCAAAGTTGAGGTAACGAAGTTGAAACCGATGAAGTCGAAAGTAGCAAAGTTCGCGTGCGGCAGTTGCGCGACGGTGGTTTGCGCCACGTTGTGCAATTCACTGGCCGTGGCCGCGCAGGTGCCTGCGACGCCTGTCGCCACGACGCCCGCTGCGTCGGCCGCACCCGAAGTCCGCGTTCAGGTTGTCGCTGAAACGAGCGCGACCATGGGCGCGCCGATGTCCGGGCGCCTTAGTCAGTTTCCGTTGCACGACGGCGAGCGCTTCAAGCAAGGGCAAGTGCTCGCGCGTTTTGTCTGCGCGGAGAAAGAGGGCGCGCTCGCGCATGCGCGAGCCGTGTACGACGGACGCAAGACCGTCAACGACAGCAAGCAGCGCTTGCGCGCGCTCGGCACATCGAGCGAGGTGGAATACAAGGTTGCGGCATCCGATGAAGAGGAGGCTGCCGCTGACGTGAAGACCGCGCAGACGCTGGTTGACAATTGCATTGTGGTCGCGCCGTTCACCGGACGCGTGTCGAGCGTGTACACCCACAACTTCCAGTTCCTTCAGACCGGCGCGCCGATGCTCGACGTGCTGAGCGACCGGAATCTCAACCTCGAAATGATCGTGCCGTCGATGTGGCTCTCGTGGCTCAAACCCGGAAGCACGTTCAACGTCGCCATTGACGAAACCGGCAAGACCTATCCCGCCACACTGACTCGGCTGTCCGGCAAGGTTGATGCGGTGAGCCGTTCGATCAAGGTCTACGGCCACATCGAGAACCCTCCCGATACCCTCTTGCCAGGCATGAGCGGCCGTGCTCTGTTCGTGCTGCCCGCGGGCGCGTCCGTGGCCGCGCGGCAATGAACGCGCGGCAATGAATCATCCGAATCCTGGTCACGCGCTCAACCATCAGTTGCTGCGCCTCGGCGCGCTGCTGCAACTCGAGCAGCGGGCGCGCGCGGCGAGCCGTAACGAACTGGAATTCCTGATCGTCAACGAGACGGCGGGGATTGTCGCGTATCAGCAGGGCGCGCTGTGGCAAAACCCCGCGACGGGCAGCGCGCCGCTGATATTGTCCGGTGTCGCCGCGGCCGACGAAGGTGGCCCGTACTACCTGTGGCTCGCGCGCGTGTTCGCCGCCATAGCACGCGGCGACAAGGCCCGCGAATCGCATGTCGTCAGCGCCGCCGACCTGCCCGACGCGCTTGCGCGCGAATGGGCCGAGTGGTTCCCCGCGCAGGCGATGTGGTGCCCGCTCACGTGGCGCGACGGCGTGACTGGTCGGCAGCATGCTGCTTAGGCCGCCGCCGACCCGTGGAACGATGGCGAGCGGCAACTGCTCGACGCGCTCGCGGGCACGTATGCGCAAAGCCTGCTGCTGCATCAGCGGGTGCGGGAAGCCGGCTTCTGGCGGCGCCTGCCGGCCAAGCGCCGGCCACTTGCGATTGCAGCCGCAGTGGTGCTGCTGATTGCGTTGTTGCCGGTGCGCGAATCGGTGCTCGCGCCCGCTGAAATCACACCGGTCGATCCGGCGCCGGTGCGCGCGCCGTTCGACGGCGTGGTGGGCACATTGCAGGTCACGCCGAACCAACCGGTGCACGCTGGGCAAGCGCTCGTGACGCTCGAACGCAAGCAGTTGCAGACACGCTATGCGGTGGCGCAAAAAGCGCTCGATATGGCGCGCGAGGAATACAGCGATACGTCGCAACAGGCGATGAGCGACGACAAGGCGAAGGCGCGCCTCGCGATGCTCGCGAGCAAGGTCGATCAGGAACAGGCCGAGCTCGCCTACGACAAGGACATGCTCGACCGGGCAGCAATCACTGCACCGTCGGACGGTATCGCGGTCTTCGATGACACCAGCGAATGGATCGGCAAGCCCGTGGCGCTCGGCGAGCGGATCATGATGATCGCGTCGCCGGCGCGCACGCAACTGCAGATTGAAGTACCGGAGGCGTCGGTGGTGTCGTTCGCACCAGGATCGGAGGTCGTGTTCTTCAATAACCTAACGCCCGATGAGCCGCTCTACGGCAAGCTGGTGTTCGCAAGCTACGCGAGCACGGTGACGGCGGACGGTGTCATGTCGTACGCGTTTCGCGCGGCGCTGGACCCGAGTAGCGCTACGCCGCGCCTCGGCTTGAAGGGAACGGCCAAGATCTATGGACCGCGCCGCGCTCTGGCGCTCTGGTTGCTGCGGCGACCGATGGCAGTGGTGCGCGAATGGCTGTCGATCTGAGCCCGCACGGCAGCGCCTTCACGGTTCCCAACGAGACCGTTCAGCCGATCGGGTTACCGCCGCTGCGCGAGGACCTGAAGCTGCTACCCGGTGCGTCCGCCGGCAATGGTAGCCCGACTTGGACGCTCCAGGATCCGGCTCGGCATCGTTTCATCCGCATCGGCTGGCTCGAATTCGAAATACTCGCGCGCTGGGAGCTCGGTGAAGCCGGCGCGGTTGCACGGGCGGTGTCTGCGGAAACGACCCTGCGCGCGAGCGCGGACGACGTCGTGGACGTGCTGCGATTTCTGCATCGCGCGGGCTTGCTCGCGGCGCGCGGCGATGCGGCGATGGCGCGTTTCGTCGCAGAAATCGGCGGTAAGCGCCTGTCTGCGCCGCGCTGGTTGCTGAAGAACTATCTGTCGATCAAGTTCCGTCTCCTCAATCCTGATCGCTTTCTCGGCGCGGCCGTGGCGCACATGGGCTGGGTGTTCACACGGGGCTTCGTCGTGACACTCGCGTGCTTCGCGGCACTCGGGTTCTATCTGACCAGTCGCCAGTGGCCGGCCTATACGCACAGCCTGCTGCATCTTTTTTCGCTGCAGGGCGCGCTGCTGGTGGGGATTGCGCTCGCCTCCGCCAAGGTAATCCACGAACTCGGGCACGGGCTGATGTGCAAGCGACTCGGCTGCCGCGTGCCGGCGATGGGCGTCGCATTGCTCGTGTTGTGGCCCGTGCTGTGGACCGACACGACCGACGCGTGGCGCCTGACCGACCGCCGGCAGCGCCTCGCCATCGATGCCGCGGGCATGCTCGCCGAGATCACGTTGGCCATCGTTGCGTCGCTCGCGTGGTCGGTGTTGCCTGATGGAGCGTTGCGCACCGGCGCGTTCCTGCTATCAAGCTCGACATGGCTGCTGACGCTCGCGGTCAACCTTAATCCGCTGATGCGCTTCGACGGCTATTTCATTTTCTCCGACTACCTCGACGTCCCGAACCTGCAGGAGCGCGGTTTTGCAATGGGCCGCTGGTGGTTGCGCGAAACGCTGTTTGGACTCGGGGATCCTCCGCCCGAATATTTTCCGCGAACCAAACGGCGGGTGCTGATCGCGTGGTCGATTGCGTCGATGGTCTATCGCTTCTCGCTCTTTCTCGGCATTGCGCTGGTCGTCTATCACATGGCGTTCAAGGCGCTCGGGCTGTTTCTGATGTGCGTCGAAATCGGTTGGTTTCTGGCGCGGCCAATCGTCGGGGAAATCGTCGTTTGGCTGAGGCGCCTTCGCGAAGGGCGGCCCCACCGGCGTGCGACGGTTACCTTCGGTGTGCTGGCCATCGCGCTGCTGCTTCTAATCGTGCCATGGCGGCACGAAGTGTCCGCGCCAGCCCTGCTGCGCGCCGCGCGGCAGACTACGCTGTACGTCGCGGAACCGGGTAGGGTGACAGAATTGCCGCGCAACGGCACGCGAGTTTCCGCTGGCGACTCCATGTTCGTGCTTGCGTCGCCGACAGTCGCGTATCACAAGGCTGTGGCAGTGGCGACGCTCGCAGGGGTCGAGGCACGCATGAAAGGACAGTCGTTCGATCCCGAAGAGGTAAGCATGATCGGCGTCGGCCAGCAGGAACTGGAGGGCGCGCTGGCGTCGCTTGACGACGTTGCGTCGCAGGAGGCGCTGCTCACCGTGCGTGCGCCCTTCGCCGGCATGATTACCGACGTGCCGCTGACGCTGCGCGAAGGTGAGTGGCTGCCGCGTCGTGAGGCGTTGGGAGTACTTATCGATCCGTCTTCGCAGGTGGTCGAGGCATACATTGGCGAGTCCGATCTGGGTCGCGTGCATCCGGGCGCGAGAGGCCGTTTCTATCCGGAGAACGGTGATGCGCCGGTCGAGCTGACGGTGGCGAGCGTCGGCACGGCGTCAGTGCGCGCGCTCGACGTCCAGGATCTTGGGTCCGTCAACGGTGGCGGCGTAGCGGTGCGCAAGGATCGCGACGGCAAGCTCGTGCCGGAATCAGCCATCTATCGCGCGACACTCGTGCCGACCGGACCGTCCGCGCCGATCACGAAACGGCTGCGGGGAACAGTGACGATCGATGCGGATCGTAGCGGATTTCTCGGCAGGATTTATAGGCGCGCAGCGGCATTGGTGATACGCGAGAGCGAGTTGTAACGGTCACTGCGAGGATATGGAAACCGAGCGCAATTCATTTCCGTGGTTCCGCCCGGCGGCGGAAGGTAAAAGACAAAAAACCCAGCAAGCTAAAGGCTTGACTGGGTTTTTCGGATTTCTTTGGATCTACTGAGACAACTATTGGGTGCCAAGAGAGGACTCGAACTAACTGCGTCGAACCGCAGCAACGACGTTTTGGATTCGTCGAGCATCGGTAGGAAACTGCTTGCTTTGCACCGGAATCTAATGTGCGAGCACCGCGCCGAGATTGAGTTCATCGGCAACCTTCTTCAATCGCTTGTCGCGCGTCCAGACGGTGACGCCGGGCTGTAGGCGCGCGGACGCCAACAGCGATGTATCGAAATATCCGATTCCACGATTGAACAAACCTTCGCGCTCGATCAGATAAAACGTCTCCTCCGGTGTTGCAACTGGCGCGCGCGGCAGATCGAGCAACGCGCCAAGCACGACTTCACGGTCACGCAGACTACTGAGCGAAATCTCGCCTATCACATAGGGATGAGCCAGCACACGCTCCTCGGCAAGCAGGCTAATGAGCATCGAATCAGAGGCGTTGATGTGGTCAATCCAGACCGACGTGTCGACAAGAATCATTCGACGTCCTGCCGGCGACGCGGCACCCCCTTGATGCCCGGTTGGCTACCGCCAAGATTCGCGAGTCGTTTCGCGGCTTCACGCTGGATCAAAGCCTTTAGCGCTTCGCGCACGAGAGCCGTTTTTTCCTCCACGCCTGTATAGGCTTGAGCCTTGGCGATCAAGTCGTCATCAAGCGCAATAGTCGTACGCATGGGAACCTCCGTAGATTTAAGCACTATTTATAGCATCATTCGATGCTATAAATAGTGTATTTTCGTCGTCTTGTAATGAGCGCGTTTTGCCGCAACATTCCAGTGCAGTTGTACGGGAGAACAGCGAAAACCTCCCGCGAACACAGACCAGATATCGCGTCCCCGGAAAAAGGGCAGGGCGCCGGCGCGACGCCTGCTGCAATGAGCAAGGCGCTGCCGTTGTGCCGGCAGCCAGGCAACCCCAGACCGGCGGCCAGCACCCGCAGCCTAGTGCATGTAGGGCACGGCCATCCTCTTGCTGGTGAACTCGTACGCCTCGATGTCGATGGTTTGGCCGCGGCTGGTCGAATCGATCAGCTTAATAACCAGATCCATTGCCCCGCGATTTGGCGAAAACCCGAACTGCAAATAACAAGCGTGAGCCGACGGCAGCGCCTGCAGTACCGGAAGCGAGAACGCCGACGTGGCGTTCGAGAACACCGGGGCTGCGACGGCACAAAACAGAGTGAAACGGTTCAACATGGCGTTCCTGGGTGAGAATTTCGCGAGCGCGAAAGTAAGTGAACAGCGATAAGGTGGAAGACTGCAAAGCAGCTTGAAAAGCCTGAAAAATATTCAGAATTCCTACTTATTTTGATATATAAAATTGTCATTTAGACATCTACTCAATGCAGCGCGAGCGCGAGCGCGTCGCCGAGTGGCTCGTGTGAGCACACTCTTGTTAGCTGATGCTCTGTCGAGAGACGTAGTGAGCCCCGTTGCGGCGATAACGCGGGTTATCACGGCAATCGGTTTGGAGCTGGCGCAGGGTAGAGGTACAAGGACGCGTTTCGAGTGGTCGAACTCAGATGAGACCTTAGTGCTTCTCTGCAAGCCATCCCGACGGAAGAGGGCGGGGACTGCTTGTCGGCCTGAACGGCCATTGACGACGAACTGAAGAAACGACGGCTAAGCGGCGCTAAGCCGCCCATCAGGTTTCGCTGAAACCGTGCCTCGTTGTTGCTCAGCATGGCACCGAACTTGGAGCTCGGTATCGGATGTATTCTTGCGTAGACGGGAAAATATATACAGATTATATGTACAGTTTAACTGTACATATGCTATGGTTGTGTCATGAACAAGCAATCACCGTCTCCCCAATCTACCGACTTGGTCGTCCTTGCTGGCGAACTACGCATTTCCGTGGGCAAATTGGTCCGCCGCGTGCGAGAACATTCGCACTCTGGCGACTTTACGTCGGCCCAGAAGTCAGTGCTGGTCCATCTGGACCGCGGCGGCCCAGCCACCGTTTCTGCTTTGGCACGGGCGGAGGGCGTGAAACCACAGTCCATGCGGATTACGGTTGCCGGCTTGGAGGCGTTGGGAGTTGTCAAAGGCGAGGCCGACCCAAGCGACGGACGCAAAACCCTTATTGACCTGACCCCCACGTTTAGGGGGACGCTCCAAGCGAGTCGGGCGGCTAAAGAGGACTGGCTGCTCCGTGCCCTCCAAGCGCAGCTATCCGCGCAAGAACAGGCTGCACTCGCCGCTGCGGTGGGACTGCTGCAGCGGCTGGCAGACTTCTAAAACATTTTCCGGTACTTCATGGAAGACCATGTCATACACTGCGCTCGACCCAAACACCGCCCTAATCATCGTTGACCTGCAGAAAGGCATCGTCGGCTCGCCCTTCACTCATCCTATTGAACCGGTCGTCGAACGATCCTGCGCATTGCTTCAGGCCTTTCGCAAATACGGATTACCGGTCGTGTTGGTCAACGTCGCTGGCGTGGCTCCCGGCCGCACAGAGCGGCCCCGCCACAACGGCGCATTCCCCGAAGGATGGACCGACTTCATTTCAGAGCTTGACCAGCAGCCCAGCGATATCGTCATCACAAAACGAACATGGGGTGCGTTCACAAATACCACCCTCGAGGAACAATTGAAGGCCTTGGGTGTGACGCAGGTCGTCGTCACCGGGGTAGCTACGGGCACAGGTGTCGAGGCAACCGCGCGCCAAGCCTATGAGCAGGGGTTCAACGTCAGCTTGGCTCTTGATGCTATGACGGACGTGCGTGCCGAGGCTCACGACTACAGCATCAAGAACGTATTCCCGAAGTTGGGTGAAACTGGCACAGCCCAGGACATCATCGATTTGCTCGGTACGAGGAGCGTCTGAAATGGATTGGCTACATGTCGTCTCTTATTTTTTCGGTGGTGCCTTTTTCGCGAATGCCGTCCCTCATTTCGTCAGTGGTGTGATGGGTGAGCCCTTCCAGAGCCCGTTCGCGAAACCGCCGGGAAAAGGGCTGTCGTCATCGACTGTCAATGTGCTATGGAGTTTCTTTAATATCGTCGTCGGCTATCTTCTCATTTGTCGCGTGGGCGATTTTGAGCTCAAGGTGACGGGTGACGTCATGCCATTCGGCATTGGTATCCTGGCTATGGGGCTGCTCAGTGCTCGGCAGTTCGGCAGCTTGCATGGCGGCAATACTCCCGAACGTACATGAGCGCCTCGGCAACCGGTACCTTCAGGTCACTGAAGAACTTCAACTATCGGTTGTGGGCTATCGGCTCTCTGATATCCAACGTGGGAACGTGGATGCAACGGACGGCTCAGGACTGGCTCGTGCTGACCCAGCTCACGCACCACAATGCTTCCGCCGTGGGCACGGTCATGGCCCTCCAATTTGGGCCGCAGCTTTTGCTGTTACCCTGGACGGGCTTCGCCGCGGACCATTTCAATCAGCGAAGACTGCTGATTGCAACCCAAGCAGCAATGGGTGGCCTTTCACTGGCGCTTGGCGTTCTGACCGTCACCGGCATTGTTCAGCTCTGGCACGTTTATGTATTCGCCTTTTTGTTCGGCTGCGCATCGGCGTTCGATGCGCCTGTGCGCCAGACGTTCGTGACAGAGCTGGTCGGCAGCGGGGATTTGCCGAACGCCGTCGCGCTCAATTCAACGTCGTTCAACGCAGCGCGGATGATTGGGCCCGCAGCCGCCGGTGTGGTCATCGCGTCGGTTGGCACAGGGTGGGTGTTCTTGATCGATGGCCTGAGTTTCCTCGCGGTGTTAGCATCCTTGTCGCTATTTCGAATGACCGAGCTGCATACGAACACGCGGGCACCCCGCTCAGGGGGAAATCTCACCGAGGGATTTCGCTACGTTTGGTCTCGCCCCGAGCTCAAGGCGATCTTGGTGATGCTATTCCTGATTGGCACATTCGGACTGAATTTCCCGATTTTCATCTCAACTATGGCCGTCGGGGTGCTTCACACCGATGCGCGCGGTTACGGCCTTCTGTCGTCCATCATGGCGGTGGGCACCGTGTCTGGTGCGCTCTTTGCTGCAGGGCGCGGCCGGCCGCAGTTCATGTCGCTCCTTATCGGTGCCGCGACGTTTGGGTTGGGTTGTGCGATGGCTGCGGTAGCTCCAAATTACTGGTTGTTCGCGGCGGCGTTGGTCGTCATAGGCGTGGCGTCCCTGACCTTTACCAATGCCACCAACAGCCTGATGCAGGTCTCCACAGAACCTGCCATGCGCGGAAGGGTAATGGCTTTGCGTGTTGGTATCGGCCTCGGCGGGACTCCCATCGGGGCACCCATCGTGGGCTGGGTTGCAATGCATGCTGGCCCCCGTTGGGCCTTAGGCATCGGCGCGGCATCGGGTTTCGCTGCTGCTGTAGTGGCAGCTTCTGCTTTGAGAGCGCAAGTTCGCCCACCTCGCCAATGACGACTTCGATGGCATAACACCATTGCTATGAGCAGGGCGCAAGTATTGTCCTCTTCTGATAGCAATTGACGGCCTTCTACCGATTCGCCGACCGTCTGCTTACCGAGCGAATTCGGTCGCTCGAAAAGCGAAACCCAATTGCCCGCTCCGGCCGATTTTGAGACACTCGACGAATTTTACTGGAAGCCCAATGCGAGCCGAATGCATCCGGAATAGCCTGCGACGGCGAGAGATACGAACGGCCTGTCGTGGGGAATCTGGCATAGATCAGCCGATCGGTTCCCGGTCCTGACAAGGAAGACATCCGCGCGATGGCGGCGACTGTCGCGGGCATGGTAGGTCGCAATTTCCTGATCTTGCTTGCTGAACAACAGACCGTCGCCGAACTGGTGCCCCAAAACTCTATAGCACCGCTGCCTAGGTCGGATGCTTCTAGTGAGAGGAACGGCTGCAGTTGAGGATCATGGCACCGACGGGCTCCCCTAGGACCGCATTGGAAAGAGCCCGACGGTATCACCTTCACAAATTGTCTTGAGATGCCCGATCTTCGCGGTGTTTCTGTTAGAGCGGGCGTGAATGCTCCCATGCGGTCCCACAAAAGCCACTAAGTGCCAGCAAGAACTTCGGTATCGTTGACGGTATCCGCGCCACACGGCCGCGCGAAAACGCCGTCTCCACAAGGGTTTAGCCCCGCAATTGACGATCGAGTGGGAGTAGAATTCCCGCTAGGAAACGTCATTCGCTAGTTGATTGACTATTAAAGCCCTGTTTTCTTACAGGGCTTTATATATTTTGTTTTGAGCACCATTTTTGGAATTTCCCCATGGAAATTAAAGTCAGCTTTCTCGATAAGCTACGTCTTGAAGCCAGGTTCGATGACTTCACGGTAGTGTCCGACCAGCCTATCCGTTATAAGGGCGATGGCTCGGCACCTGGTCCCTTCGATTATTTTCTTGCCTCATCGGCCTTGTGCGCAGCTTACTTTGTGAAGTTGTACTGCGTAAATCGCAACATTCCTACCGAAAATATCCGCCTGTCGCAGAACAATATTGTTGATCCGGAAAACCGGTACCGACAGATCTTCAAGATTCAGGTCGAGTTGCCGCCGGATATGCTGGAAGCAGACCGCCGCGGGATTTTGCGCTTTATAGACCGTTGTACGGTGAAAAAAGTGGTGCAAGCCGGACCCGAGTTTGTCATCGAAGAGGTAGAGAACCTGGATGCCGATGCTCAGTTGTTGCTGACGTTGAAGCCCGCTTCTGACGCCAGCACCTATATTGCGGGCAAGGATCTGCCGCTGGAGCAAACCATCGCCAATATGTCGGGTATTTTGGCGGCCTTGGGCATCAAGATTGAAATCGCTTCGTGGCGCAATCTTGTTCCCAATGTGTGGTCGCTGCATATCCGGGATGCGCACTCTCCGATGTGTTTTACCAATGGCAAGGGAGCGACCAAAGAAAGCGCGCTTGCGTCGGCGTTGGGAGAGTATATCGAGCGACTGAACTGCAACCATTTCTACGCCGGCACGTTTTGGGGCGAAGACATCGCCAACGAGGCGTTTGTACATTACCCGAACGAGCGCTGGTTCAAGCCTGGCCGTAAGAATGCGCTGCCGGCTGACATTCTGGATGCGTACTGCCTGGAAATTTATAATCCCGATGGCGAGTTGCGTGGCTCGCATCTGATCGACACCAACTCCGGCAATGTACAGCGCGGTATCTGTTCGCTGCCGTTTGTGCGGCAGTCGGACGGTGAAGTGGTGTATTTCCCGTCCAACCTAATCGAAAACCTGTTCGTCAGCAACGGCATGAGTGCCGGTAATACGCTGGCCGAAGCGCAGGTGCAATGTCTGTCCGAAATTTTCGAACGTGCGGTAAAGCGTGAAATTCTCGAAGGTGAAATCGCATTGCCTGATGTGCCGCACGAGGCGCTGGCGAAATATCCAGGCATTCTGGCCGGGATTCAGGGGTTGGAAGAGCAGGGCTTTCCGGTGCTGGTAAAGGATGCGTCGCTGGGTGGGACCTACCCCGTGATGTGCGTCACATTGATGAACCCGCGGACAGGCGGCGTCTTTGCCTCGTTCGGCGCACACCCAAGCTTCGAGGTGGCGCTGGAACGGAGTCTTACCGAGTTGCTGCAGGGGCGCAGTTTTGAAGGCCTGAACGATTTACCTCAGCCCACCTTTGTCAGTAACGCCGTGACTGAGCCCAATAACTTCGTTGAGCACTTCATTGATTCGAGCGGTGTGGTGTCGTGGCGCTTTTTCAGCGCCAAAGCGAATTTCGAGTTTGTTGAGTGGGATTTTTCTGGCCAGGGTGAAAACTCCAATGCCGAGGAAGCCGCAACATTGTTCGGAATTCTCGAAGACATGGGCAAAGAGGTGTACATGGCGGTGTATGACCAGCTGGGCGCCATGGCCTGCCGGATTTTGGTGCCTGGGTATTCGGAAGTTTACCCAGTAGAGGATTTGATCTGGGATAACACAAACAAGGCGCTGTTGTTCCGCGCCGATATTTTGAACTTGCATCGCCTGGACGATGCCGGCCTAGCAGCATTGCTTGAGCGGTTGGATAACAATGAACTGGATGAGCACTCCGATATTGCCACTTTGATCGGCATCGAATTTGACGAGAATACGGACTGGGGGCAGCTAACCGTTCTCGAGTTGAAGCTGCTGATTCACCTCGCCTTGCAGCAATTTGAGGCGGCACAAGAGCTGGTGGGAGCCTTCCTGCAGTACAACGACAATACGGTCGAACGCGGATTGTTTTACCAGGCCCTGAATGTGGTGCTGGAGGTGCTGCTCGATGACGACCTGGAACTGGACGACTACGCGGTCAACTTCCGTCGCATGTTCGGCGACGCTCGAATGGACGCGGCAATGGGGTCGGCGGACGGTAGCGTGCGCTTCTATGGCTTAACGCCAACGAGTATGAAACTGGAGGGTCTGGATAGGCACGACCGCTTGATCGACAGTTACAAAAAATTGCATAAGGCGCGGGCCAGTGTGGCGGCTACAGCCAGTTAGGGTTACGAGTCATGGCTGGATGCGATGATGCCGTTCATCCCCCGGCACAAACGCATGTTCGATACCCGAGCTACCATCTGTGCGGGTGTGCATCAGTGTTGATGCCGCCAGCGTAGATGGTCAGATACGAAGGACAGGTCAAGGGCCCTCAATATGAATCCCATCTTTGGATCATGTCGCCGGCCGGAAGATCAATCGGAATTGATGGTGTATGTGATGGGTATACGAGCTACTGTGCCTGGCAAATCCTCTTTAAATTCAGGCAGCGGAAAGCGTAATTGAAAATCGAGTGGGGATAGTTGAGCAACTAGCTCTCGTTCGGCTTACTCGCGTCCGACATTCAGAGTGAGCCCCAGACTTCCATCGACGGGCACTGGGTTTCGCAATCGGATAGCAGCGAAACGGCATAGGAAGGTTCTTCGGAAGCAGCCGTTCATGGTCGCGAGATAATTGCCACACCGAAAACCTGTCCATCAATCCACCACGGCTGGACGGCGCCAGATCGGGCGAACAACGGCTGTTCGTGATCGTTAGGCTGATGGGCAGTTGTCGATCGACATGCGCCGATCGAAAGGCAAACTGATCGGTGTTCGGTGTCGTCGAAAGATGGCTGGCGGAGCCATTGAGAGCCGGGCTTCCAGAGCGGCAGCTCAGAGGATGACTTCCCCAAGAAAGTGCGCGGGGCTTTCCCTACAAGACTCTCTAGCCGGATTGCGAGTCGCACCCGCAACCGACGACTGCGCTCAGGTCGTCGACGCGGCACCAGTCGCGACTGGTGCCGCCGGAGCAGCCACGGCTGCGCTTGCACGCGGGTTTTTCCGCCGACGCCGTCTCGCCTGCAGGTGTGGCTCTCTTAGCGATGGCCTACTTAGCCGGCGCCTTGACGGTCACAGTGTCCTTGACAGCACCCGTCGCCTTCTTCTCTACTGTCTTCTTTGCAACAGCGCCGCTTTTGGCCGAAGACTTCGACTTACCGGCTTTGCTCGTGGCACCGGTCTCAGTCGCGACGGTGGCCGCGTTGACAATCAAAAACTTCGAGCGGTCTTTTGCCGCCGCAAGCCATGCAGGCGCCGGGCCACGTCCGCTCCATTTTGCGCCGGTCTTGGGGTCGAGGTATTTCGCTGGCTGCGGACCTTTGTGTTGTCCTTCGTGAGCCACTGCACTGCCAACTGCCACGGTTTTCTTAGTTGCGGTCTTCGCCGTTCTCACGGTGCCACCGTCCGTGCCGTCAATCAAGAACTTGCTGCGGTCCTTAGCATCTGCAATCCATGCCGGCGCGCGCCCGTGTCCGGTCCACGTGGCGCCCGTTTTAGGATGGCGATATTTCGGCGACTTGACTCCGGTGACAACTGAACTACTCGCCACCTTTCGCGCCGCGGCGGTGTTGGGCTTGGAGCCCGCTGGTCGGCCGCGCCGCTTCTTTCCAGTCGAGTGAGCGGCGATGTCTGCGGTGGTAAGACCATGCTCTTCCATTAGCTTGCGGATGTCGGTCAGGACAGACTGTGCGCGCTTGGCAATCAACTTTTCGGCTTGCTCTTGAAGCTTCTTCATCTTGTCTTTGATTTGTTCGAGTGTCGGCATCGTGGTTTCCTTAATGGATGTGCCCGCAATATGCCACGCGCGCTTTAATTGCGAAAGGCTTGAAAAGACTTCGCACTGCGCACGTGCAACGAACAACTATCATAGAACCGTTGTGGATCTTCAGCGGGTCAAGGTCTGTGCGCCACTGCCTGCATACCCCACATAACGCTGAGTCGATTGCGAAATGAAGCGCTATTTTTGCAATGTAGTGACTGTCCGAGAGTAGGGCTGTTGTCTAATTCGGGCCTTTTTAAGGGCACTCGAAGCCATATTCGGTAAGAGTTTTGCTGGACCCTCTCGCATGAAGCAAGGTACAGGTCACCGTTTTCGTGACTTTCATGCTAAAAACCCCTTAATTCATGGCCTCAGACGTTGCGTCATCATGTTGGTGTTGGTACGCTGGCGCCCAACCCGAGAATTTGTACCTTTGCGCTAGTCGGTGACGGCGCAAAGGCAAAGGTCTTGGGCAACCTTTGACTAGAGAAGAGGAATTCATGGCAACAATCGGTACCAAGAAACCTGCGGCTCCCGCTACCAAGAAAGCGGCAGCACCCGCCAGCAAGAAAGCTGCTGCGCCAGTCGCGAAGAAAGCAGCCGCACCTGCGGTGAAGAAGCCAGCTGCTGCCATTCCCCTGAAACCTATCAAGGATACTTTCACGAAGGCATCGCTGACCATTCACCTGGCCGAGCGTTCAGGGGTAGAGCCGAAGGTGGCCAAGGCGCTGTTGGCGGCGCTCGAAGAAACGGTGCTCGCATCGATTCACAAGAAGGGTGCAAAGGAGTTCACGTTGCCGGGCTTGCTGAAGGTGGTCGCACAAGATGTGCCGGCCAAGAAGAAGCGCTTTGGGAAGGACCCGTTCACGGGTGAAGACAAATGGTTCGCGGCGAAGCCGGCTTCGGTGCGCCTCAAGGTTCGCCCACTGAAGAAGCTTAAGGACGCAGCGCTGTAAGCGAAATTGTTCTGACGTGATAGCGCCCCTTGACGAAAATCCGAGGGGCGTTTTCCATTTCGGCCGGTGGCCCATGACGTCGGCGCAGCTATCGGAAAGCGGGTGTTTCGTCCGTGACCCGAGCGGGGCATTCTTCGGTCTGTTTGACGGAATTGCGGGTTGGTGCGCGATCGTCCCAACTCGCATGCCCGCTTGTACCACAGACATCCGATCGGGTACCGTAAGCGTTGACACGTCGCTGTTGAGAGGTCTGGGGAGGTCGCCGAAGGACCGGTTCCTTCGGGCACGCTGACATTCTTTAACGATTATCCAGGAGGGATCCCATGAACAAACAAGAGTTGATTGATGCCGTTGCGTCGTAGACCGGCACGAGCAAGTCGGCAACAGGAGAAGCGGTCGACGCGCTAATCGGGACGATCACCACCGCGCTCGTGAAGAGGGATACCGTCCAACTGATTGGCTTCGGCTCGTTCGGCGTAGGCGCGCGGGCCGCGCGCAACGGGCGCAATCCGGCTACCGGCGAAGAGCTGAAGATTCCGGCTTCGAAGACGGTGAAAGGATGCGGTGAACGACCACAAGCGATAAGCGGTCGATGTGCACGCTTAAAAGTATCCTCTGAGCGGCGCACAAGGTCATCTACAGGTAGGTTGATGCAGATCGCACGGGGGTCATGACTCGGCCACGAACGAACGCTCAGGTCCTGCCTGTACTCCTCAGCGAATCGGAACGCGGCCGGGGCATTTTTGCGAGAAAGCCGTTGATTGGGAAGTGTCGGGGAGTACGGGAGTAAACCGATAAATTCAATTTTTGGTTGTCATTGTTTCGCGGGCCGTCGTGGATTGCGCGCTAGAGTATGGATAACATGTGCCTGCCGCATCGGAGGACTTTCGCTGGATGGAGTGTAAAACAACAAACATGCCACTTTCAAAACGGTCACTGGACTCATCGGCGCGAACCCATCTACTATGCTATTTGGTGGCGAGTGCGCTCGCATCCCATGTTTTGACGAAAACATGGCGCGTCGAACACGTCGTTGAATCGGTACGCATCTGGTTGGCTAGAAACATGATGTCGGCCAGCTGGCTGGACCGCCTGATGCTTGGGCAACTGGCGCTAAAGTTATCCCGCGAGCACCTGGCTGCTTCTGGCGTAGTACGTCAGTCCGATCCGTTTGCGTTGTTCACGAACGAGTTAGGGTTGAATTATCAAAACCCCC
>NZ_AEJF01000068.1 GCF_001028175.1 Caballeronia mineralivorans PML1(12)
TTGGACGCATTTGGCAACGGTGCAGCGATGCGCTGCATACGAGCTCCTACGGAGCCGGCGCATAGCGGGCATTTACGAACGAGGGCCCACGGCTCGCGTTGACGTTCGAACGTTGGTTGTGCCCAGGCAACGGACCTGCGTGCGCGGGCATATCAGTCACATCATCGGCCTGAGCAGACGGTCGCGCCGCTGCCGACATGCTTCAACACCCGTTGGCGGTCGGATCGGTGACGCCAGGCAACGCTAGCTGCGTGCAGTACGACAATACCGGCCATGGCCGTAAGCGCAGTCGTCGCAGAACAAGGCCTCGCGCTTAACTCCGTGCCTGCATCAGTCGCGCCGTGTGGCGCAGGGAAGTTTCGTGACCAGTTCGTCGAACACTAGCCGTATCCGTTTCGGCACGGGTCCCCGCTGCGGCCGATACACATGCAGCTTCCATGGCTCGGGCTCGAGGCGGCTCAGTATTCGTACCAGCCGGCCGCTTTCGACATGCGGCCTCACAAGGTACTCCGTGCACTGGCTAAAGCCGATGCCCGTGCATGCGGCCTCGATTTCAACCTCCGTATCGTCTGTCACGAACGCGGGTGAATGCGGCAGGAAATGCCTCTCGCCTCGAAAAATCCACGGCCAAGGCCGGCCGTTCGTGCGGTCGATCAGGCTGGTGACCGGCATGGCTTCCAGATCCTTCAAGTTCCTCGGCTCGCCCATCCGCTCGATCAATACGGGCGATCCGACTACCCAGATCGGCAGTGGTCCGATCACGCGCGCGACGAAGCGGTTGTCACCAATCATGCCGGCCCGCACGCCAATATCGATCTGCTCGTCGACAACCACGGACGGCGTATCGGACAGCCGCAGGTCGAGGACGAGACCGGGGTGGCGCGTCATGAGATCCGTCAGTTGGGGCTGGACGTAGTGCCGTCCCAGTCCACTCGGCGCGGTGATCCTGACCGTGCCGATCGCCTCGTCCGAGCCGACCTCCATCGGGTCGAAGAGACCGTCGACCGCACCCAGCGCCGCCTGCGCCTTGAGCGCGAACGACTGGCCGAATGCGGTGATCTGGATGCGCCGGGTACTCCGGTGGAAGAGCGTTTCCCCCAGTGACTGCTCCAGTTCGCGCACCGCGCGAGTGACAACCTGGGGCGAAACGCCCAGGCGTCTCGCCGCTTCGCGAAATGTCGGCGAAGCCGACGCCGCTGCAAAGATCTTCAGGATTTCGAGTCGGTTGAGCATCGCTTAGAGGCGTCCATTATTCCAACTGGAAGAACGACGCTGGTTCTATCGTTCCAGCTTCCTATTTTCATAACGCCCGGATCCACGGTCAAGAGAAGCTTTATTAATTCCCAATTAGGGAATTTTCAATGCCTGATTGTTCCATTTAAATCTCCCTATTTTCTATCCATACTTCGCTGCAAGCGTGAGGCGACATTGATCGATACGCCGCACGCTCACTCAACCCATCGGCGGCAACGCCGCAGCAAAAGAAGGATGAAATCATGAACGCAGTCACGACAACGCAACGTCAGCTCGAAGGCAAGGTAGCGCTGGTCACCGGGGCAAGTTCGGGCATTGGGCGCGCAACGGCGCTGGAACTTGCTCGCCGCGGCGCGAAGGTGGTGGTCGCAGCCCGTCGCCAAAACGAACTCGAGCAGGTGGTTCGGGAAATAACCGCTGCACACGGCAATGCCGCGGCGATCACCGTGGATGTTTCGAAGGAGGACGACCTCAGGAAGCTGGTGGACTTTACGGTATCGACCTACGGACGCCTCGACATCGCCTTCAACAACGCGGGCACCGAAGGCGTGTTCGCGCCGCTCCTCGAACAGGATGCCGAGCGCTTCGACATGGTGTTCGAGCCCAACGTGCGCGGCGTGCTGAACGCGATGAAGTACGAAGCCGAGGTCATGCTCAAGCAGCGATCGGGAAGCATCATCAACAACGCGTCAATGGGCGGTGTGATCGGTTTCGAAAATGCGTCGGTGTACATCGCGAGCAAGCACGCGGTGGTCGGCATGACGAAGACCGCATCGATCGAATGGTTCCGCCGCGGCGTGCGGGTGAACGCGCTGTGCCCGGGCCTGATCGAGACTCCCTTTCATCACCGGGGCATCTGGCCTTCGGCGGAAGTACAGCAGTCGTTCGCAGCCGGCACGCCGGCGGGGCGCTGGGGTTCGGCCGACGAGATGGCCACCATCGTGGCGTTCCTGGCATCGGACGACTCGAGCTACGTGTCGGGCCACTCGCTGGTCGCCGACGGCGGCTACTCGATCGCCTGACGCGACCGTATCGCTTACGCAGGATCAGGTAAGCGGCGAGCCACCGGCTGGCGCGTCACGCTCACTCGCCTCCCTCTCTTTTCCGACAAAGGATGAACACCATGAAAACGCTTCGGTTCTCCCTGCTGTTGGCCTCCGTGCTCTCCTTGCCGGTCATGGCCCACGCGCAGGTGTCCAGCTCCGTCACTACCCGTGCACAAGTGCGCGCTGAACTCATCCAGCTCGAGAAAGCCGGCTACAAGCCGGGCCACCCGAGCCCGTATTACCCGGCGGATATCCAGGTTGCCGAGGCCCGGGTCAGGCAAATGAACGGCGCTGACAATCTTGTCCAGCCCATTGCCCGCAATGCGCGGTCGGATGTCGGCGGCGTGATGTCGGGAATGACGGAGTCGGGTGCGCGGTTGGTTGCATCCGGGAGTGCGAAGCAGTCACCGTACATGCATCACTAGGCAATGCAGGTAGCGACGGAGCGCTTTCCGTTGTGGGACAGCGAGCCGTTGGGCCGGCTGTCGGTTCCCTTGCGCTCGGGATTGTCGATGGCAAAGCCGAACTTGGTCGCGAGCACCGCTTCCGTGCGCCGGCCCTGCAGCGCACGGCCCAGAAGTTCCTCGTTGACGAACGGCCCATAGAATTCGGCCGTGTCGAGAAAATTGCAGCCCAGCTCGAGCGCGCGATGAATCGTGCTGATCGATTCGGCTTCGTCGGACGTGCCGTATGCATGGGACATGCCCATGCAGCCGAGCCCGATCGCCGAAACTTCTAGGCCTTGCCGGCCCAGCTTTCGTTTGGGAATCATCTTTTCTCCATTCGTTTTGCGCTCGTCATAGATTGAGCATCGACATTTCGTTGTCGCCGTAGCGCTTGCCTTCCACGGCGTGCCCCGTAATGGCGGCTTCGATCGCGTCGCGTTCGGCTTGTGTGAGCGTCACGCTGGCCGATGCGATGTTTTCTTCGAGCCGCACGTGTTTGCGCGTACCGGGAATGGCCGTGATCCACGGTTTCTGCGCGAGCACCCATGCAAGTGCGAGCTGGCCTGGGGTGATGCCCTTGCCGCTGGCAATGTCGGTCAGGCTGTCGATCAGCGACAGGTTCTTTTGCATCGCGTCGGGCTGGAAGCGAGGGTGCCGACGGCGCAGGTCGTCTGACGCCAGCGCGTCACCGCGCTTGAATGCGCCGGCCAGAAAGCCGCGGCCAAGCGGACTGTACGAGACGAAGCCGATACCCAGTTCCTCGAGCGCACCAAGCAGTTCCGCCTCTGGATCGCGGGTCCACAGCGAATATTCGGTCTGCACGGCCGTGACCGGATGCACCGCATGTGCCCGGCGTATCGTCGCGACGCTCGCCTCCGAAAGCCCGAGATGCTTCACCTTGCCCGCCTTGACAAGATCGGCGACTGCTCCCGCAACGATCTTCGATCGGCACGTTCGGATCGACACGATGCTGGTAGAAAAGATCGATGTAGTCAGTGCGCAGCCGTTTGAGCGCTTTATCCGCCACCCGTTTGATGTGCTCGGGGCGACTGTTGACGCCCACCGGCATCGGGCCGCCGGCGGGATCGAGTTCGAAGCCGAACTTGGTCGCGATCACGACTTGTTTGCGCACTGGCTGCAACGCTTCGCCGAGCAGTTCTTCGTTCACCTTAGGGCCGTAGACCTCGGCCGTATCGAAGAATGTGACGCCGAGGTCGACCGCGTTGCGGATCAGCGTGATCATCTCCTGCCTGTCACCCGCGGCGCCGTAGGCCCAGCTCATTCCCATGCAGCCGAGGCCGAGAGCGGATACCTCAAGCCCGCTTTCTCCGAGTGTGCATTTTTCCATCATGCGATCTCTTCTTTGGTTAGCAGGCGCAGCCGTTGTATCAAGGCTGCGCGATGAGTTCGGCGGCCCTCTCGCGCGCGGCGCGGCGGCCCTGTTGATCTGCTTGCACGCATTGTGTATTTCATGCTCACGCGCGGCGAAGCCTTCGTTGACCAGGGGCAGCAGCGTTACGAGGAACAGCAAAGGAAGCGCAGCATCGCCGCCCTCAGGCGTCGTGCTTCGGCCCTCGGATTTCAGCTCCAGCCAAACGCGCCGACTACGTGAGGACAAACTTTCTCTGCTCAGTTTCTTGAGAGAGGATCTACGGCCAACCGTGTTTCCCATCAACAATCGGTCGATCAGGCGGACAAGCGTCGGTCGAGTGGGGGCAGCCAACGCCATCCCGTCGTTTTAAGAGGACGGTCAAAGTCGCATGGCGGCGATAACGCGGGTTATCACGGCAATCGGTTTGGAGCTGGCGCAGGGTAGAGGGACAAAGACGCGTTTCGAGTGGTCGAACTCAGATGAGACCTTAGTGCTTCTCTGCAAGCCATCCCGACGGAAGAGGGCGGGGACTGCTTGTCGGCCAATCCGGTCCTTCGCGACCAAGTGCTGACCGTCAACTGGCAACGTCGGTTTTCGGAAAACGGAACGCGTACTCTCGACCCATTGCGTTAAGTGGGCGCTCTTTTATATACACTCAGATCACCTCTGATCCTCGGAACGGCCGGCGCCGAGCGTCTCGAGAAGCGGCCGGAGGGCATCGAGTTCCGAGCCGAAACCGCTCCAGTCTCCCGCCTTCAATCGTTCGATGGCGCGGTCATAATGAGCGAGTGCCTCGCGGGCGCGCACGTCCGCCGTGCCCCGGGGCAATGCCACCGGGGCGGCCTCCTTGAAGAGCGCGGCCAAGGCTTCGCCCAAGTTCTCCTCCATCACCACACGGTCACCATAGGCGGCGATCACCCGCTTCAACTCGGGCAACTGACCGGACGCCGCGCGCAAGTAGAGCGGGGAGACGTAGAGGATCGAATTCTCGATCGGCACGACCACAAGATGGCCGCGGATGACGCGCGAGCCCATCTGGTTCCACAGCGAGATCTGCTGCGAGATCTCGGTATTCTGCTGGATGCGCGCCTCGATCTGGAACGGCCCATAGACCAGCTTCTCCTTGGGGAAGGTGTAGACAATGAGCTTGCCGTACTCGGGCGGATCGCAACGCGCCGCCAACCAGGCGATCATGTTCTCGCGCTGACTGGGCACCATCGGCAGCATGAGGACGAACTCGGCGCGCGGCGCCCCGGGCAGCCGCATGATCGTGTAGTAAGGCGTCATCGGCGTGGGGGCATTTCCACCATCGATGCCGGCCAATTCCCGGGGGAACTGCCAAAGATCCTCGCGATTGTAGAAGACCTCCGGTGCATCCATATGGTAGGCGCGGTAGAGCTGCGCCTGGATCAGGAACAGATCTTCGGGGTAGCGGATATGCTGCCGCAGGTCTTTTGGCATCGCCTCCAAAGGCTTGAACAGACCCGGGAAGATGCGTTGGTACGTCTGCAGGATCGGATCGACCGGATCGCTGACATAGAAGTCGACCGTACCGTTATAGGCATCGATCACCACCTTGACCGCGTTGCGGATGTAATTGCCTCCGTCGCTGATACCCGGCAGGGCATAGGGGAACCAGCTGCTGGTGGTATAGGCGTCCTGCATCCAGAAAAGGCGCCCGTCGCTCGCGACGATGTAGGGGTCACGGTCGAGGCTGAGGAACGGGGCAATCGTGCGCACCCGGTCCTGAATGTTACGGTGGAACAGGATCCGGCTCTGGTCCGTGATGTAGCCGGTAAGCAGGATGTTGGGGTCGTCGAACTGCCAGGCAAAGAGGCCGCGTCGCACCATGCTGCCGACAGCGACACCGTCGCGCCCGCTGTAAGTCGTGTAGACGTTGTCCTTCCCCTTGGGATAGTCGAACTCGGGTACGCTGCCCTTCACGATGACATAGCCCTGATCGCCCCCACCGAAATAGAGACGCGGTTCGCGGATGGCCGGGCCACCGTTGGCGACGGGCGGAATATCCTGCAGATAGAGGGAAGGTAACCCCTCTGTGGATTTCTCGGTAACCGGCGACATCACGACGCCGTTGCCGTGGGTGAAGAGGAGATGCAGGTTCACCCAGGTCTGGGCATTCGCCGGAAGCATCGCCGGCTCCAGTTCGCGCGCCGACAGCATCACCTGCCGGTAGCCGGCGCCAAGCCGGTAGCGGTCGATGTCCACGGAGAGGAATTTGTAGTAGGTCCTGATCTCCTGCAACTGGGCGTAGGTATCCATCAGCGGCTGCACATCCCACAGGCGGATGTTGTCAATGGTCGCACGATTAGCCTGGAGCGAGGCGAGATTCAGCCCCTGCTCGGCCGGAAACGGTTTTGCCGCGATCTGTTCCAGGCCGTAGCTCTTGCGCGTCAGCGCGATATTGTGTTTGATATAAGGCATCTCCAGTTGTAGCTCGCTTGGCTTGACATAGAAGCGCTGGAACAGCGCCGGGTAGATCACGGCAAACGCAAACGAGCTGCCGAACACCAGTAGGGCCGAGGCGGCAGCAATTTGATAGTTCCGCCAGCGCATATTGGCCCACGAGACGACGGATGCGGCAGCGGCAACGCCGACGAGCAGTCGCAGGACCGGTAGCTCGACGTGGGCGTCGGTATACCCGGCGCCGACCACGACGCCGTTGTCGCCGTACAGCAGCAAGAAGCGGTCGAGCCCGTAGGACCACGCCTTCAGCACAAAGAACAAACCGAGCAGTGCCGAACCATGAGCGGCTGCGGCTGGCGAGAGCCCACGCGACGACTGATCAAGCGCGATGTCGCCGCGCACCCCGTAGACCACGCCTGCAACGACCGCGCTGCAGAAGAGCAACTGCAGCAGCCAATTCTTGAGCGCAACATAGGCGGGCAGCGAGAAGAGATAGAAGCCGATGTCCTTGTCAAAGATCGGATCGCGCTCGCCAAAGGGCACCTGATGAAGGAAGCGAAGCGCCATGTCCCAGTTCGAGATTTCACCAACGGCGATGAGCAGCCCTAAGACGACGGCGACGCCGGCGATGGCGGAGCGCCAGGGAATGCGCGGCGCGACCTGGTCGGCCAGTTCGCTGATGGCCGCCGATGCACTGGACGAAAAGGCGCCTGACGTTCGCGAGGGTCCGGGGTTCGTCGCGCAACGATGCGCGACGAACCCCGACACCCAAATAGCGCCTGTCGATACGGCGAACACGACGACAAAGAGCAGCGCCTGGGCGGACAGAACCGTCCAGAAAACGTCGATATAGCCGATCGAAGAAAACCACAACCAGTCGACCAGGACGCCAGTGATGCGCCCGACGACAATCAGGCCAACGATGACGACCGCAATCGTGATTGCAGTGCGTCTCCAACGCGCGCCGGACTTCACTTGCAACCGCATAGACCGTGCTCCTTTGCTGGCCCGTCAGTCATGGCCGGCGGTGCCCCGGCGTGTCTAGCGGCGATCTGCCAGGAGCGTGGTTGAACGGGTTATTAACACAATCCTCATAGCCCACGCGCAACCACGCAACGACTTGCGGCAGATGATGCCAGATGAACAATTGTAGTCCGGTGAACCAGGAAGCGGTGCGCTCGCCCAGACGCGGCTTCGAAACCCGCTTGTGTGATGTCTCACTCGGCGCCCGGTATATTTGACCTTCCCGCGAGTTTCCCAATATGCTCAAAATGTTGATCGCGGCCGTTATTCAGGAGCCGGTTCCGAACCGACAGTTCTTGCGACCGCATCCAACCGACTACCCGTTCGGGTGGTGTGCGCCCATTGTCGATCTGCCATTCTGAATCCGTTCGTCGCCACTTTGCTCGCGTAGGATCCGTGCGCAATGGGCGGCGTGAGGCGCGAGTGGGTCGTGTCTCAAATGGCGGGAGAAATCATATGGAAACCTCAACATCCAGCGGAAATTCGCTGCAGGATTTTTCCGACAGACTGGCGCGAATCGTTGAGCGGGTTGGGCAGAGCGTCGTCGCGGTGCATGGTCGGCACCGCATGCCGTCAAGTGGGGTAATCTGGCGTAATGGCATCGTCGTCACGGCTGCGCACACGCTCAGACGCGAGGACGGGATCGAAGTCACGCTGGCCGACGGCCGTACGGTCGCCGCGGTCCTCGCGGGCCGGGATACTGGCACCGATGTCGCCGTGCTGAAACTGGACGGCGCGGACCTGGCCCCAGTCGAGTCCGGCGACGCCCGCTCGCTCAAGGCAGGTCATCTTGTGCTCGCGGTCGCGCGGGGGGACGGGTTCGGCGCCAGTGCCGATTTCGGCGTGATCGGTAGCGCCGGTGGTCCCTGGCGCACTTGGAGGGGCGGTCAGCTCGATGCGTTCGTGCGACTGGACGGCGGCCTGCACCCGGGGTTTTCCGGGGCGGCCCTAGCGGATGTGCACGGGCAGGTCATGGGCATCTGCACATCGGCGCTTGCACGTGGCGTCGGCATGTTGATCCCCGGGATGACCGTGGAGCGTGTCACCGAGGAACTGCTGGCTAAAGGGCGCGTATCACGGGGCTACCTTGGCGTCGGCACGCAGCGGGTGAACCTGTCGGATGCGTGGATCAAGAAAATGAACCTGTCTTCCAACCATGGATTGCTGGTCAATTCGCTCGCGCCGGGTGGTCCAGCGGAGGAGGCTGGCGTGCTCATAGGCGATGTGCTGATAGAACTGGACGGCAAGCCTTGCCGCGATATGGACGACCTGCACGCCGCGCTTGGCTCCGGGAGTAGCGGACAGCGCTTGAGGATTGCGCTGATCCGGGGCGGTGAACGCAACGAATGTTCGGTTACCGTGGGCGAACGCCCGCAACCGGATTCGTGCCGGTAAGGCGAAGGAACTGGTCAAAAGTCGAGTGCACAGATGGCACAGATGAGCCCCGTCCGGGTCGCGGTTATTGCTGATTCGCCGCGGGTGCGCGCTAGCCTGCAAGCGCTTGTCGAGGCCAGTCCGGCACTCAGGTTCGCTGGCAGCGCAGCCGACGCTGAAATGCTAGCCGACTGTCTTGCCGGTTCAGTCCCGAATGTTGTCGTGATCGACGTGGAGCCGGAGGCGAGCGACACACTCAAGGCCGGATTCGACCTGGGGCACGTGCCATCGGCGCTCGTCCTGTTGACCGACGAGGCGGACAGCGACTGGATCCTTGATGCTTTGCCGGGCGGCGCGACGGCGATTCTGCCACGGGACGCGATGCCAGGCGAAATCGTCGCATCCATCGAAGCCGCGGCCGCGGGCCTTTACGTACTGTCGCCGGAGATCCTCGGGAGATTGCTGGGCGCACGGAAACCGCTGCGGCAGGCGGCGTCCGGGGTGCCGTTCGAAATGCTGACCTTACGCGAGATCGAAGTACTGGCGATGCTTGCTGAAGGACTTGGCAACAAGGAGATCGCGCGGCAACTCGACATTTCGGATAACACAGTGAAATTTCACGTGTCCTCCATTTTCGGCAAGTTAGGCGCGACGAACCGCACCGAAGCGGTGATGTTCGGTATGCGGCACGGCTTCATCATGGTGTAGCGTGTCGACGCAACTTCAGAAGGACGGAGGGATTCAATGAATGCGAACGAAGAGCAAAACCCCGACTACGATCATCGCCATGCCAGCCGCGCGCGCCACAACGGCGCCCGCGGCGCCCGATCTTTTCCAAGAAGACAAACAGCGCTAGGGTCGCCACCCAGACAAGATTCATCGCCCCTGCGACGAACAGCACGCACATCAGCGCCCAGCAGAACCCGAGACAGTATGCGCCATGACGCATTCCCATCTGCAGCGCGCCAGGCGTCCCGTCGCGCCAGTGAGTCATTAGAAACCCGAGTGGACTTCGGCGGTGCGTGAGACAAGCTCGCTTGAACGGCGTCAATCGGTACAATCCGGCCGCGCAAAGAATCGCAGCGCCCACCTGCGGGCTTGATGCGGCCATTGCCGGTGACCGAGCGCAGCGGGAAGAAGAGCTGGGTTCACTGGCGGCGACAGTGCCCGAAATTCCTGCGCCAGACCTTCGTGGAATGGGCCGGCCGGACCGTCAGCCGATCATTCTGGGCGGGTGCCTACTACCGGCAGCAGCGCGCGAAAGGTAACTCCCACCACGTGGCACTCCGAGCCCTGGCGTTCAAGTGGATCCGCATCCTGTACCGCTGCTGGCAAACGCGAACACCGTACGATGAGGCCGTGTATTTGAATGCGCTCAGGAAGCGCGGCGCGCGACTTCCTGGCAGCCTCACGTTGTCTGGGTAACCGCTTCGGGTTGCGGATAAATCGGCTGCTTTATCTCATAGAAGCAAGCCGCGTAGCGGCGCGTCAGGCCGAAGGCGAAGCGCCGGTGGGCAACGACGGTACCGCCGTCAGGCGGCTGTCCACGGGTTGGGTGCGGATGATCGACACGGACGGCGTTGTCACGTAGGTCTTTCTCCTTGCACTGCTGGAAGACAGCGGATTACGTTCAAGGACGGTCGTAACCTCCTCTCTCATAAGCTTGACCGGTTTCGAACTCGTTGCGTTGATGGAGTTCCTTGACGGTGTCAACAGCTTGCCCCCAAATCCCCCGTGATTGCTGCTTTGAGAGAGCGGGGGAGCATGTCGCCAGTTAGCGCCGAGTTACACCCGACCTCCTCGCAGGCGTTTCGCCGAAATAAACTCACCCATCCGAGGCCGCGTCGGCTCAGCGCTTTGTTGACTACTCGAGTGGTCATTTTTTTGCCGTTCCTTGTATTTGAGATGACATCCCGAGCTACGGTATGTGCAATGCCGCTTCATGACTGACAGCCTCTAGCACGTTGCCAGATAGCAGACATTCGCCCTTGCCGGCACTCCAACTCGAATGACCGCCCCCGAAGAACCGCCGGTGGGGGCGCTCGGCACCGTTGGCCGTTGCCGGGATCCTGTTCTGGGACGGCACGGTATCAAGGAAGATATATGGTTAACAAATGCCGAACCTGGAAGTTATTTGGTGAGCAATCCGAGTCTTCCGGCCTCGAAAACCGGTACCTAGATGGCCGAAACGGACGTTATTTGGTTAATTTTCCGGAAGCCAATCGAGTTCCTCCACACCTCCCAAAAACTCTCATAAATCGCTGATTCCACGGGGATTTGTGGGTAACAACGTGCTTGCCCCATCCCGGCTCCTCCCGCGCAATTTGTCCACGAAGTATCAGTAGGAATATGGGTATGTGGGTAGGAGCGAGTCATGTCGGGACGACAACTGCACCGGCTCAGCGCGCTGCGGTAGATTCGGGCTCCGTTTGAACGGAAAGGTCATGTTTGCGAGGAAATTGGCTTCTTCGTGCTCCGTGGTGGTCATGAAGAATGCCTCCGGGTGAACGCCCATTGCCTCGTGGAGGGTCTCGTGTATTCCCTTGAGGACAGCGCTGCCAAATTGCGCAGACTTGCCGCTGCGCATCGGTACATGTGTCATGGGCATGGAAGGATCCGGTTGGCCATTGCTGGATCCAATCATAGGTGCATCAACCGATGCCATTCAACAGTCGCCCCTGATTGTTGTGATGAGATTTGTAAATCATTAGATACGCAGCGCTTCCGCCTCCCCCGCTTAAGTTCACGGCACTCCCCCATTCAGGGGGTGCTGCCCGAGTCCTGACACTTGCATGATTGTCGCAACGGGATGTCACAGCAGGCCGAGAAAAATAAATAGATCAGCATTCGCCTGCAATCCAGCTTGCAATCCATTTTTGGACTAGAGGAGATATAGATGCAGGACGAAGCCAAGACGCCAGGATCCACCGCCTACGCCTATCCGTTGCTGATCAAGCAGTTGTTGCTCACGCCGTTCGTTCAGGCGCAGGACGAGGAGATCGTCTACCGGGATCAGTTCCGGATGACCTATGCGACGTTGCGCGAGCGTATCGCACGCCTCGCCAACGGTTTGAGCCAACTTGGCGTGCAGCACGGCAGCACCGTCGGAGTGATGGACTGGGACAGCCACCGCTATCTCGAATGCTATTTCGCCGTTCCGATGATGGGCGCTGTCTTGCAGACCGTGAACGTGCGTCTGTCCCCGGCAGAAATCGCCTACACGATCAATCACGCCGGCGCTGAAATCCTCCTGGTCCACACTGATTTTCTGCCTGTCGTCGAAGCGATCAAGGACAAACTGGAAACAGTGCGTACTTTCATCTGGATCGATGAGTCAGGCAGCGAAGCTTGTGCACACAGTATTCCGTTCTCGGCTGAATACGAGGCGATGCTGTCGGGCAATAGCACGAGCTACGCGTTTCCGGACTTTGACGAGAACACTCGTGCAACGACGTTTTACACCACCGGTACGACCGGTCTTCCCAAGGGCGTCTACTTTACGCATCGGCAACTGGTTCTGCACACCATCACCCTGATGGCGGCACTGGCGAGCCCTGTCTCGGGACAGCGTTTCCATCGTGGCGACGTGTACATGCCGCTCACCCCGATGTTTCATGTCCACGCATGGGGCATGCCGTATATCGCCACGGTTCTGGGTGTGAAGCAGGTCTATCCCGGGCGCTATTCACCGGACCGGCTCGCACGCCTCGTTCGCGACGAGGGCGTCACGTTTTCACATTGCGTCGGCACGATCCTGCACATGCTGCTCTCGTGCGAGGAGGGGATGGCGACGGACCTGAGCAAGTGGAAGATCATCATCGGCGGCGGCGCGTTGCCGCAAGGCCTCGCCCAAGCGGCGCTAGACCGGGGCATCGACGTGTTCGTCGGTTACGGGATGTCGGAAACGTGCCCTGTACTCAGTCTCGCGCAACTTCCGCCCGGAGCCGAAAAGCTCGACGCCGGCGAGCAGCTTCGCCTGCGCTGCAAGACCGGCCGGCCTGTTCCCCTGGTTGACCTGCGTGTCGTCGACGACGACATGAACGAGCTCGTCCACGATGGCAAAGCCACCGGCGAAATCGTCGCTCGGGCACCGTGGCTCACGCAGGGATATCTGAACAATCCCGAGGCTTCTGAACAGCTTTGGGCCGGCGGTTATCTCCATACGCAAGACATTGCCAATATCGATCCGACGGGCAACATACAAATTACCGATCGTCTAAAGGACGTGATCAAGTCCGGCGGCGAGTGGGTTTCATCGCTCGAAATAGAAAACCTGATCTCGCAATACGAGGGCGTTTCCGAAGTGGCCGTCATCGGCATCAAGGATGATAAATGGGGGGAGCGGCCGGTAGCCCTGGTCGTGCTCAAGGAGGGGACGGCAGTCACGGAGGACGATATCAAGCAGCACGTACTGTCGTTCAGCGCATCCGGGAAGATCTCGAAATACGCGGTGCCGCAGGTCGTGAAGTTCGTCGATGCACTTGCAAAAACGAGTGTTGGCAAGATCAACAAGAAGGGGCTGCGCGAGCAGTTCGCCTGACCAGCGCCAAGGAGCAAACACGATGAGCATCAATGGATACAGCGTCGCCACCATCGACGACTTCGTTGGCCGCGAACTAGGCGTGTCGAACTGGGTTGATGTCGATCAGGCACGTATCAATGCGTTCGCCGAGTGTACGGGCGACAAGCAATGGATTCACGTGGACGAGGAGCGCGCGAAGCGCGAAAGCCCGTTCGGCGGCACGATCGCACACGGCTATCTGACGCTTTCACTACTGGCGGCGCTCGCCATCGAGATCGGAACCATTCCAGAGGACGCATCGGCCGGGCTGAACTATGGGCTGGACAAGGTGCGCTTCATGACACCGGTGAAGGCGGGAGCGCGAGTGAGAAATCGCGTGACGCTGATGTCGGTGGAAAAGAAGGGCGGCGGCCGGATCGTCGTCAAGACGATGAACGAACTGCAGATCGAGGGCGAGGAGAAGCCGGCGCTCATCGCCGAGACCTTGGCGATGCTGGTCTCGTAAGCGCCAAGCAACCGGGTTGGCGAAGGGGATAGAGATGTTTGAGGAGCGGCAAGATGGCGGCAAATGACGAAAGCACGGCACGCAGCGAGGAGCAGAACGACCTCGCGGCGTCTGCCGCGGAAGGCATACTCGGACCGAATCCGTTCGTGGGACTGCGCCCGCGTGACATTCTGGCAACCGCGCAACAGATTGGCGCCCAGGCGTTGCGACAACCCACCTTGCTCATGGAGCAGGAGGCGGCGCTTGCGCGCGATCTGATGGCTGTGCTTGCCGGCAGCGCGGAGTGTACGCCGCCTCAGGGCGACAAGCGCTTCACCGACCCTGCGTGGCAGGACAATTCGCTTTACCGCATGGCGCTGCAAGGTTACGTGGCGTGGCGCAACGCGCTGACAGGGTTTGTCGACCGCTCGGCGCTCGACGCGAAGAGCAAGGAACGCGCGCAGTTCGTGCTGTCGCTGTACACCGACGCCATGTCGCCGACGAACACGCTGCTCGGCAATCCGGCCGCGCTCAAGAAGGTCATCGATTCGGGTGGTGCGAGCCTGCTTGGCGGCATCAGGAACCTCGTGACGGACATGCTGCAGAACCAGGGGATGCCCGCGCAAGTCGACAGGTCGGCGTTCAAGGTGGGCGAAAATCTCGCCACGTCGCCGGGCGCGGTGGTCTTTCGCAACGATGTGCTCGAGCTGATCCAGTACACGCCGGCAACCGAGCATGTGTACGTCCGCCCGCAATTGATCGTGCCGCCACAGATCAATAAGTACTACATTTTCGACCTCTCCGAAGGCAAGAGCATCGTCGACTATCTGGTGAAGAGCGAGTTCCAGGTGTTCGTGGTGAGTTGGCGCAATCCTACTGCTGCGCAGAGTCACTGGGACCTCGATACCTATGTTGCCGCGCTCCTCGAAGCGATCGGGGCGGTGCGGGATATCACCGGCAGCGACGACATCAACCTGCACGGCGCCTGCTCGGGTGCGATGACGATTTCGGCGCTCCTCGGCCACCTCGCAAGCCGGGGTGACAGGAGCGTCAATGCCGCCACGCTGATGGTCGCCGTGCTGGACAATACGGCTGACTCGCAGCTCGGTCTCTTTGCAACGCCGGAAGCCATCGCGGCCGCGAAGCAGAACAGCACATCGAAGGGCGTGCTCGCCGGCGAAGAAATGGGCCGCGTGTTCGCGTGGATGAGACCCAACGATCTCGTCTGGAACTACTGGGTCAATAACTATCTGCTCGGTAAAACGCCGCCCGCTTTCGACATCCTCTATTGGAACAACGACGCGACCCGGCTGCCCGCGCGGATGCATGGGCAACTTCTCGATATTTTCACGGGCAATCTGTTCAGCAAGCCTCGCGCGCTGACGGTCCTGGGTACGCCGATCGACCTGTCCAACGTGACGTGCGACAAATACGTCGTCGCGGGCATGACCGATCACATCACCCCGTGGAAGGGCGTGTACAACACGGCGCGCACGTTCGGCGGCGACACGCGCTTCGTGCTGAGTTCGAGCGGTCATATCCAGAGCTTGATCAACCCGCCGGGCAATCCGAAGGCGAAGTTCTTCCTCAATCGCGATTTGGCCGGCAATGCCGACGCGTGGCTCACCAATGCCCGGGCCGAAAAGGACACGTGGTGGGGCGACTGGCGCACGTGGCTCGCCGACCATTCCGACGAGCGGCGGCCCGCACCGGCGACGCTCGGCAACAAGCGGCACCCCTCGGGCGTGAAGGCACCGGGAACGTATGTCGTGGAAGCATAAGGCACACGCTCCGGCACACTCGTTGACCGCACAGTGGTCAACATTTTCTTAATGTAGTTTAATTGGAGTACTGATGATGGATTCAACCAATTCGAATAGAATTTTCGCTGAATATAAAAAGGTCATTGGACAGTTCAAGCTGCCGGGCATCGACGTCGCTGCGATCCTCGAGACGCGCCGCAAGGACATCGAGGCGATCGCCGAAGCCAATACGACCGCGATTGCAGGCGTGCAGTCGCTAGCTCAGAAGCAGTCGGAGATCCTCCGCACGACACTGACCGAATTGCAGTCGCTCGTCAGCCGCGTTGGCCAGTCGGGCGCCCAGCCCGCCGCCAACACGGGCGAAGTGGTCCAGCAGGCATTGCAAAAGGCGCTGGTGGACATGCAGGAACTCGCAGACACGGCATACCGTGCGCAGTCGGACAGCTTCGCGGTGGTCACCAAGCGCGTCGCCGAGCACGTCGAGGAATTGAAGACGCTCCTTCAGCCGAAGAAGTAATGCCGAAGAAGTAATTCGACACAGCCGATGCGACATGCCGACGCCTCGAATGATTGTCCTTCCAGAAGCTGATCCGGAAACAAGAAATGCACACGAACCCCGAGTCTGCTTGCAGTATGCAAATCCAGATGATCGATCTGGACGGTCAGATACTGCGTGTCGCAACGTGGCACGGCAGTGACGCTTCGCCGCCGCTGCTCATTTTCAACGGCATCGGCGCCAACCTCGAACTGGTGGAGCCGTTCGTCACGGCGCTCGAAGATGTGAGCGTCATCATCTTCGACGTTCCCGGCGTCGGCGGCTCGCCTGCTCCGGTCGTGCCTTATCGCTTTTCCACGTTGTCCGTGTTGACCGACAAGTTGCTGACGCGGCTGGGCCATGAGGGGGCCGTCGATGTGCTCGGCGTATCGTGGGGCGGCGCGCTGGCGCAGCAGTTTGCGCGTCTGTATCCGGGGCGCTGCCGCAGGCTGATCCTTGCGGCAACCTCACCTGGCGTCATCATGGTGCCGGCCAAACTGTCAGTGTTGTCAAAGCTGATCGGGCCGCGCCGCTACACCGATCCCGCTTACCTGCAACAGGTGGGCGCGGACATCTACGGGGGCGCTTACCGGCGCAATCCGTCGCTGCTGAAGGCGCACAGCCAGCACATCCAGCCGCCGCGCGGGCGCGGCTATATCTATCAACTGCTGGCCGCGACAGGCTGGAGCAGCTTGCCGTGGCTTGGTGCGTTGCGCCAGAAGACACTGGTCATGCACGGCAACGACGACCCGATCGTGCCGCTGACCAACGCGAAGATTCTCGCCGGCCGTATCCGCGATGCGACGCTCTATGTGATCGACGACGGTCACCTGTTTCTTATCTCGCGCGCGAATGAAGTCGCGCCTGTGGTGCGCAGGTTTCTCCGGCAGGAGGCGAGTTGAGTTTCTTTGCGGGCGACGGCGATCGCGATGGTATGCGGCCGACCATTGCGAATGCAGGCGAAGACCGCAAGGCAAGCGGCTTGAAGCGCATGCGGCGAACGGCGATGTGGCTGCTCGCCTTCATGATTGCGTTGCTGTTCGCGTGTGTCGCCTGGCAGGCTGACCATTCATGGCTTGCGTGGCCGCGCGCGTTTGCGGAGGCCGGCACGGTCGGCGCGATCGCGGACTGGTACGCAGTCGTCGCGCTGTTCCGTCATCCTTTGGGTTTGCGGATCCCGCACACGGCGATCATTCCGCAAAACCAGCAGCGCATTGCCGAGAGCCTCGGCAGCTTCGTCGAAGAAAATTTCCTGGCACCGGAGCTCATCATCGGCAGGCTGAGCGGCCACGATGCCGCACAGGCGCTTGCCCGGTGGCTGGCGCAGCCGGCGAACAGCCGCGGGGTCGCCGATATCGTGGCGGACGCCGTTGCAGGATTACTCGAGGGCATTGACGAAGCAGACCTCCAGTGGTTTTTCGACCGTCTGGTGATACCGCAGTTGCGTACGCTCGACGTATCCCGCGTGGCCGGCGACGTCCTCAAAGTACTGACCGAAGGCGAGCGGCATCAGCCGTGGCTGGTTCACGGACTCGAAGCTCTGGAGAAGTGGCTGACGGCGAACGTCGACATGATCAAGGCCAAATTCAGCGAGACGTCGAGGTACACGCCCGCGCCGCTTGACGACTATATCGTCAGGAAATTTATCGAAGGCATCATTGCGCTTCTCCATGAAGCGGCGGCGAGTCCGGACCACGCGCTTCGCCGCCAGTTCGATGAGACCTTGCAGGCGCTGACCGTGAGATTGCAGACATCGGCCGTACACCGCCGTTTCGGCAAGTCGCTGATGCACGACTGCATCCGCTATTTCAGGCATGCAGACTATTATCGCGTGCTGCTGGAGCGCTTACGCATACGTGTGACCGCCGATCTCGGTCACGAGCAATCGTCCGTGCGCGACGCATTGACAAGCATGCTGGCTTCACTCGGCAAGCGGATCAGCCGCGAGCCCGCGATTCGACACAAGCTGAGCGCGTGGTGGCTCGCGCTCGCGCGTGAACTTGTCGTGCGCTACGGGCGCCAGTTGTCCGCGCTGATCACCGAGGTCGTAAAAGGCTGGAATGCGGGTGAAGTGAGCCGGAAGATCGAAGCAGAAATCGGCCGTGACCTGCAGTATGTCCGGATCAACGGCACATTCGTGGGCGGCATGGTCGGCGTGCTGCTTCACGCCGCCATACTCGCCATCATGCGGTGAGACGCGGTGACATGCGCGCTAGCCGGCCGCGACCAGTCCCATTGCCTGTGCGCGCGCAACGGCGTGCGCGCGCTTCTCGACGGCCAGTTTCACGAAGATGTTCTTGACATGCGTCTTGACGGTTTCTGGCGTAATCCCCAGGGTGCGCGCGATCTCCTTGTTCGACTGCCCTTGGGCAATCAGTTCGACGATGCCGCGCTCCCGTGCGCTCAACGGCTCGCGCTCCATGTCACGCTTGGGGCCCGCGGCAGGCTCATACAGCACTCGCCAGCCGTCCAGCAGGCGATCGATGTAAGCGACGCTCTCCTTCGTCTGTGGGGTGGAACGTGTGTCGTCGCGAACCGCAAGCAGGAGCGGCCCGATTTCGGGCCCCTGGTCGAGAATCGAGCGGTAGATATCGTTACTGGCCTTCAGGACTTCGCGAAAGATTTCGACGGCGCGGGTCCGTTCGTTCGCACCCAACCAGACGAGCGCGAGCACGGTGCGCAAGCGCAGCGCGAGATAGTCGCCGTGCCGCTCTTCGACGCTTCGCAGAGCGGATGTCAACGACCCGAGGGCTGCCTCTGTCCGGTTCTGGGCCATCGCCACCCAGGCCACCGCGATGGCACGGAAGGTTTCGACCTCCGGCGAGACTGCGTTCTCAGCGGCGGAACGGGCATGCACCAGTTGATCCAGTTGCACGATACATGCCGACGCTTCCGCGATCCTCCTTTCCGCGAGATAGAGCCGCGCGCGCTCGACGAGGACGCCGGCAATCAGCCGGTCCCATCGGCGTGCATAACCCAGGACCTCCGCCCGATGGAGCAGCGCATAGGCCTGTTCGGCGTCGGCGCGCGCGATAGCGATCCGCACGAGCACCCGATAAGCGATCAAGGTGCTATCGAGCAGGACCGCCAGGTCGATCACCGGCATGAGATCGACCAGCAACGCTTCCGCTTCGTCGAGCCGCCCCTGCTCGTACCAGATCTGCGCAATCATGGGCGCGCACAACGCGGCCGAGATGGATTTCGGACCCGCATGGCGCTCGGCGAGCTGCATCGACTCGGTGAAATAGCGCTCGGCGAGCGCGAAGTGCATCTGTTGCATTTCCGCGTGGCCGAGCAGGCATAGCCGGTAGACCGAAGCGAACACATTGCGCTGGTCTTCCTCGATGGAATAGGGGATCCACGGTGTCGCGTACAGCGCTTGCAGGTTGCCTGCTTTCCAGTGCCCGAAGCGCACGACGTTGGAGACGACGTTGGTGGTCCAGCTGTCTGTCGACGGCCGGTCGAGGCACGGCTGTGCGATAGCAAGCGCGCGCGGCGCGTCGTCCTGTAGTGCGACCACCACCGAGCGGATCGCCTGGCATTCCCAGCGGATGTTTTCGGAGGCGTCGCTCGGGCCAGAACCAGCGTCGCGCTCGATCTCATCCAGCATCGCGAGCGCTTCGTCGAAACGCATCGCCAGCGCCATCCCCCACGCGATCGCGAGCGTGACCTTGATCTGCCCGCGCATCAGGTGCGCCGGGAACTGCCGTTGCCAGCCGAGCAGCGTGAGCAGGTCGCCTTTTGTGACGAGCGCCATCGCGCAGTGACCCATCAGGGAGACGGCGTCTTCCGTATCGCCCGCGGCGATTGCGTGCTTGACCGCGTCTGTCCATTGCTCCTCTTTGGCGTACCACTGGCACGCACGACGATGCAGGTCCACCACTTCATCGCGATGCCGGGTTTCGAGCCGCCGGCGCAGGTACTCGCCCATCAGATTGTGATAGCGGAACCAGCGTCCTTCGATATCGAGCGGTTCGAGCAGCAACTGGCGCGCAGAGATCGTGTCCAGCATGCCTTGCCCCGCGCCAATGCCGGTTACCGCTTCGCATAGCGACGCCGTCAGGCGGTCGAGTATCGACGTGCGCAACATGAACCCGACCATATCGGCTGGCAAACGCTTGAGTATGTCTTCAAGGTAGGCGGCGAACGGCCGGGAAGCACCGGACGGCGCGCCCACGTCCCAATCCGGTTTGCATTCGTCCCGCGATAGCACCGAGGCAGAAATTCGCAGCGCCGCTGCCCAGCCTTCGGTGTTCGCGAACAGCGACTTGACGCTGGCGGCGCGCAGGCCGCCTGGGCATTCCTGTTCGACAAAACTGTGTGTTTCGTCGAAGTTGAAACGGAGTGTCGACGCGTCGATTTCCAGCAGGTCGTTCCTGGCTCTCAGGTTGGCGAGCGGCAGCGGTGGATCGGTACGCGTGCAGACCACGACATGCACGCTCGACGGTGCGTTCGCGATGAAGTACGACATTGCATCGTGAATGACGGGCAAGCTGATCAGGTGATAGTCGTCGACAAATAGATAGACCTCGTCGTCGACTTCGACGAGTTCGTTGATCAGCGTCGACACGACTGAGTGCGCAGGCACGAGCGACGCCTCGGTGGTCAGGCTGAGCGCGGATGCGCCGACGCTGGCGCAGGCGTTGCGCAACGCCTGTGCCAGATGATGGAAGAAGCGCGCGGGTTCGTCGTCCTCCGTATCGAGCGACAGCCACGCGACATATGCGCCGCTTGCATTCAGCCCGTTGAGCCACGTGAGCGCAAGCGATGTCTTGCCAAAACCGGCAGGCGCTTTGATTACTGTCAGCCGTTTGTATTCCGCTTTCCCGGCGAGCACGACGAGCCGTGGCCGATCGATCAATCCGGCGGGCAGGCGCGGCGGAAACACCTTCGTTGCGAGGAAGAGAGGTGGCCTGTTCAGGGACGACGCTTCTATCACGTGCATCAGTGGCTCCAGACATTCGGGTTGACCCTGACTTCCATTTCCCGTCCATGCAATCGCGCTCCCCTGTAAGGGGGATTTTGCGCGGCGCCGCACTCAGACACCATTGATTCCAGCGAGGAGACACATAGTTCCACAGCTGGACAACGGTGCGGCACGACGACCTGTCACTGGGAGTCGCCCCTCGGCAGGCGCGGCCTGAACTGGTGTTTTGCTCACGAAATGATACGCCCAACCACACCTTGAGGGAGGAGACATGTCTACCCGCATCGAATCGCATTGCGTTGCACAAACCCGGGCCCGCTGCGCACATCCCTGACGAACAAAACAAAACCTCGATCGATCGGTTCACATGGCCGGCGTGGCGAAGTCCTTTATCGAAACGGAGTAGGCAATGAAAGTACTGGTTGCTGTCAAACGCGTCGTCGACGCGAACGTGAGAGTCCGCGTGAAAGCCGACGGCAGCGCTGTTGACATCGCGAATGTGAAGCTGTCGATGAACCCCTTCGACGAAATCAGCGTGGAAGAGGCAATGCGTTTGAAGGAAGCTGGCGCGGCGTCAGAGGTGGTGGTCGTGTCCTGCGGCGTGCAGGCCTGCCAGGAAACGCTGCGCACGGCGATGGCGACAGGCGCTGACCGCGCCATCCTCGTCCAGACCGACGCCGAGTTGCAGCCGCTTGCGGTTGCGAAGCTGCTCAAGGCGCTGGTCGACAAGGAGCAGCCGCAACTCGTGATGCTCGGCAAGCAGGCCATCGACGACGACGCGAACCAGGTCGGCCAGATGCTCGCAGCGCTGCTCGGCTGGCCGCAGGCGACCTTCGCATCGAAGGTGAGCGTGGAAGCAGGCAAGGCGACCGTGACACGCGAGATCGACGGCGGACTTGAGACGATCGAGGTCGATCTGCCGGCGGTGGTGACCACCGATCTCAGGCTCAATACACCTCGCTATGCGACGTTGCCCAACATCATGAAGGCGAAGAAGAAGCCGCTCGATGTGGTGACGCCCGATGCCCTCGGCGTCGACATCGCACCGCGGCTGTCGACGCTGAAGCTCGCTGAGCCGACAAAACGCGCGGCGGGTATTCGCGTCGCCGACGCCGCAGATCTCGTGGCGAAGCTGAAGAACGTCGCGCACGTCATCTGAAACGGAAGAGGGAACCATGTCCATACTCGTTATTGCAGAACATGACAATCACACGCTGAAGGCTGCGACGTTGAACACCGTCACCGCCGCCGCATGTCTTGGCGACGACATTCATGTGCTTGTCGCCGGATCGCAATGCGCGTCCGTCGCGGAACAGGCCGCCAGCGTCGCTGGCGTGAAGCGCGTGCGGGTCGTCGATGCGCCACACTACGCGCATCTGTTAGCCGAGAACCTGGCTGCGCTGATCACGACGGTCGCGGCCGACTACAGCCACGTGCTGGCGCCCGCCACCACAACCGCGAAGAACGCGATGCCACGCGTGGCGGCGCTGCTCGACGTCGCGCAGATCTCCGACGTCGTTGCCGTCGAGTCCGCCGATACATTCGTGCGCCCCATCTACGCGGGTAACGTGCTGGCGACGGTGCGAAGCGCGGACCGTATCAAAGTCATGACAGTACGCACGACAGCCTTTGCAGCGGCGCCGGCCGAAGGCGGCGCGGCGGCGATCGAATCGCTAGCGCCGGCTGTCGAGGTCCCGGGTTCACGTTTCGTGAGCCAGCAACTGACCCGCTCCGAGCGCCCTGAGCTGACATCGGCGCAGCGGGTGATCTCGGGCGGCCGAGGCATGGGCTCCGGTGAAAACTTCGCATTACTTGAGGATATCGCCAACAAACTGGGCGCAGCGGTCGGTGCGTCGCGCGCTGCCGTGGATGCCGGCTTCGCGCCAAACGACTATCAGGTGGGCCAGACCGGCAAGGTCATTGCACCGCAACTCTATATCGCGGTCGGTATCTCCGGCGCGATCCAGCATCTGGCCGGCATGAAGGACTCGAAAGTGATCGTCGCGATCAACAAGGACGAGGAGGCGCCGATCTTCCAGGTCGCCGATTATTGGATCGTCGGCGATCTCTTCAAGGTATTGCCGGAGTTGTCCGGTGAGCTGGACAAACTGCAACAAAACTGATTCCGGAGACCATGATGAGCACCTATATTGCCCCACTGCGCGACATGCGCTTCGTTATGACGGAACTGGCCGGTCTCGGCGAGTTGTCTTTGCTGCCTGGCTTCGAGGAGGTGACACCCGAACTCGCCGAGGCTGTGCTCGGCGAGGCGGCGAAGCTCGCGACCGAAGTGCTGGCACCGCTCAACAAGCCCGGCGACGAGCAGGGCGCGCGCCTGGCGAAGGACGGCGTGGTTGCAGCGGACGGTTTCGCGACAGCCTACCGGCAGTTCGTCGAAAGCGGCTGGAGCGGCCTCTCCGGTGCCCCGGATTTTGGCGGCCAGGGGCTGCCCGAGTTGTTGAGTGCGGCGACCGTCGAGATGTGGAATTCGTCCAACATGGCATTCGCACTGTGTCCTCTGTTGACGGCGGGCGCCACGGAGGCGCTGAGACAGCACGGGTCGGAAGAACTCAAGGGACGCTATTTGCCCAATCTCATCAGCGGTGAGTGGACGGGCACCATGAACCTGACCGAGCCGCAAGCGGGCTCGGATCTCGCTGCCGTGCGCACCAAGGCCGTACCCGAAGGCGACCACTATCGCCTCTACGGCCAGAAGATTTTTATCACGTGGGGCGATCACGATATGACGGGCAACGTCATTCATCTCGTCCTCGCACGCACGCCGGATGCGCCCGAGGGCGTGCGCGGCATATCGCTCTTTGTCGTGCCCAAGTTCCTGCTGAATGCCGATGGATCTCCGGGGCAACGCAACGACGTGCACTGTGTATCGCTCGAACACAAGCTCGGCATTCACGCGAGTCCGACCTGCGTGATGAGCTTCGGGGACCAGGGTGGGGCGATCGGTTATCTCGTGGGGCAGGAGAACAAAGGTCTCGCGCATATGTTCACGATGATGAACGAGGCGCGCCAGAAGGTGGGTATCCAGGGGCTTGCGGTGGCGGAACGCGCTTATCAGCAGGCCCGCGAATATGCGAAGGAACGCGTCCAGGGGCGGCTCGCAGCCAGCAAATCGGGTGACGCCGTGGCGATCATTCATCACCCGGATGTGCGGCGCATGTTGATGACGATGAAGTCCCAGATCGAAGCGATGCGTGCTTTCGCATACGTGATGGCCGCGGACATGGACCGCGCGCACCGTGACCCGGACGCCGGTGAGCGTGCACGTCGCCAGGCGCGTGTCGATCTTCTGATCCCCGTGTTGAAGGCATGGTGCACGGAGTTGGGCGTCGAGATTGCGTCGATGGGTGTACAGGTGCACGGCGGGATGGGCTACATCGAAGAGACGGGCGCGTGCCAGTTCCTGCGCGACGCACGAATCGCGCCGATCTACGAGGGCACGACGGGCATCCAGGCTGCCGACTTCGCAGGCCGCAAGCTCGCGTCAGATCAGGGCGCGGGGATGGCTGAACTGGTTGCGGAGATGCGTCAGACCGCGCTGGAGCTGAAGCGCAGCAAAGATACACAAGTGGAGTCCATTGGCACGGCGCTCGCGGCCGGTGTCCAGGCGCTCGACGATGCTACCGCCTGGATGTTGCACGCGTTGGCAACTGAGCTCGACGCAGCGCTTGCCGGTTCCGTCGACTATCTGATGCTCACCGGATACGTGTGCGGCGGGTGGCAGATGGGGCGCGCAGCGCTTTCTGCGTCAAAAAAATCCGCAGCGAACGAAGACCCGGACTTCCATCGCGCGAAGCTTGCCACTGCGCGCTTCTACGCCGACAAGGTCTTGCCCAAGGCGAATGCACTTCTGGAGGCGATCCGCAGCGGCGCGTCGAGCGGGTCGAGCCTCCCAATCGAGCAGTTCTGAGCAGTTCTGAGCGGCGATGCGATAAGACGTCGGTATGAAAATACTAATATGTAATCCGAAATAAATTAGAAGAGACATGATGAAAAAACTTGTATGCCTTGCGTTAATACCGGGTGCGATATGTTCCAGTGCGATGGCGCAGAGCGCGGGCAGTCTCATAACCAGCGTGGGTGGAGTTTGGCTCGACTTTGGCCCGTCTTCCGCAACATCGTTGCAGAGCAGTTCGGCTTTCGGCACATTCACGTCAACGGGCACGGGTGGTCAGATACATAACACGTTCACCCTGGAGCTCTCGACCACTTATTTCGTCACGGACCATATTGCTTTTGACCTGGCGGCGGGCATACCACCCAAGCTCCAGCTCTATGCGCAGGGCAACGCCAGACCATTCGGTGCGGGTGGGCCATCACTCAATCTGGGGAACCTGGCGCCGCTCGCCACCACCCGGTCGTGGTCACCCATTCTGTTCCTGAAGTATTACTTCTTCGACGCGCAGACGAAGCTGCGCCCGTTCGTCGGTATCGGCGGGAACTATACCTGGTTCTCGCATACCAATCTTAATTCGACATTCAGTGGTGCGTTACAGCAGATAGCAGGGCCGGGCGGACAGGTCAAGGCCTCGCTTAGTCCATCATGGAACCCCGCGGTCACCGCGGGCGCGTCTTACAATATCAGCAAGAACTGGTATGCGACTGGGTCGGTGACCTATCTGTCTCTCAAGACAAATGCGACGGTCAGTTCCGTGGCCGCCAACGGTCAGACGGTGTTGTCCAGCAAGACGCGCATCACAGCGGATCCGGTGATCGTCTTTCTTGGAATTGGATACCGGTTCTAGTCAGGCAATAGTCATTTGGGCTTCTTCAGGAAATCGAGCCCTTCCGGTAGTTGTGCATCCGGGAAATGCGTAGAAAGTGTGGTTTCGCGCCACCGCTCTTGTTCCTCGGCGCGCTCAGCATCTGCGAGACTGCAGACGTGCAGCGCATCGGCACCGAGCAACAGACGCAACGGAAGCGTGTCGCGACGTGACAGTTGAACGATCAATGCCGCGATCTTCGCGGGGTCGCTGATTTCGTGACCGCCATAGGCTTCCAGGAGCCTGAGCATATTGCCGACCGACTGTTCGTAGTCGGGCAACAGGTTATTGTTGCCGCTACGTGCTTCGCTGGCCCAGTCGGTGCGCATCCCTCCGGGTTCCAGCGTGCATACGCGAATGCCCATGTGAGCAACCTCCTTCGCGACCACGTCACTGAAACCGCCGACGGCCCACTTCGCTGCCTGATAGGCAGACAATCCTGGCGCCGACGTGCGGCCTCCCGCCGATGACACCTGGAAAATATGACCAGCGCGCTGTTTGCGCATCACTGGCAGCACTGCACGGGTCAGGTTGACCACACCGAAGAGGTTAGTTTCTACCTGATCGCGGAAATCCTGCGTTGTCATTTGCTCGAACGGAGCGGTGTGGCCATAACCCGCGTTATTAACCAGCACGTCGATGCGACCAAAGGCGTTGAGCGTGTGGTCGACCGCGCGTTGCGCGGCAACCTCGTTGGTGACATCGAGTGCGACGGGACGAATCCTGTCTGGATAGCGCTCGACCAAATCTCCCAGGCGTTCTGGATCGCGGGCGCCAGCGACAAGACGATCGCCCGCGGCTAGGACTGCCTCGCTGATGAGGCGCCCAAGGCCGCGTGCAGCGCCGGTTACCAACCAGATTTTTGAAGTATCAGACATGGTGAATCCCTTTAGTTGCGGCCGCCCTGCGCGGCCTTCGAAACGTTCTCCCAGCTTTCCCAAACTTTCAGGCGTTCCGCGTAGACCTGTTTGATCAACGGAAGCATTGCGCTGCCGAGGATGAGACGAAGCGGAGGCTCGGGCGCATCGACCACCTTCAGAATCGCTTCTCCAGTTGCGGAAGGATCGCCAAAGGCGTCGGCTGACAGCATCGACGCGAGGTGTTGACGTACCGACTCGTAAGCCGGCATCGGCAGTGCCTGCCGGATGGACGATTCATTCATGAAGTCCGTGGAGAACGGCCCCGGCTCGATGATCGTTACCTTGATCCCAAATCCGGCCACCTCGCCGGCAAGTGCTTCGGCCAAACCCTCCACGGCAAATTTTGTCGCTTCGTAGATACCACCCGTCGGGAAGGCAACGATTCCCCCCGCGCTCGACACCGGCAGGATATGTCCCGATCCCTGCGCTCGAAGAAGAGGGAGGGCGGCCTGAATTACAGACAGCGTGCCGAAGACGTTGGTCTCGAAGTTGGCGCGGGCGTCCTGAATGCTGACCTCCTCGATGGCGCCCATATAGCCATAACCGGCAACGCTCAAGATCACATCGAGGCGTCCGAAGTGCTGGTGCGCGCGTTTGACGGTACGGACAACTTCGTCATGGTCGGTGACGTCGAGCGGGAGCAGCAACAGGGCCTTGTCGTATTGTTTTTGCAGGACTTCGAGTGATTGCAGGTCACGTGCAGTAGCTGCAACCTTGTCTCCGCGTGCCAGCGCTGCTTCTGCCCATCGACGGCCAAAGCCACGCGACGCACCGGTGATGAACCACACTTTGGGACTGGCCACGTGTATCTCCTGAGTCAATAGATGGTCGATACGAATTGACAGTTTTGGTAAAACTGTCAGTTTCAGTCTAGTTCATTCGACAGTTTTCGTCAAAGTGTCGTGCCGTTGACGTGTCATAATCGACGTCATGAGCGAAGCAACTTCAACGCGCCGTGACCAGGTGGTCCAGGCGGCGATAGGCGTATTTCTACGATATGGCTATGCGCGCACGACGATGGCAGACATCGCGCAAGCGGCGGGTCTGTCTCGTCCGACGCTGTATCTGGCGTTTCCCGACAAGGACGCGATCTTTCATGCAGTCGTGGACGCGATGGTGGTTGACAAGTTGAGCGAGATTCGCCGGCGATTGCCTCGCTATCGCGGGTTCGAAAAAAAGCTGCGCTATGCCTGTGAGGCGTGGGGAGCAGAGGGATTCGAGTTGGTACAGGCACACCCGGACGCAAGAGACATGTTTGATCTGGGTTTCGCGTCCGTCTGCAATGGATTTTCCGCGTTTGGAGACTTGCTGACGGAAATCATCAGCGCACCACTCGCCGAATCGGGCTTAGGTATAGCAGCCGGGGACCTGGCCGAGACGATTGTGTTTGCTATCAAGGGGTTTAAGGAAATCGCCCGCGATGGCGCAGACATGCGGCGAATGATTGGCGTGCAGGTCGCGATCGTCGCTGCCGCGCTTGGTCGGAAAGGCTGATCCCATTCGTCGGGAGATCGATCCCCACTGGATCTTGCCGCCGGTGCCGCTTTTCGCGAAGCGAAACGCGAGGTTGTTGTTCCAGCACGCTTTCGTGCATCGTGATGCCTGGCAGACGCGGCGGTGTTGACGAAGAGCCGGATTTGAACCGTCAGACACGTTCCTCCACAGGGATAGCTTCCATGACTGTGGCCAGGATCATTGCTTCGATGTTTCGCGGTGCAGGTTGAACAAGCCTGGGTCGATACACGGCATCGCCTGTTGCGATAGTCTGGCCACTCAGGGCACAAATCCCGGCTTTCCTCGCGATGCAGCGCCGCCATGACTGTTCGCCGTAACAGCAGGAGGTCGAGTCGCTCCATGCAACCGTTGCCGAGGTCTGTCTATTGCGCTCCAGAACCCGGACGGCACATTTCGAAAAGTAGTCTTCGCCGCACATCGGGCGGACGCGACTGGACATAATGGGCCGCCGTATTTCGCCTTCGCTCGAGAGGAGCGCGATCGTTGACTGCCACGTTCTGTCTGCTTCAAAGGGAGCTTGCATGATGCGATTCCTCGATTCTCATTAGACAAACGGGAGTTCCGGCGATTGACCTGAAAAGCAACGGAAAGCCGCATGACATGGTCAAACGATCGTTGCGCGTAGTCCCGTCAGGTAGCGACGTTGATTTCCTGAAAAGATGCCGCGCGCAATCAACGTGACGTGCCGAAATAGGCATCCCCAAACGCTGGCCTGGATGGTCAGCCTCACATGTTCGAGCGTCCGCGCGGTCCGGTCTCGCGCATGAACATCGCAAACACCATGGCGAGCACGATGCCACCGAGCAGCCACGAGCCGGCTGCGCGGAACACCGGCAGGTTCATTGAGCCGCCGTTCGCGAGGTGGGCGAGCAGCTTGCCGTACGCGGGCGTGAGCAACGCGCTGAACGTGAACACCAGGAAATTGATCGCGCCGCTGGCGCTGCCCTTCACGTTGTCCGGATTGACTTCCTTGATCACCGTGTAGGGCAGCATTGCCGCACCTGAGCCGATGCCGAGCAGCAGGCCGAGCACGTAAGGCGGCGCCACACCGGTTGGCAGATAGAAAATGCCTGCGCCCGACGCAAGCATGAGCAGCGCGCCGGCGATCAACACCGGCTTGCGGCGGCCCAGACGGTCAGACAGGTAGCCTAACAGCGGGCAGCCGATCACCCAGCCGAGCGGCACCATGCTCGCGCGATTGACAGCCTCCGCATAGCTGACGTCGAGACCGTTGCGCAGGAACGGAATGCCCCAGATCATGTCGCCTACCGTCGTCGGCAAGAACAGCAGGCCGGCGCAGAAACCGCAAAGATACGACTGCGGATTGGACAGCACTTCCTTGTACGGCACGAACATCTTCATCCACGAGCCCTGGCTGGCTAGGCTGTCGTCATGGGCTGCCGGCGTCGCGAAGAACACCAGCACGGCGATCAGAAAGATGACGAGGCCGGACAGCCACCAGAACTGCTGCCACTTGATGATTCCGTGAATGAGCGGCGCAACGGCGAACTGACCCGCGGAGCCGCCCAGCATGCCGAAGCATTGAGTGAATCCTACGGCGGTCGCGAGAGAACGCGGGGGAAAGCCATGCGTGGCGAGATACACCGCGCCGATGAACCCGCACGCCGAACCCGCGCCTTGCAGCAGGCGGCCGATCTGCGCGGCCTCCACGGTGCCGAGGCCGAACAGTGCCGCCCCGACGGCAACGAGAACGATGCCGGCCGGAATGACGGCCTTGCCGCCGAGCCGATCGAGCAACGCACCGCAAACGATCGAGAACAGCGCATAGGTGTAGTAGTACAGGCCGACGAGTGCGCCCACGCCCAGCGCGTCGCGGGCGAACGCCGCACTCAACTCGGGCACCATCACACCCGGCGCGGAACGCAGCATGTACTGCATGAAGTAGAACGCCGCACAGAAAAGCCAGGCGATGACGAAACCCATGTGTATGGACTCGCGGCTCGCCGGAATATTTGCAGTGCTTACGAACTTGCTGGACATGGTTCGATTTCCATAGTTTGGATAACGGTACCTACACGCCTGCGGACTGCACTACCGGAACAGATTGACCTTTGCGAGGTCGATGAGCTGCTTGCCTCGACCGTCCATGACGGCGCGAAGCATGAACAGCCCAAAGTGGTAAGTCTGGTCGGCGGTGGTCGCAGGAGGCATCACGAGCTCCTGGCGTGCGCTCACTACGTCGACGAGAGCCGGGCCCGGATGGGCGAATGCTTCGCGTAGGGCTCCTTCCAGTTCCGCAGGGTGCTCGACGCGCACGCCTTTGATTCCGATCGCATTGGCCATCGCGGCGAAGTTCGGATTTTTCAGGTCACATCCTGTATCAATGAACCCACTGGCCTTCATCTCCATTTCCACGAAGCCCAGCGTTCCATTGTTGAGCACGACGACCTTGACCGGCAAGCCTGTTTGAATCAGCGTCAAAAACTCACCCATCATCATGGTGAAGCCGCCGTCGCCTGACATCGAAATCACCTGTCGCTTCGGGAAAGTGGCCTGCGCGCCAATCGAGTGCAACAGAGAGTTGGCCATCGAGCCGTGATTGAACGAACCGACCAGTCGTCGTTTGCCGTTCATCTTCAGATATCTGGCCGTCCACGCGACAGGGGTGCCGACGTCGCAGGAGAAGATCGCGTCCTCGTCCGCTAGTTCGCTGACGAGTCGGGTCACGTACTGCGGATGGATGGTGCTGCTGCCCGCTTCCGGCTCCGCCAGCTCATCCAGACTCTCGCGAGCCTTGCGATAGTCGTCGAGCGCGCGATTCAGGAAGCTACTGTCCGCTTTCTCCTGAATCTTTGGAAGAAGTTCATTGAGCGTATCTTTCACTGTTCCCAATACGCCGAGTTCTATCGGGCATCGATTGCCGAGCGCTTCCGCCCTTGTATCGACTTGCGCGATGGTCACCTTCTCCGGGTAGAACTGTCGATAAGGGAAGTCGGTACCCAACATCAGAAGCATGTCGCAACTCTTCATCGCGGAATAACCGGAGGCGAACCCGATGAGGCCCGTCATTCCCACATCGAACGGGTTATCGTATTCGATGTACTCCTTTGCTCGCAGCGAGTGAACGATTGGCGCTTTCAGCTTGCGGGCGAGTTCCACGACTTCAGCGTGGGAGTCCTTGCAACCCGCCCCGCAAAGCAACGTCACTCGCGACGACCGGTTCAAAAGGCGTGCGAGTTCCGCGACGTCGTCGTTCGATGGGTGAATCACTGGAGCGGCGGGCGCGCTCCAGTTCGGCACAGGTTTTGTGAGAGGCCCGAGTGCCACATTTCCAGGTACGACGACAACAGCGACGCCTTTACGCGCAACTGCCGTCCGGATGGCACGGCCCAGAATTTGCGGTAGCTGGTCGGGGCTGTGGACGAGTTCGACGTAGTGACTACATTCCTTGAACAGCACTTCGGGGTGGGTAGCCTGAAAATAGTCGAGGCCGATTTCCGTACTTGGGATATGCGCGGCGATAGCGAGAACAGGAACACCGCTCCGATGGCAGTCGAACAAGCCGTTGATAAGGTGCAGATTCCCCGGGCCGCAGCTCCCACAGCAGACTGCGAGTTGCCCCGTGAGATGAGCCTCGGCGCCAGCAGCAAAGGCTGCGCTTTCCTCATGCCGCATGTGAACCCATTCAATCGAACCATCCCGGCGCAGGGAGTCCGTGAATCCATTAAGCGAATCCCCCACCACACCGAACACGCGCTTCACTCCGGCATTTACTAGTGCACCCACCATGTAGTCGGCAGCTATCGTCGCCATTTCACATCTCCATAGGTTAAAAATTACTATAGGTCGGATGCAATCACCAAGCCGTAGTGACTGAATCGAACGGTTCGTAATGCCATGTTATTGATGGTAGTTAGCGAAGCGAAGGACGGCTATTACATGAATCTGGAATCAGCCCAGCGAGGCTAATGGTGCTCGACGCTTGTTGAGAAACGAGGCCAGGCACCTGGACGTGCCTCGGATTACATAAACATGCAATGTCTTGGCCGAGCACAACGTTATATGTTGTTTCTGTGGACGCTTGACCCAGGTTGTAGTGCCCGTGCGGCATGGTGAAACTCGCACTTAAGCCGCGCGGGGAAGCCGTTGGCATCCGCCTTGCGGATGCATCATGCGGGCGTCGAAGCGAGGTTCGGATGGTGACCGGGTAGCCGGCGGGCGACCGGAAAAAATCGCCCCGGATGCATTATTTGGCGCCCACCTGCTGTTGGAAAATCTGGACAGGCAAGACTGGCAGGACGACGCTGAAGGTTGCACCGTAACCCTCATTATTGGAAGCAGTAAGACGACCCTCATGAGCTTCGATTATGGAGCGGGACACCGCGAGCCCGATGCCCATTCCCTTGCTTTTGGTCGTAACGAATGCGTCGAATATGCTGTCGCCACCGGCGATGCCTGAACCGTTATCGATGACCTCGATCAGCACGGACCGGTCGTCAAGGGGACTTGCGGTAATGAGAATCTTAGGTATGCGTCCCGAGTTTTCCGTGGCTTCTATCCCGTTCGTGATGAGGTTAAGAAGGACTTGCTGAATCTGTATCTGATCGACGAAGACCGGAGGCAGGCCATCAGGCAAGTCGAAATCGAGGTCGGCGGTACGCCTGGTTTCGTCTTCCCGTAGTAGTCGTACGGCTCCGAGGACCATGTCCTTCACATTCCGTTTCCGTTTCTGGAATGATTGCCGCTTGAACAGCGCGCGGATGCTTTGCATCGTCTCGTCCGCCGAACGGGCATCTCGAACTACGCTTTCCACGGAAGCCCTGGCTTCCGTCAAGTTTGGCGGAGACGCTGCGAGCCACCGTTTGCAAGCCTGCGCATTGGCGATAACGGACGTGAGAGGTTGATTGAGTTCGTGTGCGATGGACGCAGAGAGTTCTGCAACCGTGGCAATTTGGGTTGCCCGAGCGAGTTCGGCCTGAGTGTGTCTGAGCCGGTCCTCTGCACGCTTCGGTTCGTCAATATCCAGACTGAGTCCGTACCATTGGACAATGTTGCCGCCGGAGTCTCTCATTGCTTCCGCAGTGTGCTGGTACCACCGGTAAGCCCCGTCCTTTCCGCGAAGCCGGGCGACGTGGTTGTACGGTTCGCCAGTCTCGAGCGCGTGTCTCCACGCATGAAGCAGGCTGTCCAGGTCGTCAGGATGGAAAGTCTTCTGATAGCCGGAGTCCGCAAGCTGCGAAATGCCCAGGCCAACAAATTCGGAGGTTTTCCGATTGATGTAGGTGAGCCTGCCTTGTCGGTCATTACACCAGAGCATGGCCGGGATGGTCTCGATAAGCTCGCGTAGCTGATACTCCCGCTGTTCGAGTACCGCTTCCGTTTGCTTGAGATCGTTGATGTCCGTACCTACGCCGTACCAGTGCAGGATCTGCCCGCTTTCGTCGCGAAACGGTTCGCCGCGAGCGAGATACCAGTGCAGTTTCCCGTCGGCGCCAGTAACCTGGTACGTGTCCTCATAGGACGCACCTTCCTGGACAGCTCGCCTCCAGCGCGAGCGGACGCGAATACGTTCAGCTTCCGGGATGCGGTTAAGCAACATTTCTTTGTCGAATTTTCCCCCGCTCTCTCCCATGAACGTTAGCATTTGCCGATTCCATCGGTCGACGTCTCCCTGCGGTGTGGCCCTCCAGATCATCGCGGGCAATGCGTCCACGAGCCTTCGCAAATTAAGCTCTTCCTTGCGAAGGGCCTCCTGTACTAACTGCCGCTCGTGGATATCCGTCGAAAGACCATACCAATTCACGATATCACCGTGGGCATCCCGCATGGGAGTGCCTTTGCATTGAAACCAGCGATACGTGTTGTCGGTTGAGCGGAGTCGAAGGACAGAGTCGTAAGGTCTCCCGCTATCGAGGGAATCCCGCCAGGCTTCAATTGTTGATGCAGAGTCATCCGGGTGCACGAGGTGAAGCCAGCCGTTCGCTATCAAATCATCGAGCCGTAGTCCAGTGTAGTCTTCAGTGCGCTTGTTCACATATTCCAGGCGGCCATGGGAGTCTGTACGCCAGAGCAGGCTAGGAACAGTCTCCGCCAGCCAGTTCAGTTGAACTTCACGTTCACGGATGACCTCTTTGGACTTGTAGAGATCGTCAATGTCCATGTTCACGGCATACCACTTGTAGACACTTCCGTCATCGTTAAAATAAGGAACGGAGCGCGAGTGACGCCATCGATAATCACTGTCGCTGTCTGCCCATCGGTAGGTCGTATCGTACGTGCTCTTTTCCCGAACAGAGCGAAGATAGCCTTCCTTTACTCTGTCGCGGTCATCGGGGTGAATAAATCGTAAAAAGCCGAGATTCTGCATGCCTTTAAGAGTTGTTCCGGTTTCCTCAAGAATCTGCTGATTGACGAAGTCGAAATCGTCCGCTGTGCGGGTAGCGAAGCGGCCCGGTAATCGGTCGAGGAGCTCTCTGGCTTCTCTCTCACTTGCCGCTAGTGCCTGTTGAGCCTTGATGGTCTCTTCGATTTCTATTCCAATGAGGTACCAGTTGATGACGTCTCCGTTTGAGCAGCGTGATGGCTCGGCCAGAAGATGCTGCCAGCGGTATACGCCATCGTGCTGCCGCATCCTCACGGCAAGATCGACCGGTTTACACGCGGCAATGCACGCTTTCCATTGCTGTCGGGCGGCCTGCACGTCATCGGGGTGAATGCAAGCCATCCATCCGTCACCGACTATTTCCTCCATCAGTCTTCCCAGCGCGGCAACGCCCACTTTATTCACGTAGACAAGCTCGCCGGTGGGTCCACCGACACATACGCATGCCGGCACACTATCCACAATTCGCCGATAGGTTTCCTCTTCGGTCCGAAGAAGGGATTCTGCAGTCTTCCGGTCGTGTATGTCCCAACTCACACCGACCCATCGCAGTAGCCGTCCACTGTCGCTTCTTATGGCTTTGACACGGCAGAGGAACCACCGGTACTCGCCATCGGACCGCCTGAGTCGAAACTCGAGTTCTTCCGGGTCGATTCCGCCCCGGAGTGCGTCCCAATATCGGTCGTTTGCCTGCAGGTCGTCAGGGTGGATTGCGGCTCGGAAAGAGTCGCACTTATGTGCTTCCTTTATGCCTGTGTATTCGAATAGGCTGGGACTGAGGTATTCGGCGGAGCCATCAGGCAGCGCAGTCCACAACTGGCCGGGAAAAAGACTGCTGATGCTTTGAAGTGTCTGGGTTCGTTGGCGGAGTTGCTCTTCCTCATTTTCGAGTTCACCATCTCCGGTTCGAGGCCAGATATTCCGGCTGAGCTGGTCAATCGGCAGGTCAAACGGGTCATCCTTCAATGTGGCCGTTGAGCCTGGCTGCCGGCGGCGCCGAGAGACCAGCCCGGCACAAAGCCATGCCGCGGCGATTGCGACGGCGCAACGGATGATAGCGCTGGAGGCTAGAGGAGGGTGATTGGAAGCCAACATCACTCCGGCGATCCCAAGCGAGGCGAAACCCGCGGCGAGACGCCCGAAGCTGCGGCCGAAAAAGTGCGTGAACAGGACAACCAAAACGAGGCTGAGGCAGCCCGTAATCGGTTCGAGTAACCCTGCCACCCCTGACGCACCAGCTATGGCGACGCTGAGGGCGACAACCCGAGACGAGCGTGGTATCAACACGGTAAGCATGTCAACCTCGGAGTTCGATGGCGCATTGGATAGTGGTACTCTGCATTTTCCTGCCAATGGCGGGATTTTGTAGCGCAACGGTCCCTTGCTTGCAAATTGAGCGGGGAGTGCGGAGATCTACGCGGCACTCGCGTATCTCGCAGGCGCGTGCGGCAATGTCGTCTTCACGCGCTGGCCGGTAACCTCGGCATGCGGCCTGCTATGGACCCACAAGACTGAGGTCCCGCGCACGTGCAACGGCTTGAGCTCGCTTATCGACGCCTAGTTTCATGAAGATGCTCTTCACATGGGATTTGACGGTTTCAGCTCCTATACCGAGCGTATTCGCGATTTCTTTGTTCGACTGTCCTCGGGCAATCAAGTCGACGATTTCGCGCTCCCTTGAGCTCAGCGATCCGCGCTCAGTGTCGCGCTGACGGTAGCCGCCGGGCTGATAGAGTATCCGCCAGCCATCGAGCAGATGATTGACGTAGGAGATCAGCTCGTTCGTTTGCGCCGTGTGCCGAGCCTCTTCGCAAACGGCGTGCAGCAGCGATCCGATGTCCGGACCCACGTCGAGAATGGATTGGTACACGCCTGCGGGCGCGGCGACCTTCAGGACTTCGCGAAAGACCTCGATCGCACGGGTGCGTTCGTTCGCTGCCAGCCAGACCAGCGCAAGTAGGGTTCGCAAACGTATCGCCAGGAAATCTCCATGTCGTCGTTCGGCGCTCTGCAGCGCGGCGCTCAGCACCACGGTGGCCTCTTCGGTCCGGTGCTGGGCCGCGGCAACAGAGGCCGTCCCGAGTGCCCGATAGTTCTCGATCTCGAGCGAGATGGAACGTGAAGGATGGGAATTGGAGCACGCCATCTGATCGAGTTGCGCAACGCACGCAGCAGCCTCGGCCATCCTGCCTTCCGCAAGATATAGCCGTATGCGTTCGACAAGGGCGGCCGCGGTCATCCGTTCCCATTGACGTGCGCAACCCAACGCCTGCGCCCGATCGAGCAACGCGTACGCCTGCCTCACGTCCGAACGCGCGGCTGCGATTCGGATGAGGAGGCGATAGGCAATCAACACGCTATCAAGCAAGACCGCAACGTCAATAACTGACATCAACCCGGCAACCAGCGTTTCAGCCTCGTCCAGTCGGCCTTGTTCGTACCAGATTTGTCCGATCATCGGTGCGCACAGCGCTACGGAGATCGAATCGGGACCGGCGTAGCGTTCGGCCAGTCGCATCGATTCCGTGAAATAGCGTTCGGCAAGCCCAAAGTGCAACTGTTGCATTTCCGCATGTCCCAGCAGGCACAGCCGGTAGACCGAAGAATACAGGTTGCTCTGGTTTTCTTCGATTGAATAGGACATCCACGGCGTTGCGTAAAGAGCTTCGAGGTTGCCGGCCTTCCAATGCCCGAAGCGCACGACATTGGATGCCACATTGGTTGTCCAGATATCGGCAGACGGCCGCTCGAGGCATGGCTCAGCGATAGCGAGCGCCCGCTCAGGATCGTCCTTCAGTGCCGCGACGACCGAGCGGATCGCTTGGCATTCCCACTGGATATTTTTGGGTTCGGCGCCAGTGTGGGACGGGATATCATGTTCGACCGCATCCAGCATCGCGAGCGCCTCGTCGAAATGCATGGCGAGCGCCATTCCCCAAGCGATCGCCAGCGTAACCTTCACCTGTGCACCGGCCAGACCCGCGGGAAACCGGCGCTGCAAACCGAGCAGCGTGAGCAGATCGCCTTTCTTGACCAGCGCCATCGCGCACCGCTCCATAAGACGAATCGCGTTATCTGTGATGCCCGCGGCGATCGCATGTTTGACTGCCTCAGTCCACAGCTCCTGCCCGGCATACCACTCGCGCGCGCGGCAATGCAGTTCCGCCACCTCGTCGGCGTGCTCTGCCTCGAGCTTCGCCCGCAGGTACTCGCCCATCAGATGGTGATAGCGGAACCACTGCCCGTCCCAGTCGAGCGCTTGCAACAGCAACTGGCCCTCGGCGATTTCGTCCAGCATGCGCTGGCTCGTGCGCAGGCCCGTTATCGCCTCGCAGAGCGGCGCGCTCAACCGATCGAGTATCGACGTGTGCAGCATGAACTCGACCATTTCGGCGGGCAGCCGCTCGAACATGTGTTCGATATAGGCGGCGAACGGCCGCGACGTACCTGACGGCGCATTACGCTCCTGAGCCGGTTGCCATTCCTTGCGCGACAGCACGGACATCGAGATGCGCAACGCCGCAGCCCAGCCCTCTGTGCTCGCAAATAGCGTCTCGATGTGGGAAGCGTTCAGCATGCCGGGCAATGCGTGTTCGACGAAGCGCCTTGTTTCGTCGAAGTCGAAACGTAACGCCGACGCATCGATTTCCAGCAGGTCGTCTCCTGCTCTCAGCCTCGCGAGCGGCAGCGATGGATCTGTGCGACTGCAGAGGACAACATGCACATGTGGCGGTGCCTTTTCGATAAAGAACGACATCGCGTCGTGTACTGCTGGAAGACTGACCAGGTGATAGTCGTCCAAAAACAGGACGACCTCGTCGTCGACTGCGACAAGCTCGTTGATCAACGTGGAAACGACGGCGTGTGGAGGGACGAACGCGGCGTCGGCAGTCAGGCTGATCGCCGCAGCGCCGACATTGCCGCAGGCATGCCGCAACGCATGCGCCAGATAATTGAGGAAGCGCGCGGGTTCGTCGTCCTCTTCGTCGAGCGACAGCCACGCCACCCTTGCACCGTTCGCGCGCAGCCGGTCGAGCCAGATGAGCGCCAGCGAAGTTTTGCCGAATCCGGCGGGCGCTTTGATCACGGTGAGACGTTTGCTCGCGGCGCGCTCAGCCAGACCGATGAGCCGCGGACGACCGATCAAATCCACCGGCAGGTGCGGCGGAACGACCTTCGTTGCAAGGAAAAGGTGCGGCCCGCTCGCGGACGTTTCTCCAACCACACGCATTTTTCAGTCCCAATTGTCATTGGGGGTGGCCGCGCTTGCCGCCATTCCCCATCTATTGAAGCGCATCCCCCTTACTGGGGGGATGGGGGCATCTCCCCAGAAAGGGGGATGGTAGGCCGCGCCGCGCCAGGAGATCATGCGTGCACCGGATTGAGATCGAAGCGCGACCCCGGACAAGGCGCAGCGGGCTTGTCGATCACTGCCGGGCGGCTCACTGGCGCTTCGCCGGGAACGACTCGTTTTTCGCCAGATAATACGCCGCATCGAATCCCATTGCAGCGTATCAGGCGGGAACCGGTCGGTGCGCAGCCGTAACAGTCGCTGCACCGGCTGCTTCTTGGTAATCGAAATCGTGCGCCTGTTACTGATAGACATATTTCCGTGTTAGCCAAAGTTCCAAGAATCAGCAATCACTTGCGGGAAAAAACCGTGTCTATCGCAGCCGATCTGACGCTTGTCGTCGAACGCACGCTTGCGATACTGACGCCGCTCGACGGATACAAGTTGCTCGCACCGGCAGCGAAACAGGACGTTCACGAATCCATCGCGCTGTCAGCCAAGGTATGGTTCGAGACGCTGTTGTCGGGCGAACCCCCATCGGCACAGGACATGGACGTCTTTCGGAAAATTACCCAAAGACGGGAGCATCAACGCGTGCCGCTGCAGAGCCTCCTTCAGGCGTTGCGCCTAGGGTTGGGAGAAATCTGGAGTACCTACATCGCGCTGGGAGAGTTGGACGAGCATATTGCCAAAGAACTTCTGGCCGACGTCTCGATGTATCTCCTGGACCACTTCGATCTCATTGCGCAGATCATTGTCCGGGCCTATCTGGCTGAGCAATATCGGGAGCCGCGGTGGGCGGGATTGGCCATCGCAATCGAGGAAGGTGCTCGCCGATCCGAAAGCGTGCGACACCATCTCGTCGCGCTCCTCGAGCAGTTATCGGACGAGCCGGACCTGCTGTCAAGGCTCGAAGTCGACCACACTCGAGAGCAACGCGGTACTGAAGCGGCCGGCGCGCAAGTGATGAAGTTCTTCGGCCTCGATGTCGACATCGATGACGGCGCAGAACTGTCGAAGGCCTTGCGCGATGCGCAGGAGAGGCTGGCGCAGGCGTCGAGGCTCGCGGCTGTCGCCGAACTGTCCGCCTCCATTGCCCACGAACTCAACCAGCCGCTCCAGGCCATCGTGGCGCATGGGCGCGCATGCGTGCGATGGCTCGCTGCAACGCCGCCCAAGATCGACGAAGCCAAATACTCGGCCGAGCAGGCTCTCCGCGACGCGAATGCCGCGGCAGACGTGGTAAGCCGCATTCGGGCGCTCTTCAGGCACACGGTTCCCCAAAAGGTCGATCTCGATGTCAATAAGCTGATTCTTCAGGTATGCACGCTGATGGCCGACGACATCCAGCGCAACGCGGTTTCGCTTGAGACAATATTGGGCGAAGACGTGTCGAAGATCAGCGCGGACGCGGTTCAGATTCAGCAGGTGATCGTGAACCTCGTGCGCAACGCAATCGAAGCGTTAGCGGCAACGGAGGAACGACCGAGGCTGCTAGTGATCCGCTCGCGTCGCGATGCGGACGATGTGGTGATCGACGTGGAGGATCACGGTACGGGACATGTGGACTTTGAGAAGATATTCGAGCCGTTTTTCACCACAAAGGAAACAGGGATGGGCATGGGACTGGCAATCTGCCGGTCCATCATCGAAGCACACGCTGGCCGGATTTGGGCCGTGCGTAATGTGTCCCGCGGCGTAACCTTCAGCTTCAGCCTTCCGATAGAGAGGTCGAACGCAACAGCACGTTGACGATGGCTGGCGGTATCGCCAATAGCCTCCAGCACAACATGGCCGGTGGCACGAAGCCTCACGGCAAAACGCTCCGGTGTCAGCCCAAAAATTCGCATGACCGTCTCCGGTTTCAGATCACTGTCGGGCACCGCTGCAACAGCAGACAACTACGAATTCGTGCTCGCCTCAACCAACTCCCCTCATCCCAGGACAGTTCACCCACACGTCGATGTCAGGGCTTTTGCAGACCTTTCCTTAAGAGACTCCATGGGTCATTTCGCAACAGCTTCCGAGCCTACAACTTCATATTTGGCGGTGCCATTACATATTCATGTAATGCACAATACGGCTGCACGTGCTTCCATATGGCGATTCTGATGGCTATAATTTTTTGTCGGCACGACCGCGTGAGAGGGACATTCAGCAGGACTATCGTGGACCGGCCTTGCCGACGTTAGGAGAGGCTTTCACCTGACAACAGAGGGGTTCCATGGAATCTGCAAGCGAACTGGTGTATGTGGTCGACGACGACGGACGGGTGCGAGACGCACTCTCTGCGCTGCTGCGCGCAAACGGAAGAGACGTCCACGCATTCAACTCTGGCAGAGAGTTTCTGGACACACCGCGTCAACATGTCATTGCATGTCTGATCCTGGATTTGAGAATGCCAGGCATGTGTGGGCTGGAAGTCCAGAAGCTTGTCAGCAGGGACTCACCGATTCCCGTCATTTTCATTACCGGAAGGGGAGATGTGCCGTCCACGGTCATGGCCATGAAGGGCGGGGCGGTTGACTTCCTCACAAAGCCCGTCGATGAAGATGCGTTGATGTGCGCGGTTGAGGCGGCACTCGCCCGCGCGCACGTTCTTCGCAAGGAGGCGGAAGATGCGGCGACGCTCCTGGCTCTTTATCAAACGCTGACGCCTCGTGAACAGGAGCTTTTGCCGTTACTCGCAAGCGGCCTGCTCAACAAGCAGGCGGCGGCAGTCCTTGGTATCACCGAATACACCGTGCAGGTACACCGCGGCCACATCATGAGAAAAATGCAAGCGGATTCATTTGCCACTCTGGTCAGGCAGGCAAGCAAACTGCAGCTCGAAACATCGTCGACGACCACGTTCGGCGTCTGACGCTAACGCTAATTCTTTGTTGGACTCGAGGACCTGGAGAAAAAAATGCCCACGCCTCCGGTTCGAACCGTTGCCGTGATTGATGATGACCGACGCGTTCTGACGTCTCTTGCGAACCTGTTGGCCTCTGGCGGGTACGGAACACGGGCCTACGAATCTGCATTAGATTTTTTTTCCGACGGCCACTCAGGTCTGGTATGCGTTATCACCGACCTGGGAATGCGGCCCATTGACGGCATTCAAGTGCTCGATAGAACGGTTCATTCGGACGCAGCCACGCCCGTCATAATTATCACAGGCAAACCGAGCGAGCATGCGGAAGACTACTATCTGCAGAGAGGCGCATTAGGTTTCTTCAGAAAGCCTGTCGACGGGGACGCGTTGCTGGACCTGCTGGATAGCATCGCTTGAAGGTCCGAAAACCTGGGAATCCGTCGAGGCATGCACGGTGCGGCGACGAGCTCAGCGCTCAATTTTATATCGTTGTTTCTTGCGGCGACATTGGATATTCATATAATGCGGAATGCCTCTTTCGGCGTTATTGTGATCGATTAGTATGTCTACAATCTCTCCACAAGCGGAGCGCGGGCTACTACTTGAAAAGGTGCATCCACACTGACCGGTACAAGAACGGCGCTCCTGAACCTGTTTCCCCCTCGCTGTCCAAAACCCCGAAATTTGAGGCAAAACGCATTGGCGTGGCTGCAAGGTGTGACATTGATTCCAACCGCAGGGACGACTTTGAAACGACATATTCCACTCGCCAGAGGCAGATGTCCAAAGCGTGCAATCGGGATGGCCGCGATTGCCGCGGGTCTCGTGTCAGGGTGCGAAAGTTCGCCATCCATTGGCGTGCTCGGCGCGTACTTTCCCGACTGGCTGTTTTGTATCGTCGCGGGCGTTGCGCTCACGGTCGTCATCTATCTGATCGTCAAGCGTTTGCAGGCTGGCCATCTGATGGGACCTTCGGCCGTGGTGTATCCCACGCTTGTCGCTTTTCTCGCGCTCGCTGTCTGGTTGATGCTGTTCCAACATTGAATTTCTCAGGCGGATGAATGGCGACGACAGCCAGCGGGACATCGAAGAGAAAATGGCCGGCCATTGTCCTGGTCGTGGTGACATTGTTGCTGCTTGTCTACGTCATCCGGGTGTGGGATCGCGCGCCGCGCACCGACGACGCCTATGTCTATGCGGATACGATCGACGTCGTGCCCGAGGTCAGCGGGCGCATCGTCGAACTGGCCGTGCGCGACAATCAGGCGGTGAAGCAGGGCGACCTGCTGTTCCGCATCGATCCGCGTTCGTATCAGGATGCGCTGACGCGGGGCAAGGCGTCCCTCGTCGCGCTCGACCGCCAGATCGAGCTGACCCAGCGCACGGTCAATGCGCAGCAGTACAACGCGCAATCGGTGCGTGCGGCTGTCGAGCGCGCGCGAGCCGCAGCCAGCCAGGCGTCCGATACGCTGCACCGCATGGAGCCGCTGTTGTCACACGGTTATGTGTCGGCGGAAGACGTCGACCGTGCGCGCACCGCGCAACGCGCCACGCAGGCCGAACTCAGTGCCGCGCAACTGCAGGCGCAGCAGGCGGCAGCGGCTGTGAGCGGCGTCGACGCGCTGGTCGCGCAACGTGCCGTAGTCATGGCGGAGATCGCGATTGCCGAACTGAACCTCGAGTATGCGACCGTGCGTGCACCGTTTGACGGACGCATTGTGTCGTTGAAGACATCGACGGGGCAGTTTGCGTCGGCGCTCAAACCCGTCTTCACATTGATCGACACGCGCCACTGGTATGTGGTCGCGAACTTTCGCGAGACGGAACTCAAGGGCGTCAGGGCCGGGTCGCCCGCCACGGTGTACCTGATGAGCGATACGGGTCAGCGTTTCCAGGGTGCCGTCGATTCGATCAGTTATGGCGTCGCGACCGATGAAGCCGGCCTTGCATTGCCCGGCGGGTTGCCGCGCATTCAACGCACGCTTAACTGGGTCCATGTGTCGCAGCGCTTCCCGGTCAAGATCCGGGTCGACAATCCGAACCCGGATCTGTTTCGCGTCGGTACGTCGGCGGTGGCCGTGCTGCAACCCGGGCGCGGCAACGACGGCGAGCGCCATTAAGGAGCGCCAATGGCCGCCGCCGACTACCTGCCTGTCACACTGCGCGATGCCGGCGCGTTCCTGAGGCGCGAGCTTGCGCCTTTCCCCGGTCGCGTCAACGTGATGCTGCGTTGCATGCTGACGAGCGCCATCGTGATCGTCGTGTCGATGGCGCTCGAAGTGCCGGAGCTCGCACTGTCGCTGCTGGTGGTGTTCTACGTCACGCAGTCGAACGTGGTGGTCACGCGGCTGGTCGGCGTGATGTTCATCGTCGGGTCCACGCTCGGGATCGGCCTGTCGATCCTGCTGCTGAAGTTCACATTCGACTATCCGTTGCTGCGCATCGTCGTCGCGAGCCTGCTGTTCTTCGGCAGCGTGTACCTCATGCGGGTGCTGAAAATCGGCGTAGTGTTCTTCATCGTCGCGATCGTCGTGATCTACGTGCAGAGCTTTGTGGACCAGACCGATCAAGCCGACCTGCTGATTCGCGCGGTGTTGTGGGTATGGATCGCCGTAAATTATCCGATTGCGCTGACGCTCGTGGTCAATACGTTGCTGTTGCCTGCCGAACCGCAATTGCAGCTCAAGGCGGAAATCCATCGGCAACTCGCGGCGCTGGACACGCACCTGAGGCAACCGATCGACGGTACGACGAGCGCCGCGCCGATTACGCTGGCGGCCGTCCAGCAAGGCGCGCTCACGCTGCAGAAGCTGCTGCGGTTCACGGCGATGCGTGACGCCCACTATCGCGAGCATCAGACGTTGCAGCTTGCATGCATCGCGACAGTGTCGCGTCTTTATCGCGGTGCGAGTGAACTGCCGCTCAGTTGGCCAGACGCGTCGGCGGCGCGGCTTGCGATGTTGCGCGAGCTGCGCGCGAACGTTCGGGCGCTTGACGAATCGGTGATGTCGGGCGAGCCCTATCGCTACGTGAGCACGGCGACACCTGAAGAGCGCAATGCAGCCGACGCGACTCCCGCCGCAGGCGAATTGCAGCGGGCGCTGCATTCGTACGCGGATCTCGTCGCAAGCGGTGTGGAACCCGGCAAGCCGCCCGCGAGCGAGCCGATGGTCGCGCCCGACGCATGGACCAATCCCGCGTACATGCGTTTTTCGCTGAAGACGCTGCTCGCCGTTTTCGTCTGCTACGTGTTCTACAACGCCGTCGACTGGCAGGGCGTCCACACGATCATGCTGACTTGCCTGATCGTCGCGCTGCCGAGCCTCGGCGCATCGACGCAGCGTGCGTTGCTGCGGCTGGCCGGGGCCGCCGTCGGCAGCGCGCTGGCGTTGTTCATGGTCGTGTTCATCGTTCCGCATCTCGACGGCATCGTCGGCTTGTTGCTGATGGCGTTGCCTGCCGTTGCGCTCGGGGCGTGGATATCGGCGGGTTCGGAGAGGATCGGCTATGCCGGCATCCAGGTGATGTTCACCTTCTCGCTTGCGTTGCTCGACCAGTTCAGCCCAACCACGAATCTGACTGAAATCCGCGACCGGATGGTGGGCATTCTGCTGGGCGTCGGCGTGGCGACCTTCGTGCAGATGTCGTTCTGGCGGGAGGGCGAGGGCGACGTGCTGCGGCAGAAACTCGCCACGATGCTGCGCGCCATTGCCGCACAATTGCGTACTCCACAGGCGGGCGTCGACCAACGGGACGAGTTGCCCTATGCGCAGCGGCAGTTGCAGGCGTGGGCCGTGCTGGCCGATTGCGAAGCGACGCTGTCGCGAGTCGCGCTCGAGCCCGACTGGCAGGAAGTGGAGCAGGCGCAACTGACACTGCGCGTGCAAACGGTTCTCGCGCAGGGACGCGAGATCATGCTGGCGGGCGATGCGCTGTTCAACACGCTGGCGGCGCAAGCGGGATCGTCGAGCCCACGAACGGTCGATGCAGTGCGCTCGACACAGGAACAGGCCTCAGCCGAACTTAACCGATACGCGGAAGATCTCGCCCGGAATCCGCCCGACGCCCGCGCGCCGCAACGCATCGGGATCGCTGCGCAAGCTGTCGAACCGACCCAACCGGCCGACGGGCCGCTCATCGCCGCAGCGGACGAACTGTCGCGGCAGGTCGCGGGGTTGCCGGACTGGCGCGTCGAGGCACGCGTCGCGGCGCCCTCATCACAGGCCATACGAACATGAACTGCCCCCACGCTCACTATCGTTCGCTGCCCCCCGAGGGGGGCGGATGCACCCCTTGGGGCGGCCCGGCGGGAGGCATCATGAATGCGCGATCGGGTCTACGCGAGTGGCGATGGCGTCGATGCTTTTTATGCGTCGCGTGGATGTCATTCATGCTGCCGGGTTGCGCGCTGATCCATCATAACGGCACGCCCTATACCGAGATCGCGACCGGGCAGATCAATCTCGCCGACGACATCCATCTCGCGCGCGATGGCTGGCCCGCCGCGCGCTGGTGGACGCGCTATCGCGATGCGCAGCTCGACGCGCTGATCGATCAGGCGCTCGCCAATGCGCCGACGATGGTGATTGCGCGCACGCGCGTCGCGCAGGCGAAGTCCGATGTCGAGCTTGCCAGAGCGGGATCGAACCTTCAGGTGGCTGCGCTGGCGTCGCTGGATCGCGAGCATATTTCCGCGAACGGCTTTCTCGGCCCGTTCGCGAAGAACGAACCGGCTGCGGGGCTGACGGGTCCTTGGTACACCGAGGGCATCGTCGGGCTCGGCGCGAGCCTGGACGTCGACATCTGGGGCAAGCAGCGTGCGCAAATCGCCGCGTCGCTCGGTGTGAGCAATGCGCGGCTCGCCGAGACGTCCGCTGTCGAACTCGAAATCTCGACAGATGTCGCGCAGCTTTACTACGGTATCCAAACGACTTGCCAGCTCATCGATCTGCTGAACGAATCGCATGAGGTAGCGGTGTTCGGGGTGCAAGCACACGAAGCGCGCGCGGCGCGCGGCCTCGAAGCCCGCACCCTGCTCGAAGAAGCACGGGCGCAGCAACTGGCCATCGAACTGCAGATCGTGTCGGCGCAAGGGCAGATAAAGCAGTTTCGCGAATCGATGCGGGCGCTGGCCGGTGCGGGCCCCAACGGTTTGCCGGCTATCGAGCCCGTGGCACTGCCGCGCTCGCAGGCGGCCCTGCCGGCGACGCTTTCATACGAACTGCTCGCACGGCGTCCCGATCTGCAGGCAATGCGATGGTATGTAGAGGCGTCGTTCGACCGGATCGACGCGGCGAAGGCGGCGTTCTATCCGAGCTTCGACATCAAGGCGTTCTTCGGCTTCGACGCATTGCACCTCGCCGACCTCTTCACGCATGCAAGCCAGCAGATCAACCTGATTCCGGGCCTGTACTTGCCGATCTTCGACGGCGGCAGGCTCAACGCGAACCTGAGCGGCGCACGCGAGGGAAGCAACCTGTTGATCGAGCAGTACAACCAGGCCGTCCTCAACGCGGTACGCGATGTCGCGCAGACGGGCAGCCGTCTGCAGGCCCTCGATGCTCAGACCGCGTTGCAGAAGCAACGGATCGAATCGGTTGCGTTCGCGAGGGACAGCGTCGAAGCATATTATCAACGCGGACTGACGAGCCGGCTCGCGGCGCTCGAAGCACGCCAGCCCGTGATCGCGGAACAGGTTGCCCTGCTCACGCTCGATGGTCAGATGCTTAGTCAGGAGATTGCGTTGACGAAGGCGCTCGGCGGCGGCTATCGTGCCGATCCGCCCGTCGAACTGAAGCCGCGTTGAACGAAGCGCCGATGGGGTTCGGCACTGCTGTGCCGGTGGAGTGTCATGCCAAAAGGCGGTCACTTCGCGGCGCTCGAACAACCGGAATTGCTGGCCCAGGAAATCCGGGCTTTTTTGGGATCACTTCCCGGGCTTCGATGCGAATCCGGGCTGGTCACAATAGGCCACGACAGGTCTCCCTGCTTCGGAGGGGATTGAGCAGTCTTTATGCCTGACCTAAAATCCACGCCACGAAACCGGCAGCTTTTGGACGCATCCTGTCACAGTTCCAAAAGCGCTCGGGAATTAAAGTAAATAAAAATACTGAGAGATGGTGATGTTCGCCAAAATATTTGCAGTCCACAAATCCAAGGGGATTCTTGCGACCCATTGGGAGTTCGAATTCTCTTTACATGACAAGACCGGCTGCCTCATGGAGCGCAGGATTTCGGTAGATGAAGCAATTGGTCTCGCGAATCGCCCGGATGCCGGGCCAGTCTTTGACATGTGCCGCATGATCAAATCAACGCCACCGGTGGAATTTAGCCGGCTAGTCGGCCGCATCTTCATGACCGCCTCCTGATCCGCAGCAAGCCGCGCCCTCCGCAGCAAATCCGCCCGCAACAGGCCAACTGGCGCCCCGCATCGCTCACCCCATTGTGTCGTCTGTAGTTTCTTCAACGGCATCGTTCTGCAATGATGCCCAGTTCAAACATTGAGTATCCGTTTCTCAAGGTACTGACCCGCCGGTTTGGGTCCGGTCCCAACGATCGCCGACAGGCAGAGCGCGGCCAGTTACCGACATTCGCTTGCTGGCAACGAATGTCCGCGGTTCTACCGCAATCCTGACGTTCTCCATCGGCAAAAGGACACCCGTTCGTCGGCCGTTGCGGCCCCACAAGCCACGAGCAGGCGATCCAGCTTTGAACGCCTTCCTCCACCGATCAGATCCAAGCCATGCGTGCGAGCGTGTCCAGTAGGGGGTGATGAGCGCCTCCTCTCCACACCTTCCCGACCAACTACATCCCATGTATCAGGACGTGCGCCAACACGCGCAGCTCCTGGAACTGTGTCGCCAACTCGAAGCTAAGCACGAACGCGGCGCCATAAAACACGCCGGGATAGCGCTGCGCGAATGCCAGCATCGGTGCGGCGACGCGCGTGCGTATCGCCCTGGCGCTCATCACGTATGTGATGCCGATGCCGAGCGCCGCACCGGCCAGCACGTCCGTCGGGTAGTGCACGCCGAGATAGATGCGCGGCAGGCCGATCAGCACCACGGCGTGCAATAGCGCGTAGATCCCCACGGGCCGCGAGGCGAGGAAAATGCCCATAGCGACCGCACACCAGAGCATGGCGTGATCGCTCGGAAACGAACTCCACGTTCGCAGCACCGGCTCGTCCACGTTGGCCTCAGGAAAGAATGCACGCAACGCCGGTTCATACATCGGCCGCAGGCGAAACGGCAGGTAGTGCGCAAGCAGGCGGCCGGCCACCAGCGCGATGAGGCCGCTCGCGAGGGCGATCACGACGAGTTCGCGCTGGTGTCGCCGGACGGCCTCGCCGTCAGGTCCTTCCGCACGTTCGTGCCTGAACCAGACCCACCACAGCAGTGCAACCAACATCACGCCCTTGGGCAAGTACGCGTTCACGACCGCTTCGACTACAGGGGTGAAGCCTTGAGAGTGAATGGCCACTTTATTTACGGACGCGATGGTCCACGTATCGATGACGTTCATTTGTCTCTGCTCCCCTATGTGCGGCAATCGACATAACTTCGTCGTTGGCCGCAGCCGTTGTCACGACGCCGCATCCAAGCATCGCTGGTGCCCGGCTACGCGGCGAAGCGCTCGACGGCCGGTAACAACCATCATCGTATTGACATGAACATGTGGTATGTGCGCTGGCGCGTGTAGTGTCCCAGCTAATTGTTGGATCCCTCGCTCAAGCCTCCTCCAGAAGCATTCACGCGAATCGCCCGTTCGCGGTTGCCAACAACCGCTGTTATGGCCCGGCCACAGCCACCAGCACCGTCATTTCCCGCCTCCGGGATAACGTTAATTGGCATTCAAATACCGGGTTGTCTCACTGGTGCAGCCGTCGTCCGCCGACGGCCAGCGCACCGGCTGCTGGCCGCAATGGTCGACGAACAGCAGGCGAATTGATATGGGTAGATGACTCATATCGACCCGATTGCAGTCCGTCGCCAATCGCGTCCGGGTGTCTCAAACGGGTCGCGTGTCGCCGATCGCAGAGAGGTAGATGTCGATCAGCTTCAGCCACTCGACAACGGGGCTACATCGTCGACAACCGATTCGAACTAGCGGTGGATACGCCTCATTCGTTATCGTGCAGCTTTAGTATGAGGTGCGAGCCCGCGCCGTCTAAGGTCGGATCACAGTTATCCTGAATGGGCCGCCGTTCGCGGCTGCGTGGGTTACCGCGTCATTGGCGTCATCGAGCAGGAACGTCGTCACGTCGAAGTGGCCGAGATCCAGCAGGCCGGCCCGGATCAGGCCCGTCATGCGCGTCACCGCTTCGCGCGGATACATCCATTTGCCGCGCACCGTGATGTCGTTGCGCATGATCCACGGATAGGGCAGGTCGAGCCCCTCGCCGCCGAGCATGCCGACGCCCCCCATCAGCACGACGCGCCCATAGGGGCGCACAGCCATGACCGCCGCGCGCACGGTTGTCGTCGTGGCGGAGGGCGGCAGCAGATCCATCACGCAATCGATCGGACCGGGGGACGCCTGCCGCATCCGTTCGCGGTCCTCGTCTTCGTTGCCTGAGAGCTTCACGGTCCGCACGCGCTCGCCGAAGCGGCGCTCCAGGTCCGCGAGCGCTCGTTCATTACGCCCCGGAGCGACGACGCAGCGCGCGCCCATCGCGAGCGCGACGGCCACGCCTGCGCTCCCGAAATTACCGGTCGCTCCGCTCACAAGCAGCTTCTCGCCGGCTTGCAGATTGGCCGCCAGCAGTCCGCCATAGGGTACGAGCATGACGTTAAGCGCGGACCAGCGAGTGGCATCGTCAGGATCGATCTCGCCGATACGAATCGCGTTTTCAGTGGGCACCCGCACCTGTTCGGCGAAGGGACCATCGTGAAAATACCGTTGCAGGCGCTTGGCGCCGTCGCCGCGCGCGCTCCAGCCCTGCAGCGCGATGTCGGGCATCAGGGCGTCGTCGCGCGAACGCACGGTCGGGTCGCAGAACACCCAATCGCCCGGCTTCAGATGCGTGGCGTCCGGACCGCTCGCACGCACGCGGCCGATCGCGCCGCAGCCGGGAACCATCGGAAGATCGATCGGGTATTGGCGCTCGCCGCTAAATACTTCGTTCGCGTAGGAAAGCACCGGCGCAGCGGCGACATCAACAACGACTTCGCCCGTGCCGATCGCCGGATCCGGCATCTGGTTGATCGCGAGCGGCTGGCCGAGCGCCTTCAGAATCGCAGCTTTCATGATCGTGCTCCGTTATGCGTAATTGGACTGGAGCATTCTGGCAGTCCTAGAATGGACAACAAGGCCTAGTACTATCCTAGGACTCACGCGTGCCACCATCGATGGAAAGGGACGATCATGGCGACATCGAGTCGAAGCGAATTTGGCGATTTCCTGCGCTCGCGACGGGAGAAATTAAGCCCGGACGCGGTCGGTCTCAACGGCGGCCGGCGCCGTCGTACACCGGGCCTGCGACGCGAAGAAGTGGCAGAGCTGGCGGGCATCGGCGTGGACTGGTATATCCGGCTCGAGCAAGGCCGAACGATTCGTCCGTCCGATGCCACCCTCGACGCCCTCGCACGCGCCCTGCGTCTCGGCAAGGTCGACGCGGCGCATTTGCGAGCGCTCGCACGCAATGGCGATCGCCGCGCGTTTGTCCGCGAGAGCGTACCGCCGGCCATTGAGCGTCTGGTCGCGAGCCTCGATCTGCCGGCTTACGTGACTGGCCGGCGCTGGGACATCCTGACGTGGAACGCCGCCGCCGCGGATATCCTCGGCTTTGACCGCCTCGCCGAAGCGGATCGCAACATCCTGGTATTCATGTTCATCGAACCGGGATCGCGGCGACTGTTCGGGGCCGCCTGGTCAGACGAAGCTCGCCGCATGATCGCGCTCTTTCGTGCTATTTACGATCTCCATGCCGACGATTCAGCGTTCGTCGAACTGGTCGAGCGCGTACGCACAGAGAGCCCGGAGTTCGCGAGGTGGTGGAACGCGCATGACATCCGCAGCGGCGCGGCCGGACAGAAGTTGCTCGCGCACCCGGAGCGGGGTGCGCAGCGTTACGAATACGCCACGTTTCAGGCGAACGATGACCCGGCGCTGAAGCTCGCGATCTACACGCCCGTCTGAGCGCTCATGCGGCGGGAAAGCGTCGTTTGGGGACATGCTACATGTGCTCAAACCGGCAAACGGCCTGGGGCCAGCGGACAACGTCATTTTCCATAGCAACGGGGACGTTGAGTTCAACGGTGAAATTATCGATAACCTGCACAACTATGCCCCGTAATTCCTTCACTTTGCAGGAAAGTATGCATACGCTTACTCATGCGACTTTCATTATTTCGTCCGATGGTACTGCTCCGGAGGTTTGGACTGACTATTTTGGGGTATCGCCGAGTCGAACAATCACCAAAGGACAGCCATACCTGCTGCCCTCGGGGCGGTTAAGTGAGCGCTTGGGAAAGCTTGACCTATGGGCGCTGGAAAGCAAGCCAGCAGCCCATGGCGATCAGTTGGAGCCGCATCTTCGTTATCTAATCGAGCGCTTGGCATTGCCACGCACTGGTCTTCGGGAGCTTGTTGAGCGCCTAGGTGCGCGGATGCGCTTCTTCTGCTACTGGAGTAACGAGAGCGGCGACCGAGTGCCCGATGTTCCCGAAGACATCAAAGCGATGATGAAAGCCCTCGGCGGAACGATTGAAATCGACGAATATCGGTGATGGCGTGCTGGTCTTACCGTTTCCGCAGCAGTTTAGGCGGCGTTGGGATGCGCCAGTTCAGCAGCACAGGGAACTGGCTGTGCAGGAGGTGCCTTTGGCGGGGCTGCCAGTGCGATTGTCAATCCGCTGATCGACAGCAACGGCAACATTCCGCCGGCCTTGCTGACTGCCATCACAATGTTGACTGCTGGGGGAATTGTGGGCGCGCTCGGACAAAACGCGGTTGGTGCAGCGACCTCTGCCGAAAACGAGACGCTGAACAACTACCTGAATCATCTTCAGACGGCGAATCTGACTGCGCCATTGAAGGCTTGTGCGCAAGGCGATACCGCCTGCGTTAATCAACGGTCTCTAATTACCAGAGCGTTTCAACACAGCAGCAGAACGCGCAGAACTGCAACAGTGTGACTGGATGTGCCGAAGTAAAAAATGATGCTCTAAGCGGTTACGGCATTAGCGTGAGCGATGCGCGGGCTGACTGCCAAGGCAGCTCCGCTTGTGTTCAGTTCCTCACTGGGCTGGCGAATCAGGATGTGAGCGCGAAATCGGTCGCAACCACGAACTGGAACGACGTCTCCAACAGCGTGTACGCGCAGAACCTGCAGCAGGCACTGATCAGTTCCGGGTATTTCTCTCCGGCGACCGCGGCGGTGTTGTCAGTCGCAACGCCGATGGATGCGGCCGGTGCAACGGAGTCGATAACCGGATCGAAAAATAGCGTTACGACGCCATATGGGCCTGCTCTTCAATCGAACGCTCCGGCGGCACTTAACGCGATTAGCTAAGTACAACAAGGGGCAACTCTGTACCGGATAGGGACGCTAGGTCAAAGTCAGGCTGCTGAGGCACAATTCTGGTCATTGCAGAATCCTTTGACCACGCCGAACTATCCGGGGCTAGATGGCATTCCGCCGGAGAATGTAACCAACGCTAATTTCGTGGAAACGGCCATCTTGAAGTCAGGGACCTCCTTCGTTACTCGTCCTGCGCCGCCAGTTGGTACAAACCCCGGAGGGGACATCGAAGTTGTGGTGCCGAGCGGTGGAGTCCAGATGAAGTCGTTTGGCACACAGTGAAAAATTCGATGGCGAGCGACCCGTATCAAGAGGCGAAGGCCATAGCCGATTCACTGGATAAAGTTGGCTTGCGTGAGCATGCAGATCAAGTTCGTGGTGCGCTTGTGGAGGGGGCAACTGGCACAGAGATTTACATGATCTTGCGTTGGCGCTTGGCAAACCTGGCTCAGGATCTTGCGATCCCAGCCGATTTGAAAGCCCGTGCAATCTTGTTGCACGACTATCTCGATCGGGCTTTGGGACCGTAATTGATCGAAGTAACCGCTCGCCAGCCTCGCCGGTGTCAATCCGTCAAGCGGCAGCACAATTAACCAGGCGAGCACTTCCACCGCGACGACGCTTGAGACCCGTGCTTTGGCGATGTTGGGCGAAGCGGGTATCTCGGCTGGTGTTGGCACAGCAATCGAGGGGGGAAGTTTTGGTAACGCGCTGAAAGATGCGCTGACGCAGGAGGCGGCTGCTGCGGGGGCATTCGCGATCGGCACCGCGGGCCAGGACCAGACTTCGTTTCTGGCGAAGGGTACTATTGGCTACAATTTGGCGCACGCGGCATTGGGGTGTGCGGCCGGGGGCAGCGAATGGCACGGGGTGCGCGGGTGGTGCCATTGGCGGGGCAACTAGTGCGCTTGTCAATCCGCTAATCGACAGCAACGGAAAAATCCCCCCGGCCGCTTTAGCCGCAATCTCGATGTTGACGGCTGGAGGTATCGCGGGAGCGTGGGACAAAATCCCTCAGGCGCAGCGACGGCTGCCGAAAACGAGACGCTAAACAACTGGGCCGCTCACGTTGGGCTCCCCATCGGCGTTACTATCCAGGTACACCCTTGGCATTTTCGGGCGGCGTAGGATTGGTTTTTGACGACCAAGGAAACCTTGGTTGGTATAGCGTCTCAAATCAAAAGAACGTACCTGGTGTCGGTGTTGGAGGTAACGGCGCCATGGGGCTAAGTGTGGGCCTATATCCAGGGGCGACAACAATAAATGACTATGGTGGTCCGTTTAATAATGGCTCCGTTGATCTCGGTGCAGGCCCGTAGGCAGTATTGATGTCTTTCAAGATCCGAGCAAGCCCGCTGAATCCCGCAAGCTACGGCGGTGGTTTAACGGTCGGCGTTGGTGTAGGCGGAGGTGGAGGTGGTTCTGTCATACGCACGGGTACAACGATTCATCCTGTCGTTAAGGGGGGGCGGGCAATGAGCGATAAACGCGTTGGCTTCTCCCCTATTTATTGGGTTGCTTAGCCATTGGCTTGGCATGTCTAGCTTATAACGTCGTAAGCTACGACCAGACGATTGCGATTGCACCGCGCACTCCTAACATTGCTACCGGAAATGTGGTTCCGTACAACAATCACGGGACCACTGTTTATTTGACTATTAAGCAAGATTTAATCGAGCGCTGGGGACCCTTTGGTTGGCTTGCCTGGCGGATATCAGGGAGCGGAGCAGGATAGGCTTGCGTCGGGATCTACCCGGACAGCAGCAGTGACTGCATTGCACCACCGGCTGCCTTTATCTCCGCAGTGCGGAGATAATTGAGCTGAACCCATCTCAAAGGGCCCCGGTTTATCGATGATCCGCTCAAGCGCGACTTTTATCCCGAGCTGAGCCGACTCGTGCGCTGGTCGTCCCGGCAGCTAGCCGAACCCGACGTCTGACTTAAGCTGACCGTTGCGGGCGCGACCGTGTCAAAGAAGGGGCAGGAGGCCAATCCCTCAGGTGCAGAGGGGACACGACTCACCCCTCGGATAATGCATCTGATGATCGGCGCAGAAAAGATATGCACCAACGGTGTAGCCTCCAGGCCCCTTCTTGGCTGGAGCTTTCGTGGCTGCTGACTTCCTGGCCGGCCCCCTTTTGGCTGCCGCCTTTTTGGCGGGTGCTTTTTTCATCACGGGTTTCTTCATGAGACGCTCCTTCTACGGATTCCGCCTGGTTAGAGCGGCAAGGTACTTGTTGTCGAGGGAAAGTCTCTTCAGGTGATCAGCCAACCATGATCCAAGTGTGACCGCTGTTGCGATCCACTGAAATGCGCACCCGAAGGATGCACTGAACAGGAGTGCGACGAGTGCAAGCATGAGAGAAAGCGTCCCAACCTCAAGCAAAGCGGTCGCGAATTGGTTCTGCCATCGACTTGACTTGTACGACTGCACGTTAAGTGCGCCAACCAACGACACGAAGCTCGCTAGTACGTACCACGTAGGGAGTTGCAGGCCGACGCGAACAGCGCTGTCGAGCACGGCAAGACCGGCGACAGCTGTGAAACTAAAGCCGGCCAGCGAGAATATGAACGTCCGCTGGATGTCTCGCTCCTGGGCCTCCTCGGGAAGCTGCACAGCCATCTGCTTGCGCCATCGCAAGCAAAGCACCAAACGGGTTACCAGGGGAATCGCCGGAAGAAGGTAGGCGGCCGGGTTAGCAGTCATTGTGACGCCTATCGTTTGAAGGAAGGGTTCGCCATCTCCGGCCTCTGACTCGATACATCATGAAATGTGACGATCATCTTCCGTCCAATCTCACGAATAGCCTATTGGGGTAGATAGCTAAATTCTCGTCCACCTGGGTCACTTTGCATGGTTGGTTGTCAAGAGCAGCGACTAGGGGATGATCTATTTTTTAGTGCACCCTCTGGCAATAATTGTCCTTGCGGCGCAAATCTTTCTATAAAAAAATGAGGGGATCGACGAGTTAGCTTGAACGTAAAGTTGCCGATCGATCTGACCATCTTTCATGAATACCGCACGGTACGCAGAGAAAAGAGGTCGGCCCCTTACGAGGGCATTTAACTCACCAGCTATTCGATATCCTGCACACGCACGTGCCGGCATCGTGCTTTCCGACTCACTCGATGCCGGTGCGGCGTTTTTATCGATCACGGTGGCAAACGCAATGATTGATGTGGTAATAGCGTCGGGTACGGCCATTCCGGATGTGATTGTGCATCGTTGAATCCGGTTCAAGTCTCTCGCTCGGGAAGATCCGGTCCAGACCGGATCCGGGGACCAGCTTGGGCGAGTCTTTGAGGTGGAGAGAAAAATAAGTGCTTGCGATCGTGAGGCGTCACGTCATTTTGCTGCTGGCCTTTGGCCTGCTTTCTATTTTCAGACCGGAGCTGGCGAACGCCGCAGGTTGCTGGACTGCACCGTATAGCTGTAACCCAGGCGGCGACATCAACCCGTCTACCGCTGCGACTTACGAGGCCAAATATAAGGCTTACGCCGAGTTGGCTTGGCGAGATTTCATCGCGTTGAACTTTCCGGCCGAAACGAACCCGCAGGGAAAACCGGAACCGAAGCCAAGCAAGGTGCACGGACTGGACTATCACGCCGGAGACTACACCGCGGTCTGGCAAACCTGGCCGGAGGCACGGGACATTTTCCTGCCGGGCGCTGCGGCGCCTGCTGCGTTCGGCACGGGTCACCAGACCCCTACAGACTGTCTCAGGAAAGATGCATCGGGGCGGATCGAGCTGACCGACAAGATCGTGCTCGACGAGTACGTGCAGGCCGAGCGGATGGGACCGGTGATCGATAAGCAAGGGCAGTACGTCAGGTATGGCCTGAACTTCAATCAATCGATGTTCCAGTACATCGCTGCCCACCAGCTCTATTTCACCCAGGGACAGGCTGCGATGGATGTGAATAACCCGGACCATGACAAGAAGACGGTCGAGTTCCCGGTTGGCCAATATTCCGAAAATGACAACCCGGCAATGACCGGATCCATTTTTGTCAAATCGTCCTGGAAGATACTGGACGCGTCGGACAACAAGTCGAGCTTTTACCGGACCCAGGCCTATGTCTACGATCAGGCCGGCGGAACGTTCGCCGATGAACCCACGGTCAAGGAGCAGTGCTCGCTGAAACCGATAGGACTGGTTGGCTTCCATATCGTCCATCTGACCAAGTCGGCACCGCAATGGGTATGGAGCACATTCGAACATGTCGACAACGGGCCCTGGCTCAACGATTTCACCTTCCTGCTGAAGCGTGCGTACACTTTTTTTGACGCTGCTAAATGCCCGGCATCGGGCGGACTGCCGACCTGCGCGTTCGATACAGTGCCGGCCGAGCCGTGGAATCCGCAACGCTCCGGCCAGACGCCGACGCAGCTCGTGCGCCTGGCTGCCCCCGGCAAGCTGGCGCTGACAGTCAACGAGCAATACAACAATCGGATCAAGACGACCTATCCGAATAGCGTCTGGGCTAACTACTTCCTGGTAGATGTCCAGTTCCCGACAAACGTAAAGACCCCGGGCGGCGAGCAGGGTGCCGCTGTACCGAATCCTGCCTATCCCGACGGTTTGCCGGCCACGTCCTTCCTGTCGAACTCGACGATGGAAACCTATATCCCGGGGTTTTTCCACGGTCAGATCACGTCCAGCAGCAACCCGATTCCTCCCGATGACCAGATGCAGACCCTACCGCCAACCGGCGCGGTCATGCCCTTCTCCTCAACAGGACCCCATACCGTGTCGGGCGGCGCTGATCGTACGACGTCGAGTTGCGTAAGTTGCCACTCGGATGCGGCCATGACAACCGGCTCGTCCAGCGATTTCGTGTTTTCGCTGAGCCGCGCGCAAAGCAAAGACAAGACCCATCTGCGCACGCTTCGGATGAAATCGGGCGGTGACACCGGCGGCAAGGTGCTCACCGGGCACGATGCATCGTCAGTCGTCGAATATGTGATGGGAGCAGGTAAGCCGGATGAGCCGGCCGGGAAATAGAGCAGGAGAGTGGGCGAAAATGTCGGGCGAATTTTGGATAACAGCAAGAATGTCACGAGACCAGGCATGATAAAAATCAGTCGCAGAGACGTATTGAAAACCGCGGGTACGATCGGCGGCGCGCTGCTGGCGCCAGGGCTGCCGCTCTGGAGTCTTGCCGAGGCGGCGCCGCGCGAGCAGGCGCCTGCCAGCTTCGTTAATTTGTCATCAGCGCTGCTCGGTATCGAAGCGGGCGTCCTGAACCCGGCGATCCGGCCAGACGATATATCGATGGCAGACGTGTTTTATGGCCTTACCGTGCTGGCCGGACCGCGAAGCATTGCAAACCTGCTCGCGGCATATGACGTGATGGAGCAGCAGCACCGTAGTCCCGATCAAATCGCCCAAGCGTTGCTGGCCTCCGGGAATGGGCCCAATACCAGCCTGAATGGTGCATTTTCCCGCCTGATCACACTGATGTGGCTATACGGTACCTGGTACGGTCAAACCGAAATAAGCAATATCCCCACGTCGGCAGCCGGGATCGCCACCGACTACCAAAAGGACTTCGTCATTTCCAGCCGGGCGTACAAAAGCGGCTGGATCTGGCGCATCGCCCAAACGCATCCGATGGGCTTTAGCCAGTTCAACTTCGGTAGCTGGGCAAGTGCCCCGCCGTCGCTCGCCGATTACGGAATCAGCCTGACGTAATCGCGGCGCCGTCTTTAAACATGGGGAATCGAGGATGCCTGAGTACGACGTGGTAATCGTAGGGACTGGTCACGCAGGTGCTTTCATGGCCTGCGAACTGGGAAGCAAGGGAAAGAAGGTGCTGATGCTGGAGGCGGGCCCGGCCACGCCGCGGCGTCGGGAAGACTATATGGAGTCTTTCTATCTTGCCGGATTCAAGTCGCCGGAATCGCCGTATCCGCCGGATGCCAATAACAATCAGCCGCGAAAGACGAACGCGCCGCATCCGACGATCCAGCAACTGGTCTTCGGCTGGAACAATCCGGAGATTTCCTATCTGACCTACACCCCGGATTCCTTGCCGTTCGGCAGTACGTATCTGAAGCTTGCGGGCGGTACCGGCAATCACTGGCAGGGCACGACGCTGCGGATGAACAAGAACGATCTCATGTTGCGGCAGAAATACCAGTATGGACTCGACTGGCCGATCACGCAGGAAGAACTTGATACCCATTACGCAAAAGTCGAAGCGTTCATGGGCGTTGCCGGCAGTACCGCGGAACAGCTCGCGGCCCGCGACGATATTCCGCCGGACTATCAGTATCCGATGCCGGCAATCCCGCTGTCGCTGAGCGACAAGTACATAAAAGCGCGTGTGGATGGTGAGCCATTAACTGATGAGGATTACTTCATAGGCCAGAAGACGGTCGTTACGAAAACACCGCAAGCACGAAATTCCGTGCCTTATGACAATCGCAGGGTATGTCATGGCAACACCAACTGCGTGCCAATATGCCCGATCCAGGCGAAATACGACGCGGCGTACGCGCTGGGAAAGGCGCTGGCTACCGGATTCGTCACCGTCAAGTATCAGGCCGTGGTGGACAAGATCACCGTCGGCGAGGACGGAAAAATCAGCGGCGTGCACTACCTGACCTACGACGATATTTCAGTGCCGGCCAAGTCAGGACAGACCGGGCAAGGCACCGCGGTCGGTACTCTGTACGTGCTGGCGGCCAGCGCGATCGAAAACGCCAGGATCTTGCTCAACTCGCCGTGGAAAACAGGCGCGACCGTTGCGAACAGCAGCGACCAGGTTGGAAGGAACCTGATGGACCACGCCACGTATCTGGCCTGGGGGCTGATGCCTGTCAACGCGCCGGCGTATAGCTATCGCGGCCCGCTTGCTACCGGCGGTATCGAATCGCTGCGTGACGGACCGTTCAGGAGCGCGCGCGCGTCCTGGCGGCTGGAGCTCGGCAATGAGGGATGGAACTGGTCGAAGGGCGAGCCGTATACGATCGGCCCGGATTTTCTGTATGGCACGAACAAGGGCGGGCTGAACAGGGGAGCGCAGGTGCTCGGCAACAAGAACCTGCTGAAGACACTGAATGGTTATCTGACACGGCAATTCAGGATTGCCTTCCTGGTCGAACAGGAAGCCGAGCAGACAAATCGGGTGCAACTGTCGCCGACCGAAACTGACAATCTGGGCATCCCCAGGCCGCTCATCACGTACAACCTGTCTGACTACGTGCGCAAGGGATTTGTCTCGGCCCGGCTCGCCACCACCGAATTCATGCGACGGGTAGGCGCGCAGGAATGCACGCAATTCGATGCGAACAACGCCAAGCAATTTACCTACGAGAAGCAGCCATTCAACTATTACGGCGCCGGGCATGTGTGCGGGACTCATGTGATGGGTTCGATGCACCAGGCCTCGGTGGTCAACTATTACCAGCAAAGCTGGGACCATTCGAACTTGTATATCGTGGGTTGCGGGTCCATGCCCAGTATCAGTTCGCAGAATCCGACGCTGACAATGCTCGCGATCACGTCGATGACCGTGGATCACATTCTCACAAGAGTTTGATGGAGCAGGAGGGTGACTTTCAATTTCCGTGACTACCGGATGTACATCGGATGCGCATCAACAGTCACGTCGATTGAGAGATTTTCGTTTCCGGAATCATAATTTCCATATGGGTGGTCGAAATGGCAAAAGTAACAACCGTAGAGCAGGCGATGGAGATCGCCGCGGATCAAACCCTCCTTGCTAGCTGCGCCAAGACCTTCTCGGTCGGCGGCCTGCTGGTCGACGACGCGGGCAACGTCCTGCACGCGATACCGAACCAGGTGATCAAGGACGGCTATACGTCCGACCCCACTGCTCATGGGGAACGGCAGCTGATCGACTGGTATTACTCGAATCGCCCGGGCCTTCCTCCGCCGAGCCAGGTCACCGTCGTCACCTCTCTCGACCCCTGCTGCATGTGCACGGGCGCGATCCTGACGGCGGGATTCAAGGTATTAACCGCGGCTTACGATACGTATTCGGGCATCAACTACGACAAGACGTCCAATTTTCCTTCGTTGACGATCGGCATGGCGAGCCGGGCGAAAGAGCGATTCGGCTATCCCGAAGTCGTTGACGGTGTGTGCTACAACCGCCCGGCGAAGGGGCCGGAGAACAACGTCCCGGCCTTCACGGCGAAGACCATCGAGGGCCGTACCGTCGCACTGTGCGAAAGCATTTTCGAAGCGACGCTGATGGCCGTGCGCAACCAGATCAACAATGACCTGCCGTTCGATCAACTCGGGGATATCGACTCGCTGCCTTCGTCGGATCCGATCCGCGTTGCGCTTTCCCGCAAGTATCCCCAGGCTCTGCAATACCGGTCACGGGCACCGTTCACACCGGACGAGGGGCTCGCGCCGTACCTGAAGGCCATGATGCAGCACGACATCGCCTTGGGCGGCAGGGGACAGGCTGTGGCGCTGCTCGACCACCATGGCAATCTGCTGCTTTGCATGTCAGGGTCGGAGGCCACGTCATCGATCCGGACCGCGTTCATGGAAGTGACCCGCACGTATGCCGGATTGCGCCGGCAACTTCAGTTGGATGGGAACAAGGACACCCGCAAATACCTGCCCCATCCAAAGTACTGCACCTTCGTTTTTGGCCTGGGACCGATGCTGGACGATTCCCACCCGGTGCGCCACGACATCGGCCCGGACAGCCAGACGCAGAGCTTCATGGAGCTGGGCGCCTACGGTTCGACGATGGAAGGCGCGCTCGATGCGGTCAACCCGTCGCCCTATCAATACGTACGCCCGCGGATGAACGCCGCCACACTAGCGGCGTTCTGCAAGAAGTTGCCACCGTTGTATAGCGGGGAAATCAAGGTCAACCCGATTCAGGTGGCGAACGAGGCATTGATCGAAGCGATCGGCGGATCTGCTTGAAACCCGCTTGAAACCCGCTTGATCCGCGCTTGAACCACGGGCGTTTCCCAACCGGAACCCCGTGGTTTTTTCAGGCAAGCAGGACTAGCGCGTCACTCCCCACCTCGCACGCGCGCCGCACCTCCTGTACCGTCGCGGGCGCATTCAGGAAGAACAGCGGCGTGAGCTTGCGCTCGACGCGCGACGCACGGATCGCTGCCTTGATGGCAAAGAAAACGCTGTTGGCAAGCACCATCGGCGGTTCGCCCACCTCTTTCGACGAGTAGATCCCGTGCTCTCCGGTAGTCGGCACACCCGCGACTGACGGGTCGTTTCGCGGGAACAGGTGCACATTCATTTCCAGCGGAATGGATGCGTGCGCGGGGACTTTATAGCGCCAGGTATTGAGGGTGTTCAGGCGGCCCTTTTCGTCGCCGTCCGGCTCGAACACAAGATCTTCAGATATCAGATAGCCGATGCCCTGCACAAACGCTCCCTCGACCTGGCCGATATCGATGGCTGGATTCATGCTCCATCCCATATCGTAGGCAATATCCGAACTGATGATCTTGACCTCGCCGGTCAGGATATCCACTTCCACGACCGAGCATGCGGCGGAGTAGGTGAAGCCGACGAAACAGTCGACGGTGCCACCGGGCTGCTTACTTTCGTCGACCTCGATGCCCGGAATCCGGGGTTGCTGGTCCAGCGGCTTGTAAGTCTTCCACGGCACGGACTCCTCACCACCGGCGACCTGTACGGTGAAACTCGCTATCAGGTTCAGCCTCGCGACATAGGCATAGTGGATCAGGTTCTGCCAGATCAGTGCGGTTTGCCCGTGCGCGAAGACTTCTTGCGCCCAGCCGCTTTCTTTGTAATCCCAGTAGTTGACGCCATTGTCTTTGCACCATTGTTCGCCTTTGCTGGCTCTCAACTGCTCTCCAAAATCCCGGAGACGGCTCGCGAGGTCTTCGCAGATGGCCTTGGCTACTTCGCAGTTGTATTGCGTTCCGGTCGAGGCGCCGGAGCTGGTCGGGTTTGGCGTAATACTGGTCTTCGGGCTTTCGATATGGATCATCTCCATCGGGATATTGAGGACATAAGCGGCGACTTGCAGGACCTGGGTGATCAGACCCTGTCCCATTTCCACGCCGCTTTGATGAATCGTTACCGTTCCGTCCGCTTGATTGACCACCGCGATTCCCGCGGCCTGCTCCATTTGCAGCAGGTTATATCCAGACCCGTATTTGACCGGGATCATCGCGATACCGCGTTTGCGCCATGTGTTGTTGCGGTTGAACTGCTCCACCGCACGGGATTTGTCGTCGAAAGCGCAGGTGGATTTCAGCCAGTTCCACACCTGCTTGATGTAGCAGTCGTCCAGCACCTGTCCAAACGGCGTCGTGTCGCCAGGGTTATAAAAGTTTGCTTCCCTGAGTTGCTCGGACGGTATGCCGAGTGCGACAGCCGCATCGTCGATCGCATTCTCGATGATGTTTTTTCCCTGCAGGTCGCCAAAGGCGCGCATCGCAGTGCTGGGTGCGGTGTTCGTCCGGCACACGTCTATCTGGCTCTGGTAATTCGGCACGTTATAGACGTTGTCGGCACGTAGCTGGATGCAGTTTGAAACGATAAACGAACAGTCGTAGTAGGCACCGCCGTCTCCCCACATCTGGGTCCAGAAGCCCTTGATCTGATGAGTCGTGCGGTCGACGGCGATCTGGCACTGGCCAAAGAATCCGTGCCGCTTGCCGATCATCCGGGTATCGACGTCTCTCGGCAGTACAACCCGTACCGGACGGTTGAGCCGGTATGCGGCCACGACGGCCGGTCCGGTTACGAATCGCGCCTGTTCTGTTTTCCCGCCAAAACCGCCACCAAGCGGTACTACGCGGACATCCAGGCGATTGTAGGGAACCCCGATCGCCATCGCTGCCGTTTGATGCATCTCCATCGGGCTTTGCGAAGACGGGTGGACGATAAACCGGCCTTCATCCTGCGGTACGACCAGGCAAGCCTGGGTTTCCATATAGAAATGGACCTGACCGCCGTTGCGCTGGCTGTTCGCGAGCCGGATACAGTTGGCAAAGGCTTGATCCGGCACGCCGGACAGGTCGCTTACCTCGATGCATCGATCAAGCAGTTCGCGATCCGAATCAATCCAGTCGAACCTGCTTTCGGGCCGCGTTATCTTCCAGATATGCGCCACGTAGTTCGCTGTGCGGGGCGCATCGGGGAAAATGCTGTTTCTCGCGATGGCATCCTCGATACTCAGCACCGGCTCGTTCCACTTCGCCGGCCAGCTTCCGTCCCATGCAATAGTTCGATAGCCAATGCAGTATCGGGTCGCGTACTCCGCTATGTCATTTGCCGCCTGTTCGTCGCGTGCCATCACCATCGCAATCGTCTGGCCCGGGTAATGAACACTGCGCTTTGCAAACAGCGGCTGGTCCAGGGCTTTTCCCTGGAAATTGAGGCCGTGGGGCGGAACACTGTCGCTGGTCAGGACATCGGCAAATTGATCGGGAAACATTGCGGCGAGATGGGCCTTAAGCCGTTCGCGCGTGATTTCCGTGCCCGGAGAATCCGGCAGGCACAAATAGAAGTCGGCCAATGCCCGCAGGCTTTGAACGAAGGCGCCGTGCACCGTCCGTGGAGGAACCGCCAGCTCGTGCGTATAGTGGATTTCGCCGAGAGCCTGGTAGATAGCCGTATTCTTGATATACGGCAGGCCCACTGGATGGCGGTCGACCGGCGGCGCGGCGTACGACTGGCGTCCTGAGCTGACACCCCAGTTACCCCATGGGATCTCGCCTGCCGAGGCTACAGCCGGGGCAACGGGCACGCCACGGTGCACCAGCGCGTTGATCAATGCCTTGTAGAACAGGGACAAGGCCAGGGCCACCCGGTAATCGTCGGAGAATCCTTCGTCAGGCAGCATTGCCCGATACGACGTCCATTTTCCGAGCTCTTGTCTGACTTCCCGCTCCAGTATGGTCAGGCTTTCCGCGAGATCCTCGGCAGTCAGCGGTCGGCCCAGACCATTCAAGAATGTTTCCGTCCGTCCGGCCGGCCACGGCGCATCCGCTATCCCGCCGAATACGAGGCTTGCCGACTGGATATAGCTATCGGACGGTTCTCCGCCTGCCGCTGCCCACACCGTATTGCTCGTCATGTTGATGATCGCGTGAGAGTTCACCTCCCTTAATGCGACCTTTTGGGAAAGGACGATCTGATTGGCCTTTTCGAGCGGAATTCTGTAGGAGACGATAAGCGCGGCTTCGCCGGTCTTCCCGCCGGGCCCTTGAAAGAATGCGATCGCCTGTTGCGCAGACATGACGTAGGTGGTGGTGCCCGGCGGCGGCTCGATTGGAGACGGCCGCAATATGACAAAGGTGATTTCCGCGCCGATCGCGGCCAGTGCCGTCAGCGTGTCGGACGGGAACGGCTCACCGCCGTATCCCGGGGATGTCTGATTCCGCTCGAAGACGTGCTTCATCACCAGCATCGTATTGCCGCCCAGGGTCGCGGCATTCCGGACTATGCGGCCGGCCGTCCTGCGGGCCATATAACGCAGGGCGGCCGCAGGACTGACCGCGGACTGGCCATATTGCGCTATCACGGAGTCGAGCAGGCCGATCAGGTCGCTGTAGGTAACGCCCGCGCCGACCGTAAGCCATTCGGCATCCACGCTATGCGGCCGGTTTAATTCCGGTACCCGGCGCACATCGATATAAGCACGCGAAGCGAGGTATTCGTCCTTGTAGATGCCGAATGATGTGTTGCCGTGAACAAACTGGTAGGGAATCGCCTGGGCCTGGCACTGGAACGCATAGTCGCGTGCTTCGTTCCACGAGGTCGCCGTGTACCACTGCTTGCCTGCGCAATGAGGCCCGCCGATAGTGACTGGCCGCGGCACGGACCGGGCCGCCTCCGGAAACGGAATCGTGACGCTGGCCGCCGGCAATTGCTCAGCCTGGCCGCGCTCCAGCAGGCACTTCATCCGGTCCTTCTCGTCCTCGGGGCTGTAGTCGCACGCGAAGGTCTTCATGCCGGTCAGGATCGGACGATAGCCCGTGCACCGGCAGATATTTCCATCGAAGATATCTTCGATCTGCTGCTTGGTCGGATGCGGGTTATTGACGATGAATTCGGACATGTTCATCACGAATCCGACCGTGCAGTAGCCACACTGACTGCCATTATTTGCCGCCAGCCGCTGTGCGACAGGATTGATGCCGGCCGGGTTGCTGGCAGCCTGCAGATCCGCGTCGCTATCGTCGAGCATGTCGGCCGTGGACGAAAAATCCGCTAACTTCGTCGTACGGGATGCGATCCTCGCCATGCGCGATCGCGTTGCGGCTTGCTGCACCGCTGGCGGTGGCGTCCAGTCGAGGGGGGCGAAGCCCGAAGTTGGCGCGTGCATTGGGTAGCGTGCGGACAAGACGCCTGGTGCTCCCGTTCCTTCCACTGTCGTGACGACGAGCCCGCTCAGCAAGCAAACTGGCCGAAGACAAGCGTTGATGGCGCGGTGTTCCTCGCGACTGTCTTTCCAACTGGACAGGATCACGGTACAGGAGCCGCATCCGCCTTGCCCGCATGCCTTCTTGGGGCCGGCGAGACCGATATCGGAGGATCGCAGGAAGTCGATCAGCAGAAAGTCCGGACTGGGATTTTCGATGCTGACGGGTTCTCCGTTCAGAAAAAAGTCGACACGATTGACGTATCCGGTTCCACCACTCATATGATGCCTTCCGCAGGTTTATTTTTAAGCCCTCTCGGTAGTAGTGCCGCTTATTTTCGGCATCTGATTTATAAACTCATCCGGACGAAAACTGGTTACGCGCTCAGGCGCGCAACGCGAGCTTGTGTTCAGAAGCTTTGAGTCATGCCGATCCGGACATCGACCTGCTTGTTCGTTGTGGACGGTGAAAATGCGTAGCCGATAGCGGCACGCGTACCTGCATTCGCATGCAAATAATCTGCGCCTGCATAGACTGAGGTACGCTTGGAAAGCAAATAATCAATGCCGGTCGAAAATCGACTCCATCTTGATTCTTCGAATCGCGTGCGTTGATAATCGAAAATGGCGAAGAGGTCAGGTGCGAAATAGTATTGCGTGCCGCCCTGGTAAACTTGCATGGTCGAACTGGTTCCGAATCCCTTGACGTTGATATTGTTGTAAAGAATATTTAACTGAAGCTTACCGATTGTGTAAAGGGCGCCAGCGCCGAAAACGCCTTTGCTGTCGACCTGTATGCCGCCTGGGAACAAGTCGGTAGCGACGCCTGTTGCAGGATTGATGGTGGCGACTTTTTGGCCTAAAAATGTTGTTACGCCAAGCTGGGCATAGGGATCGAATCCCTGTCTGCCAGTCGGGTTGTTGATTTTCGTATAAACAATTGCAGTGCTGAATGCGCTGCGTTTAAAGGCGCCTCCGACACTCCATGCACTACCTTGATGAAAATTTCCCGCGACATTACCAAATTCATACATACCGCCAAATCTGGCGCCACCAAAATCGGTACTCGAAAACTTAACCGCGTTATTGAGCCGATCGGCCCCCGAGTACCCGTCGAAATCCCCTTGGTGACTGCTATATCCCGTTCCCTCCGATGCGAGGTTAAATCCACCCAAATTCAAATAATCCCATACGAAATCGTATTGATTACCGAAAGTAAATGATCCCCATTGGTTCTTCAATCCAACAAAAGATTGCCGCCCGAACAATGCGCCATTTTGATAGGCCTTCCCGGTTCCCAGCGCAAAGCCATTCTCAAGAGTAAATATTGCGCTCAAGCCACCACCTAAATCCTCGACTCCTTTAAATCCCCACCGGTTGCCGTACCAGATGCCATCTTCAAATCGATAAGCATTGCTTCCGGCATAATTCGATACATATGTTATTCCGGCATCGAGCCGGCCATACAGCGTTACGCTACTTTGTGCCTGTACGGGGAGTGGAATAAGTAACGCCGCTATAGCGCCAAGCAAGTAAACTGCTTTTTTGTTATACATACTTTCCCCGGTTTAGAAAATTAAATTGATCTTATGGCAATTCGCGCTGCTTGGCGTCCGGACCAGTTGGTCAAGGCCAGATAGTTTTATAGAAAAAATTGTGTTGCAAGCACAAATTTTACATGCATGTGCCCACAAAATCAGAACACCCAATGCAGAAAAGGCTCTCAAGGGAGTAGAAGGGGTGAACTAATTTTGGCAACATGCGCAGGCAAAATTTGATCTTGTAGTGGGCAATTAAGAATGCGTACAGTGCGTTAAATAGAACGTATGGCGCTTGGATGACCTGTTTTCTTACACTTTGGGGTAGTGACCTGATGGATTGTCGATTCAGCTTACGCAGACGCAAGCTTGTACTGGGATCGTTGGCGACAGCGGGCGCAGCGGCGGCCGGCTCTCTGGCGACGGTCCAGGCGTTGGGCGCGGAGGAGGGGCTCATCAATCTGCAACTCGGTTATATCGCCGGCGCCGATCAAATTGCCGAGGTAACCGCCCGGGCCATGGGGTATTTCAAGGATGAAGGGCTGAGCTTGGCGATCCAGCCGGGCGGCCCGAGTGTCGACGGCCTCGCGATCGTGGCTTCGGGCCGGTTTGAAGTCGGGGAGATCTCGTCCAGCCCGGCGATCATGCTGGCAACATCTCAAGGCATTCCGATTCAATCGTTCGCGGCGGGTCTTCAGCGACACCCGTACGGTTATTTTTCTCTCAAGAAGAACCCCGTGCGTACACCCCAGGACTTCATCGGAAAGCGCGTGGGCGTCGCGCCGACCGGCGTGATATTGCTGCGCCTTCTGCTAGCCAAGAACAAGATCCCGGAAAAACAGGTGACGATCGTTCCGATTGGCGGTGACATGTCGCCATTGCTGACCGGACGGGTGGACGCCGTGACAGGCTGGCTCTCGAACATTTCCTCGCTGAGGGCGTTGGGCGACGAGCGAGTCGATTTGACGTTATGGGACGCTGGCGTGCATCTGTATGCGTGGCCGTACTACGCGACCCAATCCACGCTCGAGACCCGTCCGGATCTTCTTGTGCGGTTCCTGCGGGCGACTGCGCGCGGATGGCATGTCTGCAGAACGCAGCCGGATCGCGCTATCGAATACTTGCTGAAAGATTATCCGCAGTTGAACCGTGAGGACGAGCGCGCGGCGCTGGCCATCAAACTCCAGTGCGCGCTGGACGACGAAACGGCGGCGAACGGCTGGGGCACGATGAGCACCGATCGCTGGCGGCAGCAGATAACGCAATTCGACCAGTTGGGTCAGTTTTCGGGCCACGTACCGGTTGTAAGCGAAGTCATGACGACGGCCATCCTCGAGAAGACCCGGTCGGTCCGGATGGCCGTATGAACGCGAATATCGACATGACGGCAGCGCAATCTCCGGCACGCGCATTGCGCGGGGCCGGCGACATGGCTGTCAACGGACATGCGATCAGCTGTCGCGACATCGTGGTTCGATTTTTCTCGAACCGCCGCAGCGTGACGGCAATTTCCGGGCTGTCGCTAGATGTGCGGGAGGGCGAATTCCTGACGCTGCTTGGTCCTTCCGGGTGCGGGAAGTCGACCTTCCTTCGGGTTGTAGCAGATCTCCTGCCGCCCAGCAGCGGTTCGATTACGGTGCTCGGCGACAAACCTTCGCGCGCTCGCGCCAACGGCGACGTTGCATTTGTCTTCCAGGACCCGGCCTTGATGCCGTGGCGAACCGTGCTGCAGAACATCGAGCTACCGCTCGAAATCTCAGGCAAAAGCCCGCGCAAGCATCGCGTCAGAACCACCGAGCTACTGGACCTCGTCGGGCTGAGGGGGTCGGAAAACGCCTACCCGAATGAACTTTCCGGTGGAATGCGGCAGCGGGTTTCCATTGCGCGCGCCCTGATAGGGAGTCCCAAGGTTTTGCTGATGGACGAGCCTTTCGGCGCGCTTGACGAGATTGTGCGAGATCGCCTGAACGACGAGATCCGCAGGATATGGAAGGAAACAAAGCTGACGATCCTGTTCGTGACCCACAGTATCTATGAGGCGGCTTATCTGGGCGAGCGCGTGCTCGTGCTGGCCGCCAATCCCGGGCGCGTGCGCGATATCGTCTCAGTGCCGCTTCCCTACGAGCGCACGCTCGAAGCACGGGAAAGCCCCGAATTCGTGTCCCTTGCCGCCAGGTTGCGCAGAACGCTGGAGACCTGCTGATGGACGCCTACTCGACTCCAATGGATGCGCACGCGGCCTCTTATGCGATCGACGAAGCTCGCTACCTGGAGGAGCAACGCCGGCTCGCGCGTCAGCGACGCGTGCTGCCTGTGCTTGGCATCGCAGGCCTGCTGATCGCGTGGTGGGCCGTCATTGCCGGCTTCAACATCAAGCCCTTTATCGCGCCGTCTCCGATGCTGGTGATGCAAACCATCATCCAGAAGAGCGACTTGCTGCTGCAGAACCTCGGCGTGACGGCACTGGAAGCGCTGCTCGGGTTCATCCTCGGCAATCTCGCTGCGATCCTTGTTGCGACCGTGTTCGTGCACAGCAAGATTCTCCAGCAGCTATTTTTGCCGATCGCCGTCGCGATCAATGCGATCCCCGTTGTCGCCAAGGCACCCATCCTAGTGTTGATCATGGGCAACGGAATGGCGCCAAAAATCGTGATCGCCGCGATGGTGTGCTTCTTCCCGACCTTGATCAACACCGTGCGTGGGCTGGAGGCCGTGAACCCGCAAATCATGGAGCTGATGCGCATGCTGTCGGCAACGCGTACGCAGATCTATTTCAAACTCCGCTTGTTCAGCGCGCTGCCGTACCTGTTTTCCGCGTTGCGCATAGCTGCCTCGATGTGCGTGATCGGCGCCATCGTGGGCGAGTGGATCGGGGCGACCCAGGGTATCGGCGCTCAGATCATCCAGGCCACGTACAACTATGACTCCCCGTTGTTGTATGCGGCCATCGTGATGAGCGCACTTTTATCGGGTCTCTTCTACGTCGTGATCGCGCTGCTGGAAAAGCGGATCGTGAAGTGGTCTTGATGTGGTCTGCGCACTGAGGCGGCCAATTCGTTTGTACGGGCAGTAAGGAAATCAAATCAAATGACCTTTCAGAAATTTTTGCGTGAACCGGCTCGTGACACGAAGGTCGTTGCAAAGGCCGATGTGGTCGTCGTCGGCGGTGGCCCCGCAGGCCTGGCCGCGGCGCTGGCGGCGGCGCGCAATGGTGCGCAGACGATTCTTCTTGAACGTTATAACCATCTCGGCGGCCTTGCATCCGGCGGCATGGTGCTGGTATTGGACGACATGTGGGACGCGAGCCAACACGAAATCTCAGTGCGGGGCACGTGCCTGCAATTCATCGAGCGGATGTCGCATCTGGGCCTGGCTGTCTATCCGAAATCAAACGAGTGGCGGCAGAGCGAAGAGGCGTACCGAAAGTGGGCTCGTTGGGGCACGTTCGATTTTCATAGCCGCCAGCAGCCGCGTCCGGTCTGTTTCGCGGCGGCGTTCGACCCCGATGGCTGGAAACGCGTGTCGCTCGAGCTCGTCAAGGAGACCGGGGTTCAACTGCGGCTGCATTCGTGGTTCGCAAGGACGCTCGTTGAGGACGGTGTCGTCAAAGGTGTTGTCTGCGAGACCAAGAGCGGACGAGAAGCCATTCTGGGAGACGTCGTTATCGACGCCACGGGCGACCTGGATGTCGCAGCGTCGGCAGGTGCGCCTTACATTGGCGGAAGCTACATCATGACGACCGTTTTTCGGATCGGTGGCGTGGATACCGACACCGCTGAGCGGTTCGAATTCGAAGACCCGGTGGCCTACGCCGCGCTGGACCGGACGATAAAACAAATGTTGGGCGGCGCATGGGCCTATTGGTGGCTCAAGACGCCGCTGAAGGGCATAGTCTGGTGCAACTGCCCGCACTTGCCCGGCTATAACGGGATCGAGGTCGAGGACCTGACCCGGGTGGAGATGCTCGGGCGCGAGATCGTTCACGAAGTGGTCGAATTTGCGAAGAAGAACTTTCCGGGTTTTCAGTCGAGCTACGTGGTGGACTTCGCTCCTCAGACCGGCGTCCGGCAAACGCGGCTGTTGCAGGGCGAGTATGTGATGACAAAGGACGATGTTGCAAACCGGGTCCGTTTTCCGGACGCAATCGCGCGTGGACGTGACTACTACTATCCGTATCGCTCGCTGCTGCCGAAGAAAATCGACAACCTGCTGATCGCGGGCCGGCATTATTCCTCGACCTCCCAGGCGCAAAAAATGTCGCGTGAAATCCCGCCCTGCATGGCAATGGGCGAAGCCGCAGGGGTAGCGGCGGTGCAGGCGCTCAACGCGGGCAAAAGAGTTCGGGATATCGATGTCGGTCAGCTGCAACGAACCTTGCGCGCACAAGGCGCGGACCCAGGTGATCAGACGCGTCCCAACCCTGACATTCCCGCACTGGCGGCAGGCGCCAGGATTGGAGTGGCCGCATGAGTTCGGTCTCGTTCAAGCCGTCTGCTGCGTCTGGCCTTCCGCTGTCGGGGATCAAAGTCGTCGATTTCACTCAAGTGATGATGGGGCCCGTGTGCACCCAAATGCTCGCGGACTACGGTGCGGACGTGATCAAGATCGAGCGGAAAGGCAAAGGGGATCTGAGCCGCTCGACGTTCCAGCCGGTCGCAGGCGCAGATAACCCGATCTTCTGCAGCCTGAACCGCAACAAACGGAGCGTGGCGCTCGACTTGCGCGACCCGGCACAGTTGGAAGCCGTCAAGAAACTCATTGCCGGAGCCGACGTCGTGACCAGTAATTTTCGCGCTGGGGTGATGGAGCGCATGGGTCTCGGCTACGAGGAGTGCAGAAAGCTCAACGAACGGATCATCTTTGCCGTTGGAACTGGCTTTGGCGAAACGGGGCCCTATAGGGCAAAGGGGGGGCAGGATGTGTTGGCGCAGGCAATGTCGGGCGTAATGGCTAGACGATCGGACGAGTCGGTGCCGCTGAACATCTATCCGACTACGCTTGCGGACTACTCCGCCGGCATGCACATGGTGCAGGGCATCTTGCTCGCGTTACTGCATCGCGACAGGACCGGGCTCGGCCAGAAACTATCCGTGTCGCTGTATGACTCGATGCTTGCCATCCAGATGCAGGAGGCAGCCATGCTGATGATGGCTGATTCCGAACTGAATTGGGCCGCGATGCCGCTGTCGTTGGTGTTTCACGCAAAGGATGCACCGTTCGTACTCGTCGGTGCGTTCAAGTCGAACCCGTTACGCGACATCTGCGAAGTGCTCGGAATCGACGACCTGTCGACTGACCCGCGCTACTGCAATCTCGGGCAGCAATTGCTGCACAAGGCTGAACTTCGCAGCACCTTGGCCGAGGGATTTCGCACCGAGACACGCGATCACTGGCTTCGCCTGCTGGAAAAAAAGGACCTACTGTGCGCACCTGTCAAGCATCTACGCGAGGCGCTGGCCGACGAACAGACGTATCACAACCAGATGATTTTGCAAGGGCAAGGAATAGGGCAGGAGTTGAAGCTTATCGGCAGCCCGATCCGAATGTCGGCGTCGCCCGTTGAACTGCGCCGGCCACCGCCTTCGCTCGGACAGCACACCGCCGAGGTATTTGGCGACGATTTCGTCAAATGACAGGTGACATTCAATGGACGTAAATCTGGAACTGAACAGCGGCGTTGCCCGGGTCACGATTTCAAGGCCCGATGTGCTTAACGCGCTCGACTCGGCCGCGCAGCAGGAACTAGAAGAGATCTGGCAACGGATCGAACGGGATCCGGACGTCCGCGTGGTCGTGCTCACAGGCGATGGCGAGCGCGCGTTCTGCACCGGCGCGGATATAAAAGCCGGTAGTTCCAGCGGGCTCGATTACTGGGCCCATCCGCTGCCAAAAGGTTTCGGCGGATTGCCGCTACGCGAGACGCTGAACGTGCCGGTCATCGCGCGCGTCAATGGTTATGCGCTTGGCGGCGGACTGGAACTGATGCTCGGCTGCGATATCGCCGTTGCGTGCTACGAAGCCACATTCGCGCTGCCGGAACCGAGAGTTGGCAGGATGCCGCTCGACGGCGGCATGACGCTGCTCACGCGCCAGATTCCTTACCGTCACGCGATGGGCATGCTGCTGACCGGACGACACGTCAAAGCGACCGAGGCGTTCGAGATGGGACTCGTCAACGAGGTCGTGCCGCGCGCGAATCTCGATGTGGCGGTCGAGCGCTGGGTCGGCGAGATATTGTCCTGTGCGCCGTTGTCGTTGCGCGCGATAAAGGCTTTCGTGCGCTCGACGCAGGGACTGTCTCCCTCCGCCGCGCAGGGCATGCGCTTGCCCGCGCTGGTCACCGCGCTGGAATCCGAGGATGCGCTGGAAGGCGTCCTGGCATTCAAGGAGCATCGCAAGCCCGTCTGGAAGGGGCGCTGATGGCATATGTCATTACCGAGGCCTGCATCGATGTCAAGGACGGCGCATGTGTGGTCTGCTGCCCCGTGGATTGCATTTATGAAGGATCCCGATCTTTATACATTCATCCGGATGAATGCATTAACTGTGGTTTGTGTGTATCGGTTTGCCCGACGAGTGCGATCTATGACGCTCACGATCTTCCAACCGAACTAAGAGAATATGAACGGATCAATTCCGAATTCTTCGGGCCTGCCGTAACAGCGCTTGGCAGTCCCGGCGGAGCGTGCGATGTCGGCTCGACCGGCATCGACCATCCGGAAATCCGCAGCTATACCAGACAGTAATACAGGCAACGAGGTTGAGATTCCCATGCATGCCAGCGTTCTTAAATATTTCACTGAGGTTGCCAGGTGCGGTTCGATGCGCAAGGCGGCGCAGCATTTGTTCGTTGCTCCGAGCGCTATCAACCGGCAGATACGAAACCTCGAAGACGAACTGGCGGTTGAACTATTCGACCGGCTGCCGAGCGGGCTGAAGCTGACGGCCGCCGGCGAACGTCTGCTCAAGCATATCCGCGAAACACTGGATGGTTTCCATGCGATGCGCGCGGAGTTCGACGCAATGAAAGGCGAGCGAACCGGTCATATTTCCGTTATTGCGATGGATTCGGCCCTGGAGAAACTGTTGCCGGCGGTTATCGACGATTTTGGCGAGTTGTTTCCCGCCGTGACCTACGCGATCCAGTATGCACCGTTGTCCAAGGTGGCGGACCGGGTGGCGTCGGGACAATTCGACATAGGCATCAGCTTTTGCCAGAAAGCGCCTGCCGGAACCCGGATCGCCGCCACCGCGAATTTCCCCAGCGGCGCCGTACTGTCGGTCTCTCATCCGCTGGCAAAGAAAGACCTAGTGACGTTCGAAGAATGTCGTGAATATCCCATTTTTCAAACGGGCGTCAACGATGAATTACCGAGCCCGTTGTCCCTCGAGTACTCCCGTCACTGGGAGGAAACGAAGGTCCATATGCAATCCAACTCCATAGGCCTGATCAAGTCCATGGTAGCTCGGGGACGTGGCATTGCTTTTTTTACAAAGCTGGGTTTTATCGACGAACTTGATCGAGGCGAGGTCGTTTGGCGACCCATTGCAGGGGTGTCGGACAATACGCCGCCTGTGGCAATCCTGGTTCCCAGCCCCAAGGAACTGTCGCCAATCGGTGAGGAATATTTGAACTGTCTCATCCGTTGTTTCAAGCAGTTCGAGGCTTTGACGCAGAACGGGCATTAATTACTGAGGGTGCAGTCCAGAGCCTGAGAGAAAAAGGTGTTGTGATCACGGGAAGGGGAGCCGTCGTTGGCATGGGTGCTGCGACGGCTCCGGTGTTCGGCAATGCAGCCGCGTGCGTGGTTGTCCGAGATTGCAGCAACCGGAAAATAAGTCGATAAGTAGTGCAGATAACCTGAGAGGCCTGCGGCCGCGCCGGATCGTTTCACGCAGACGTGTGCGAGATCGTCGAAGTCGACAGGTTTGTGTCGGAGGTGCGTGCGGCCTTCGGCCAGATTGATGTGCTGATTTGATGTGCTGATCAACAACGCCGGTGGTTTTGCGAGGCACTCGCCGATCGTGGATGCGAGTGACGATGACACCGACGCCGTGTTCGCCTCAACGCCCGCTCGGTTGGTTCAGCAGCGTTTGGTGGCGGTGTTCGCTTCAACTAACCGGTATGACTTTCATGGCTGATTCTTCCCAACTTCCCAGGCATCTGTTTTCCGTTGGCAATCCTTTGACGCTGGAACTTCGCTCGCTCCTGGATACACGCGGCTGGACAGTCAAAGCCCTGGAACTGGATCGTGAGCCGGGGAATTTTTCATCGAAGCCCAGTGGTGGATTGCTTGATTTCTCAGCGCGAGATGTGCTGGCCAATCTACGTCTGGCTGAAACATGGTTATCGGTAAAGACAGTGGGATGGGTGGCGCTCTTGTTGCCTGCGCAGCTTGAAGATCCAACCATTAGGCGCCTCGTCCGCGATTTCTGCTTTGACTATGTCACGATCCCGGCATCGGGCGAGCGCATTCTGAATGCGCTTGGCCACGCTTACGGGATGGTGGCGCTGCATGACAGCGCCGCACGCGACGCCGGCAATGGCAAAGACGATGACGACGTGGAGGGTGAAATGATCGGCTCGTGCGATGCGATGCTTGCGCTCTTCCGTGCGATCCGCAAGGTGGCAAAGACCGACGCGCCGGTGTTTATCTCCGGCGAATCGGGCACGGGCAAGGAACTGACGGCCGTGGCCATTCACGCGCGTTCGGTGCGGCGCGACCAGCCGTTTGTTGCGATCAATTGCGGGGCGATTCCCCCGCACCTGCTGCAATCCGAGTTGTTCGGGTACGAACGCGGCGCCTTCACCGGAGCGAACCAGCGCAAGATCGGCCGCGTGGAAGCGGCGAATGGCGGCACGCTGTTCCTCGATGAGATCGGCGACTTGCCACTCGAGAGCCAGGCAAGCCTGTTGCGTTTCCTGCAGGAACGAAAGGTTGAGAGGCTGGGCGGTCACGGTTCTACGCCTGTAGACGTGCGTATTGTCTCGGCGACCCACGTCGACATGCAGGCCGCGATGGTCGAAGGCCGGTTTCGTGCTGACCTGTATCATCGGTTGTGCGTACTGCAAATCGATGAACCACCGTTGCGCGAACGTGGCAAGGATATCGAATTGTTGGCCAGGCATATGCTCGATCGCTTCGAAAAGGATGCAAACCGGCGTCTGCGCGGGTTTGCACCCGATGCGATCGCCGCAATTCATAACTATCGCTGGCCGGGCAACGTGCGTGAGTTGATCAACCGCGTGCGGCGCGCGATCGTGATGGCCGAGGGGAGGCTGATCGGTGCGCGCGATCTGGAACTTGGCGAGTTTGCGGAAGACATCCCGATGTCGCTTGCGCAGGCGCGGGAAGTGGGAGAAAGGAAGGCGATCGAAATGACGTTGTTAAGGAATCGCGGGCGCGTGGGCGAAGCTGCGCGGGAACTTGGCGTGTCCCGCGTCACCTTGTACCGGATCTTGTCTGCCTACAGCATGCGAAATCCAGAGGCATCGCGAAGCTTGGGTCTGGACTAGTGCACGACGATCTGACTGCGTTGCTGGACTCGAAGTCCGTACTCTGTCATGTGTATTGCAACCGGTCTGATATCCGGCCCTCCGGCCTGTGCGAATTTGATTGTGCGAGACACGAGGTCTTTGTCAGGTCGGGTTGGGAACGCGGAGTTCGGCGCGGGCTCAAACAGTGGCGGCGGTTCTTGCTCCAGCCGGCTACGCCACGGAAGATTCCAAGGCAGCAAAATCGGTGTTTAAGTCTGTCCCTCAAGCGCTTTGACGCCGTCGGGAACAGGAACCCAGCCCTGGGCACTTTTCATCCAGATGAAGTGGGCTGGTCGAAGCCAACTTGTGTCATCAAGAGTGTCTGGTTTGATTGAAAGAACGTCCTGAGCAGACTCCAGGACATGATAGATGCGGACGCCGCACTCGGGACAGAACACACCCGTAACCGCGTTGCCGCTGTCGCCGATACGCGTAAATTGCTTCGTCAGCCCGGTCACTGTCAGGCTGTCTTTCTTCACGGGCATGGCCATGCCAAAGGCGCTGCCGGACTGGCGCTGGCATTCTTTGCAGTGACAGGCAGCCACGCGGATGGGTTCCGTCGTCAATACGTAACGCACTGAGCCGCATTGGCAGCCGCCAGTGTAGGGTGCGGGCATGATGTCTACTCCTGTATCGGTTGGTAATCGATCTCAAGGAGCCGCCTTGCGTGAGGTGACAAGTACGCGCAGCAAAAGCGAGCGCTACGCACCCAGGATTTCGAGGCGCGGGAAAGCGTGACAGGCACGGCAATGTTGGAGCTTCCTGCCGCTTAAGTGAATTATCCTTGCGTATCGTATTTTCGATCGCACGACGGCCAGCAAGTCGACAGAATCAATCTTGATGTCCGCCGAAAACCAAGCCTGGGTGCTCAGTTCTAGAGAGAACTCATGAGTCGGCCAAATCAAGCAACAACTGTCGACGACCGTCTTTCAATATTTCATCAGCCAAGTCTGGATCAGCGTCGACCAATGCGCGCGACAGCACCAAAGTTCCAACCAGTTGACTTAAGACCGCAATAGCTTTCTTTCTGCGTTCTCTTTTATTTGCGCCGTTAAGCGCATCGGCAAGGCATTCAACATTTGAAGCCACGCCCTCGGCGTAGGACTTGCGTGCCCCCGCGCTCAGTCGCCGGACGTCGCCTGCGAACGTGGATACCGGACAGCCAGAATCAATCGCTCTCCGATGATCGGGGGACAGGTACCAATCGATCTGACGCTTGATCGGATCCACCCCCAATGCTTTGGACTGTTCGATGGCCGCGACAAGTCGTTTTTTGCCGTCTTCCATGGCGTTGGACATCACTGCTGCCACCAATGCATCCTTCGACTCGAAATGGTTGTAGAAGCCACCCTGAGTAAAGCCTGCGGCCTTGGTCAGCTCGGTTAGTCCCACTGCATCTACGCCGCGCTCGCGGAAGAGCTTTTCTGCAGCGGCAATGATGGACTGCCGATTTTCTATAGCTTGCTGTCTTGAGACACCCATGAACTGTTCTCCTCGCCTGCGCGTCGTGTTACACGATTATCTCACAAAACAATGGTGAACGACATTGACATTGGTGATCGTCGTCGTCATGATGGGTGGAATCGATGGTGACCACCATCGTAAGCGCTTGCCTCTCCGGTCAACCGACCGGAGGGCGCGCTTGTCTGCGAGGCGGGAATGACTCTTGTAGTCCTTGGGTTAGGGGACGCCAGTGTGTCCGTCTACGTTTCGGTCCGGAGGGTTCGTTTGACCGCTCAGCGCTCGAGCGCGCTGTTGCCTGACTTGTTACCAAGGAGCATCTCTTGCATATGTCGACAGCCGAACAAAACAAGGCGCTTGTGCTCGAAGCGTTCAACACGCTCTTCAACAAGCGCGACTATGAGGCGGCCTCTCGTCTCTGGTCGGATAACTACATCCAGCATAGCCCGCATATTGAACCGGGTCGTGATGGCCTTTTCAGATTGATTCGTGGCCTCCCCGACACGCTACGGTACGAGCACGCATTGATTGTCGCGGAAGATGACTACGTCATCGTTCATGGCCGGTTTTCAGGCATTGGCCGCCCAACTGCATGGATCGCTGCCGATGTCGTCAGGATCGAAGACGGTCGTCTGGCCGAACACTGGGATGTGCTTCAAGATGAAGCAACACAGGCGGAATCCAGGAGTGGACTGCCGATGTTCGGAGATCGCTTTCCTGACTGATGCGATTCAATCACGCCACCGCAATCAGTGGCGTGACAAGCGCATTTGTTTTCAGTCGGAGTATTAACCATGGGCAAGTTGCAAGGCAAAGTTGCCGTGATCACGGGTGGCACCACGGGGATTGGTTTGGCGACCGCGCAGCTCTTCGTGAAGGAAGGAGCGCATGTCTTTATTACGGGTCGCCGCCAAAAGGAACTTGACGAGGCTGTAAAAACGATTGGCCACAACGTCACTGGCGTTCAAGGCGATGTCGCCAATCTGGCCGACCTGGATCGGCTCTACGAAATCGTCGCAAAGAAAGGCCGAATCGACATTATTTTTGCTAACGCTGGCTACGGCGAGTTTGCCGCGTTGGGCAGCATTACCGAGGAGCACTTCGATGGGCTGTTCAATACGAACGTGAAGGGTACGCTGTTCACAGTGCAAAAGGCGGTACCTCTCTTGAACGATGGTGCCTCCATCATCCTCACCGGCTCGGTTGCGAGCGCCAAAGGAACGCCTGCCTTCTGGGTCTACGGAGCAACGAAGGCTGCCGTACGCAATTTCGTTGGAAGTTGGACTGTTGAGTTGAAGGACCGCGGCATCCGTTCAAATGTCCTTAGTCCGGGTCCGACCGAAACACCGGCGGTGGACCAGCAGCCTGCGGATGCTATTGCCCAAATGGTGTCTACCATCCCGATGGGTCGCATGGGCACGCCCGAAGAAATCGCCAAGGCTGCCTTATTCCTCGCCTCCGATGATTCCAGTTTTGTCACGGGTATCGAATTGTTCGTCGATGGCGGGCGAGCGCAGATCTAACCAGCGGGATATCCTCAGTCACAGCGTGCTTTCAGATCTCAGCCAAATTTCAGACACTTTATGCATCTCGTCTCGACGTTCCATTTGGCCGATCGGGACCGTGCTGCAGCATGTTCCAGTCCGATCGGGAACCAGATAGTCCGTATCTCATTCCATCCAGGAGCATCAAATGTCGCGCACCATCAAGTTCTCGAAAGCCGGCGGCCCTGAGGTCCTCGAATTCATTGACGAGCAAGTTGCCGCCCCGGCACCCCATGAAGTACGTATCAAGGTCAAGGCAATCGGCTTAAACCGTGCAGACGTGATGTGGCGCAATGATGCATACATCGAACCCGTGAAGTTCCCGGCAGGGCTCGGTTACGAAGTCGCCGGCATCATTGATGCTGTGGGCAACGATGTGACCGGGCTCGCGGTGGGCGATGCGGTTAGTACGATTCCGGCTTTTTCGATGAACAAATACTCCGCCTACGGCGAGGTAGTGCTCATGCCGGATTACGTTGTCGTGAAACATCCGAAGTCGCTCTCGTTCGTCGAGGCCGCGTCGATCTGGATGATGTTCGTGACGGCTTACGGCGCGCTGATCTTAGATGCTCAGGTGACTAAGGGCGATTTCGTCATCATTCCCGCCGCGTCCAGCAGTGTTGGCCTTGCGGCCATTCAACTCGTCAACTATGCCGGTGCGACTCCCATTGCATTCACGCGTACGTCGGCAAAAAGGGGGCAACTGCTCGAAGCCGGGGCAACGCATGTGATTGCCACGGAAGAGGTCGACATGTTGCAAGAAGTGATGCGTATCACTGATGGCAAGGGCGCACGCGTTATCTTCGACCCAGTGGGCGGCCCAAACTTCCCTAAGCTGATTGCGGCACTGGCCCATCAGGGCATCGTCTACCTATACGGCTTGCTTGGTGAGGGTGAAACGCCTATTCCGATCTTGCAAGTGCTTCGCAAGTTACCAACCATCAAGGTTTACAGCCTCTCTTACGTCGTCGCTGACGAAGCACGCCGGAAAGCAGCTGTGGATTACATCTTCAAGGGGCTAGACAGCGGTGCGCTCAAGCCTGTCATCGATCGGACCTTCAAGTTCGACGAGATGGTGGAAGGGCATCGCTACCTCGAGGGCAACAGCCAATTTGGGAAAATCGTTGTGACGGTTTAGGCGATTGTGCGGCTAGCGAACGCATCGCAACATCAAAGCTAGGGTCGATGCGGTTCTCGGCTTCAATCGTTTGAGGAATAGGGTTATTACGATCGGCTGGCGTGGAAGACTTGAACACGCAAGACTGCAAGGACGTAGGCGGACGACACGACGGTTTCCCGCTCGCATGCTCTATTTGCATCACAGCCGTTGAACGGCTCAGGCCGGCGTGAGCAGGCTCCTCCACTCGGAGAGGCTTCCCTTCGGATCGAGCGCTGCGGCCAATGGTGCGGAGCGCGCGGCGAGTTCCTGTTGCACGTCAGCGACAGCAGTTGCGAGGGCCGTCGGCATTCCCAACTCGCCGAGCATCAGCGCGGCTTCGCGCATTTCTTCGGAGCGTCGTTGTCCGTGCTCGACCACCCGGCCGATCAGATACGCTTCGTAACCGTTATCCCAGCCCACACCGGGGAAACTTGCCGCGAGCGATGCAAGCACACGGCGGTCCACGCCGAACTGGTTTGCGGCCAGCATCGACTGGACGCACAGCGCTTCCATGCCTTTGATCATGATGCTTCGGCACAGTTTGATGGCTGAAGCCAGACCGACTTCCTGCGCAACGGCTTCGGTGCGCATACCCAGGCTGTTGAGGATTTCCGCAGTCTGCGTAGCCTGGCGGCCGCCCAGCAGCATCGGCACGCGGATGCCTTGTGGCGGGACCGGCGCCATCACCGCGGCTTCCACGTAGTCAGCGCAGTTGCGTTCGATCTGCCTGCAGCTCCGCTGTTTTACGGTTGGCGATACCGAATTGAGGTCGACAAAGGTCTGGCCGGTCGTGAGATGCTCCGCTGACGCGGCGGCGACTGCCTCCGCCTGGCTTGCGGTGACGGCGGAGAAGACGAGTTGGGCACCGCGCAACGCCGTCGCAAGGTCTTCGGCTACGTGCGCACCGCATTCGTGTGCTCGCTTTGCCATCGGTGCACGCGCCGCAGCGTCCTGCAGCTTGATGTCGTGGACCGATACGTCACGACCGCCAGCGATCAACGCACGAGCGAAAATGGACCCGACTTCTCCGAAGCCGATTATCGCGATGCGGGCAATGTGCTGATTGCTGTTCTGATCCATACAGAGTCTCTTCAAGTGAAGGGTAGATGTGCAGGCGATCGGGCAGACCTCAAAGCCGATGTCCACTCGCCCGCATCTTCCGCAACAGACTCACCGTTTTCCCCGTTCTGTTTTTCTCGATGTCGAAATTATGCGGGTGGCGTGGTCGTTTGCCTGCTGCCAAGTGTTGAAAGTCTCATCTGTTTTGTTTATCGATACTCATGCTTCACGCGGCATGCCGCGGTCCTGGCTAGGAAGCGTTGCCGTATAGCGGTAACACCCGCGACTCGAGCATCGCGATCGCCTGGATCGCCAGTTGTGAGAGCGTGTGCTTGCTGCTGGTCGCAATGGCAAGGCGGCTGAAGAGCGTCGGCTCCGTAATGCGGATCACACGGAAGCGCCGCTTCAGCGCGTCGCTGGCGGTCGCGTTGAGCGGCAGCACTGCATAGCCGATCCCCTCGCTGACGAGATCGAGAATCGACGTGACGGCGTCGACTTCCAGCTCGATCCGCAGTCTCACGCCTTGCTCCGCGGCGACCGATTCGACCATCCGCCGGATCGCGTGCATGCGTCCGGGAATCACAAGCGGATAACGTGTGATCTCCCGCAACGGGATCGCCGTCACGGGTTCGTGCGCCGCTTCGTCGTGCATGCCGGCCTGGTCCGCGCCGATCAGAAACAGCTCTTCGGTAAAGACAGTCCGCTTGTTGATCAACGGCGTATCGAACGTGTCATAAAGGACCGCCACGTCGACGCGGCCCATCATCAGCCATTCGATCAGATAGGTCGACAGGCCTTCAGCGACCGAGATGGACGCACCAGGAAATGAGGTCCGGAATCCACGCACGAGCTCATGCGTGGCGACTTTGGCAAAGCTGGGCGTAATGCCGATGCCGAAATGACCACCGATCGTGCCGTGTAACTCGTCCAGATCCTGCGATGCGCGCTGTACCTGCGAGAGGATGCCCTTCGCATGGGCCAGCATGCGCTGACCGGCCGGCGTGAGCGTCACCCCGCGGCCGTTGCGCTCGAGCAGCGTATGGCGCAATTCGACTTCCAGATGCCGCACGAGCCGGCTCAATGCGGGCTGGTTGGTGTCCAGCGTGATGGCGGCGCGCGTAAAGCTGCCGAGTTCGGCGACATGAACGAATGCTTCGAGCTGCTTCAGGTCCATCGGTGGTTGATATGTGAAATTCACATATCAGCTAGTTGGATATGGCGATTGTAGCGGGTCGCGTCGACAGCCACAATCCGCACAACCAACAGAAAACCGCGGCGCGCGCGGTCCATCGCTATAGAGACTAGAGACGACGCTCAATGAAATCCTGCTTGCCGCCTGATCCTCATCCCGTTCAACCTGCCCGGACACTGCCTGCCGGTGCCTGCGACGCGCACTGCCATGTGTTCGGCCCCGCAGATGTCTTTCCGTATGCGCCGGATCGCAGCTATACGCCGCCTGACGCCCCGTTCGGGCGCCTCGTCGCGCTGCATGATTTTCTCGGCGCGAGCCGAGGTGTGATCGTGCAGGCGAGTTGCCACGGCACCGACAACACGGCGATGCTGGATGCGATCTCGCGCGGCAACGGGCGCTATCGCGGCGTCGCGATTGTCGGCGGCAGTGTTACCGACAAACAGTTGGCCGACCTCGACGCCCGCGGCGTGCGCGGCGTGCGCTTCAATTTCGTCGCGCATCTGGGCGGCGCCCCCGATCTCGACGTGTTCGACCGCGTGCTCGAACGCATTGAGCAGCTCGGCTGGCACGTCGTGCTGCATCTCGACGCGCAAGACATTCTGCAATACGCCGAGCGGATCGCGCGTATCAAGGTGCCGTTCGTGATCGATCATATGGGCCGTGTGCGCGCCGAGGCGGGACTTGATCAGCAGCCATTCAGGCAACTACTCGAACTAATGCGCAATCCGCTCGCATGGGTCAAGGTCTGCGGCCCCGAGCGGGTGTCCGCCGGCCGCCGTCCGTTCGACGATGCGATCCCGTTCGCGCGCACCCTGATCGAGGCCGCGCCCGATCGCGTGCTGTGGGGCACCGACTGGCCGCATCCGAACATCAGCAAGGACATGCCGAACGATGGCGAACTGGTCGATCTGCTGTTCCGCTTCTGCCCCGACGCGGCGCTGCGCGAGCAACTGCTGGTAAAGAATCCCGCACGGCTTTACGGTTTCTGACCGAACCCTTCGGCGCAGCAACACTCGAACTGCCACGCCAAGAATGGCAGACAGGCGGAAAACCGGAATTGGCCTGTTTTCTGCTAACAACTCAAGTCAGGAGACAACGATGAATCACATGCATCCCCGCGCCGTCCGTTCGGGAGCGGCGTCATGAATGACACCGCCGTCATGACGCCACACGCGCGCAGTACGAAGAAGCCTTTCTATCGCACGCTGTATTTCCACGTGCTCATCGCGATCCTTCTCGGCGTGTTGCTCGGCCATTTTGCGCCGTCGCTCGCGGTGAAGATGAAGCCGCTCGGCGACGCCTTCATCAAGCTGATCAAGATGGTGATCGGGCCGATCATCTTCTGCACTGTTGTCACCGGGATTGCCGGGATGGGCGACATGAAGAAGGTGGGGCGCGTCGGCGGCAAGGCGCTGCTGTACTTCGAAGTGGTATCGACGCTGTCGCTGGTGATCGGACTGATTGCCGGGCATATATTCAAGCCGGGCGCGGGCTTCAACCTGGATCCGGCGAGCATCGATACGAAAGCGCTCGCCGGCTACGCCACGGCGGCGCATCAGCAGAACACTGTCGAGTTCCTGATGCACATCATTCCGGACACCGTCACCAGCGCGTTCGCGTCCGGCAACGTGCTGCAGATCCTGCTGATCTCGGTGCTGTTCGGTGCGGCGCTGGCGGCCGCGGGCGAACGGGGGCGGCCGCTGATCAACATGATCGATCACTTCGCCCAGACGTTTTTTGGCATCGTTCATATCATCATGAAAGTAGCGGCCATTGGCGCCTTCGGTTCGATCGCGTTCACGATCGGCACCTATGGCATCGGCGCCGTGCTGCCGTTGCTGAAGCTGATCGGCGCGTTCTATCTGACGCTCGTTGTCTTCGTGCTGGTCGTGCTCGGCATGATTTCGCGGTTGCTCGGCTTCAGCATCCTGCGCTTCATGAGCTATATCCGCGAAGAGATCCTGATCGTGCTCGGCACGAGTTCGTCGGAAGCCGCTTTGCCACAGATGCTTGAGAAACTCGAACGCCTCGGCTGTTCGAAGTCGGTGGTGGGGCTCGTCATTCCGGCCGGCTATTCGTTCAACCTCGACGGTACCAACATCTATTTGACGATGGCTGTGCTGTTCATTGCGCAGGCATTCAACATCGAACTCAGCCTGGCGCAGCAACTGACGTTGGTCGGGGTGGCGATGCTCACGTCCAAAGGAGCGAGCGGCGTGGCTGGCGCGGCGTTCGTGATGCTGACGTCGACGCTGCTGGTTTTTCCGCTCATTCCTGTGTCCGGGATGGTGTTGATTCTCGGCATTCACCGCTTCATGGGAACGGGGCTCGCGATCGCCAACACGATCGGCAACGGTGTCGCGACACTGGTGGTGTCCGCGTGGGAACACGAGCTCGACCGTTCGAAGCTGAATGCCGAAATGTCGCGTCGACGGGGGCGCTGACCGGCTGACTGGTTAGCGGCGCGCAAAAGCGCTTGAGGGTTTCGCTGTCTGCATGCGCTATCTGCGCGCGCGGCGGGAGACGCTCGCGCCTAAAAAACAATCTGGTTTGGAGACGAAAACAATGTTTGTAAATAAGAACGGACCACGCCGCGGGCCCAATCTCAACGTCGTTTGCATCGCGACGGCGTGGCTGGCGGCGACCAATGGCGTCGCGCACGCGGACTCTTCACAGGCCGCGGCCGGCGCGGCGACGATTCAGACGTCGTCGGTGCAGATGTACGGGCTGATTGGCATGTATATCGACAGTTCGAAGTTAAGCACCACGCGTGCGAGCACGGTACAGGAAGGTGGCGGCGGGCTGACGACATCGTACTGGGGCGTGCGAGGCCGCGAGGATATCGGCGGCGGCAATGCGGTGATCTTTGCCCTCGAAAGCTTTTTCAGGCCGAATACCGGACAGCTCGGACGCAACACGACGGATGGCCTGTTTTCACGCAACGCGTATGTCGGCCTGACAGGTGCATACGGCACCTTCAAGCTGGGCGAGCAGACCAATCCGACCTATATTAACCAGCAACTAGTCAACCCGTTCGGCTCGTCGGTGGTGTTTTCGCCTTTGATCGTGCAGTCGTATACGGCCAGCTACAACAATACGCAGATCGGCGACACGGTCTGGCAAAACGCGATCGAGTACGTGTCACCCAGTTACGGCGGCCTCACGGGTACCGCGATCTATGGCGTCAGCAGTACGACCGGTCATCAGGGCCGCGACAACCTAGGCCTGCATCTGACGTATGCAAACGGACCAGTGACAGCCGTGTTGTCTGCGCAGCGCGTGCGTACGGCAGCGGTCGCGCCTTCGACCGGGCAGTATCTGTATCTGGCCGGCGCCGCGTACGACGCAACGTTCATCAAGATCTACGGTGCCGCAGAGACAACCAGTAACAACGATGTGGAGACCGGCTCGCATACGTATGAACTGGGTTTGTCCGTGCCGCTTTCGCCGTCGAACCTGATCCTCGCGGAGTGGGCGCGTACCCGGCATAGCGCGCCGCTCGACCGCGGCAACGTGCGCAATACTGGCACCGTCGCTTACGACTACATTCTGTCCAAGCGGACGCTGGTGTATGTGGTCTACTCGTACGACAAGCTGACAGCCAATCCGTCGGGCAGTACGTACGGAGTTGGCATGCAGCACACCTTCTAACAACGAGCGGGTATGGGATCGCCAGTAGGGTGCCAGCCGTGTGAAGCGGTTCGATCTACACAGGCAGTGCATCGATCAAAACACATGATCGATGCCTACCGTCACCGCCGTTTGTGAGTTTTTTCCAGTCGCGTTAAGCGTCGTCACCAGCGCGTTCTTGTACTTCGTGTAATCCATTTCGCCATAAAGAATCGTCCGCTTCGATAGCGAGTACGCGAGCGAAACGATCGACAAACCGCGTCGCGATGCCTTGTCGTTCGATACCTGGGTCTGGTAATAGCCGCCGATGAAGTTCCATGCAGGGCTGATCTGGTAGCTCAGTCCACCGAACGCGTTATGCGTGACGGTATGCGTGGCCGCTGCGTTCGCCTGATCCTCGGACATGAAACCGCCGGACACGTTGAGCGCCCCGAACTTGAAGCCGATGCCGGCCATGTAGTAGTCGTCGCCCTGATAGGTGTTTCCGACCAGAAGATTGCGGTGCGATACGAGCCCGCCGATGCTGAACGGCCCACTGGAATAGTTCATGCCGATGCCATGCGATGCGCCGCTGCTGAACGCTCCCGCGACGCCACCGAACGCATTCTCGACTTCGAGGCGAAACGGTCCATACGAGCCTTTGTACTTCACGTCATTGTTAAATCGCGTGCCGTCGGATGCCACCGTCAAAGGAATGAGCGGCGTGAAGTGAAAGTGAAACGGATCGTAGATGCCGACGATGTCATGGGCGATCGTGTACTGCCGCCCCATGTCGATCGAACCATAGTTGCCGCCGACGCCGACAAAGGCCTGCCGGTTGAATTCGGTGCCGGTCGTGTTGTCGAACTGGCCATTGCCGAGATTGAAGCCGCTTTCGAGCAGGAAGTGCGCGCTCCACCCGCCGCCGAGATCCTCCACGCCTTGGAAATCGAGTTTGTTCGAGCTGAAATAGCCATTCGAATTCATCGTCGTGACGGCGCCACCCGATGCGCTGGCATTGGTCTGGTATCGAATGCCGCCATCGACGGTACCGGCCAGCGACACGCTCGACTGCGCGGTCGCCGCTTCGCTCGCAACACCCAATACGCCCGACACGCTCAATGTCAGCCAACCAAACCATCGATTTTTCACAGCATTGTCTCCAGTCAAAGTCTTGGCCGGCCGGTCCGCATTCGCGTTTTCCGGTCGGTATTTTTTTATTTGGAATGCGAACTATAAGAGAACGATGTCCTCATTCGATTCGTGAACCTATGAGTCGGGTCTGCACGATTCCATCAGCCAACGATGGAATCGTGCACCTCACTGTCCCGCGCCGTTCATCTGTTGTTTCAACGCGCCGATTGGTGCATCGGCCTCCTTGTAGCCGATGTTCAGTTCAGCGCGAAGCGTGCTGTGGTCGAGCGCCTTTTCCCAGTTCGCGATGACGATGGTCGCGACGCTGTTGCCGACGATATTCGTGAACACGAAGGCAGATGACATGGCTCGATGAATGCCGAGAACCAGCGCGATCGATGCCACCGGGATCGAGTTCGTGGCCGCGAGCGTTGCCGCCAGCACGGCGATCGCCGCGCCCGACACGCCCGCCGCGCCCTTCGACGTCAGCAGCAGCACCGCCAGCAATACGAGTTGAGCATGCCAGGTCATGGGCACATTGGTCGCCTGGGCAAGGAAGATCGCGGTGGCCGCAAAGTAGAGGCAGGTGCCGTCGTGATTGAACGTGTAGGCGGTCGGCAATACGAGCCCGACGACAGATTTCTCGCAACCGAGCCGTTCGAGCTTGTCGATCAACTGCGGGAAGACGGTTTCCGACGAGCTTGTGCCCAGCACCAGCAGCAGTTCAGCGCCGATATAACGCATCAGCTTGAGCAGGCTGAAGCCGTTCACGCGAGCGATCGGCCACAGCACGATAATGAAAAAAAGCGCACAGGTCAGATAGAACTCGAGAATCAGCTTGCCGAGCGACAGCAACGTGCCGAAGCCGAACTTGCCGACCGTGAACGCGATCGCGCCGAACGCCGCGATCGGCGCAACCTTCATCGTCAGGCCGATGATCCAGAACAGCGCCGACGAAATACTGTCGATCACATTCAGCACCGGCGCGGCACGCTCGCCGATGGCAGCGAGGCCAAGTGCGAAAAGCACGGAGAAAAACAGCACCTGCAGGATGTCGCCGGTGGCGAACGCACTGATGGCGGTTCGCGGTATCACATTGAGCAGGAACGCACTGGTCGAAACGACGTGATGCGCCTGCGACACGTAGGTGTCCACCATGCCCGATGGGACATCCTGCATGTTGACGTTCATTCCCGCGCCGGGTTTCAGCACGTTAATGGTCACAAGACCGATTACGAGGGCAAGCGACGTCACGACTTCAAAGTAGAACAGCGCCTTGATCGCGACACGGCCCACTTTCTTCAGGTCGTTTGCACCGGCGATGCCGCTGCAAACGGTACAAAAGATAATCGGGCCGATCAGCATCTGGATGACGCGGATGAACGCATCGCCAAGCGGCTGCATGTCGACGCCCACGCCCGGATAGAAATACCCGAGCGCAACGCCAATGACCATGCCGGCCAGCACCTGGAACGACAGGTCCCGGTAGAACGGCCGGCGCCGGCCCGGATGGGTCGGGGCTTTACCAGGTAAGGTCATCTTGTCTCCTTCAGGAAAGCGCGGCGGATCCGTTGTCCGCACATGCTTGAGTGGATGCTTCGGCGTAGGGCGCGCGCTATCGCGCTGCTGTGCTTAAAGCGCAGCGTCTCCCAGAACCTCGATGCAGTCGGCGAAAATTTCGTCGACGCTCAAGCTGCGCGGCAACAGTTTTTGGTGCGCGCAGAATTCCAGTATTTCCTCGAGTGGCGCACGCAAGGCAGTCACGCCGAACGGCAGCTTATCCGGTTTGCCCGGTGTCGCGGCGACGGACGCCTTGCCACGCCTGAGCAGTTCATACACCGCCCGCAGCGCTTGCGGATGTTGCTCGATGACTTCGCGCTTCATCGCGACTACGTGATTGACCGGTACGTATCGATGGATCTCGTACCAGGCCGCATCGGCCGCGGCGGGGTCGGGAATCAGCGTCTCGAGACCGGGTTCGTCAGGCAGATCGTTGCCGAGAATCGCCGCATCGAGTTCACCGGCACGCAGCATCGACAGCAGTTCCTGTCCGGGCGCCGCGCGGCGTACGAACGGCGGATCGCGATATTCCTCCAGATGCGAGCCTTCGAACGTGACCCAGTCGATCGTTTCGACCGGCACGCCGTAAGTCTGCGCGAGAATCGCGCGCACCCACATGCCGGTGGTTTGCGAATAGGCGCGCACGCCGACTCTGGCGCGCGAGAGATTGTCGACGCTTAGCTTGCCGCGCTGTGCGTTATAGATAATGCAGCCCTGCTGAAAACGTGCGGCGACGACGGCCGGTAGCAGCACCACCGGTTTGTTGTACGCCTTCGCCTGCAGATACGTGACGATCGCCAGCTCGCTGACATCAAACGCCTGAGTCCGTGCCATAGGCGCGAACGCGCGATGAATCGGCTCGACTTCGCTGAACACGAGTTCGAGCGAAGGATCGGCAATGGCGCCTGATTTCAAGCCGCTTGTATGCGGATAGGTTTTCAATGCGGCCGACAGGCGCAAACGTGACAGGTCCTGACTCATGTGCGAAGACTCCGTGGCTTGGCGGCTCAATTCGCAAGCGCCGGATAGATCGTACGCGCCGTGCCGCCGAAGATCGCCGCGAGCGCGTCGGCTGGCAGTATCGACAGGCTGTCGCGTGCCTCGGCGAGCAAATCAGGTAGAGAGCCTTCCGCCGCCGGGAAGTTCGAGCCCCATGCGATTCGAGCCGCGCCGAATTCAGCCAGCACGCGCTGGAAAAAAGCGGCGGGCGTCGACGCGCCGCGTGACGCTTCGCGAATGGTCCGGTTGGTCAGCTTCAGGAAGACGCCCGGATGGGCGACCAGGCTGAATAGCGGCGCAGCCTCCGCATACGGTGGCCCGCCGGCGAGGTCGGGACGCGCGAGGTGATCGAGCAGCACGCGGATGTCGGGGAAGCGGGCCAGCATGTTGAGCAGGGCGGGAATGCCCAGTGCGGTCATTTGAAGACAAACCGGAATTGCATGCCGTTGTGCGTATTCCCATGCCGGGAACGAACGTTCGTCGTCGAGCCAGCCGGCCTGGCCCGGCATCGTGGTGCCGGTTGTGAAAAGACGCAGCCCGCTTAGCCCGGCATCGAGCCAGCGTTGCATCTGCGTGATCGAGTCGGCCGAGAGCACATCGATGGAAAACACGCCGCTGAAGCGGTCCGGGTGTGCCTGCACCGCGTCGACCACATAACTATTGTCGTTGCCGTAGACCGTCGAAGCCTGTACTACGATCGCGCGGTCGATCTCTGCAGCGTCCATTGCCGCGAGCAATGCCTCAAAGCTGACCGGCCGCTCGACCGACCATTCCGACTGATGACCGCCGACCGGCGCAAGCGGATAACGCTTTGTATCCGCGGCAATTACATGGGTGTGGGTATCGACCACAAAGGTCATGAGAAAACTCCTGTCTGAAAGACTCGCGCTTCGAATAGCCGTCACTTTAAGTTCGGTTCAGCTGGTTTGCTTAATATGAACTGCGTCCAGGGACATAAGTTTTTGTTAATCTCATGGTTTACGACGAGAATACGGACGCAGGGAGAAAGGTTCAGATGAATGACGATTCGGCCCGCTTGCGGCGTCTGTTTCTTTTCGATGCGGTGTGCGACGCCGGCGGCATCGGGCAGGCCGCAGCGAGGGCGGGGCGTTCGCAGCCCGCGGTCAGTCTCGCGATCGGCAAGCTGGAGGCGAGCTTCGGCGTGACCCTGTTCGAGCGCGGCTACGGCGGTAGCGAACTCACAACGGAAGGCGCAATCCTGCATCGGCGGGTGAAGCGGATGCTCAGCCAGATCGAGCAAACCGTGGCCGAATTGCTCGGTGGCGTCGAAATGCCGTCGCGCGCGGTCAGCAGCGTGTGCCGGCACCTGACGGATGCGCAAGTACGGTGTCATATCGCGATCGCACATCGGGGCTCGGCGTCCGAAGCCGCACAGCAACTTGGCATTTCGCCGCCGGCGGTGCATCGCGCCGCGCGCGAACTCGAACGCACGGTCGGCATGACCTTGTACCGGCGGCGCGTGCATAGCGTGTCGGCGAACCCGGCCGGCGTCGAGTTCGCACGCCGTCTGAGCCTTGCGTTGTACGAAATCGTGCAGGCCGGTGAAGAGCTTTCGTCCGCGCGCGGCCAGCTCACCGGAAGGGTCGCGATCGGCGTGCTGCCGATGTTGCCGCCGCGCCTCGTGGCCCGCGCAACGCAGCGCTTATTGCGCAGCCACCCGCACGCAACCGTGACGCTCCAGGAAGGATCACATGCGGCACTCCTGACAGATCTGCGCTTCGGCGCGATCGACGCAATCGTCGGCGCGTTGCGCGAGCCCCGCCTGTCGGGTGCGGTGATCGAAACCGGATTGTTCGAGGACCCGTACGTCGTAGCGGTCCGCAAAGGGCACCGGCTGGCGGCTCAGTCCGTTATTTCCGCCGCCGATCTTGCGGCGTTCGACTGGGTCGCGCCGCAACCCGGCATGCCGCGGCGCGTGGTGATCGACGCGATGCTGTCGAGGTTGCCGCGCCGTCCACGGCTTGTGGTGGAGACCAGTTCGCTCGCCATGATCATGGCGATGCTAATGGAAAGCGATTGCATCACCTTGTTGTCGAGATCGCAGATCCGGCAGGCTTATCCCGGCGACGAGCTGGTCGCATTGGACGTTGCCACATCCGGCGCGGGACGGACTGTCGGCTTGACGACGCGCCATGACTGGCTGGCCACGGAGGTGCAGGAGGCCTTTCTTGCGCAACTGCGCGAGGAGTCGCTGCAGGAGGTGCTTTGAACGCGGCACGTATCTGAGCGACCCGACTGATGCTGCGGACCTTACCCAACGGTCTCAGCAACGTCACCGTGCCTGCGCGAGCAATTCGATCAACGCATTCGCGACTACCTTGCTCGCGAGCGGCAGCGTGTCCAGCGGGACGCGCTCGTCTGCGCGATGCCCGTTGGCTTCGAGCAGCGAGCGCGGCCCGGCGCCGTACATGATCGTCGGTACGCCGGCTTCGACATAGAGACGCGCGTCGGCGTAAAGCGGCACGCCATTGGTCGGCACGACTTCTCCCATCACCGCGCTCGCCTCGCGGCAGAAGATTTCTGCGAGCCGCTCGGCACCCGGAACTGGCATGAACGGGCGCGCGAGAAGTATCCGCGTGATTTCGGTGCGGATACCCGGCAAGGTCGCGGCGCTCGCTTCAATCAGCGCCCGCAATTCCGCTTCGACCGCGCCCGGCTGCTCCTCCGGGATGATCCGGCGGTCCAGGCGGAACGTCACTTCGTCGGGCACGACGTTGGTATTGATCCCGCCGTCGATCAGTCCCACGACGAGTGTCGGCGTCTCGATACCGGTCACATTCGAACGGCGCAGCGCGAGCGTTGCACGGTACGCGTAGAGGTCCGCGAGAATGTGCGTCGCGGCCTCGAGTGCATCGTGCCCGGTGTCGGGGCGTGCCGCGTGCGCGGACTTGCCGAGCACCTTCACTTCCAGATGCAGGCAGCCGTTGTGCGCGATCGTCACATGATGCGAGAACGACGCGCAGACCGCGAAATCGGGGCGCGTGATGCCCTCGGCGAGCAGCCAGCCGGGACCTGTCAGGCCGCCCGTTTCCTCGTCGTAGGTGAAGTGCAGTTCGACCGTTCCGGCGAGCGGCGCACCACAGTCCTTCAACGCGCGAAGCGCGTAGGCGTAGGTCGCGAAGTCCGACTTCGACACCGCCGCGCCGCGTCCGTACATCCAGCCGTCGCGCACCTCGGCGCCGTATGGATCGGTGCTCCAGCCGCCGCCCGCGGGCACGACGTCGCCGTGGGCGTTGAGTGCGACCGTAGGCCCGGGGCCGAAGCGTTCGCGAACCACTATGTTGATCACGCTTTGCATGCCGTGGCGCGCAACCACTTCATCGGGCACGCGGTGGCGTTCCACCGTGAAGCCAAGCGCTTCCATTTCGCGGGCGGCCAGTTCACCGTGCGGTGCGCAGTCGCCCGGCGGGTTGTCGGAGGGACAGCGTACGAGTGCGGCGAGCAAAGCCTGCTGAGCCTCGCGATGGGCATCGATCCAGACGGCGATGCGTGCTTTCAAGTCGGTATGGGTCATGGGCGGTCGAGTCGTTCAGGGGGAGTCGGGAAATGACGCTTCCAGGCGTTCAGGCCAGGGCAAAGCGGTCGATGAGAAACGGCGTGACATCGAGTTCAGCCGGGCGCTCCAGGATGAGGTCGGCAACCAGTTGCGAGACGATTGGCGCAAGCGTGTAGCCGTTCGATGTCACCGCGTTGTAGAAACCCGGCACGCGCTCGACCGGGCCGAGAATCGGCGCGCCGTCGATGTCGATATTCATGCCGGCCCACGCGCGCACCATGTGCAGGCCTTTGAGTGCCGGCAGCACGTGGCTCGCCACCCACACGTTGCCTTCGATACTTTCGCGCATCGCGTGATTGATGCGGCGGGCAGGATCGAACGCGGCCGTCCAGCCGCCGCCAATCAGCAATCCGCCCGTCTCGGTTTGCTTGAGGCTCAGGTGACGATCGGCGTGTGCGATCAGGTGATTGACGAGCTTGGGCGCGGGTTCGGTCGCGATCATCTGCAACGGTGCGCCCGCGACGGGCACATGCACACCGAGCATCGCGCCGATTTCCTTCGCCCACGCGCCGGCCGCGTTCACGAGCGTGCGTGCGCGAATCCTGCCTCGGCTGGTATCGACGACGAAGCCGTCACGCTCGCGCGCAATCGCCGTGACGTTGGTCGCGCGCTGGAAGCGTGCACCCTGGGCAGTGGCGAGCCGCATCACGGCATAGGTTGCCCGCAGAGGATTGATTTTCCCTTCCATCGGGCAGAATTCGGCGCCGAGCAGGGTCGGCGCCAGATTCGGCGATAGTGAGAGCAGCGCCCGCGTGTCGAGCAGTTCGGCTTCGATGCCGAAGCTCCGTTCGAGTGCGATCTTGCGTTCGAGAAAGCGCATGCCGGCTTCGCTGTCGGCGACCATGAGACCGCCGGTGAGGCGAATCTCCAGATCTTCGCCGCTGGCAGCTTCGAGCATCTGCCACAGCCGCACGGAGGCGGGTCCGAGCACGAGCGTGCTGGCCGCGGGCATGCCGCCTGCGCGTGCCTTGTTGCCGAAGTCGAACGACAGGAGCTGGACGTGCAGGCTTCCGGCATTCCCCCCCGACGCCTGAAGGTTGAGATCGTCGCGATCGACGACCAGCACCTCGCGTCCCGCACGGCTCAGGAAATAGCTCAGGCACGCGCCCATCACGCCACCGCCGATGACGAGCACATCGGTCTGCTGATCGATCAGCTTTGGCTCGTTCACCGGCCGCGCGACGTTCGGCGTGACGGCCTTGCGATGCCCGCCCCATTCGGGCTTTTCGAACGCGAGCGCGGCGAGCGGCACGGGCCTGATCGGCACGCGCGGCGCAAGGAAGTGCATGACGTCACGCTTGCGGCCCGTCAGTTCCTCGACGAGCTTCGCGCAAGTGGCCGCGCAATTGCGTCCCTGGCAGCGCCCCATGCCGAGCCGCGTGCGGCGCTTGATCGACGCCAGTGTGTCGTGGCCGCTCGTGATCTGGTCGAGCAGTTCACCGTGCGTCACTTCTTCGCAGCGGCAAACCACGGTTTCTCGCGGCAAGCTTGCGACACGGATCGGCGGCGCCTCGAAGAGCGTCCACAGCGCTTGCTGGAAGCGGGTTGCGCGGATGAGGGCGCGACGAGCGCTGTTGCGCGATGGCACTGATGTTGAAACCGATGGCTCGGGCAGCCCGAGCGCGTCCGCTGCGGCGTGGCCTGCGAGCGTACCGCACGCGAGCGCCACCC
>NZ_AEJF01000069.1 GCF_001028175.1 Caballeronia mineralivorans PML1(12)
CCGCCAATGCGCGTGCCGTCGCCCGCCGCGAGTACGCCTGGGACGCTCGTGCGCCCATCCGCATCGATGTCGGTCGTGAGGTAACCGACGTTGCGATCAACGAACGAGTGATCGCAACCGAGCGCGCGAGCGATGTCGGTGGCCGGCGCGAAACCATAGCCCACGCAGAGCGTGTCGCAGTCGAGTGTCGCCGTGCCGCTCCCCCGGACGTACGTGATGCGTTCGACGCGAGGGTGACCTTCGGCCGCGATCACGCGCGCATCCCAGAGCACCGGCACGCGCGCGGCGCGCAGCTTGGCGAGATAGGCGAGCCCATCGGCGATCAGCCCGGGCGCCTCGCGCAATGCACTGAGCACCGGGCGCCACTGAGCCAGGCCCGGGCGCGGCGCGCTCTCGAGCACGGCCACGACGTTCACCCCGCCTGCCTGCAACTCCACCGCGAGTTGCAGGTTCAGCGGCCCGTTGCCTGCAATGACGATCCGCTCGCCGGGCGCGACACGGTAGGCGCGCGCCAGGGTTTGCGCGCCGCCCGTCGTCGTCACGCCCGGCAGCGTCCAGCTGGGAAAGGGCGCCGTGTATTCATAGGCGCCGGGCGTCAGCATCAGTTGCCGGGGCCGGTACAGCAACGCCTCGCCTGTGGCGATCACGCCGATCTCATGGGGGCCGAACACACCCCACACCATGGCGTCCGGTACGATCGCGACGCCCATCGAACGGACACGGCGAATCAATGCCGCGCCTTGCTCGAATTGCCGGTCCGGCTGGCGTTCGCAGCGATGGCTCGGCGCGATCTGCTTGAAGAACTGGCCGCCGGCCATTGAGCGATCGTCGATCACTATCACCGAGGCGCCGCGCGAGCGGGCAGCGCATGCGGCGGCCAGTCCGGCGGGTCCTGCGCCGACGACCAGCAGGTCGATCACGATCTCGCGCGGCGCGGCAGCCACCGGTTCGCTTGCGAGCGGCGTCAGGCCGCTCGCCCGTGCGTGTTCGCTGTCTTGCGCGAATACGGACATCCCGTCCGCCACCTTCGTCATGCATGCACGCTGGCCCTGCCGGCCGTCCACGCTGACCAGGCACTCGTAACAGCTGCCCATGCCGCAATAGAGACCGCGCCGGTTGCCTGTGCGGGTGTGGCGGTATATATCACGGCCGGCGCGGCCGGCGGCGGCGAGGGCTGCCGCGATCGTTTCGCCTTCGAGTGCGCTCACGCGTTCGCCGTCGTAGTCGAACGCAACGGTCCTCTCGGTGGGGACGATCGTGGAGCTTTCCAGGCGCATGAACATCGTTCCTTGATCGGATTAGAAGCCGGGTTGGAGGCCCTGCATGGGGTCCGGAAATTTGAAAACACTTGACGTATAAAATTTGTATACAAATGATATACGAACGATATGCATAAACAAAGCGTTCAAAAAACGGGACTTTGACCGAGCACGATGAAAACATTCCGAGGCACTTATACCGTCCTGATCACGCCGTTCACCGACGACGGCAAGCACGTCGATACCCGCGCGTTACGGAAGCTGGTGGACTGGCAAATCGAGCAGGGTATTCATGGGCTGATCCCTCTGGGCAGCACGGGTGAATTTCTGTCGCTGAAGGATGCGGAGCGGATCGAAGTGGCGCAGACGGTCATTGCCGCAGCCGCGGGCCGTGTGCCGGTGCTGCTCGGCACCGGGATGGAATGGACCGACGACGCCGTGGCGCGCTCGCGCGAGGCACAGGAACTCGGCGCCGACGGCGTGATGGTGATTCCGCCGTTCTACAGCACGCCGACCGAGGACGAACTGTTCGAACATTACCGGCGCATCGCAGAGTCGATCGATCTGCCGATCATGGTCTACAACAATCCGGCCACGGCCAACGTCGACCTCAAGCCCGAATTCGTCGCACGCCTCTCGCACATCGACAACGTCAGCTACATCAAGGAGTCGACGCTCGAAGTGACGCGTGTGCGGGACATCGTCGAATTGTGCGGCGATCGCATGACGGTCTTCGCGGGCATTCTTGGCTACGAGTCGATGTGTGTCGGCGCACAGGGGTGGGTCGCGGTGTGCTCGAACCTGATTCCGAAATGGTCGGCCGAGCTTTACGAGTGCACCGCTGTGCAGCGCGATCTCGACGCGGGGCTCGCGCTGTACAAGAAGATGCTGCCGATCGTGCGCTGGGTCGGCGGTCATCGTTATGTTTCGGCAAGCAAGGCAGGCCTCGCGATGATGGGCCTGCCCACCGGTGAGCCGCGCGCGCCGCGTCTGCCATTGCCCGGCGCGGATCGCGAGGCCTTGCGCCGTGACCTTGCCGCACTCGATTTGCTTAACACGCTTTCCTGACTTCCTGACTTCTCGACCTCAATCGCCTACCGGAGTACCCCATGTCCATTCGTTCGATCTTTCGCCGTGCCCTGATTCCCGGCACCGTTGCGCTCGCCGCGAGCTTCGCTGCCAGCGCGGCCAATGCCGGCTGCAGCGCAGCGGTTCCCGCGAGCGCGCTCATCAAGCAAGGCACGCTGATCATGTCTACCAACCCGACCCTGCCGCCGCTTCAGTACGTCGACGGTTCGGGGCAGTTGAAGGGCATGCGCATTGAACTTGGCGAGGAGATCGCAAAGCGCCTGTGTCTCACACCGGAATACGTGAAGATCGACTTCGACGCGATGGTGCCGGGGTTGCAGGGCGGCCGCTGGGATGTGATCAATACCGGCATCTTCGTGACCGACGCACGCACGAAGATCATGCAGATGATTCCCTACGAAAATCAGGCGATCAGCCTCTCGACGCCAATAGCCAATCCGCTGAAGGTCACGAAGACCGATGATCTCGCGGGCCACACGGTAGGCGTCGAACTGGGCGGCTTCGAGGAAGCGCAGGCACGCGCGATGATCAAGGACATGGAGGCGCGAGGTCTCAAGCCGTTCACGCTGCGGACCTTCGACACGTTCTCGATCGCCTATCAGGCGCTTGCCTCGGGACAACTCGATGCGGTTGTTTCCATCGATGCCGTGGCCGGCGAATACCAGAAGCGCGGCGGCTTTGCACGCGTCGTGTCGGGCCTGCATCCCACGCCGGTCGCGCTTGCCGCGAAGAGTCCGGAACTTGCCGGCGCGATCGCGAAGGTGCTTGACGAGATGCAAGCCGACGGCAGCTATCAGAAGCTCTTCGCGAAGTACGGCATGAAGCCGTTTGACGGGACGATCGCCATCGCGCAGCCGAAGTAAGGGCGGGTTCCGGGCGCGTGCCGGTGACGTGCCCGGGCCGTGAAAAGGCCACCAGGAGCGTGTAATGAATCAAGGATGGAACTGGGACGGGTTCGCCGCTTATCTGGTCAGCCCGTACTTGATCGGCGGCGCCTTCCAGACGATCTGGCTGACGCTTGCAGCAATCGCGGGTGGTCTTTTCCTGGGTACGCTGCTGACCTTGGCCCGTCTGTCCGGAGCCAAGTGGCTGTCGGCGCCGGCTGCGTTTTACGTCTGGGTCTTCCGGGGCACGCCGCTGCTCGTGCAACTGATCATTATCTACACCGGATTGCCGCAGGTCGGCGTGCGCCTGCCGGTGGTGGAGGCAGCGCTCGCTGGACTGATCCTGAACGAGGCGGCCTATCTGTCGGAGATCATCCGTGGTGGCATCGCCTCGGTGCCGCGCGGCCAGACCAATGCGGCGAAGGCCCTCGGCCTCAATGCATTCCAGACGATGCACCAGATTGTGTTCCCACAGGCCATGCGTCTGATTATTCCGGCGCTCGGCAACAGCGTGAACAGCTTGCTCAAGACTACCTCGATCACGTCCGTGATCTCGATGGAAGAACTGTTGCGACGCACTCAGGAATTGATTCAGGAGCGCTTCATGGTGCTCGAACTGTTTGTTGTCGCCGCGCTTTATTACCTGTTGATCACAACCGTGTGGGACTTTTTCCAACGCAGGATCGAAGCGCACTACGGACGTGGCTACGTAGCGCATGGCGCGGCTCCCGCTAACTGGCGGGAACGGTGGCTCAACCGGGGTGCGCGGCGGCGCGCCGCTTCGCCCGCCACGCAGCCTCACTGAACCAGCGAACCAGCGAGACACCCATGAATTCAAGTAATCGCGATCAGCCCTTCGATACCGTCGTGCGCGATGCGCGCATCGCGACCGCAGCCGATCTCTTCACCGCGGACATTGGTATTCTCGACGGCGCAATCGTTGCCCTCGGCAACGGCCTGGCCGACGGCCGCGAGACCATCGACGCGCGTGGACGCTTCGTGACACCCGGTGGCGTGGATGGGCATGTCCATCTCGACCAGCCGACATCCGACGGCTCGAAGATGGCGGACGATTTCGAAACCGGCACTCGTTCGGCGGCCTGCGGCGGCACCACGACCGTGATCCCGTTCGCGTTGCAGTTCAAGGGCCATGGTGTGCGGGCGGCGGTCGAGGACTATCACATGCGCGCGGCGGACAAGGCTGCCATCGACTATGCGTTCCACCTGATCGTGTCCGATCCTTCGCATGCAGTGGTGAGCGAAGAGTTGCCGAAGCTGATCGCCGAGGGCTACACGTCGATCAAGGTCTATATGACCTACGACGACATGAAACTCGACGACCGCCAGATCATCGACGTGCTGGCGTGCGCCCGCATCCACGGCGCCATGACGATGATTCATGCGGAGAACAGCGATTGCATCGGCTGGCTGACCGAGCGTCTGCTTGCCGCCGGCCTGAGCGCGCCGAAATACCACGGCGCGTCGCGGCCGATGCTCGTCGAGCGCGAGGCGACACATCGGGCGATCGCGTTGTCCGAACTCGCTGAAGTGCCGATCCTGATCGTGCACGTGTCCGGCCGGGAGGCAATCGAGCAGATTCACTGGGCGCGCGGGCGAGGACTCCCGGTCTTCGCCGAGACGTGTCCGCAGTATCTGTTCCTGAGTGAAGAGGATCTGGCTCTCGACGGTTTCGCGGGCGCGAAATGCATCTGCAGTCCGCCGCCACGCGACAAGGCCAACCAGCAGGCCGTGTGGACCGGGCTGCAGAACGGGATGTTCACGATCGTGTCGTCGGATCACGCGCCGTTTAATTACGACGGCCCGGACGGCAAGATGCTGCATGGCCCCGGCAGCAGTTTTCACCAGGTGCCCAACGGTATTCCCGGCATCGAGACGCGCATGCCGCTGCTGTTCTCCGAGGGCGTGCTGGGCGGCCGGATCGACATCAATCGCTTCGTGCAACTCACTTCGACAAACGCCGCCAAACTCTACGGCCTCTATCCGCGAAAGGGAACAATCGCGATCGGCAGCGACGCCGACCTCGTGATCTGGGACACCGGCGTCGCCCGCACGATCCGTAACGCCGACCTGCATCACGCTGCCGACTACACACCCTACGAGGGCCACGAAGTTCGCGCCTGGCCTTCGGTCACCATGAGCCGGGGCGTAACGGTCTGGTCCGAGGGAGCGTTTCGCGGCCGCGCGGGGCACGGCAGGTTCCTGCGGTGCGAGCGGCCCGGCGTTGTAACATCGCAGTTCAAAATCGGGCCGGCCACTTTCTGATACGGACCGAGTGAACACGGAACCCCCGCCTGACCATGACCAAGGTATCGAAGAACGTCACCGAAACTCGCGCGAAGAAAACCGCTGGAAAACGGAAGCTGAAAACCCCTGCCGCGGCAAGCCAGGACGAGGCGCCTGCCCGGGTCCCGGCTGACGACGGGTTGTCGGACACGCGCGTTGTAAGCCTCGGCGAGCGCGCTTACCGGCGTCTGCGCGAAATGATCCTCGATCGCGAGCTCGAGGCAGGCGCGCTGCTTAATGAACATCGGGTTGCCGACCAGCTCGACATGTCGCGCACGCCGGTTCGCGAGGCGCTGATCCGGTTGACCGGCGAGGGCCTGCTGGTGCGCGCCGACGCCCGCAGTTTCTCTGTCAGGACAGTGTCGGCGCGCGAGTTCTTCGAAAGCATGCGGGTGCGCGAGACACTTGAAGCGCAAGCCATCGACCTCGGTATCCAGCGTTTGTCAATCGCCTCGATCGAGGCGCTCGAGGTGCAGGTTCATGCGCTCGAAGTGGGCGTGCATACCGAGGTCGAGCATCGCGAATTCGACGACCTGCTGCACCGGACCATCGCGGAGGCTTCGGGCAACGCGGTGCTCGTGCAGATGATCGTCATGATGCGGCTTAACGCACGCCTGTTTCGCGTGACGAGCCATTTGCACCGGCAGCAGGAAAACCATGTCGAGCATCTCGCGATTCTCGCGGCACTCAAGTCGCGCGACGTGGTCGAGGCGCGCAACGCGATGATCAATCACATTCGCGGACTGCAGGACGACGTCATCAAGGCTATAACCGGCTAGCCGATCAGGGCTCTCCAGGCTTCTTTGCGAGCGTAAATTTACGCCACGCCGCACGCTATAAGTCCCGCGAATACTAACCACCCCGATCCGGATAGACACCAATATTAGCTCGTCGATACTGTCTCGGAAGCTCGCCAGAACAACCCGGCGCGCATCCAGACCGACGAGACCCATGCACAATTTTTTCACTGAAGAACAGATTTCCCTGCGCGATACCGCCCGCCGGTTCGCCGAGCGCGAAGTACTCAAACGCGCCGCGGCAATCGATCGAGAGGACCGGTTCGATCGCACGCTCTATCGACGCATGGCCGAACTCGGCCTCTTCGGTATCAGCCTCGAGGAAGCCGGCGGCGGCGCCGGACTCGACACGGTCGCTGTCTGCATCGTCATGGAAGAGCTTGCGCGGTGCTCGGGAAGCGTCGGCAATGCGTTTGCCATTCCGGTCGAAGCCACGCTCTTTCTCCATCAGCACGGCAGCGTTGCGCAACGCAGTCGCATCCCGGCCCTGCTCGACGGCAGCGCGATTGCGGCCACCGCCGTGTCGGAGCCGGACCACGGCTCGGATGTCGCGAGCATCACGACGTCCGCACTCCGTACCGCGGACGGTTACGTGCTCAACGGCACCAAGGCGTGGGTGACGCTCGGCGGTGTCGCCGACTGGATTTTCGTGTTCGCGCGCACGCCTTCGCCCGACGGCCGGGGCGATCGCCATGCGATCAGCTGCTTTATCGTCGATGCAATGCTCGCCGGCGTCACGCGCGGCAAGTCCGAGGAACTGCTGGGCATGCACGGTCTGGAAGACTGCCAGATCGCTTTCGACAACGTGAAGCTCGGGCACGATGCGCTGGTCGGCGTGGAGCACCAGGCGTTCAAGATGGCCATGGCCAATTTCAATTTCAGCCGCCTCCTGATGTCGTCGATGGCGCTTGGAATCGCGCAGGCAGCCTTCGAGGATGCCGCCGCCTACGCCGGCACCCGCCGCCAGTTCGGCGCGCCGATCAGCTCGTTCCAGGCGATCCAGTTCATGCTCGCCGACATGTCGACGGATATCGCGGCGTCACGCCTGTTGATCCACCACGCCGCGCGCGTGCACGACGCGGGCCGCTCCATCGCGAAGGAAGCAGCGCACGCCAAGCTGTTCACCACCGACATGGCGATGCGCCATGTCTCGAACGCGCTGCAGATCCACGGCGGCAATGGCTATTCGCGCGAATACCGCATAGAGCGCCTGTTTCGCGACGTGCGTCTTGCGCAGATCTTCGAAGGTACGAATCAGATCCAGCGGCTGATCATCGCGCGCCAGATCGAGAAAGAACTGTCCTGAGGAGGCGGCCATGATCAAGTGCATCACGGCAAGCGAGGCGGCGGCGCTGATTCGCGATCGCGACATGCTGATGGTTGGGGGCAACGGCGGCTCGGGCGTGCCCGAAGCCGTGCTGGAAGCAATTGAGAGACGCTTTCTTGCCGGCGCCGGCCCGCATGACCTGACGCTCTTTCACGTGACAGGGGTAGGCGCCGTACACGAAAAGGGTCTTTGCCGGCTCGCCTATCCGGAGATGGTGCGCCGCGTGATCGGCGGCAACTACGGCATGCAGGTTCCGTTCATGAAGCTGATTCGAGGGAACAGGATCGAGGCATACAACTTCCCGCAGGGCGTCATGACGCAACTATGCCGCGCGATGGCGGGGCGTCAGCCCGGCCTCGTTACGCACGTGGGCTTGCGAACCTACGTCGATCCTCGTCAGGACGGCGGTCGCATGAACGAGCGCACGACCGAACCGATGGTGGAACTGTTGCACCTTGCGGGGCGCGAGTGCCTCTTCTATCGTGCGCCCGGCGAGCCGAATGTGGCGATCATCCGCGGCACCTCCGCCGACGAGGACGGTTACGTCAGCATGGAGCACGAGGCGACTGCGCGGGAAGACCTCTCGATCGCGCAGGCGGTGCACAACGCAGGCGGCATAGTGATTTGCCAGGTGAAGCGCATCGTACAGCGCGGCAGCGTGAATCCGCACATGATCAAGATTCCCGGCTTCCTGATCGACTACTTCGTGGTCGAGCCGGATCAGATGCAGACCTATACCACGCAATACGATCCGGCTCGCAGCGGCGAGACGCGGTTGCCGAAATCGCGCATCGTGCCCGATCCACTGACGGTGCGGCGCGTCATCGCGCGGCGGGCAGCGTTCGAGTTGCGGCTTAACGACGTCGTCAACCTCGGCGTCGGCGTTTCCGCGATGATCCCCAACGTCGCGGCGGAGGAGGGTATCGAGGACCTGATGACGCTGACGGTGGAGTCGGGTGTGATCGGCGGCGTGCCGGGCCACACCCGTGAATTCGGCACGGCGGTGAATCCGCGCGCGATACTCGACCAGGCGTACCAGTTCGACTTCTACGACGGCGGCGGCCTCACCTGCGCGTTCCTCTCGTTCGCGCAGGTCGATGCGCAAGGCAACGTCAACGTGACGCGTTTTGGCGAGCGCTATGACGGCTCGGGTGGCTTCATCAACATCACGCAGAATTCGAAACGCCTTGTGTTCAGCGGCTCGCTGACAGGCGGCGCGCTCGACATCGACGTGCGTGACGGCGAACTCCAGATTCGCCGCGACGGCGCCTTCGACAAGTTCATGCCACAGGTTGAGCAGGTGAGCTTTTCGGCCGACCTCGCCCGCGAGCGCGGACAGGAAGTGTCGTTCGTCACGGACCGGGCAGTCTTTCATCTCGAGCACGACGGCCTCGTGCTCACCGAAATCGCGCCGGGCGTGCGTCTCAAGGAAGACGTGCTCGACCGGGTTGGCTTCGCCGTGCGCGTGAGCGACTCGCTCACATTGATGGACCCGCGCATCTTCCGCGCAGGCCCGATGAACCTGCGCGACACGCTCGTGCCGCGCGCTGGGGCCACGTCATGAACACGACCGGCCTCTACTACGAAGACGTCGTACTGGATGAGGACAGGAAGAGCGCGACGCGCCCCGTCACCCCGGCCGACATCCGGGCCTTCTGCGAGCTCACGGAAGATTTCCATCCGCTTCACACCGACGCGGCCTATGCGCAAAGCCGCGGTTTTCCCGGACTCATCGCGCACGGCCTCTACGGACTCGCGCTCATGGAAGGGCTCAAGACCTCGCTCAAGCTTTACGAGAACACATCCATCGCTTCGCTCGGCTGGGATCAGGTCAGGTTCATCTTGCCGCTGCTCGCAGGTGATGTCGTGCATGTCGTGTTTCGCGTGACAGGCAAGCGACTGAGTTCGCGCGCCGGCCGTGGCGTGCTGACCGAGGACGTACGGCTCGTGAACCAGCGCGGCGAGATCGTCATCCAGGCGCAGCACGCGGCGCTCGTGCTCACCCGCGGTCCGGCGGGCAGTGACTGAAGCGTGCAGCGTTTCCCCTTACTTTCGACTTCAAAGGACTCATCTCATGATCAAGCAGTTCATGCTGTGCGGCGCGGTGTTGAGCGCCTTGCTGACCCAGCCCGTATTTGCCCAGACGTGCACCCCGGCGCTATCTGCCTCGCATCTTGTCGCGGCAGGCAAGTTCCAGATGTCCATCAATCCAACCCTGCCGCCACAGCAATACGTGGACGACAAGGGTGAGATCCAGGGGTTGAACGTCGAACTCGGCCGCGCGATTGCACGCAAGCTGTGTCTTGAACCCGTCTTCGTGCGCATGGACATGCCGCCGATGATTCCCGGTCTGCGCACCGGCCAGTTCGACGCCATCAACACGGGCCTTTTCTGGACCGAGGAGCGTTCGAAGATGTTGTACATGGTGCCGTATGCACAGCAGGCGCTGAGCGTGTACACGTTGCCGGACAGCCCGCTCAAGCCGACAAAATTCTCCGATCTCGCTGGGCATGTGGTTGGCGTCGAGATCGCGACCTACCAGGAGCGTAAGGCTCGCGAGATCAATGAGCAGTTGAAGGCGCAGGGCATGAAGAGCATGGACTTCCGTACTTTCACGACGGTGACGGACACGTCGGCGGCGTTGCGCGCCCATCAACTGGAAGCGGGTATCAATATCGACGAGACGGCGACCTCGCTGGCCGATCGCGGCATCGTGAAGATCTGGTTGCATGGGCTGGACGGCACCGACATCACGTTCGCCTTTCGCGACAAGGCCTTAGCCGAGGCAGCCGCGCAGGCGTTGACCGAACTCAAGGCAGACGGTACCTATGACAAGCTCTTCACGAAGTTCCACATGACGCCGCTCAAGACGGCGAGCTTCGGAATTCGTGGCCCGGGTCCGCAGTAGACGGTTGGCGCGTCAGGGAAAGCTGGCTTGCGTTGCTGCGGGCGAATCCGCCTCAGAGTGGGGCGAGAGTGGAGCAAGTCGCAAGCGTGCGAAATTGCTCACGTGCGGCTTGAACTCCATGAAGCCTTTGACGGCCTGGAACTCGGGGGTGTCGTACACCCAGTCGCCGGCGATGGTATAGACGGCCGCGTAGCGCGGGCCGTCGTCGATCGCGACGTAGCGCCTTCCCGACAGCCAGCCCGGACACGCGAGAATGGCGGGCAGGTGGACTTCGTCGTACCAGCGGTTGAAGGCTGCGTCGAACTCGGGCGCTACGTCGATCCTGACAATATGAATGTACGGCCCCTGTGTATTGGCGGGAAGGCGGCCGGCCCGAAATTGCGTCATGATGCGGCTACCGCAGCAGGCTTCACGCGGGGAAACTTCAATGTCGCCTCGGCCTTCAGCACTTCCTTACCCGCTTCGTTCGCAGCGCTTGCTTGCCAGACGGCCGTGCGGGTGCCGGCGTCCAGCGCGGCAATCCAGACACGAAAGCGCAGGGTATCGCCATAGAACACGGGGCCGGTGAACCAGAACCGGTCCTCGATCGACACGCCCAGTGTGCCGGCGAGTTCCGCTGTCAACACGCTCGTGCAGATGCCGGCCACGAGAATGCCCGGCGCGAGCCGCTGTCCGAAGCGCGTCCCGCTTGCGTAGCCTTCATCGATATGCACCGGTCCGAAGTCGCCCGTGGCCGCGATATAAAGCGCGCCGTCGGCTTCGGTGATGGTCTTGCAAATGCTCACTTCGTCGCCGACAGACAGGCTGTCGAACGGCTTGATGTCATACATGGCCCGGCTCCTCGCGCGAGATGCTCGCCGGTGCAATGAGCGGCGCAATGAGCGGCACGAGCGTGGCATGGCCACGGATGACGCAAGCCTCGCCGTCGATCTTGCATGTCACTTCGAGGCGGCTTGACTGTGCGTTTGCATCGAGCACGCGAACGGCCGCCTCGATCGTGCTGCCCACCGTGACGGGCGCATCGAACGTCAGGTCGAGCGCACCGATGCGCCACGACGGTCCGGCGATCCGGTTCAGGCACGAGGTGGCGAGCGACGCTACCGCAAGTTCGAAGCTGAGCATGTTGTCGAAGCCCGCGGCGCGTGCGGCACGCGCGTCGACGTGCATCGGAGCGAGGTTGCCGCTGATGCCGGTGAACAGCGCCTGCTCGGCAACGGTCATGGTCTTTCGGAACGACAGGGTAGCGCCAGGCTGCAGTGTGGTTTCGGTTTGCATCGGATGTGCCGGGAGAAGGGGGAACTGGAGTTCCAACGTTACAGCGTGAGGCCACGCTTGATCACGCTGCGGGCAATGAGCATGCGGTGGATCTCGGAGGTACCGTCGTAGATGCGCGTCACGCGACTGTCGCGGTAGATCCGTTCAAGTGGCATTTCCTTCGTGAAACCCATGCCGCCGAAGACCTGGATGCCACGATCGGCAACCCGGCCGATCATCTCGGACGCATAGAGCTTGACCATCGAAACCTTGTCGCGCACGTCGTTGCCCTGATCCAGCTCCCATGCCGTGTTGAGCACCATCATGCGAGTGGCGAAGATCTCGGTGGCGGAGTCGGCGATCATCTGCTGGACCATCTGGAATTCACCGATCGGCTGGCCGAATTGCTTGCGCTCCGCCGCGTGGTTGCGCATCAGTTCGAGCACCCGCTGCGCCATTCCGCAGGCACGCGCGCCGATGTGCGCAAGACGGATCGATGCAACGCTTTCCATGATGAGGCGAAATCCCCCGCCGACCTCGCCCAGAACGTTGTCGCGAGGAATGCGGCAGTTCTCGAACACGAGTTCGGCGTGCCCATAGCCGCGGTGGCCCATCATCGGCTGCTTGCCTGTCACGTGAAAACCGCGCGTGCCCTTGTCGACGAGGAACAGCGTGATGCCGCCCCTGGCGCGCTTCTCCTTATCCGTGAGCGCCATCACGATCACGTAGTCGGCGATGTCGCCGTCGCTGATGAAGTGCTTGCGGCCGTCGAGCACCCATTCGTCACCGTCGAGACGCGCTGCGGTGGAAATGGAGGCGGCGTCCGAACCCGCGCCGGGTTCCGTGATCGCCATGGCGCAGACTTTCTCGCCGCGCACGGTTGGCAGCAGGTAGGCGTCGCGCTGGGAACCTTCGCAGGCCATCAGCATGGGATAGACCTGGCCGAAGATGCGCCGGATCAGGGCGTCGGAGGTCTTGCCCAGTTCCTCTTCCGCAAGGCACATGTCGACGTTGGAGAGGCCGCCGCCGCCGACCGACTCCGGCATGTTCATGGCGAAGAGCCCTAGCGACTGCGCCTTGTCGCGAACGATGCGCAGCTTGTCGGCAGGAATCATGCCGGTCGTCTCGGTTTCGGCTTCGAGCGGCTGGACTTCCTGGGTCACGAACTTGCGGACGGTGTCGGCCAGCAAGCGGCTTTCTGACGGAATGGAGAAATCGATCATGGTTGTTTGTTGTCGAGACCAGGCGATAAGAGGCGCGCTTACGGCGCGGACGCTGCGTGAGGAGCGAGCACCACGCCAGCATCCGCGAGCGCCTGGATCTCACTGTCCGCATATCCGAGTTCAGCGAGGATCTCGGCTGTTTGTGCGCCCAGCGGTTGTGGCACGAGCGAGAGGCCGGGAGCTTCGCCATCGTAGCGAGCCGGGTGCATGACGAGGGTGACGGGCTTGCCGTCGGCGCCTTCGACCGTCTTGAACGACTCGAGGTGCCTGAGTTGAGGATCCTCGAGCAGGTCTTCGTAGTCCTGCACCGGCGCGTGCCACACGTCGTGATCGCGCAAGTGCCTGAGCCACTCGGCGGTGCTCTGCTCGCGCAGTCGCCGCGAAACGAGACCGTTGATCTCCTCGCGATGGCTGAACGACGTGTTATCCGCATACGCATCGAGTGCCGGGAGCTCCAGCGCCCGTGCGAGCGCCCGGGGTGTCGCGATGGCGATGGCGAGGTAGCCGTCCGCCGTTGCGTGGATGCCGTAGGCGCCCGGACTGAACCAGCTTGCCATCCCGTCCGGCCCGCGTGGCGAAACACTACGCGCCCCGTTGAGCCATGCCGTGAGGGATTCGGTTTGCAGATCGATTGCGGCCTGCAACAGACTCACCTCCACAAGCCGCCCGGTCCCTGTGCGTTCGCGATTGAACAGCGCGGCAAGGATACTCATCACGCAGAGGGCGGCCGCGTGCTGGTCCACTACCACCGGGCCGACTGGCGTCGGTGGGCCGTCGGCGCGGCCGGTGCGGGCGGCAAGCCCTGAGAGCGCTTGTATCAGCAGGTCCTGCCCCGGCTTCGCCGCATAGGGGCCGGAACCGCCATAGCCGCTTGCGCTGGCGTAGACGATACGGGGATTGGCGGCGCGCACCTGTTCGTAGCCCAGGCCGAGGCGCGTCATGGCGCCGGGCCGGAAGTTCTCCATCACGACGTCGGCATCGCGCACCAGCCGTTGCGTCAGCGCCTGGCCTTCAGGGCTTTTCATGTTGACGGCAAGGCTGCGTTTGTTGCGTCCCGTGGTGAGCAGATTCACGCTCTGGGTACCGACGAAGTGATCGGCAATCGCCCAGTTGCGATGAAAAGCGCCGTCGAGCGGCTCTACCGCGATGACGTCGGCGCCGAGGTCCGCCAACATCTGGGCGGCCATCGGGCCCGCATGGAAATGGTTGAAGCTGATGACACGGACACCATCGAGAAGTTTGAGCATGACCATTCCGGACAATTAGAGGCTTTGCGTTTGGGCTCTTGATTGAAGGGCTTTTCGCGACGCCTGGAATTGACTTCAGAATAACAACCGGAAGCTGCTCGCCGATCGTGCCGGACTATTAAATGCGTGCCGGTGACTATAAGCCCCGGTCATGAACGCTACGACGTTTCCCTCGTGCGATGGCGCACGGCGCTTACGGCGGTTGCTGCACGATGCGCGTTGACGACCTCGCGAGCTTGCATGACGAAGCTCTGCGTGAGCCGCTGGCGCGGACGGTCCTTTGGCAGCAGCGCACACAGCGTGATCGGCAGGCGCGGACTGAAGGGCCGGACCACGAGCGTGTTTGCAGGTTCGGACAGCGCCGAGAACTCGTCGACTACCGCGACACCCAGCCCTTCGCTGACGAGCCGGCACGCCACATTTGAGAAGCGCACTTCGATGTCGGGAACGAACAGGTCACCCGCCGCTTCAAATGCACGCTCGACGATCAAGCCCAGCGGACTGCGCGCCGGAGCCCCGATCAGCCTTCTGCCGCGCAGGTCGGCAGGGGTGACCACGTCGAGCGCCTGAATGGCGTCTCCGGGCGGCGCCGCGCACATGACCTGGAATTCGGCAAGCAACTCGTTGACGAGCCCGGGGCGCGACGGCGGCATCATCGACAAGCCGACGTCCGCCATGCCGGAATCGAGACTTTCGAGCATGGCATCCATGCGCATCGTCTCCAGATGGATCTTCACGCGCGGATGGTCGACGGCAAACCGGGCAAGAATCTTCGGTACGAGCCATTCCGAGAGTTCGGCCGTGGCGAACACGCGGATCACGCCCGCGCGCCCCGTGCGCAGGTCCCAGGCTTTCTGCTGGATCGCCTGGTGAACCAGGAACAGCGGCTCCGCGTCGTCGAACAGCATCTTGGCTTCGGAGGTCGGGATCAAGCGGTTGCTGATCCGGTCGAACAGCGCGAAACCGAGCTTTGCTTCCGCGAGACGAATCGCGTTGCTGACGGCCGGCTGCGACATGCCTAGTTCTTCGGCCGCTCCTGTCGTGGTGCGATAGCGCATCACGGCGCGAAGCACTTCAAGCTGGCGCAGGTTGATCAATACGCGCGCGGAACCACCCCCGGTCATCAAATTTCCCGTATGAATTTTGGCCGGTGCGCACCGTTGCGCACGCGGGCTGTCATGTTACGTCGCCATATTGAAAGCAGGGCGTGGCCAAAATTATGTCGACATTGTGCGACAACGCCGGGCGGATTCCCGCAGGAACCTTGAGGCGCACGGGTCCGGCGCAAAAAGAGACGCGCTTATAACAGCGGCTTATAGTCGGACACTTTTTTTTCACTGGCGCGCCTGGCTTGGCCGCCCTTAATGTTTCGCTAGCGAGGCCGGACGTCTCTCGGCCGCTCACTATTCCACGAAGCCTGGAGAAGTCATGTTTTCACGCCGCCTTTGGTCGACGTTCGCAACCGTCCTGACGTCCTGCACGGTCTTGCTGCCGGTCGCGAGTCCTGCCTATGCATGCACATCCGCGATTCCGGCCGACCAACTGGTGAGTCCAGGCCGCCTTGCGTTGTCGACGAACCCGACTTTGCCGCCCCTTCAGTATGTTGACGGTGACGGTCAGTTGAAAGGCATGAACATTGAACTGGGTCACGAGCTTGCCAAGCGATTGTGTGTCGAGGTGGACTTCATGCGCATGGATTTTCCCGCGATGATCCCGGCCTTGAAAGCAGGCCGCTTCGACGGTATCGATACAGGCATGTTCTGGACCGAGGAGCGCTCGCGCATGATGTACACCGTGCCCTACGCGGTGTCGACTATCGACGTGGTGGTCAGTCCCGACAGCAAGCTCCAGCTCGCCGACGTGCGCGCATTGCGCGCTCATTCGATCGGCGTTGAAGCGGATTCTTATCAGGAGCGCTGGTTGCGCGAGCGGGCGAAGGAAAGTGCAAGCGAGGGCGGCAAGCCTATCGAAATACATGCGTTCACAACCGCAAGCGACGTGATGGCCGCTCTGCGCGCAGGGCAGCTCGAGCTGGCGGCCTTGCCGAGCTATGCGGCGGCGGCCATCATCAAGCGCAATCAGGCACGCATGGCTTTGGCCGGACAGGGCAATACGCAGACTACGCTCGCATTCCGGCAGCGCGCAGTGGCTGAAGCGGTCGCCCGCGCGCTGGACGGCATGCGGGCCGACGGCAGCTATGCGAAGCTGCTCGACGGCTACGGCATGACGAAGCTGCCGGATGGACACATCTCGGTGCGCGGCACCGGTCCGGTGTGAGCGGGTATCGAATCCGATGACTCTGTTCAACCTCCAGGACTTCTTCGGCTATCTCTCCAACGGCTTCCTGCTGCGTGGCGTCGCGGTCACGCTCGGGCTGACGGTCGCGACTGTCATCGGCGGGATGCTGTTCGGTATGCTCGTCGCATTGATGCGGATGTCGGGCAGCAAGCCCTTGGCCCGCGCGGCGCAGTTCTATATCTGGTTCTTTCGCGGCACGCCGCTACTGATCCAGCTTGTGATCGTGTACACCGGGCTGCCGCAACTCGGACTGCGCCTGAACGTGGTCGAGTCATCCCTGCTCGCGCTCGTTCTCAACGAGGCGGCCTATCTCGCGGAGATCATCCGCAGCGGTTTCATGGGTGTGCCACGTGGGCAATACGAGGCCGCCGAGGCGCTCGGGCTGCCGAAGTGGCTCGTGATGTGGAAGGTCACGCTGCCGCAGGCATTCAGGCTGATGATCCCGTCGCTCGGCAACTCGATCAACGGGCTGCTGAAATCTACATCGATTACCTCTGTGATCTCGATGGAAGAGCTCATGCGGCGCAGCCAGATGCTGATGCAGGAGAAGTTCGAAGTGCTCGAGGTGTTTGGCGCGGCGGCGGTGTTCTACCTCGTCATGACGACGGGCTGGGGCCTGATTCAGCGTCGACTGGAAAAGCACTTTGGCGCGGCTCACGAACAGAACCGTTGAATCCCGACGCACCGGAGTCGCGACACCCAGCGCATCCGGTCGCCCTCATCAGGATAAGCAATTCGATGAAACCTTGTTCCCTTACCGACGTGGTAGTCGCAACCGTCCTGCCCTTCAACGAGGCGCAGCAAATCGACTGGCCGAGCTATGAACGCGTGCTGCGTTATTGCGGACAAGCCGACGGCGTTTCCGCCGTGTTCGTCAACGGGCATGCCGGAGAGGGCGGCGCGCTCAGCACCGCTGAGCGGGTCGACGTACTGCGCTTCACGCGCGAGACACTGGGCCCGCAGCGGACACTGGTGGCCGGGATTATTGCTCAGTCCACCCGCGAGGCGATTGCCGAGGCGACATCCGCCGAAGCCGCGGGTGCCGACCTGCTGACACTGTTCCCGCCCGCGACGTTCTCCGGCGCAAGCACTGCGATGGTCCTGGCTTACGTTCGCGCGATCAGTGAGGCCGTTTCGCTGCCGCTCGCGATCTTCCAGTATCCGCTTGCTTCCGGTTTTGGGTATTCGACGAGCACGCTCCTCGAACTCGCGGCCGTTCCTTCGGTCGTCGCGATCAAGGAAGGCAGCGACTCGATGCGCGCCTATGAAGAAAACTGGCACGCGATCAAGGGTGCGCGCGCCGAAGTGCAGGTGCTCGCATCGAATTTCGACTGGTTTCTTGCACAACTCGCGGTAGGCAGCAACGGCATCCTCTCCGGGCTCGCGAGTCTTGTGCCACATCAACTCGTCGAACTATGGCGAGCGAGCAAGGACAACGACCTGCCGGCCATGCGGACCGCGAGCGCGCGCATGCTCCCGCTGGTGCGAGCGATCTACGCGGCACCTCGCAACGAGATGTATGCACGTATCAAGGTGGCACTCCAGATGATGAACGTGATTGATTGCGCGAAGGCGCGTGAACCCTTTGAGCCAGCCGGGGCAGCAACGCGAGACGCGATCCGGGACGCGCTTGTCCAGATGGGACTGGTCGACGGCGCAGCGGGCAATGCAAGGGGGCACGTCCATGAATGACACGTGTCGGGACCTGATGCTCGAATTCCGTGGCGTCCATACGTGGTACGGCTCATACCACGCACTGGACGATATCAACTTCGAAGTGGCGCGCGGCGAACGCATCGTGATCTGCGGTCCCTCGGGCTCAGGCAAGTCAACACTGATCCGTTGCGTCAATCGGCTCGAGAAACATCAGCAGGGACAGGTGATAGTCGACGGCATCGAACTGACTTCGAGTACGCAGGACCTCGCGAAGATCCGCAGCGAAGTGGGCATGGTATTCCAGCAGTTCAACCTGTTCCCGCACCTGAGCGTGATGGACAACCTGATCCTCGCACCCATGTGGATCCGCAAGCTTTCCAGGCGCGATGCAACCGAACTCGCCATGCATTTCCTCGAACGGGTCAGGATTCCGGAGCACGCGCACAAGTATCCGGGGCAACTGTCGGGCGGACAGCAACAGCGCGTGGCCATAGCGCGCGCGTTGTGCATGAAGCCGCGCCTGATGCTCTTCGACGAACCCACGTCCGCGCTCGACCCCGAGATGATCAAGGAAGTGCTCGATGTGATGACCAGTCTCGCTCGGGACGGCATGACGATGCTCTGCGTCACGCATGAAATGGGCTTCGCGCGGACCGTGGCAGACAGGATCGTTTTCATGGACGCGGGAAAGATCGCTGAAGTGGCGCCGCCGGAAGAGTTCTTCACACGGCCCCGATGCGCACGCGCGCAGGCTTTCCTGCAGCAAGTGACCTGATCGCGTGGATGCATGCGCGCACTTGCCGACTCCTTGGCGCCGTCACTCGACGGCGGCATTCTCCTCGTATCCCGATGGTGCCCTTCACATGCCATATCTGGAAATACTCGCTCGAAACCTTCGGCTGGGCCAGGATAACTACGCAGCCAATACCCGTGCTTTGCGCGATGCGCGTTCCGCTCTTGCCAGGGATATGACCGCAGCGGTGGTGTCGGCGTTCAGTGTCCTTCCGGCTACCGTCACGCTCTTTTTCATACCGCTGAACGAAGAGGCCTATGCGCACGAGGGCGAGCTGGCAGCAGACATGTCGAGCGATGATCCGCGGCGCCAACGTATCTTTGTGAAGGTGCATGCTTATGGGCGGTCGATCGACCAGCGTCGTGCGCTCGCAGTGGCGCTTACTCCCTTGCTCGCGTGCTATTACGACGCATCGCCCGACAAAGTCGCAATCTATTTCATCGACCGGACCTTGGACGAAGTCGCGCATGGCGGCCAGATGGCGACCGATGTTTGACAGTCCCTATTTCAGGCCCAGGCGCTTGGCCAGCCTGTTGAGATTCGCTCGATCCATATTCAGTGCGCGTGCGGCCGATGCCCAGTTCTGGTTGTGGCGAGCTAGTGTATTGATTACCAGGGTCCGCTCGAAAGATGTCACGGAGCTGCGAAAATCCTTGTCCGCGAGTTCTGGCAGGGTGGCATTTGACGATTCGACAGCCTCGTCCGGGCTACCGTCGTCGAGGCTGAGATCTTTGGCAGTCAGCGTCAGGATCCGTGGGCGCTCGCTATGTGCCGAGAGCGCCTTCAACGAGCTTCGTCCGATCAGGTGCTCCAGTTCACGCACGTTTCCGGGCCATCCATACTCGAGCAGCGCAGTCTGCGCATCGGAAGCGAGACGAAGGCTTGACAGTCCCAGGCGCGAGCGATTCTCCTCCAGGAAATTGCCGGCCAGCATCAGCACGTCGCGACCTCGTTCACGCAACGGCGGCACATGCAACGGGTACACACTCAACCGATGGTAAAAATCCGCCCGCAGGCGCCCGGCCCGTACCTCTTCAGCGAGATCGCGATTGGTAGCGGCGATCAGGCGGACATCGACATTGTGTTCACTGTCGGATCCGATCCGCTGAAGCTGGCCGTTCTGCAGGACCCGAAGTAATTTCGCTTGTACTGTGAGTGAGAGTTCACCGACTTCATCGAGGAAAATTGTGCCTCCATCGGCCAGCTCGAATTTTCCCCGCCGATCCGACGCCGCGCCCGAGAACGCTCCGCGTACATGCCCGAACAGCTCGCTTTCGACCAAGGTGTCAGGCAACGCCGCGCAGTTAAGACTGATTAGCGCTTTGTTTGCCCGTGCAGAAGACGCGTGGATCGCATTGGCTACGAGTTCCTTGCCGACGCCTGTCTCGCCGGTGATCAGCACGGTCAAATCGCTCCCGGCTACAACCGCAATTTCGTCCATTAGCCGTTTGTGCTGCTTGCTGCGGCCGATCATCGTGCGGTGGTTCTGGTCGCCGGCCTGACGGTATGCGTCCGCGCGCCGTCGCTCTTCCTCGCCAATACGGGCGAGGAATTCAATCCGCTCGGCGACACTGACTGTCGCCGCAGCAAGACTCAGAAACGCCTCCAGTGACGCCATGTCGATGCTGTCGAAGCGCGCCGGATCGAGGGCATCGAGGGTCAGCAGACCCCACGGCCGCCCGCCGATGAGAAGTGGACAACCTAGGCAATCATGCACTTCGAGTTGCCCCGAAATTCCCTGGACGAGCCCGTCGTAGGGATCCGGCAGGTTTGAATCCGAGGCGAAGCGGGTTGGCGTCGGTCGCGCCAGCAACTGTGCAAATCGGGGATGCTCGGCAACCCGAAAACGCCGTCCGAGGGTATCGCTGCTCAGTCCGTCTATAGCGAGCGGCACCAGCGTTTCGCCTTCGAGTCGCAAAAGCGCGGTTGCATCGGCGGGGAACAGGGTGCGCATGCTTTGCAAAAGGCGACGATATCGCTCCAGGTCGCTCAGTTCGCGAGACAAATCCTGCACCAGCGGAATCAGCGCATCAAGCAATGACTTCGGAGTCAGTTTGACTTCTTTAAGAGTCATTTGGACTGCGTCAATTTGACCATGTAAGCGTGTAAGCCTTTGATTTAATTGGCATGTAGCGCTGGCATGAATCGTGGATAGTACACGCTACTCCTCAACTGTTGAAGTCTTGCTGGCTTTTAAGGATCTCACATGCTTTCTGTTGAACATCGCGCCATTGTCAAAGCTACCGTCCCGCTTCTCGAGAGCGGTGGCGAAACGTTGACCACGCACTTTTACGATTTGCTCATCAGCGAACATCCCGAAGTGCGTCCGTACTTCAACCAGGCGCATCAAGCGAGCGGCGCTCAACCGCGCGCCCTCGCGAACGGCGTACTCATGTACGCGCGACATATCGACGAGCTTGAGCAACTTGGAGGCCTCGTCTCTCAGATCGTCAACAAGCACGTAGCGCTCAACATTCTTCCCGAGCATTATCCGATTGTCGGCGGCTGCCTGATCCGGTCCATTCGCGAAGTACTCGGCGCGGAGATCGCCACCGATGCCGTAATCGAAGCCTGGACCGCGGCATATGGCCAGCTTGCTGATCTCTTGATGGGTCTTGAAGAAAAGCTGTATGTCGAAAAAGAGCAGTCGCCGGGAGGATGGCGCGGTACGAGGTTGTTCCGCGTCGCGCGCAAGGTCAGGGAAAGCGACGAGATCACGTCGTTCTATCTGCGCCCCGATGATGGCGGCGAACTGCTCGCGTTCCAGCCGGGGCAGTACATCGGAGTCAGGCTTTTCATTGATGGCGAGGAGGTGCGCCGCAACTATTCGCTGTCGGCGGCGGCGAACGGCCGCGAATACCGGATCAGCGTGAAGCGCGAGCCTGACGGCAAGGTTTCGAATCACCTGCATTCCAATCTTCACGAGAATGACGCGATCGAGCTTCTCGCCCCCGCGGGCGATTTCAAGCTCGAACCCAGTAGCAAACCGCTAGTGCTGATCAGCGGTGGTGTCGGCATCACGCCGACGCTCGCGATGCTGGAAGCTGCTTCGGATACGAAGCGCCCCGTGCATTTCATTCACGCGGCGCGGCACGGCGGGGTGCATGCGTTTCGGGACGCGGTGAATGCGTATGCCAAGCGACACCCCCAGATCAAGCACTTCTACTGTTATGCGGAAGAGCGAGGGGAGGATTCGCCCGCGGACGGAATCGGTTTCCTGGATGAAGCGCGCCTCGCGGAGTGGCTGCCGGAAACGCGCGATGTCGACGCGTATTTCCTCGGGCCAATCGCGTTCATGAGAGCGGTGAAGCGTCATTTGAAAGCCCTCGGCGTGCCTGAATCGCAGACGCGTTTCGAATTTTTTGGGCCAGCGGCAGCGCTCGAATAACAGATTGGCAAAAGGTTAATTCATGGAGGGCCGCGATGCTCGCGCCGCCGTGCGCGGGCATTCGCCGACGGACGCCCAGCCGGGACAATCCTGTTTTGGATCATGTCGTTCCTCAGCAGGTTTGTACTCCTGACACCAGAGAGCCGGCCACCGCGCCAAGCGGAAAGCCGCAGAACATCGGCGGTGGCTCTGCTGTAACCCGGGGAATACCGGGAGGTCAGCCCTACAGGCCCCAAATAATGTCTACGTCTTGTTTTTGAGCTGCACGAAGCATGTCCAAAAACGGATACGCGCGCTGTGCCAGTGCTGCACTGCGCTCGCGTACACCAGCTTGTGTTCCGTAGTGCATCTCATCGTGCTCATCGGACGTTCTCTGGTCTTCCGCGATGGCGTCTTCCATGCGGCCAATGGCATCGGATAACTCATGGCGTTCGATAACGCCGCACGGACCAAGGCGTTTGCCAACAATACCGAGGAGGTAATTGGCGAGATCTGCGAGCATCAGAACATCGGGTGATGCTCTTGATTTGAATGTGATCAACATGATAGCCCACCTCTTGTTGCGTGAGACCATTTGTATGAAATAACGCGACGTCAATTTCCATACGTGTTCGTATCAAACCGCTGCGGGCTTTCGACGAGTTGGACGAGAAATTGCCGTCCTAGCCCTATTATATCGTGATGTGATATAGAGGATCGCGACGAATCACCAGGTGTCGGGCGGCTTACCGGCGTTCCTGGGACGCGTCGTCTCCGTGCCTGCTCACCGGTGCAAACCGTTTCTTCAGGTGGTGCAGGGGAGAGCGCCGGAACATCTCGCGCCGCTCCTCTTCCTCGAAGAAGGCGAGCGACGGCTTCACCAGGTCGCTACGGCTTATCAAGCCCACCAGACGTCGCGACTGCGCGTCTGACACCACTGGCAACCGCTCAAGCCCGTGCACTGCCAGCCGGGTGGACACGATCCGGCAGGTTTCCCCGGGCAACGCCATGATCGGCGTGTTTGCGCCGAACAGGTCGTTCATTACCTGGATGGCTGGACTACCGGTTCGGGCGATCAATCCCTCACGCTCGATCATTCCTACCAGCGCGCCGCCTCGCGTCACCGGAAACGCGCGATGTATTTGCTTCTCACCAAAATACTTCGCCAGCACGTCAGCAACCGGCACATCCGCATCGATCGTCTCGACCTTGCGCGTCATCACCTCCTCGACGAAATGGCGTTCGAGCGGATCGATGCCGTACTCCCGATAGATGTGGTAACCGCGGCGCGCAATTTTCTCGGTAAGGATGGAGCGACGCATCAGCAGCACCGTGAATCCGTAGGCGACAGCCGAAGCCATGAGCAGAGGCAACAGTACATTGGCGTCATGGGTGAGTTCGAACGCGAACACCGTCGCCATGATCGGTGCGCGCATCATGCCGCCGAGCGTCGCCGCCATGAATACCAGCGGCCACACTGCTGGCTCACCGCCGGGCAGATAGGGTCCGACGATTGTTCCCATGGCCGCACCCATCATCAGCAGCGGCGCGAGTACGCCTCCGGATGTCCCGGAGCCGAGGGCGATGACCCACATGACCGCCTTCGCCAGTATCAAGCCGGCCACGACGCTGATCGCAAGATGGTTATGCAGCAAGTCGCCTATGACGTCGTAGCCTACGCCGAGCGCGCGCGGCTCGACATATCCGCCGATGCCCACGGCAACACCGCCAAGCGCCGGCCACCACATCCAGTGAATCGGCAATTTGCCGAAGAGGTCCTCGACCTTGTATAGCGCCGATGACAGGCCCCAGGACATGGCGCCGGCCATGAGACCCGCAACTACGCATGAAATGAGGCCGAGCGGACCCAGTGCGATGGTTTGCAACGGGAAGAGGGGACCGCCGCCGATCAGAAGAGGCCGCGCGAAACCGGCTACCGCGCACGCGACGGCAACGGGCAGCAGGCTACGCGGGCGCAGCTCGAACAGCAACAGCTCGACCGCGAGCAGGACCGCCGCGACCGGCGTACCGAAAACCGCCGTCATCCCGGCTACGGCGCCGGCGACGAGCAGCGTCTTGCGTTCACCAGCAGTCAGGTGGAAATATTGCGCGAGCAGCGACCCCAGTGCACCGCCTGTCATAATGATTGGCCCTTCCGCACCGAACGGGCCACCGCTGCCGATGGCGATCGCGGAGGATAGGGGTTTGAGCACCGCGACCTTCGGCGACATCTTGCTCTTACCAAACAGGATGGCTTCGATCGCTTCGGGAATGCCGTGTCCACGAATGGCTTCGCTGCCATAGCGCGCGATCAGCCCGATTACCAGACCGCCGATTACGGGAATCGCGATCACCCAGAGACCGACGGTATTTCCCGCGGGCGAGCGACTGTCGAACGACAGCGACTGGAAGAAGAAAAGGTTGGTGAAAAGACTGATCAGGTGGAGCAGGACATAGGCCGTGACCGTGCTCAACGCGCCGATCACTATCGCGATGGCCGTAATACGCAACAGATGTGCATTCGCTGCAAAATCACCTCGTGAAGCGTTTCCGTGCACATTGACTCCTGATCAATTCAGATTGTTTTGTCGCGTCGGCTGATGGAACGGCGTGACCTGACTGCAATGCCGCGGAAGGTGGGCGGTGTTGCATGCACCGACCTAAAGATCGATCTGCGGAACGCGGAAGGTGCCGGCGAGCGACTTCAGTTCTGCCCGATGCAACTCGGCTAGCCGCGAGAGGATTTTCTCTCCGGGTTTCAGCAGATGAACCTCGACCTGGCGGCGATCGGTCTCGCTAGGCTTTCGCTTGACCAGTTCCAGCGCCTCGCACCGCGTCACGAGCGCAACGATTCCGTGGTGATGCGCCTGAAGCCGTTCAGCCAGTTCGCCGACGGTTGCCCAATCCCGGTCCGGATAGCCCTTGATATGCAGTAACAGCAAATACTGCAGCGGCGTAATGCCTTCGTCCTGAGCAGCCTGTTCTGAGAACCTCTCGAACCGCCGCATCTGGTAACGAAACTCGGACAGTTGTTCAAAGTCCTCTTTTCTCAGCGTGCGAAAAGCTTCTTTCATGGGGATAGTCCAGTCAGGAACCTAGATTCAAATTGTATCATATAGTGATACATATGGGAGGGAGCGTGCGCAGGGGACAGGGTCGGGAACGCAAGCGATAGCACCTGCAACGGCGATGGCCGGCTTGTTCGAAATGGGGAGTGTAGATGATCGGTCAAGCGCGCTCGATCGTGGCGCGGCCTTGGACGAGGAAGTCCCATCGCTGTGAGCGCCACCTTCGCGATCTCGTCCGCGCGCCATGTGTAAAACTAGGCGTGCGTTTGTCGGTAGAGGCCTAGTATCAGGTCTGCCTGGGTGATCATGCCGGCGAGTTTCTCCTGCTTATCGAGTACCGGAATATGGTGATGGCCATAAGCGGCGAACATGGGCACGAGCTTGGCGATTGAAGTGGTGACGCAGACCGTGGACACGTCGATCGTCATGATGGACGCTACCGTCAGCGCTGAACCGGGGCTGGCGAACCAGCGCTCGATGAGGGTCTCCAGCGCCCGAAGCCTTCCGGCCGCCATGTTTCTCGCAATGTCGGCCTGAGTGACAATGCCAATCACGAACGAGCGGTCGTCGATGACAGGAAGCGCCTTGATGCCATGGCGCTGGAGTATGTCGGCGGCTATTGCGACCGTCGTGCTGGATGTGATCGAAACGACGGGGCTGGACATGATGTCCGCGCAGCTTAATCCGCTGAAGCTGCGCACGTACGATTGCAGTTGTATTTCCAGGAGCAGCGATTCGAGATCCGCTGGGTCGATGTCCAGCAATTCGTTGCGGCGACCAAGTACCGCCTCGAGATCTTCTCGTGTGAATCCGGGGCTGGCCGCCGGCGAACGGACGCCTGTTTCCTTGGCTGAGTGCGCCGCATGAGGGTACCGGTGTCCAGTCGCCGCGTGAAACACGATCGCGACCCCCAACAGCGCAAACGACTGCGCCGCTATCGGCGCAAAAACGAACCCGAATCCGAGAGCATGCACGGCCGGCCCACCGAGCACGGCTGTCAGCGCCACTGCGCCCGAGGGCGGATGCACGCATCTGAACGCAAACATCGCGGCGATTGACATGGCCACTGCAATCGGCGCGGCGTCTATCGGGTTCGTGATCCAGGTTGCACACGCCACGCCGATGACCGCGGAAACCACATTGCCGCCGATGATCGACCAGGGTTGGGCGAGCGGGCTTGCGGGAACCGCGAACAGCAGCACGGCGGAGGCACCCATTGGCGCGACCAGGAGCGGGATGAGCGCAGTGTCGCCCAGCAAGACATGCGTCATGCCTGCGGTGAAGGATATGCCGAGCAGTGCGCCGAGACAGGACCTGAATCGTTCGGGCCAACCAAGCGTGACCGGTGAAGGGGAGAAGCTGAGAAGCTGAGAAGCCAACGTGCCAGAGCGGATCGGACCATAAGCTTGGAAGATAGTGTGAGCGGTCGACGTTACATGGAACGTCATCACCGTCAGGCAGCGTCTCCTGCCAAACGCATTATAAAAAGTATGCGATTATGACATATATCAACGTATCACATGAGCCGATTCCAGGCGGTTATAGCAGCCAGGTGTGAGCCAGGTCATCGTCCGATATGGAGGCAAACTGGATATCGCCGTGTCTTCGCCGGTCTCGCGCGGACACCGGCGAGCGTGACTTTTACGGCAAAGCGAAGGAGGGATCGGCCGCATGGCTTGCAGGCGACAGCCGCGGAAGTCCGTGGAGAAAGTATTTCGTTATCCTGTCCGGAACCAGCGTTGGGGCCGGACGAGCAAGGAGCGCCGGCAGAGCGAAGGGCGTACTCGTCTCAATTGATCGCCCATGGCAAGCGTCATTAGCGGCGGTTTCGCATCACGTCCCAACAGTGTCGATGATCCATTTGCCTGAGCAGTCGCCGCCGCATCCATTCACGACGATAGTGGCCAATGACGAGCAGCGTGGCGACAGCCAGCCCGAATGAACCCACGACAATCCCCGCCCACAAGTCAGTCACGGAAGACTCCTTTCCATTGCGGAATCCGATCAGGCTTTCAGGACGGCATTCGATCAGACACGGATCGAATCACGCATCACGCCTGGATCGGGTGGCAAACCGTGTTACGCGACTGTCATTTATCGGACCCGCGCAGCAGCCTTGAGGACCGAGTGACCATTGATGGTGATAAGTGGCCGCGGCTGACCGGACCCGAGCCTTTCCAGCGTAATGAGCTGGCGTTCAAGAAGGGCTTCCAGATCCGCACAGTCCAGGTCGATCTGATCCGGAGCGTCCTGGAGCAGCATCAGGGTTGAAAATTCACGAGGACTCAGCATTGTCGTCTCCTATGTAATAGGTGCTTCATTCGCTGGGAACTTGATTTGTGCCGCAAGCCGGTTTACCTGACGGCTTGCGGATGCGAGGCGTTTATGCCGACCCCGGGTGCTTGCCGCACGGCTATCTTAATGTGCTCTCCGCCCGATGATCAATATGTGGGATGAATTTTTCCAGCGCAGTTTTCATATGATGATTTCCTTCCCGTGTCGTGCCAAATGCATCCACGACAAAGCGCCTCACGCATAGCGGATAGTCGCGCAGGCGCAGCAGGCGCCGGACGTCGAAATGCGTGACCGGGAACAGGGCTCGAACACGCGACATCCAAGTACATAACCGCGATCAATACAAACCGGTGCGGATTGGCCAGCCGGCCCTGTCACCGTCACCGTCACCGTCACCGTCACCGTCACCGTCACCGTCACCGTCAGGAAGGATCATATGAAAGCCATTAGCGCAGCATTGTTCGGCGCGCTTGCGCTCGCCAGTTTCCCGGACTGGGCGCAGAGCGATGGACCCACAGATCCGCAGATCGCAGCGATCGTTGCGACTGCCAATCAAGTCGATATCGACGCTGGCAAGCTTGCGGAATCAAAGACAAAGTCAGCCGATGTCAAGGCGTTCGCGCAGCGCATGATCACCGACCATGGCGGCGTCAACCGGGCAGCCGTCGACCATGAGGTGGCCTATCATCAAAGCGTTCTGGATGCACTCGACAAGACGCTGATCCCGAGCGCCCAGAACGAAGAACTGAAGGCGCTTCTCGTCAAGGTGCGGCCGGCTTTTGTCGCCCACCTCGAGCGGGCAAAGCACTTACAGGCGGAACTGAGGAAAAGCGGTGCATGACTTCTTGCCCGATGCCGCCGGCCGCCTGCGTGGCACCCACCGTCGGCGCGCATGGGGGCTTGACTTGGGTGTGATCGCCGCTCTCGTTTTAGCGTTGTCCGGCGCGGCCGATGCTTCACCCACGACATACGCGGTCGTGATCGAACAGATGCGCTTCAATCCACCGGCTCTGACGGTGCGGCGCGGCGATCACGTGACATGGGGATCTGTGAACAAAACCATTTTTTGTCCGACCCGCAAACGGGCGGTGCTGATCCGCCACATCGGGATAATCTTCGGGATTGCAGCCCTGGTGGCGAATTCGAGCGCGCAAGCGGTCGCGATCAAGGTGGTGTCCGGTACGTATGGGCAGAACTGCGGGGCACAACATGGCAACGCGACACCTGATATGGAGACCCAGTGCGACGGGCCAGACACCTGCGAATATCGCATTGACAGGAGAACGGTCCGGGACCCCGCCGCTGGTTGCCCAAAGGATTTTCTCGCGGAGTGGCGCTGCGGCGAAACCGAGTTCCATATCGCTATGCTCAGCCCCGAGGTTGGGGCAGACGACACACTTGTGCTGAGCTGTGCAGGCGCGATGGGCGCTGGAAAATAAATGCCGCAGGCCTTGGTTCCTCGGTGCGGAAAATTGCGATTCGGACGCGCCTGATGTTCTCCTTGTCTTCCTCCATTCCGTCCGTAAAATTGCTACGTTCTATGTATCACAGAATGACATATTATTAAGAGGAACTACGCTGGACACCCCGCCGGTGCTTGCGTAAAGGAAACGATCATGTCCCCGTTCAATCGGATTTTGCTGTGTTACGACGCTAGTGCGGGAGAGACCAAAAAAACAATAACCAGATGCACTTCAAGGCACCCTCGAGGCGCCTTTTTTTTCGAGCCGGGCGGGTCGACGCGGCGCACAGCCGTAGTGCAATGCATCATTGCATCGCACCAACTCAGGTCGCAAATCCGTGTTCAGGCGCGCGCGGCAAACTATCGCTTGCAATGCGATGACCCTGCCGGCCTTTATCGAATTCGACGATCAGGCGTACATCGTTGAATTGCCGAACCCCGCTGGGCGGACCAAAAGCCGATCGGCGCAACGTTGGAGCGAGCCGAAGAGATTGCTGATGATCCGCGTCATGCGGCTTTGGCACGGCTATTGCATTGATCCGGACAGGGGCCAACGGAGGCCTCAGCGTATTGAATCTTCTCCGGCCGCTCGCGTTGAGCGGCCCGCAGGGACAACGGCGTCCCGAGCGTCAACTGTGCGACCGAGCAATCGGGGCACGGTTGCCGCTCGGGGCGTTTTTTTTTGCGCACTCGATCAACCATTGCGAACCTCGTCCTGGTTCACCTTTTGTGATCGGGTCAACGGTCTCGGGATATCGGCCTTCACCATGAAACAGTGGACACACTCAAGTCGCGAAGAAGTCTCGGCGCAGACCATCGGACAGCTCATCAATTTGTCCGGGCGGCAGCGGATGCTCTCGCAGCGCATCGTTCTGCATGTGCTGCTCGCATCATACGGCGACGGCGCCGCACTGATGGTTGCCAAGGACTGCCTGAGCACCTTTGCGCAAACGCACGCCGACCTGGTGAGCGGCGATGGTCCGTTGACCGGCGTATTTTCAGAAGCCCTGCGTCAGCTCTATTTCGGCGCTCGAAACGCGGACGAAAGCATCCAGCGATTTATCGCGCAAGCGAATCAAGCTGTGTCGTGTCTCGAGTCGGGCATGACGGACGGTCGCGAGAAGACCGATGCACTCGTTGTTCAGGGCACGCCGCTGCTCGAACTCCTGCAGGAAATCACGCTCGCCTATCAACAGGAGATGCGCAGCATCGAGACTGCGTCGCTCAAGCGTCAGAGCGACATCGCTGAGCGGCTCGGAAATATCTCCATGCAGGCCAACATCGTGGCCCTCAATGCGCGCATCGCAGCCGCCCGTGCGGGGCAATTCGGCCGGGAATTCGCGGTGATCACCACGGTACTCGCGGACATTATGAAGGAGATGGACCAGTTGATCCACAGCGTTGTCAACGCGCATAGCGACAACGAGGCGCCGCCTCGAAGCAGCGCTCCCCTACCGGGTCGGCACATCCGCGCTGATCATGCTTTTCAATAGCCTTCGCCCCACGAGAGAGACCCATGAAAAACCTGCTGAGTTCGCTATCGAGCGGTAACTGGCGCGCGCTGCTCGCGTGCTTCCTCTACTTCGATACCGGTTTCACCGTGTGGGTGATGTTCGGGCCGCTCGCGCCGTTCATCCACAAGGATATCGCGATGTCCCCCCGCCGAACTGGGCTTCCTGGTTGCGGTCCCGGTGCTCGGTGCGGCCATCCTGCGAGTGACGCTCGGCAATCTGTACCAGGCCTGCGACGGCCGGCGCGTCGCGTTGCTGGGTATCGCGCTGTCGGCCGTGCCTTCTGTCATCCTGCTGCTGTTGCCGTCTGCTCCGTCCTATACGTTGCTGCTCGTCCTTGGGGTGTTTCTCGGCGTTGGTGGTGCAAGCTTCGCCGTCGCGCTGCCGATGGCCGGAAGCAACTATCCACCCAAGGTGCAGGGCCTCGTGCTCGGGCTAGCCGCCGCGGGCAACATCGGCGCGGTGCTCGACGGATTCATGTTCCCGGGCCTCGCAGAGCATTTCGGCTGGGCGAAAGCGACCGGCGCGGCGTTGCCGTTGCTAGCGTTGGCGGCTACAGCGATCTTCTTTTGGGCGAAGGATCTGGGACCCAAGTCGGGTAGTGCACCTCAAGCTTTTCTCAGCTTCAGCATTACGCTGGTTGGCCTCCTCGCGCTCGTGCTCGCCGTGCATTCGGGCGTTTTCGGCGAGGGCAAAACCGGCGTGTTGCTGCTTCCGGTACTGGGTGCGCTACTGGCCATCGCGGTATTGCCGAAGCATTACCGCAGCGTGCTGGTAGAAGGGGATACGTGGGTGGTGATGCTGGTCTATAGCATCACTTTCGGCGGCTTCGTCGGTATGTCGTCCTATGTGACCACGCTGCTGATTTCGCTGTATCAACTGCCGAAACTCGAAGCGGGTCTCTTCATGTCGCTGCTCGCATTTATCGGCGCGCTGGTGCGTCCGGTCGGCGGTCTGATCGCAGACCGGATTTCCGGCGTGCGCGCGCTCGTCCTGCTGCTCGCCGGAATCTCCGTGTGCGACTTTACGTTCGCCGCGTGGATGCCGCCGCTGCCGGCCGGGATTGCGCTGCTGGTGGCCATCTATATGTGCTTCGGGCTCGGCAACGGGGCGACGTTCCAGCTTGTGCCGCAACGCTGGAAGGGCAAGACCGGGCTGATGTCCGGCATCATCGGCGCAGCCGGCGGGATCGGAGGATTTTATCTGCCGGTGATCATGGGGATAGCTAAGGAAAGCACCGGCAGCTATCAGATGGGTTTCGCTACCTTCGGCGGGTTGTCGGCCATCGCGTTCGCACTGGTGGTTTTGCATCGCACCCGCTGGCTGGAATGGGCGCTGCCCAGGGAGAGTCCTCTCGTTGCAGACGCGATGCAGCCTGCAGGCGTGCGTGTAGACAACCCTTGACGTGAATCGAACCGGCGCGTTCGCTCGCTTCATGCTTGATGTGTGCGTCTCGCCCCATGGGCTTGCGGTTGCCTCCGTATGCTGGATTTCAACGCGAAATTTGCGAGATGTCAGGGTCATGCGACTGGTAAACGGCCGGTCGCAGTGGCCAGCAGATCAACGGGAGCGGGCAGAAGCTTCGAACAATGATAATCGGAAGTGATCCGGACGGATGTTTCCTGGCTCGGAATGGTGCCGGCAAGGTCGTTCCGTTGAGTCCCGGCCCGGATGACGAGGGACTCTGGCGACATACGGCAGACCTCCGCCCCGCACACCTGCGCGGAAGAAAGCAGCACAGACGTTCACGGTGCCGCTGCGTTACTAACACAGGGCGATGCGAGCAGAGGTGCGTTTAACACTTTTAAAAACGCTCTCGCCGAGTAGCTTGTGCAGGCGTTAACGATCCGGAGGTATGCGGCAGGTCGCCGCCATGACTGATCTATTTGAGATAAGGTGCCGAACTCTTCGCAGGGTTCTTCAAAGACCGCCTGCCCGGGTTCAAGGGCTCTGGTGAGAATTGACTGCGTGGTGTTGGCAGGGTGGCGAGGGCGTTGCCATTGCTGTGGAAAAGACACTTCTTGTCTTTCGCTGCCGATCGCTGATAGGCTGAGTCTGGCGACAAGGAAAGTCGAGAACGCCGTCCGGCTTCAGCGCGGGAAACATCGCTTTCCCATGGTCGCTGAATAGCGTGTTGCCGGCTTCGTCAGCTTGTAGCCGTACGTGCCGCATTGACTGGTGATCGCGGTCATAATGAAATTCCTCGATGAACAAGGAGACGGCCATGCGTCAAGACATTGAAGTTGGCGACCACCTTCTGGCTATAAACGTCGAGCAAAAATACAACCCCGCTGACAAAGCAGAAGCGATTGGTTTTAATGTTCGCGTGATCGTGACTCGCCATGATGGAATGCCGGTTCGAGGTTCGACGCTTGCGGAAGATTCTGGAGAATTGACCGGTGCTCACGGACCATACACGACGGTGGCGGATGCCATTGCTCACGGCGAGTCATGGGGTAGACATTTCGTCGCTCGCATACTGGGCGGGGCGGTCTGATTCCCGGTCCCGCAATCCTGATGCTGGAGGTGTCCATGTGGGAAAAAATCGATTACAAAGGATTTGAGATCTGGGTGCTGCCGATCCTTGCGTACGGACCTCCGGCGCCGGATACCCCTTACCACTACAACGGGTATGTATGCCGTCCTGGCGCCGATCTGCGTCATGCCGGTCAACGCACGCAGTTTTATGAACTCGGCGACGTCTTTGCGACCGAAGCAGAGGCTCTTGATGCGGCCTATCACGTAGGGCGCGACCTCGTCGATACATCGATTGGCAACGGCTGAATAGTAGCGTCGATCCCGTGAGCGATTGGTGCTTACTACATTTTCCGAAAATCACCGCGGAGGCTGAGACGCCTTCCTATAACGCCACGCGTGTTGCACTGCACAGAGCATTGCTCTGTCTCCGACCCGATCGGCTTGTTCAAAACTGACAGCTTCTCGCGGGTCTGCGCTATTTGCATAGCCGGCTTCTCCAAGCGATCTGACGTGTGCTGCCGAATTTGGAAATTAATCTCCACGGAGCAACAAATTGATGCTCCTTTCACGAATTGTTTATCCACTCGGACGGTACTAATCTTTGTGCGACTGGATGCTTTCAGTCAACAGTGACAGACCGGGCGATTGGCGTGTTCACCATTGCGAACCTCGCCTCGGGTTGAAGTGGCGTCGTTACTCAAAACCCGGCCGAAACGAATGAGGCCGTGCAGCCGAACGCTCGACGACTCAACGGATTTTGCCTGAGCCACTGCCATAAAACTTCATCGAATCAGGCCAATTGTTTAACCGCACTGATCGGATATAGAAAACGATTCTTTCATGAGCGTACCTGGGATTCCATATGGACTATATCGAAAGCTTGCGAGTCTTCCGGTCGGTCGTCGAAGCCAAAAGTTTTACACGGGCCGCGGATATGCTCGGCGTTACCGCACCGGTCGTATCGCGCGCGATTGCCGGACTTGAGCATCGTCTCGGTAGCCGTCTGTTCCATCGGACGACCCGGCAGGTTTCTTTTACGGAGGCGGGGGAGCGCTTCTATGAGGGCTGCGCTAGGATTCTCGACGACCTGGAGTCGCTGGAAGCGCAAGCGTCGATGGGGGCGCGCGAACCTACTGGCGTGCTGCGCCTCGTCGTCCATACTACGGCGACTGTGAACCGGCTCGTACCACTGATTTCAACTTTTAAGCAAAAGTATCCGAATGTGCGTTTGGACGTGACGCTCACCGAACGGCCCGTCGATCTTGCCGCAGACGGCTATGATCTCGGGGTCGTCGTCCCCTTTATGTTGAACACCGACACGGTCGTCACTCGACTTTTGGAACGCATGCCACTCGCGATCGTGGCGACGCCGGCGTATTTGAAAAAGTATGCTTCGCCCCAGCATCCATCCCAACTCACCGACCACACATTCGTCTTGATGTCTGCGTCGGTTCGCAAGCCCGTATTGACCTTTCGCTGCGGCGAGGAGGGGAATCTGACTGTTCCGCTCAGCTACGACATCGCATCAAACAATGCCATGTTCAATCGAGAAATGGTGCTGGAGGGTTTTGGCATCGGCGCCGCGCCTGCCGCTCTGGTGCAGTCAGAACTGTTGTCCGGCAAGCTGGTGTCTCTCCTTGAAGATTTCGACATTGTCGATGGAGCGATCGAGATCCGGCTAGCATACAATTCGCGAGCATTGCTGCCGGCCAAGGTGAAAGTCTTTATCGAGCATGCTGTGACGTTCTTCGACGAGGTGGCGGTACGTCGACCGGCGCGGGTCGAATTAGAGGCTTGACGATCCGCTCAATAAGCACTCAAAGCTAGCGCAGAGTCTATCCTCCGTCTCGAATCCAAACCCACTGCGCAGGATGGTCTGCATATCCACCTGCCTCTTATCGAAGTTGCACTTTCGCGAGTCTAAAATCTTTGAGATCGATTGAGACCATCAAGTTGCCGCGACGCGGCTGCAGGTCGTCCGCGCGCAGATAAGCCCGCCGCTTTGTCGGAGAACTCAAACCGTCGACCTCAACGAAGTCATCGACTTACTGCGCTGCCGCGTCTTCACTGAAGCTCGCGGGGTGCCTCAATGACATCTTTATCAAGAGTGACACACGGATGAACCGTGCCAGGATTATTGCATCCAGCTCTTGATTCTTGTGCCCGTCGTTAAAAATTGATGCGCCGGTGAGCATTGATCGCCCACCGCAGTGCCACTACATTTGTGCACATGCACAGTCAAACACCCGAAAACGATGATTGCTTTGCGGTTCGTCAGGCGGCCCGGCACATTTCCCAGTTGTACGACCGGCGCCTGTCCCAAGTGGGCATGACGACGACTCAGTTCAGCATCCTTAGCGCGCTCGGAAGTGGTTCGAGCTTGACGATGAACGAACTGGCACAGGCGATGATGATGGATCGAACCACGCTGGTGCGCGCGCTGAGGCCGTTGTTGCAGAACGGTTTTGTCGCCAGCAAGCCTGACCAGTGGGTGAATCGTCGTCTCCAACTCGCTCTGACCGGAAGCGGCCGCGTGAAGCTGGATGAGGCAATGGTGCATTGGCGTGCTGCGCAGGACGAGTTCGAACGCAAGTTCGGACCTGAGCAGGCGGCCTTTCTTAGACGCGAACTGTTCCGCGTTACGCGAGACGTTTCGAACACCTAAAGAAAGATTTGGATGACGGAAACAACTTTTAAAATCAATAGGAAATCGCGATGACTACTCCTCAGACTTTGGTACGCGTCGGGACGGGCCGTGCAGCCGCCGCGGTGATGGCTTTGGTTCTTGCCGGGTGCGTGAACTACGCCGGCATCAAGAGCGACAAGCAGATATCGTCGCCGGCGCAGTACGAGTCCAGCCAGAGCCTGCCGAACGAAGGCGGCCAATGGCCGTCGCTGGATTGGGCCAGCCAGTTTGGTGACCCGCAACTGCCTCAGTTAATCGATGAATCGTTGCAAGGCAACCCATCGATCGCTCAGGCCCGGGCTCGAATCGAAAAGGCGGCCTCGTATATTGATTCGTCAAAATCGGCGCTCTACCCGAAGGCTACCGGTAGCTATTCATGGAGCCGCGAACTGTTCTCGGGCACCGCGCTCTACCCCCCTCCATACGGCGGAAGCTGGTACAGCGAGAACAATGTGCTGGCGAGCGCGTCGTGGGATCTGGACTTGTGGGGCAAGAACCGTGAGCGTCTCGGGCAGGCGGTGTCGCAGGAAAAGGCCACCGAAGCGGACCTGCAGCAGGCCCGCGTGACGCTCTCCGCTTCAGTGGCGAGCACGTATAACCAGTTGGCGCGGTTATACGAACTACGTGCCATTGCCTCGAATGAAATCCGCGATCGCCAGGATGTCAGCCAAATAACCAACGGACGCGTTACGGCCGGGCTCGACACCAATGTCGAGAAGCAGACAGCGCTAGGTGACATTGCGACGAGCCAGACGAACCTGAGCGATCTCGACGGCCAAATCACCGTGGTGCGCTATGAGCTTGGCGCACTACTCGGCAAGGGACCAGACCGCGGCCTGCAGATTACGCAGCCAGTCCTCACGACCGGCAATGTCGTCGCGCTGCCGGATAACCTGCCGGCCGATTTGGTGTCGCGCCGCCCGGATATCGTGGCCGCACGCTGGCAGGTCGAAGCCGCGCTGCATGACGTGAAGGAAGCCAAGGCGGAGTTCTTCCCTGACGTCAATCTAGCCGCCAGTCTTGGCTTCGATGCGTTCGGCTGGGGACGTTTCCTCACGTCAGCGAGCCGTCAGATCCAGTTCGGTCCGGCGGTGCATCTTCCGATCTTTGACGCCGGTGCCCTTCGCTCGCAACTGAAGGGTCGTTATGCGGATTTTGATCTCGATGTCGCGAACTACAACCAGACGCTGATCAACGCGCTGGCAGACGCGGCGACGCAGATCTCGATGATCCGTTCGATTGACCAGCAGTCGGGCGATGCGCAGCGTGCGCTTGACGCATCAACGAAAGCGTATCAATTGGCAGTCGTCCGCTACAAGGCGGGTCTATCCGAACAGTTGCAGGTGCTGAACGCCGACCAGAACCGCCTCGCCGCCGAACAGACCGTGACGAACCTGAAGATGAGTCGCCGCAGTATGCAGATCGCTCTCATCAAGGCGCTCGGCGGCGGTTTCGATGCAACGCAGACAGGGCTTGTCGTGCCGACAGATGCGCCGGCCACCCCGTTGAAGCAGACCGCAGCTAACTGAACCCTTAACACCCACCCGATTAAATAACACACATCGAGATAACCAAGGAGCATATTCATGAGTATGACTGATCAACCAACCGAAAGTATAAAGCCGGCAAGCAATCGCAAACGTAAGATAACGATGATTCTGCTTTTCATCGTGATCCTGATCGCCGCTGTCGCCTATGGCCTCTATTACTTCCTTGACGCACGCTTTCATGTTGACACAGATGATGCATACGTAAACGGCAACGTTGTACAGATTACGCCGCAGGTCACCGGTACGGTTGTCGCAGTGAATGCGGACAACACGCAGACAGTCAGGATGGGCGAGCCGGTAGTAGTGCTGGATCCGGCTGACGCGCGCATTGCGCTGCAGCAGGCGGAAGCCAATCTCGCGCAGACCGTGCGCCGCGTGCATGGCCTGTATGTCGACGACGATCAATATCGCGCAGACGTCGCGCAGCGGGAATCCGATCTTTCAAAGGCGCACGATGACCTGCAGCGCCGGTTGGCGACGGGGATGACAGGCGCTGTTTCCGATGAGGAAATCTCACACGCGCGTGATGCGCTGAGATCGGCGCGGGCTGGACTCGACTCTGCGCAACAACGGCTCGCTTCGAACCGCGCTCTCACCATGAACACGACGATCGAGCGCCATCCCGACGTGCTTGCCAGTGCCGCAAAGGTCCGCGATGCGTATCTGGCCTATGCCCGCAACACGTTGCCAGCGCCTGTAACAGGCTATATCGCAGAGCGTTCGGTACAGGTTGGCCAGCGGGTATCGCCAGGCACGCCGCTGATGTCAGTAGTGCCGCTTGAGCAAGTCTGGATCGACGCAAATTTCAAGGAATGGCAGCTCAGGAATATCCGGGTGGGGCAGCCCGTCTTGCTCACGGCGGACGTCTACGGTTCGTCGGTCACATTTCGCGGCAAGGTCGTTGGTTTCTCTCCTGGGACCGGGTCCGCGCTTGCACTGCTGCCGGCTCAGAATGCGACCGGCAACTGGATCAAGGTAGTGCAGCGTCTTCCCGTGCGGATCGAGGTGGACCCGCGGCAACTCGGCAAGCACCCGCTGCGCGTCGGCCTGTCAATGAATGTTGACGTCGATATCAAAGACCAGAGCGGCGGCCAACTCGGCGATCCGCCGAACTCAAGCTATACGACGAACGTGTTCGCAAAGTACGGCGACGAAGCTAACGCCGAGATCGAACGCATCGTCGCGGAAAACAGGTAATCGGGTGTAGCCGGCGCGCCGCAGGTTGAGGCGGCCGTGCCGGTTACGCAAGGAAAGGTTGCATTTAGTCGAGAACGCTATGTCAAACACTCAAACGATTCACCCTCCGCTGACGGGAGCGAAGTTAGTTCTAGGCTCGCTCGGCGTCGGTCTTGCCGGCTTCATGACCGTACTCGATTCATCGATTGCCAACGTTGCCATTCCTACCATCTCCGGAAATCTCGGCACGTCCGTGGACATAGGCACATGGGTCATCACCGTGTTCGCGGCGTCGAACTCGGTGTCGATTCCGCTGACCGGGTGGTTGACCCAGCGGCTCGGTCAGGTTCGCCTTTTTATCGGGTCCATTTTGTTGTTCGTCCTGTCTTCATGGCTGTGCGGGGTCGCGCCGTCGCTGCCGGTGTTGCTCTTCGCGCGTGTGCTGCAAGGGGCGGTTGCAGGACCGCTGATCCCGATGTCGCAAGCGCTCTTGCTCAGTTCGTGGCCGAGAGAGAAGTCCTCGATGGCGCTTTCGCTGTTCTCCATGATTGTTATCACCGGTCCAATCGTCGGCCCCGCGCTCGGCGGCTGGGTCACCGACAGTTACAGCTGGTCGTGGATCTTTTATGTCAATATCCCGGTCGGTCTCTTCTCTGCTGCCGTTGTCTGGGCCCTATATCGCGAACGCGACACGCCAACCAAGAAACTGCCGGTGGATCTCGTCGGGCTGTTGCTGCTGATCACTTGGGTGGCATCGCTGCAGGTAATGCTTGATCAGGGCAAGGACCTTGACTGGTTCTCTTCGACGACAATCGTCGTATTGGCCGTAGTGGCGTTGATCGCCTTCGCATTTTTCGTCGCGTGGGAACTGACGGACAAGAATCCGGTAGTCGACTTGTCGCTGTTCAAGCAGCGTAACTTTCTCGGCGGTACGATCTCACTCTCGATAGCTTACGGAATATTTTTCGGCACCCTCGTGTTGCTGCCTCAGTGGATGCAAGAGTATTTGGGTTACCGTGCGCTCGACGCGGGGTTTGCCACTGCACCGCTCGGCTTCTTCGCAGTGCTCGGTGCTCCTATTATGGGTAAGATTCTGCCGCGCTCCGATGCACGAATTCTCGCCACGTGTGCGTTCATTGGATTCGCGATTGTGTACTACATGCGGTCGTATTTCTACACCGACATCGACGTCGGACACATCGTCCTGCCGACCCTGCTGCAGGGCATTCCGATGGCATTGTTCTTCGCGCCGTTGACCGTGATCATCTTGTCGGGACAGCCACCAGAAAAAGTGCCTGCGGCAGCGGGACTGTCCACCTTTGGGCGGATGTTTTGTGGAGGAGTGGGGACATCGATCGCAAACGTGGTGTGGAATAACCGGACCATCATGCACCACGAGATCCTGACGGCGCAGTCCAATCCCACCAATCCGTTTTTCAATCAACAACTCCACGCCTATCACTCCCTCTTGGGACTCAATACAGGGTCTTCGTATGCATTGTTCGACAACCTTGTGCAGACACAGGCGGCGATGATGGGGCTGGACGATATTTTCTATGCATCGGCCATCATCATGATCGTGATCATTCCATTAATATGGATTACGAAGCGAGGAAAGGCGGGTGCTGCAGATGCCGCTGCGAGTGGCGCGCATTGATGTGACAAGCGTTGCTTCCACGTACCGGTTCTCGCGGGTTCAGAATGTGCCGCATCGAATCCATCGGCTGACTCGGGCCGTTCCGGCTCATCAAGCGGCAGTGAAACTTGCATCGTGCCTGTCTGCGGAGTTGCGGTATCGGCCGAACGCCGCCACGCATCGGGAGGCGTTCGGGGAGCTTCTCAGACAGACTCAATCAAGCGCACTGCTCTTTGTATTCGACCAGTACCTCGCGGTATGGCTTGCTTCCCTCGTTGCGCGCTTTGTGCGTTGCAGGGACCTTGGCGCCCTTGCCGATTTCGGACAGCACTTCCAGATACCCGTTCTCGCATTTGAGCGAGTAAATCGCGCCCGTTGGCACGTCGAAGATGCCGAGGTCCCCGCCGTTTTCGTCGAAGATATGCAAGGGTGCACCTTCGATCGCGTACCACATGTATGAAAGCGTGTGGGTATGTACCGGCGTTTCCTCGCCTGGAGCGAGAACGAAGTTCCATACAATGACCTTGTCATTCTCAAATACCTTTTCACTGCCGACGCCAGCCATGATTATCTCCTTGACGTGTACGAATGGTGCGAGAGGCGTCCCGCATTGCAGCAACGCCATTCACGTTCAGACTTCAAAACGTGTTGGCCGGCCGCCGGACCGCACTTCGATAGCTGCGGTGCGGGAGAGCCTGTACTCAGAGTAGGCGAATGTCCCACTTGTCGTTGTCCCGGCCGTATGGAAACTTGTCACGGAAGAGGCCGATTTATCATTCCGGATGGTGATTTTTTCCGCGAAACGGTTAAGACAGTGGGAACGCTTTGAATTCATCGGGACGGCAGGAGGCGATCACAATGTCGGAACCTTTGCGAATCATTCATGGACCGTTTGGAAGAGCGGCGTTGCTGCTGCTGGACAAGAGCATGGTCCTCCATGCACATCGGGTTTCTCACGTCATCTTCAAGGAAGGCGGTCCTGACATCCAGTTCGGGATCCGCAATCGTGAGCATGTTTTGTCTGACAAGAACGTGCTACTGGTGAATGCGTGGGAGCCGCATTTCTATGAGCATCGCCCGCAATCGCAGCCGACGGTGCTGCTTGCGCTTTACCTGGAGCCGGATTGGTTGAGGGATGTCGACCGGCGTTTCGCATACAGCATTCATCCACGTTTCTTTCCGAGGTCTTCCGTGCCGGTGCAGGGGAAGCTTAGCCGCCTTCATACTGACCTGCTCGACATTCTGACCGACCGTGAAGGCCAGTCGCTGCAAGCGGTCCAGGGGCTGATCGCCGACATGACCGGTGAACTGGTCGGCATATCACCCCGAAGGAGCGAACTGTCAGCGGCCGGGTCCGTTGGCGGAATAGCGTACGACATCAGGGTTCGTCGCGCGATCGACGCAATGAAACAGGTAAGGGGCATTCCGCCCGACTTCGACGATCTCGCACAAATGGTTGGGCTATCGCGTCCGCATTTCTTTCATCTATTCCACAAGCAGACCGGCATGACACCGGCGACTTTCAGCAGCATGCTGAGGATGGACCTGTCGATCGAAGGCGTGTCGCAGCACGAGATGGCCCTTCAGGATATTGCGCTCGATCTGGGCTTCGACTCGCCGGGAAACTTCACGCGCTTCTTTGTTCGTCAGCAAGGCGTGACGCCCAGCCAATACAGACAAAACGTACAATTTGTCACCGGGCAAGGGCGATAACAAGCGTTCATGAGTGAGCAAAGATCGGATGCTGGCGGTGCCAAGCAAACACGGCGGCACTCATGGATCAGCGCCAGGCTTTTACGTGATCCGTCTTCGAACCCGCAGCACTGGCACAATCGAGGGGGTCTTCGATCCGCTTGGGAATCCTCATGCCAGATGCCGTTCCGCCTTCACCGCCTGCGCGGGCTATCGGCCCCCTGTTTGCCCTGTTTCCCTTCCTGCGTCCTTATGCCGGGCGCTGGGCGCTTGCGTTCCTGGCGCTGGTGACGTCGGCGGGGGCCACATTGGCGTTGCCGGTGGCGTTCAAATACTTGATTGATCGTGGCTTCGCCGGGGGCGACCGGGCTCACATCGACCGCTATTTCCTCGCGCTATTCATCGTTTCGCTGGTGCTGGCCGGTGCCACGGCGATGCGCTTCTACCTGGTGTCGTGGCTGGGCGAGCGGGTCACGGCTGACTTGCGGCGTGCGGTCTACGACCACGTGCTGGGGATGAGTCCGCAGTTCTTTGAGACCACGCAGACCGGAGAGGTGCTGTCGCGGCTCACTGCCGACACCACGTTGATCCAGACGGTGGTGGGCACCAGCCTGTCGTTGGGATTGCGCAATTTCTTCCTGCTTACCGGTGGCGTGGCGATGCTGGCGGTGACAAGCCCCGTGCTGTCGGGCTACATCATCGCCACGCTGGTTGTGGTGGTTGCGCCCATCGTTATCTTCGGGCGACGCGTGCGGCGGCTCTCGCGCGCGAGTCAAGACAAGGTAGCGAACGCGAGCGCGGTGGCGGGCGAGGTGCTCAATGCCATGCCGACCGTGCAGTCGTACACGCAGGAGCCCTTTGAGGCGCGGCGGTTTGGCGGCGCGGTAGAGTTGGCCTTTGAGACAGCGCTTACGCGCATTCGGGCGCGCGCCTGGTTGACCGCCGTGGTGATCGTGCTGGTGTTCACCGCCATTGTGTTCGTGCTGTGGCTCGGGGCGCAGGCGGTGCTGGCGGGGCGAATGACGGCGGGCCAATTGTCCCAGTTCATCCTCTACGCGGTGTTCACGGCCGGCGCTGTGGGGGCCGTTGCCGAGGTGTGGGGCGATCTGCAGCGGGCCGCCGGCGCCACCGAGCGGCTGCTGCAACTGCTGTCGGCACGCTCTCCGGTGGTGGAGGCCGAGACGACAGTGCCGCTGCCCGCGCGCGGGGAGGGCATCCGCTTCGACAACGTCAGCTTCTCATATCCGTCCCGCCCCGGCATCGCGGCGCTCTCCGGCCTCTCACTCGATGTCCGCGCAGGCGAGCATGTTGCGTTGGTTGGACCGTCTGGCGCCGGCAAAACCACTTTGTTCCAACTGCTGCTGCGCTTTTACGATCCACAGGCCGGCGGCATTCTGATCAACGGCGTCCCAACGTGGCAGGTGCCGCTCGCCGAGTTGCGCAGGGAAATCGGGGTAGTGTTGCAGGAGTCGGTGATCTTTTCAGGCAGCGTGCTCGACAACATCCGCTACGGCGCGCCCGACGCCACACTCGCGCAAGTGCAGCGGGCCGCCGATATGGCTGCGGCAGCCGGCTTTATCGAAGAACTGCCGCAAGGCTACGATACATTTCTGGGCGAACGCGGAGTGCGGCTGTCTGGCGGACAGCGACAACGCATTGCGATTGCACGTGCGATCCTGAAGAATCCGCCCATCCTGTTGCTGGACGAGGCCACCAGCGCGCTCGATGCCGCGAGCGAACGGCTGGTGCAGAAGGCGCTGGATAATGCCGCGCAGAACCGCACCACGCTGGTCATCGCGCACCGCCTTGCGACCGTGCAGCAAGCGGACCGCATTGTCGTGCTGGAACACGGCCGCATTGTCGCGCAGGGCCGTCACGTTGATCTGCTTCTGAGCTCGCCGCTGTATGCGCAGTTGGCTGCGCTGCAGTTCGGCGAGCCCCGGGAGCAGAGGGGGCAGAGCGGCGCTGTGCGTGATCATGTCGACTCTGCGTGAAGACCCGATCCAGGTTGCCCGGGCAGCTTGGACGAATGGCCAGCTTTCAACAACATGCTAAAGAATCAATAAAAGACGCCGATAACGGGGAAATGAAAAGGCGAAAATCCAGCCACTCCCTGGCTAAAGATCATTCTAAGTGCGCAATCTTTGAGCGAACGACATCGCCTGCCACCTTCGAGCACTGCCATTGTCCGCCCAATCGATAAAAGCAGTGACGATGCTTCAGAGATCCTGGTTTCTCACTGGACTGATTAGTCTCGGATGCGCGGCGCTGTCCGCTTACGTTAATTTCTTCCATGCTGGTGCTCAACCTGGTTGGTTGGCCCAGGCCCATGTCGGCGCTGCGTTCATAGGCTCGGGTCTGCTTGCCCGTTTCGTTCAAGGCAGTCGAAAGGCCTTAGCGGGCCCGACTTCGTCCTCCATGATCGGAACTGGCGTGGTGGCTCGGGTGGGCGTGGTCACGATGTTCGTGCCGGGCAAGAGCGCCTTTTGCTCCCCCAGGCGAAGCTTTCAACTTCTGGGATTCATCGTTTGTCTGATGGTCCAGTTCGTCGTCGTTGCGCAGCCTGCTCAAGATCAGGGCTACACGCCCGTCAAGTCGAAACCGGTTTCTCACCAGCTCGCGACCTAGATGGTTGAGTGTGCAACTCTCACGATCGAACACCCGTTAACCTGATGTGTGTCCGAGGAAAATATGGCCGAAGAAGCGCGCGGGCGGACGGTTTTTGTCGCCGTTATTGTGGCCGGAATAGCGTCGATTGGCTTGGGCTGTTATTGCCTTCTAAGAGCGTTTGACGTATTCGACGTCTCGCCGGACTTCGCTGTTTGGTTCGCGCGAGCTGTAGTCGCCATTCTTATCGGAGTGGCGGGGCTGCATATCGGAAGCAGCCGGGTGGGGCTAAGCTAGCGTTCGAGGCGGCTTGCAGTCCATCGGACTCGCCGCCATCGATACCTCAGCAACCAGCAGCATTGGCTGTTGGGCGAACTGCGCAATTGCCTGATTTCGCTGGGACCCAATCACTGGAGCGGGTCGAACATGAGCCGATCGCGGAAGGCAGAGTGCGGCCATCAAGAGCCGTTTGGCTTTCAATCGTAGTTGTCAACATTGCAGATATTCAAACTCCGTCAGAAGCGGCTTTCCGCTAATTTGGCTAACGGCTTTTGATCTGGGCTGGATGCGATATTATTTGTAGTGCCTTAACAGACTCTCCCTTGGAGCATTCGATGCGAATCAGAACTGCCTATTTCAAAGTGACAGACATGGAGCGCTCCTCGAAATTCTGGGAAGGCTTGTTAAAGTTGTCGCCGAGTCGCAAGTCGGAACGGTGGACGGAGTTCGCCGTGGGCGAGGTGCGCATTGGGCTGTTGTTGAATGATTTTGGCGATGAACTCGTCGGTAGCGCATGCGTACCGGTATTCGAGTTCGATGCATTCGGCTTAACGGACTTTCTAAGCCGCGCCAAGACTCTCGGGGCAACGGTCGTCCTTGATGGTCTGGATGACGAGAACATGAAGAGCATCGTCCTCAGCGACCCGGAGGGTCACGAATTCGAGCTGTGCAGTTGCCACGAATAGTCTGCCGCCGACAAATGGAAACGTGGACTCACTTCCGAAAGCTAACGCCGACTGACAATCACAAGGATTAACTCCCGTGAAACACGCAGGTGTAACAGCACTCAACCAGCTTGAAAGCACCCTTCGCGACCTGCGTGAACTTCCGGATTTACGCGAGAGTTCCCCCGACGTGTTTTACAGAAAATCAAAATCATTTCTGCACTTCCACGAAGATACGACCGGGCTTTACGCCGATCTACGGATCGGGGCTGAATTTGAACGATTACCTGTGCATTCAGCGATGGATAGAGATGTCTTGATGACCGCAGTCCGTCGCACGTTGACACTATAAATCCGTGAGCGTTCAGGTCTCTGTAACGCACAAGGCGTATTTCGACCGGTCCTGCTGCAGTTACGCTTGTCGTCGCGGTAATCAAGCGATGATGCCGACACCGACAATCCAGGAAGCGCGCATCGCCGCGGATAACCGAGCGGAACGACGATAAGGCCCATATAGTTTATGACCGTTATCGAGAAAGTCGAGCGTCTATAGTGAGTCGACTTGCGCCAGATGTAGACCAATCTACGGCGGGCTGTCTTATCCGTTCAGCATCGGACCGTGTCCGGCTATCGAAGAGACGTTCGAGGAGGTCGTTCAGTTTTTTGAGGCCAACCGGAACGCATCGACGGCCCACATCTCACCGGCGCGGAGATGCGGCTGTGAAAGGGCGAGCCACTCCCCGAGCGGCGTGAGACTTATTCCGGGTGAGGCTGAACCGCCGAAGGACTCGGAGACAAACGGCGCGTCATCCTCCGGGCGACGAACGACCTGAACAATGTGCGTGATGCCGCGTGGACGGGGATGGTTACTCGCCCAGGCGGGCTCTCCCATTTTCAGCCCGATGGTGGCGCAACGCGGGAGGCTGAGGGCTGTGATCTCTCGCCCCTCAAGAACGAACCCTGTCCGGGTCTCAATTTCCTGAATAATCCGATCCGACCACACCCACAGGGCTTCCACATCATCAGCACCAAACACTGCACGGCCAGCAGCTTCGTTCTCCGCTCGCATCGCTTTCGTGAGAAGCAGTCTGATCCATCCCGAGCAGTCAATGACCGGAGGGTCGGCCGATAGTCCATCTGACTTCACGCCGCGCTGGTATCCGACTCGACCCGTGTAGCGCTGCACGAGCCGCCACATTGTCATCTCGCCTGCGCTTAAAGTCATGTTGCAAACCTTCGTGCTGTCGGCCAGGGGTAAGCGAAGTTGTCGTTCATTTTACAAGTTGCGCGACACAAGCCGGATCGCTCGCGGCGAAGAAGCACGCCCGACGTGCCGGCAAGGTTCGGCCATAAAGAACGACGCAGCAGGGACGAGTCGAGCGCGGTCCGATACATGGAATTCACACAGGCCTATGGAACCGAGATCCAGTGACACCAAGCTGTGTGCTGGTCGCGAGGGTGAGCTTTCGCTAAACGCATTCAGCTCATGAAAATTCTTCCCGGACCGGACAGGAGAGGCCTTCGCCGGAATGACGTCCATATAAAGGAAAACATCACCCTCTTTTCCGCAACCCGGCATGCCAATAGTCATCTTGTACCCGGGACTCTGCCATGGCCTGCCGGGCGGCTCTTCACATGATCAATGAAGGCGCGCAGCTTCGGCATGATCTGCCGGCGGCTCGGATAGTAGAGAAACACTCCCGGTATCACCGGCGCGAACGGCTCCAGCACGTGCACCAGTTTTCCCGCTCTCAACCCTTCAGCGGCCATCGGCTCAGGTAGCTGGGCAAGGCCTATGCCTTCGACTGCCGCGCCAAGCATGGTGGGAAAATCGTTGGCGATGAGGGGGCCGGATACGGCGATCTCGATCGCTTGGCCGTTGTCGTTGAATGACCATAGCGCGAGCGCGCCGCTGGATCGCCGCCATCGCAAGCATGCGTGTTGGCGCAGATCGTCCGTGTGCTTGGGCCGGCTGCGCCCTGCGAAGTAGGCAGGGCTGCCGACGACGATGAGACGAAACGGTGGTGTCAACGGTACCGCGACCATGTCGGCGTCGACGAACTGACCCAGCCGGATGCCGGCGTCGAATCCTTTCGCCGCAAGATCGATCAGCTCCTCGCTTGCGGCGATCTCCACCTCGACCTCGGGATAAGCCTGGCAGAAGGATGCGATCAGTGGCTCCAGCAGGATCGGCACCACCGCGCGCGGCACTGAGAGACGCAACAATCCGGCGGGCCGCTGGCCGAGGCCGCGCGCAACCGCACTAGCTGCGACAAGTTCCTCGAAGGCAGGCTTTGCGCGCGAAAGAAACCGTTCGCCAGCTTCGGTCAGGCCGACACTGCGCGTGGTGCGTATGAAGAGCGCTGCGCCAATGCGCGCTTCAAGTACACGCACCGTCTGGCTGACGGCCGACGGCGTCACCCCGAGTTCCGCGGCTGCCCGGCGAAAACTGCGATGCTGGGCAACGCTCAGGAACACCTCCACGCCATCGAGCGCGCCCTGCCTGACTGTGAAGTTCTGCTTCATAGCCCGTCAACATTGTGATGAATAGTCGCTCGCAAGAAGCCATGGTACACCTACGCCTGCAGATGAGGAGTCGCGCCGATGTCGACTCGCAAGCCCTGAACAATCCTCTAAGACCGTGGAGGAACCTTGCAATGACTGATGCACTTGATGGCGTGCGAGATCACTATCGCGCGACGGGCCTGACCGAGCGGCTGAAGATCGCGCTCACGGTCCTTGGGCCGGAGGATCAGCGGCTCACACCGCAGCAACTGGTCGCCCTCGACCAGTTTCACACCCGTGGGCTTGCGGCCACCGCCGAGCTTGCCAAATTGGCCGGGATCACCGCCGACATGTCGGTGCTGGACGTCGGTTCGGGCGTTGGCGGGCCGGCCCGTTTTCTGGCTGCAACCTATGGCTGTCTGGTGACGGGTATCGACCTCAGCGAACCGTTCGTGGATGCCGCACGCTATCTCAGCCAGCGCACAGGGCAGAGCGAACAGGTGTCGTTTCATACCGCCAGCGCGCTGGAACTTCCCTTCGAAGACAGCCATTTCGACGTCGTATTGTTGCAGCATGTGGCGATGAACATCGCCGATCGCACACGACTTTACCGGGAGATCCGACGTGTGCTGAAGCCAGGCGGCAGGTTTGCGACGTTCGACGTCGTTGCAAACGGCAGTGAACCGTACTACCCCGTTCCCTGGGCGCGAACACTGGCCACGAGCTTTCTCCTGACGGCCGACGCAACACACGAGGCAATCGAAAAAGCAGGTTTCCGCACGTTGGCATGGCAAGACGACACCGAGGCCGCCAAGGCCTGGATCACCCAGCTGCGTGCGTCGGGGCAGCCACCCTCGCCAAATCTTAGCGTGGTGATGGGGCCGGACTTCGCACAGCTTTCCACCAACCTATGGCGAAATCTCCTGGAAGGCCGACTCGGTATTCTCACTGCGGTGTTCGAGGCCACGCCCGCGAAGACCCTGATTCACCTGGAGAACTGCTGATGACCGCCGCGCCTATTCCGGCTGGTATCGTCCCGCCGCATCCCGCTTGGCGCAGCCTGCTTTGGATCGTCCCGCTGACGGTCCTGTGGATTGTGTTGATCCACTGGCAGCCGATTATCCCGACCAGCGGCGTTCCGACCACAGCCCATCAGCTGATGGCCCATGGGCTTATCGCGGTAGGTTTGTGGCTCGGCCTCGAAAGCACCGACCTGACTCCGGGCCAACGCCGCACGACCTGGCTGGCGGTCATGATCCCAGACACGCTTTGGTTCGCGGTCGCCTGGAGCGCAGCGATCAATGGCGTCTTCCGCACGGGCACCTCACCCTTGCCGTTGCTGCCGTTGGCGATCTTCCTGCCGGTGATGATCGGCGCGCCTCTGTTGCTGTTGTCGAAGCGGGTGGGGCAGGTGCTCGACGCGATGCCGACGACCTGGCTTGTCGCTCTTCAGCTTTACCGGGTATTCGGCAGCTGGGCCCTCGCTGCCTGGCTGCACGGGGTGCTGCCAGGCGTGTTCGCGTTGCCGGCGGGAATGGGCGATGTGTTGACCGGCCTGTTCGCCGTGCCGGCAGCAATCGCCGTGGCGAGCGGTACAGCTCAAGGCCGGAAGGCGGCGATTGCCTGGAACATTTTCGGCCTCGCTGACTTCGCCGTCGCGATCACCTTGGGGATGATCACCTCGCCCGGCCGGTTCCAGTTGATCGTTCCGAGCGTGCTGAGCATCGGCGCCGGCGATTATCCGGATGTGCTGACCCCTGCTTTCGTGGTGCCAAGCTCGATCCTGCTGCACGCGCTGTCGCTGCGCCAGCTGATCCGACGACACGCCGGCTGATCTCCTTCCTATCCTTCAATGCGCCAGACAACTCCTGGCAGCAACCATCTTGCATGGGACCGGAATAAGTGCTTTGCATGGGACTGGAGTAAGCGCTAAAGCGCCAACTCCGGTCGACACAGGAGGCAACATGTCACCGGAAGTTCTCTTCCAATTGCATCTCGTTCTGGGGTATGTCGCCTGGCTGCTTTGCTTCCGCGTATACGTCTGGCCCAGGCTCAAGTCGATGGACCCATTCGAAGCGCAACGCGCCATCGCCACCTTGCACAGCTTCCGTTTCTTCGGGCTGGTCTTCATCCTGCCGGGCATCGTCAGTCCCGATCTGCCTGCCAGCTTCGCCGTGTTCGCCGCATACGGTGACTTCGCAACGGGAGTTCTGGCGATGCTGGCGCTACTCACAGCACGAATACGCCCACTCTTTTGGTTGTTCGTCGTAGCCTTCAATCTTGTGGGAGCGACCGACCTCATCCTCGACTACTACCACGCTATCCAGTCCGATCTTCCTGCGCGTGCGGGAGAGCTGGGCGCTACGTACGCGATTCCGATCATCTACGTGCCTGTGCTGATGATTACGCATGTTGCCGCCTTCTATCTGCTGCTGCGCCCTCAGCCCAAGGTGGCTCGGAGCTATTGATCTTTCCGTAAGTCATGACAACGCGATCTCCGTCGTCAGTGATTTGAAAGAAATCCTAAACGATTTATGAAAAAGACCTGTTCATGGCGCGGTCTTTGCAAAACGTAATGGGTCTGGAGCGCACAGTCACGCTATCAAGCTGTAGTCGAAGACGAAAGATTACCCCTGGCGGCTAGTACTCGATTGCGTCCCTTCTTCTTCGCTTCATACAACGCCTTGTCAGCAGCCAGTATGAGCTCCGTAGCCTCGCCCGCGTCTCGAGTCGGGACCCGGGCGTCAACACCCGCGCTTATCGTGACGAAGCCAGCGGGGCTGCCCGAATGTTCAATTTCCAGACCATGAATAGCGCTGCGGATATTGTCCGCGATCGCCACGGCATCAGCTACATCGGTATTCGGTAGAAGCACCGCAATTTCCTCTCCACCATATCGGGCGGCGAGGTCCCCCGGACGTCTGGCTGTCAGGTCCCCGATGAGACGGCTAATCGTTCGCAGGCACTCATCGCCCGCTGCATGTCCGTAGATGTCGTTGTATTGCTTGAAGCAATCGACATCCATCATGATCAGTGCCAACGCACTCGCTTGACGCGTGGCGCGGCTGAATTCGTTATGCAACGTGACATCGAATTGGCGGCGGTTCGCGAGCCCCGTCAGGCCGTCCTGCATCGCAAGTCGTTCAAGGGTCCCATTGAGCTTTTCAAGGGAGGCGTGCGTCTTTGTCAGCTCCGCCTCGGCAGTCGTTCGCAGTTCGATCTGCCGGATCAGATGCCAGCCGAACAAGCCCACCACAATGACCAAGCAAAGCACGCCGGCGGAATGCCAGATCGTGTCGCGCCACCACTCATGCAAAATCTCATCCTTGGACAACGCAGCCGCTACAAAGACCGGATAATGCTGGAGGTTACGATAACTGTTTAGCCGCGTGACGCCATCCTGTGCCGACTTGATGAAAGCCGTTCCGACAGGGCCCTGCGTTGTGTAATAGCTGTACAGCGCGGTTCCACGCATGCTTTTGCCGATCACTTTTACGTCGAACGGTCGACGAATCAGCATGACGCCGCTATTCAGGACGAGGGCAACGGCTCCTGCGTTGCCGATCTGAAGGCTATCGTAGAACGTCTTGAAGAAATCAATATCGACGGTTGCCAGCACAACGCCGCCGAAACTGCCATCCGGTTTATTGATTCTCCGTGAAACGGGAATAACCCACTTTCCACTTGATCTGCTTATTACTGGCACGCCAATGTGCGGACCAGGACCAGAGTCGTGTCGATGAAAGATGAAATATTCGCGATCCGCATTGTTGAATCGATTTAGCGGCGTCGACGTGGAATTGATGATCCAGTTTCCGTTTTCGTCATATACAAAAAGACCGTCAAGCTGGGGAAGCTCCTGTCGGCGCATCACCAGGATGCCATGCAGTCGTTTAAGAGCAGCCGGGCCGGTCCCGTCGAACTCCACGCGCTCAACGATGCCCAGCAACGCCGTGTCCGCTTCCTTGAATGTGTCGTCGGCCTGCTGAGCCATTGCCCGTGCGAGATTCGAGGTGGCGACATCCATTTCGCCCAACTCGACTGATCGGGCGTTCCAACTCCGCCAGCCATCGAGCACAACGAGAGACAGGCAGACGATTGCCACGAAAGCTATCGCACGCCAAATGATGGATGGTCGATTCAAAATCAAACAATTCTCCGTGGACAGCTTGGAAGCAGCGGGCCAGCGAGGTCTCTTTTTGCAGAAAAAGCCGGGGCGATGGTTAGCGTACGGGAAGTATATCGGCATCCGGGCGCATATCTTGACACCCGTTTGCTTGGGCCGAGTGACTTAAACGAG
>NZ_AEJF01000070.1 GCF_001028175.1 Caballeronia mineralivorans PML1(12)
CCGAACTGAGACGATCAAAGTCACTTTGGCCAGTTGTTCTAAGGCGGCGATAGTTCAGGGGGAATGATGGGCGAGAGTCCTGTCAGATAAGACCTCTGCTCACTGCTATGGCAAATCTGCAGCGCGCGAAAATCCCCAAACGCATCAGCCAACTATTACCTGGCCCCGTCGACGCTCGACGTTCTTCCTGCCAAGACGCTTGTACGCTCGTACGTCAGGACCGCGCTGAAAGGAGTCGTTGCATGGCCGAATATGCGCGTTGCATGATCGGCCAAGAGCTGTCATTCCCATCCACGCTCCGACGAATCTGCATCTTGGCTCGGAAATGCCGGCGCGAGCCGTTCGAGCGAATCTGCGAACGTTTCCGGCGCACAGCTATAATCGCGCTCGAACATGGCTAGGGAAGTTTTACTCGTGAAAAAGATCGCTGCCTTTGCGCTCGTCGCGCTTGTACTCACTGGTTGCTCGTCCCCCGAAAAGCAGGCGGAGCAAGCTCAGGAATTCCTCCACAACGAAACCAGCCTTGTCGCCGCGCAACGCAATGCGGTGGTCGGCTGCGAACCGGCGAACTGCGACGCCGCCTGGGCGCTTACGAAACGCTATATTGAGCAGCATTCCGACACGCCCGTGACGCGCGCGGACGCGGTCGCAATCGACACCGACGTGCCCTCTGGTTCGGGCAAGGCAGCCTTTTCGGCGACCCGTGCCGCGAAAGGTGCTGGCGGGACGCTAACCCTCTTTGCACAGTGCCGCGGTATGTATGGGTCGGACAACGCGAAAGGTTCGGACTACGATAAGTGTGCCGAGAAGATCCTCAAGACCCAGAATGGCTATGTGGCGTTTCTCAGGGCACATGCGTCTGGTCAGTAAGGGGCTAAGTTGCCCACCGCCGCGAAATGGCCAGCGGTGCGATGAACGGGCGTAGTCGGCCAGAGGCGGACCTTGGCTCGGGCGGTCCAACTTACATGGAATCCGCAAGTTGATCAGATTCCTGACACATCATCAGACGCTCAGCTTCACGCTTTGGAGTTTTGAATCGTTGGTTACTTCAGCCGTTGCCAAACCGAGATCGGCACGTCTCCGTTCGGCCGCGGTACCACGCGATAGCTAAGCTCGTCGTCCTTCAACTCGAAGTTCCGCTTCTGCTCTTCTCCCTCCCAATTGGGAAAGGATGCGTGCTCGATATGAAAGGTCAACGTGCCTCCAGTCGAATCGACACTGATCGTACCGAAATGGGTGCTTGAACCCATCACAGCCGCCTTATATTCGGCAGGTGTGCCTGACTGTTTGTCTCCTGAGGCAAAACGGGGCCGTTCGGACTTGAAGATCTGTAGCGAATAGTGTCCTTGGGCGTCGATTACCAGCAGGCCCCTTGGAGCGGCGCCGTAGTCGGGCGTACGGGTGCCATCACCGTGCTGGACGTCTGCAGCCAACAGGGTCCACGCTCCCGTCAACGAAGTCGCGGTAACAGCAGCATCAGCGGATGTGATGGCGGCCGATAGTGCGCCTGCCGAGAAGAGCATTCCGATCAACCCGGTTTTAAACATTGCGCAAACTTTCATAGGATGAACCGTCTCATGAACTCGCTGCAGGAGCCGGTACGCAAGTCAGGACTTGATCGGGGCGTACTTGGCTGATTGGCCACACAAGGCTGCGATTGATCATAGCGAGGGCAACCTGTAACAAATGCGATAATTCAGCATCGATCCTCCAGAAAAACTGAACTATGCCTCTGCCCAATCTCGATATGGACGTCATGCGGACGCTTCTGGCGACTCAGCGACTGGGGAGTTTGAACCGCGCGGCTGAGCGAGTGGGGCGCTCGCAGTCGGCGGTCAGTCAACAGATGCGTAAGCTGGAGGAGCAGGTGGGCGAGCCTTTGTTTCGCAGACAAGGGCGGGGCTTGGTCCTGACAGAGGCAGGTGATCTGATCCTTTCATATGCCCGGCGTATCCTGGACCTCAATGACGAGGCCGTACGGGCGGTTCGAGGGGCTCGCGTGGAAGGGATGGTGCGCTTCGGTCTGCCCGGTGACTTTGCCGAGACCTGGCTTCCGGCGGCGCTCGGGCAATTCAAGAGAACCCATCCTGCGGTTCGGGTCGAAGTCGCGGTAGAGCGCAATGGTGTTCTGCTCGAACGAATGGACCGGGGAGAGCTCGATCTCGTTCTTGTCATGGGCTATGAAACCCGCCCGGATGCTGAACATCTCGCAACGCTGCCAATGGCATGGATTGGGTCGGTCGGAGGCCCTCCTGCTCCAAGGGCTGGTGTTCCCCTTGATCTAGCGCTTTACAACCCGCCTTGCTTCTTTCGCCGCGCAGGCGTAGACGCGCTCGATAGTGCAAACATTCGATGGCGGCTCGCGTACACCACGGCCAGTCTCCAAAGTCTATGGGCGGGGGTAGCGGCAGGTCTCGGCATCACATTGAGAACTGCAGCCGGGATCCCTTCCTCTCTGAGACGACTCGGCGTAAAAGAGGGTCTTCCACCCCTGCCGGCGGTCGAGCTCTGTCTACATACTGGCCATAGTGACTTGCCTCCAGCCTTGGCCCAACTTAAGCGCGTCGTAATCGAGACCGCGACCAGTAACCTCGCCGCGTGAAACACGCTCAAGAGGGCGCGGACGAACAGGCTCAGAAAGCGCGCTCGAATGTCCGTTGCGGAGCGAGTTGGCTGGCCGTTTGGGTCGGCTACGACTGTTCAACATCGGACCGCGTTCCGGCCCATATCTGCTGTTCGACAACACTGCGAAGATCATCGACAATCGGCGTTAGCCTCGAAAAAGTGAGCGGGCGCGTCCGGAGCAGTTCATTGAACAGAATTCTCAACATCGGCAACGACCATGAGCGATCCCAATTCGCTGTTTTTACCAGTTGTCGCAAAGAGACTTCTGCAGACGACCTTGAAGGGCGTTCGCGGACAGGTAATCGGCGCATAAGAGCCAGTTTCGCAACCTCAGCGGAGAATGTGCCATCAAAACGGAGAGCAGAGTGGCTGCAAGTTATCTTGAGGCAAGATCCAAACGGCTCGCGCACATTGAGCAACATTTAAATGCCGCGGATTTAGAGCGGCTAATTCACTTTTTCAAGACGAAAACGGGCGACCCACACGCGTGTGTGATGCTCTTGGACTCGAATGCAACCGCCACAGCCGTGGTCGCATGGTTTCGCGACCACGATCTCTCTGCGATGAAACGGTGGTTCTATATTGGTGGCAACCTGACCCGGATGGAGTATCGGATGGTCAACGACACGCTTAGCCCAGGTGCGAAGATGCTGGCGTTGCTGAAGCCTCTATTGTCCGATGACGATTTGCTGGTGAATTGGTTTGTTGGTCACAGTGCCGCCTATGATCCACGACGCGTCGAAAATCACAAGACCCATGACTTCTGGGCTTATCAGGCGACTATTGCAATTCAGGGAGACTGGCAGCGGTTGGAGAGCCGCTGCGAACGCATCCTTGCAGATCCGCCAGGAGCAAGCGGCGAAAAGAAATATCTAGGTGATCATCGATTCTATATGGCGCTGGCGCGGGGCGATATTCCCGCCATGGAGGAGGCCATCCACCAGATTGTCACGCCAAAGGCGCTTTCAGTGCGAGGGAATGACGAAAGCGGATTCACCAAAAATCTCATCTCGACCCCGGCCGTGATTTACGCAAAGATCGCGTGGAGGCATGGATACCACGTCAAGATAGACTCGCCTTTTGTTCCGCAGCAGTGGTTGCCGGTTGCGCCACTGGACTTCTACGACAATCACTACGATTTTTTGGCATAGCCGTTTGCGAACGGCGGTTTTGCGTGTTCGACGAAGGGATCAGAAACCGCCATTGAGGAGCAGATAGCGCGTGTGAAAGTAGATAAGAAGGGCCCAACGCCTGACCGGAATCGCGACAAGTAACAAGATCAAGGCCGCTGCCACCTTGAGAAAACCTGAGGGAGAGCGAGCTGGGCCGAAATCATTTGCCCAGCGCTGCCCCGACAAGAAACACAGTACGGCTAGAACAATGACACCGATAAGCGGGAACGCGAGCACCTTGACGGACCAGCCTGGAAAGTTCAGGTCCATCAGGCGCCTTGCCGACGCGCCATAGAAAACACTGCCCATCGCTACGCCCAGCAGCGAGACAAAGACGTTTAGTTCGCTAAGTCCAATGCGGCCCTTGGCGGCGAACTCGATGCATGCGAGCGCGGTGAGCAGCGACCACGCTATGACGCAGAGTGACATGCACAGAAGATAGCTGCCAGCGCCGAGACGACGATTCATTTGGTCTAACGTCTTTTGTTGTGGATTCGCAGAGTACGCGTTCAAGCCGCGTCGCCTGAAATAACGGCGGGTTTCCGGAAATCTGAAGGTCCGCTGAGGGGCGACTTCGGCTGTTTGACATCGGACCGGGTTCGGCAAGCAGACACTTGGGCAAACATTGCGAAGCATCATAAAATGGGCCGAAATCAGGAGCCGCTATGGGATACGACGTTCACATCACACGGAAGGAGAATTGGTTCGACGAAAGTGGACCTCAAATTGATATCGAGGAGTGGAAAGCGTTGGTTGAATCCGACTCGAGTATGCGATTGGATGGTTTCGCTTCGGTCGACTTGAAGAACGGCGCCACCTTAAGGGTGGAAAGCGAAGGACTAGCCGTTTGGGTCGCATACGAAAAGAGTGGCGTAGGCGGGAACATGGCGTGGTTCGACTTTCGAAAAGGCAATGTCGTAGTCAAAAACCCCGACGGCGCCATTCTTAGAAAGATGTGGCAGCTTGCGCAGGAGCTAGGTGCGAAGGTACAGGGGGACGAATGCGAGTTGTACGGGGCAGATGGCAACGTGGCGGCCTGGTGAGGGGCACGTCGCATCGAAGGGTAGCGGACCTTCAACGCATCGGCCAAATTTCCACGGTCGCTGCCAGGTGCTTTGTTTGCAGCCTTTCCGTGATGGAATAGTCATTGCGGCGACCCCAGCAACGACATATCCCAGTCCCAGCCAGGCCGATGGAGCTAGCGATTCCCCAAAACGCACTACTTATCGCGACGCCAATGGGAACCCGCACATAGGCTTGCGCCGTTGTCCCCACCGAACCTTGCTGTTTTCACCGTGACGCGGTGAAGACCCTGAACTACGCGGCACATTGGCTGTTGCGGCTTGCAAAGCGCTTGACTTCGTAAATTTGGCTTCGTAAATTCGCCTCCAATGAGTCGTCATGTTTTATGGAGGCTCCACGGCAACGATGCCGTGCTACATTTGAAAGGCTATGCAGCCCCTGAACTTGCGTCCAACGCTGGTTCGGGGGCTTTTTGTTTTTGGGAGACGAAATCGTGATGTTGCAGTACGACCCCGCGGAACGTGAATTCGAAGGCTCCGTCATCGCATGCGTTCAGATGGAGCCGCAGATCGGAGCGAAGCGCGATAACGTGGCTCGCTCGATCCGGCATATTGAAACCGCCGCAAAAAACGGCGCGTCGTTAGTGGTCCTGCCCGAGTTGTCCAACACCGGATATGTCTTTGCGGACCGCGACGAGGCTTTCTCCCTGGCAGAAGCGCTGCCGGACGGGGAAACCGCACAGGTCTTTGCCGAAACGGCGCAGCGCCTCGGCATTCATATCGTCGCCGGTGTCGCCGAGCGCGCGGGGACGCGCCTATACAACTCGGCCCTGTTCACCGGCCCTTCGGGTCACATCGGCATCTATCGCAAGCTGCATCTCTGGAACAACGAACATCTCTTCTTCGAGCCCGGCAACCTTGGCGTCCCGGTGTTCGACACACGCTTGGGGCGAATCGCGATCGCGATCTGCTATGACGGGTGGTTTCCCGAAACATATCGACTGGCGGCTGTGCAAGGCGCGGATATCGTTTGCGTACCGACGAACTGGGTGCCAATGCCAGCACAGCCAGGTGATCGTCCAGCAATGGCAACGACGCTCACCATGGCGGCGGCTCACAGCAACGGCATGGTGATCGCATGTGCAAACCGGGTCGGGACCGAACGCGGCCAGCCGTTTATCGGCCAGAGCCTGATTGTGGGTGGCGATGGATGGCCCGTGGCGGGGCCCGCCAGCGGCGACTGCGAAGAAGTCCTCTACGCCGCGATCGATTTGAAGCGCACACGCTCCGGGCGCACGCTCAACGCTTTCAATCACGTGCTGCGCGATCGGCGCGCTGACGCGTACCACCCGATGCTGGGCACTGGCTTGCCTTCTTCTTGCTCGTGAGACATCCACCTGCGCCTGCATATTCCTCGAAATCCAACCTGACCACTAGACCACTACGAAGGAAACTCCATGAGTCAGTTAACGAAGAAAATCCTTGCTACCACCATCGCGGCAATCGCCGGTGTCGGCACTTGCACCAACGTGTTTGCGACCGACCCCATCAAGATCGGCGTCGCAGTCGGGTTGTCCGGCGCCAATAGCGTGGTCGCGCCGGCCGTGGTTCAGTCTTCGCAGCTTGCCGTCGAAGAAATCAACGCCACAGGCGGCATCCTGGGTCGCCAGGTCCAACTCGAAATCACAGACGACGCGTCTGGCGCGGTAGGCGCGCAGAAGGCATACGACACACTGGTTTTCCAGAAAAACGTCGATGCCGTGATTTCTATGGAAACCAGTGCCGCGCGCAATGCGGCTCTTCCTATCCTGGCGCGCGGCAAGAAGCCGTTTATCTATACGTCGTTCTATGAAGGACGGTCATGCAGCCCGTGGATGTACGTCAACGCCTGGGTACCGGAACAACAGGTCGCACCAGTCGTGGACTACTTCGCGAAAAGCAAGGGCGCCAAAACGTTCTACCTGGTCGGCAACGACTATGCCTTCGGCCGAGGCATGCTCGATTTCACCAAAAGGTACATCGAGCAGCATGGTGGCAAGGTCGTAGGCGTTGAGTACCTGCCGATCGACGGCACTGACTGGACGCCGATTCTTTCCAAGATCCGCTCGGTTCATCCGGACGCGCTCATCAGTGCAACTGCGGGCGGCGCGCCCAACGTCGCTCTCGCCAAGCAGTTGAACGCTTCGGGGCTAACGCTACCGTACGGCAATCTGGCCATCGACGAAGGGACCGCCAAGAGCATGGGTGACGTCGCCACGGGCATATATATGTCGGGCTCCTACCTGACGAGTATCGACACGCCCGGGAACAAGAAATTTCTCGCGGCCATGGACAAGCGGTTCGGCCACGATCTGAAGACGCCAAATGAACTGTCCGAGCCGCAATACGAGGCCTTCTTCCTTTACAAGGCTGCGGTCGAGCAGGTGGGTTCCACGGATTCAGCGAAGGTGGTCAAGGCGCTGGGTCAGGTGTCATTCGACGGCCCGCGCGGTCCGGTAAAGATGGACAAGAGCCGGCATACGCCGCTCGCAATGCGCCTGGGTCAGATTCAGGCAGACGGGGCGGTCAAGATTCTGCAAACCTTTTCGGAAGTGGACCCGGGCGCTCAGTGTCCGAATATCAAGTAGACGGGATTGGGAACTAAGCATGCGCCTGATACCTGGCTGCGGTCAATGCACAGGCGGATGTGACTGGAGACGACAATGGTTCTAGCACTTGATATTTTCACAACCGCGGCCGTGCTGTTCATCGTGACGGCCGGATTGATGGTGATTTTCGGCGTCATGAAAATCGTCAATTTCGCTCACGGCGCGTTGCTGACGACGGGTGCCTACGCCAGCTTCGTCGTGACGCAGTTGAAGCTGAGCCCGTGGGTCGGTTTGCCGCTCGCGCTGGTGGTCGGTACCGCGGCAGGCATGTTCGTCGAGCAGGTGATCGTGCGCCCGCTCTACAAGCGGCCGCTCGACGCGATCCTCGCCACCTGGGGCCTGGGAATCGTCATTGCACAGCTCATCGTGATGGTCTTTGGCCGCGAGGTCCAGTTCGTGGAAACGCCGCTGAAAGGAGCCTTTTCCATCGCAGGGACTGACTATTCTGCTTATCGCCTGTTGCTGATCCCGATCGCGCTCGGTCTCTGCGCCCTCATGACCGCGCTTCTCACGGGAACGCGCTTTGGCGTCAAGACCCGTGCGGTAATCATGAATGAGGACCTGGCCCGGGGGCTCGGCATTCATTCCGGCCGCATCCGATTCATTACGTTCAGTATCGGCGCCGCTCTGGGTTCCCTGGCCGGCGCGCTGATTACGCCATTGTCGAGCGTCGATCCTGACATGGGGCTGACCTGGCTGGTGAGCGCCTTCATGCTGGTCATGGTTTCTGGTTACTCGATGGTCAGCCTGCTGGTCACTTGCCTTGTATTCGGCGCTTGCCAGGTTCTGGTCAGCACGTTCGTCAGCCCGGTACTGGGTGGCCTGACCATCGCCGTGCTGGCCGCGCTCACGCTGCGCATTCGTCCGAAGGGGTTCTCTCATGGCTAAAGTCAATGCGCCGCCGGATCGTGTCGGCGGTTATTCCGCGCAGGGCGACGAGCGAGTACGCAATCGGCGGGAGATGCATGGGCGCGGATGGGTCATGGCAGGTGGCTTCGGCGTTGTGCTGCTGGCTGCAGGCCCGTTCGTTTTCGGCACGTATCTGCTGAACGTCCTGATTCAGGCATTCTTCTTCTCGATAGTCGCAGTGACGGTGGACATCCTTTGGGGATACACGGGGTATCTGACGTTTGGGCAATCGGCATTCTTTGGCCTCGGTGCCTACGCGGCGGGTCTGGTCTTCACGCACGGCGGTTTCACCGCAGGCTACGTGGTGCTGGCGCTGGGAGCGGCCGTCGTGGTGACTGCAGCCGTCGCTGCACTGCTCGGCTGGCTGTCGTTCTATCGAGGCGCCTCACCGTTTTTCGCGACGGTGATGTCGCTCGTGCTACCGATCGTCCTCAGTCAGTTGCTGCTGTCCGGCGGTCAATGGACGGGCTCGAGTTCGGGGCTCACCGGCTACGAGACATTCGATCTTTCTCTCCCGGCCTGGTACTGGCTCGCCGGAGCGGCCCTGCTGGCCGTCGCAACGCTGGCCTGGCTATTCGTGCGCAGCGATGGCGGCCGCGTGCTGGCGGCCATTCGCGACAATGAATCACGCTGCTCGTACCTGGGTATCAATGCGTCGCTCGTCAAGATCATCCTGCTGGTTGCGACTGCGGTCATCGCCGGTCTTGCAGGCTTCGGCTACGGATCGTTTAGCGGCGTGGTCGCCCCGGAACTGACCGGGTTTGTCCTCGGCACCCAACTGATCATCTGGGTCGCGCTCGGGGGCAGGGGAACGCTGTGGGGGCCGGTTATCGGCGCGCTCCTGATCAACGTCGGGACCGCCTATCTCAGCGGTAGCATGCCATTTGCGTGGCAACTCATTCTCGGCGCCGCATTTGTGACGGTGATCGTATTGCTGCCACAAGGGCTGGTGCCGTTGCTTCTGAAGCCATTGCGCCACCTGGCTGGCAATAGTGCCGGACCCGAACTGGTCGAGCGGGCCGTACGGGCGGAGCACAGACAGGCATTGTCCAAACCGGCGCTGCAAATGAGCGGGGTCGCCAAAAACTTTGGCAGCCTCAAGGTGCTGCAAGGCATCGACCTGAACGCTAACGCGGGCGAGTTGGTTGGACTTATCGGTCCGAACGGCGCCGGTAAGACGACGCTTATGCGCTGCATGAGCGATGGAGCGGAACGTTCCGCCGGCACGGTTGTGCTGTGTGACAACGATATCCGGCAACTGCCGCCCGACCGTTGCGTGCGCTTTGGGTTAGGGCGCAAGTTCCAGAACGCCACCGTCTTCGAGACGCTCACCGTAGCGGAGTGTTTGAGAATCGCGGGGACGATTATCGAACGGCCTTCACTCTTCAAACGCTCGAATACCCTTGCCTTGCCGCCGTATGCCATGGAGGTTGTCCGCACCACACGCCTCGATCAGAAGCTGGGCGCTGTAGCCAATGATCTCTCGCACGGGGAACAGCAGGCGCTGGAGTTGGCGATGGTGCTTGCGCTAGAGCCACGAATCGTACTGCTCGACGAGCCCACGGCAGGGTTGACCAAAACAGAGCGCACGCAAATCGGCAATGTGCTGGCCGCACTGGCACATCAATATCAGCTCTGTTGTCTGTTGGTCGAACACGACCTCGATTTCGTTGCCGAGATTGCCACCCGTATCGTGGTCCTGCATCAGGGCCGTATTGTGATGCAAGGCAACTTCGACGAAGTGGTCAACTCGGAGCTCGTCAAGACGATCTATGCCGGAACCGCGCAAAGCGCCGGATCCGACGGGAGCACACCACATCGGGAGGCGTCATGAGTCAGATCGCGTTGGACCTGCAGGACGTGACCAGTGGCTACAAGGCCTCGGTTGTACTTCGCAATCTGTCGATGACCGTCGCCAATGGCGAGGCCGTCGCCTTGCTTGGCAAGAACGGCATGGGCAAGACTACGTTGCTCAAGACGATCATGGGTTATCTGCCGAAGAAAACCGGTGCTATCCGCGTGCGTGGGCAGGACATTACCCGCCTGGCGCCCCATCGGATAGCCCGGGCAGGGATTGCCTACGCGCCCCAGGAACATGCGTTGTTTCAGGACCTCAGTATCGGCGACAACCTGCGCCTGGGGCTTGCCAAAGTATCTGTATTCGACGAACGTTTTGCCGAAATAGAACCGATTTTTCCGGTGTTCAAAAGCCGGTTGAAGCAATTCGCCGGCACGCTCTCAGGCGGTGAACAGAAGATGCTCCTGGTGGCCCGCGCGCTCATGATGCGCCCGTTGATCATCCTGCTTGACGAAATCACGGAAGGCTTGCAGCCGTCCGTGATCGACCGGTTAGCCGAAGCGCTGCTATGGGAACGCAGCCAACACGGCACTACGCTCTTGCTGATCGAGCAGAACGTCCCTTTCGCGCTGAAGGTCGCCGACCGCTACGCCGTGCTCAAGCAAGGTGAAGTCATCGACCACGGAAATGCGAAGGACGAAGCTGCGGCGGCATCGATTTTCGAACACCTGCGCGTCTGACACTCATGATCACCGCACCCGACACGATCCAAAGCTACGAGGCGTATCAGGTGTTCGGATTCGAGTACGATCATCATCATGCATCCGTCGAGCGGGCAATCGCGGCATCTGCCAGACGTTTCCCTCGCCGTAGGGAAGCACAAAGCAATACAGGGAGGAAACAGAATGGGGACGAACTCGCAACTGCCGGCCAGCCCGGTGTCTGCAGACACCGGATGGCGCATCGGCGTCCTGTACTCCCGCACGGGAGTGACCGCGGCGACCGAATCGGAGCACTTTTTTGGCACCGCCCTCGCGATCGAGGAGGTCAACGCGGCCGGTGGCGTCGATGGGCGTCTGCTTGATCCGGTCGTGTACGATCCGAAGAGCGACCCCGAAGAATATCGCCGGCTCGCCACGCGGATGCTTCAGGAAGACGACGTAACGGTGATTTTCGGTTGCTCGACTTCGTCAAGCCGAAAGGCGGTGCTGCCGGTCATCGAGCGCTACAACGCGCTGCTATGGTATTGCTCGATCTACGAAGGATTCGAATATTCGCCGAACGTGATCTACACAGGGGCGGTGCCGAACCAGAACAGCATGCAACTGGCTGCGTATCTGCTCCGCAATCACGGCCAGCGTTTTTTCCTGGTGGGCGCGGACTATATCTATCCTCGAGAATCGAACCGGATCATGCGAGACATGGTCGAGCAGCATGGCGGGGAAATCGTGGAAGAACTTTATTTACCCAGCGATGCAGATCCCTCAGCATTGGAGGAAGTCGTACGGCAGATCAAGGCCGTCGAGCCCGACGTGGTTTTCTCCACCCTGATCGGCCGGGGCGCGCGCGCCTTTTATCAGTTGTACCGCGAGCACGGTATCGATCCTGCACGCATCCCGATCGCAAGTCTGACGATGACGGAAGGCGAAACGCGGATGATTGGTCCCGAGCTGTGCGGCAACCACATCATCTCTGCCAGCTATGTCAATACGCTGAACCACGAGAGCAACAAGCGCTTCCTGGCATCCTGGCAAGCGCGATTCGGAGACCAGCCGGCCAGCATGTGGTCCGAGATGGCGTACAACCAGGTCCACCTCTTTGCGCTGGCGTTGGCCCGTACCCGAAGTCTCGACACGGCAAAGCTGGTGGAGGCTGTCCACGAGGTCGAGTTCGATTCGCCAGAAGGTGTGCTCAAGATCGATCCGGAGAACAACCATGCGATCTTGACCCCTCGCATTGCGGTTTGTCGACCGGACGGCTTGTTCGATATAGTTTGGGAGGGCCGTAGTCCGATTAAACCCGATCCCTACCTGACATCGTACGGATTCGCAGAATTCTGGCTCGACGGAGACCCGGCATGAGCACAGGCGCTCGTCGGCTATTTGACGACCTACGCACACTACGCGTCCTCGTGATCCATCCACCCGGGGACGACCGTAGTGTCCTGCAGGAACAATTGCGCCGGATTGGCTGTCCGGTGCGTATTCTCTGGCCGTTTCCATCTCAACTGCCTGTAGATGTAGACGTCATTTTTTTTCTCGTCGGTCCGGAAACGCGGAGCGCGGGAAATTGGTGTGCGGCCGACACCGAAGCGACTCTTATTGCATTGTCCGACTATGAGAATCCAACCGCGTTAAAAATGCTGGTGGATACGCAAGCGCATGGCGTGATCACGAAGCCGTACCGTTCCACCGGCATTCTCAGCACCTTGGTGCTCGCGCGCGCATCCTCGGGCTATCAGCAGCGACTGCACAACAAGATCGGCAAGCTTGAGGAGGCGATCAAAGCGAGACGTCACATCGAGAAGGCTATTCGCCTCCTCATGGAGGCGCACCGGCTAAGCGAAAATGAAGCGTACGAGCACATTCGTTCACGCGCCACCAGCCTCCGGGTCACTGTAGGCGAGATCGCTACGATGGTGATCGATGCTCATGAGGCAATGGAAAAACTGGGCCTTGCCAAGGGATCGAAGCCTTGAGTTACATTGCAGAAAAATCTGGCATCCTGTTGCAACCAGACTAAACAACGCAGCCATACCCGGTTGATCCGCCATGTCAAATCATCTCGATGCTTTAGCGCTCACTGAGATTGCGTTGCGCGCAGAGTCGCTGGCCGCAGGGCCATGCAATTGCACTCGGACGCCGCTTCACGGCTGGAACTCACAGCCGGTTTCTCTCGACGAACAACGTCTCCAGGAAATCGGCACGCTCGTTGTGGATGATGATCCCGAGCCTAGCTATCGTGAGTATCTGCCGGGCAATATTGATTACTGGTCCCCAGAGGCGCCTATCGCACCGCGTTTTTTTCCGTATAACCGCTGTAACGTGTGGCAATGCACGCAATGCAGTCGGCTCTATCTTCGATACACGGAGGGCGGAGGGTATTTTGTCGATCGTCGAATCCGCGCGGTGCATTCGGCTTTGATCAAAGACGTCCCTTTGTAAGTGCTTGAAAGATTGCCAAACCAGAAACGTTCACCGTTGCACCGAGTCGTCACAGCTATTTTCGCCTAGCAGCTATTCCTTCATCTTCCCACCCACTTGGGAAATCCGGTCCCGTACGATCCCAATTGCCTGTTTGAGTGCGTAAACGTCTTGAAAATAACGATGAGGAATCCGTATCTGGCTGGCATGTGCATCGATGTTCTCGATTTCATCTCGCCATTTCGCAATCTGGTCAGGGCTCGGTTGCTTGTTCCTCCATATTTCATCTTCCAGCGATTTGATTTCCCGATACCAAATCACCAGCCGGTTTTTTATCCGCGCCTCCGCCATGCGCGGCAATGCCTGCAGCAAGCCTAGCAGTAAGGCCATGAAGGGGAGCAGGATCAGCAGGCGCCTTTCGATAAAACTGGCCAGCCAGAACGGAAGGTAGCGCTGCAGGAAGGGACGACCGGATTTGAAGTAGCGCGTACTTTCGTCGGAGATGGGGAATTCTTCGGTGTTCAGGTTGGGAAACGCGCCGCGCGGCGTAAAGTAATCTTCGCCGCCGTGGACCGTTTTGGCCGCTTCGAGCAGCAGGTAGGCGAGAGCAGGGTGCAGGGTGTCCTTGGACACGAGCAGAGCCGTGGCGGCCAGCAGGGTGACATCGGCCTGCGGAAGATCGTTGATGATGCTGGTCGAAGCGCGCGGAAAAATAATCTTGGAGAGAGACGGGAATTTTTGCACCAGGGCGTCGGCCTGGGCAAAACTCATCAGCTTCAGATCACTGTTCAATAGCGTTTGCTGCATGGAGGCATCGGGCCTGCCGATAAAGAATGCGGCATCCAGCTGGCCATTTTCGAGGTCTTGATACGCCTTGACGGCATCCATTTCCAGTAGCGTGGTGTTGTCGCGGTTGATGCCGCTATAGGCGAGCAATACCTGGGAGACATTGAGCAGGCCGCTGCCGGGAACGCCGATGGCGACCCTTTTGCCGCGCAGTTGTACCAGCCGGTTGATGGTGGTGTCGCCACGATAAAACACCCAGATCGGTTCATATGAGACGGCAGCGATGGTCTGCAGGTGATCTGTTTCTTTCGGACTAGTGGTGCCGGACTGGATAAAGCCCACTTCGTATTCGCTGTCTGGATTCTTCAGCCGCTGATAATTCTCGATCGAGCCGGAAGAACTGCGGATATCGAGCGTGATGCCGTCGCGTTTCAGGATGGGGGCATAGCGATCTGCAAAGCCGCGATAGATACCCTTGTCAGCCCCGGTTGTGATGACGATCGTTCGCTGGATGGCGGGCTTGAGTACGGTCGCCAGCGCCCAGCCTAGCGCGGCGAGCAGCAGTATCGTGCCAATGATGAGAAGCCGCCGGCGCCCCGGTGTCATGGGCGCTTTCTGGCTACGATGAAGCGCTGGGTTGTGCCTAGGCATTGACAGTCATCCTTATCATATTATCTTTGTTTAGACTGTCAACATCATAACGCACGATTTCATCACTGCGATTTCACCTGTGGCCGTGTTCACTCGGTGTTTCCACGGGCGGCAGCGTCAACGCTTCATTGAGGAAACGATCGAACTCTTCCTGATCTTTCGCTTCGACATCGGTTTTGCGGATCCGCAGGCTTATCTTGCGACCTGCACGACCGTTTAACCATGCGTGTGCAGCCGCACCCAGCGCAGGCCCTGCAAGGTCGCCGAGGCTGACGACGAATTCGCCGCTGAAGCCGCCTTGAAGACCCGCAGTGTCCAGCATGAAACCAGCAGGGTTAATCCGGCTACCATCAGCCCGAGCCTCGACATAGAACCGCGTGATTGCTTGCTGGCGCTTGCGGCTGAAAAGAGCACCGTCGTTGGTCGATGGCAGCAGGGTCAGGTGAAGATCGTGATCGGCGTGCATCGTGTCTCCTTTCGCAGGCTTTGTATCCTTCGCAGCGCTCAGCTGCAAACCGCTCAGTGGACCACCACCGTTGCATCTGTCCTCGATAGGTTTCAGCGGCCGCGCTCACGAACGATCGCAAAGGTTCGCCAGTTGTACACGCCGCGTTTGCGCTATGTGTGCGGCCAGCCTCACCGTGCTGCGACTTTTTCAGTTGCAGCCATGGTTATTGGCAGTTTTCATGCACGTCTTCCCGGTTGGGCTTTTGTATATACCCTTTCCATTCTTTGTCTTCGCTTCTCCGCCCTTGCTCGTCTGAGTCGTAGCCACTCCGTTCTGATTCTTCTCGGACGTCCAGGCGGTACCTGTATTCCGGTTATACCCTCCAGCCTGTTGTCCGTTATTGCAAACGGTACGGCCAGTCGCGGTGGTCGTGCACTCCGCGAATGCGTTTGTGGAAAACACGACGCATGCCAACAGCGCAAGCATTCTCATGGTGACCTCCGGGTGTCATGGGCGCGAAGCAGCTGTAACGGCGCGTGCGCCATTTAATAGTAGGTCACTCGCGGAATTTCCTGCATATCCTTTACACACGATTGCTCGAAAGGGACAACCCCCTTACGTTGCTCAGATTGCGATCACCAAGGGACGGCGGTCATGACCATACCGGGAGCTTCGATCGACTCGACTTGTACACGAGACATCCGTTCGCGGACGCACACTGTCAGGTCCTTTCGGCATGCGAGTGCGGGTGCCGTTGTCATCTGGTCCACGTTGGCGGCAGCCCAGGAAATGGAGCCGCGCAGCTATTCGGCTGTCCCAATCGGAACGAATTTCATCGTGATGGACTATGCGAGATCGAGTGGTGACATCCTGTTCGACCCCTCGCTGCCCGTTACCGATCTGCAGGCCAAAATCAACACGTATTCGCTTGGGCTTTCTCATAGCTTTGGCGTTCTGGGCCATGTCGCAAGCGTCGCCATCGCGGTGCCATACGCCAATGCAAACCTGACGGGTAACGTCGAGGGCGCGCCAGGGCACGCGTACCGATCGGGATTGGGGGATATGCGCTTCAGACTCGCTGTCAATCTCCTGGGTGGTCCCGCACTCACGCCGGAAGAGTTCGTTCGGCGCAGCCCGTCTACTATCCTCGGCGCCAGCGTGAGCATCATCGCGCCGACGGGCCAGTACGTTGCGTCCCGTCTGATCAACGTGGGCTCGAACCGGTGGTCGTTCAAGCCCGAAGTCGGGCTGTCGCAACCGATCGGCAATTGGTTCGTGGAGGGTGCGGCAGGCGTTTGGCTATTCACTGACAATACTGATTTCTTCCGCGGCCGCCGCCGCAGCCAGGACCCGTTGCCCGTATTCCAGTGGCATGGCGGCTACAACTGGCGGCCCGGGCTGTGGCTCGCCGCGGACGTGACGTATTTCACGGGCGGCCAGACAAGCGTCAACGGTGTTCAGGACAATGACGTGCAACGCAATGTCCGCTACGGTCTCACGCTGTCGTTTCCGCTTTCGGCTCAATGGTCCGGGAAGCTCGCATGGTCACGTGGGCTCACAACGAGTATCGGCGGAAACTTCCAGACCATCTCGGTCGCGCTTCAATACCGCTGGTTCAATCGCTAACCTGCGGGTTACTCGACACACCCGGCGGCGTCCGTCGAATACCGTCGGCAGGTTGTCGAAGCGCTCTTGGCGCGGAGCGCATTGCTGTCATTCGTCGAGGCGGGCCAGCGTGTCACGCATGGGTGCGACCGATACTCTCACTGTGCCGCTGAGTGGCGTGCTCATTTCCTGAATCAGGAAAATTGCTCCGGAAGTAGATAGCGCACACAAGACCATGGCTGCCACGACCGTCCCGTTGCGCAGAGTGAACAGGCCAAAGGTACCGAAGATAATGGATAACCACGCGACGAGGACGATCAGCAGTGGTGTCGGGATCGAGCCCTTCGCCTGTAGCAGCGCCAGCCAGCGTGCCGCGGATACCTGATCGACAAGCTGGAGGGCACGCGCTTTAAGCCCACGCTGCGTGTCGTTGGATGGAGCGAGTTCATCCACTCTGCGCTCGAAGTCTTCTGACCTGTTGATCGTCTCGGAGCTGTTTAGTTTTGCCAATTGTGCGGCATCGCCCGACGCGAGTATCTGGATCGCGCCGGCGTAGTTCCGCTTGAGCGACGCACGAATCTCCTGGGTTTCCGGTCCATATTTCGCCAATACGCGATCGAGCTGGATGACGGTGGCGGCATTTTGCACCAGCTCGCCGTTTGCAGTGTCGAATGAGCTTTTCGCCGACGAGATCAGCAGGCCCAGCACTAACGCGGCCATGGTTGCGATCAGGCCGGTTGCCAGTTTGACGACACCGATCGAATCATCACTCAGATGGTGTGCCGGCAGCCGCTCGCGCAGATACAGACCAAGCAATCCGCTGCCAAGTACGCACGCAAACACGATCGCGGCGGTAACGAGGTGGTTCACTCTTGGATCCTCCATCTCAGGTCGTGCGTGTTGCGCCTGTAGGTATTCGACGCCGGCTACCGTAGTCGAACAAACGGTTTCCTTTGCAGTTGTCGACGTGGTCCGGGCGCGGACCTTGGCCGGGCCAGCGAGGCGGCTTTGCTGCTGGTCATGCGCATACGTGAGCATTCATCTTTTCGTCCGCTGGCGCATCAGCGTGAATCCACGATATCGGGCCGTCGTAGCTTCCGGGAAGTGTCGCGTAAGCGAGCCGCGTGCCCGCTTATCGACGAAAACCCGCGCCTCGGCCGCCGCCGTTCCCAGCTTGCGAGAAGCGTTGACTCTGGACCGCTCCTCGCTGGCGGTTCTGCATATCCTGATTCAGTTGTCCATATTCCCCGCCAGCGTTTCTCTGTTGGGCGACGGGCTGTTGCGTCGGGCGTTGCTGCTGATACGGTTGCGCATTTGACCGGGCGGGTGGTGCATTCCCACCTGGAGCAGCGGCGGTGCGCTGCGGCTGATAGTTGGCCTGAGGGGGCGTCCCACCGGCAGCGGTGGGAGAGCGTTGTTGCTGATTCGCCATTGCACTGGGCCTGGGTTGCGAGGGATTGCCGCTTGGCGCCGTCGCGGTGCGTGGTGGCTGAGCCGATTGCGTCTTTTGCTGGCCGGCAGACGATACAGGTGCCGTTGGTTTGTTGACCGTAGACCATGAACCGTTATCGTATTTTTGCCAGTTGCCATTGGTGTTTTTGTACACATTGCCATCTTTACTTGCGTACATATTGCCGCTAGCTGTCTTGCCTGCGGTGGCACTGCCGTTGGCGCCCTGGGCCGCGACAGCCTTGCCGCCCGCGGAATTCTGAAAGCTGCCGGCTGTTCCGTTCGAGGTTGTGGTGTGCTGCGTTGCGGCCCACTGGTTGCCCTTCGTGACGACCGAGCTTCCCCACTGGCCATAGGCGTTCGAGCCTTGTTGCGTGGCGCCGTACGCGCCCGTCCTGGGGTTGTATGCTTGCCCCACGGACGCGCTTCCGCCGGGGCCGGAGGCGGTGGCTCCGCGGGCATAGGTGCCCGTATAGGGGTTGTACGATGCGCCCCATTGGGCGCTTCTCGCTGGCCCATGCGCGCCGCCTCTGACACCGCTTGCGCCGGTATATGGGTTGTAGGTGTTATAGCCGTAAGGGGCGGGACGCGGATAGTAGGCCGGATAAGGTCCGCGACCGACGGAGACGTAGGGCGGGTAGTAGTAACCATTGCCTTGGGCGACGATCGCACCCAGCGCCGCACCGGCGATGAACACACCAAGATAGCCTGCTGTATAGCTTGCCTGGACCGTGCCCGTGGGCGTGACCTGTTGCGTCACGTAGGTGACGTTGTAGACGGGCGAGCTGGGCGGGATCGTGTAGATCACCTGAGGCACAACGGTGGTCGTTTGCCACGGGCCGCCTGGCGAAGCAGAATCGAACCACACGCCTTGTGAGCAGAGGTAGTAGCGCTGCTCCACCTTGATCACCTTCGCAGGTGTGTTCGATGCGTAGGACATCGAGGTTCCCGGGATCGGATCGAAAGCGGGTTCGCCGCTGTACGAAACCTTGACCGCAGCCGCCGCTGCAGTCGGGTTGATCTCGACCGTGGTGGGAATCTGCGCCAGCAATACCGCGTCTTTGGCTTCCGGCGTTCCCGGCACCGAATTCAACGCTCTTCCCGCTGGACTATTGGGCGGGATCCTGGCGAAATCCGCCGGCAATTGGTCTGTCGCGTAAGTCCACGGACCGCTCGGCCCAGGCGCCGAAAACCAGCGGCCGGCACTCAGGTAGTAATACGCGCCGGTTGGCGAGTAGACGAACAAATCGCTGTCAGTGTTGGTCGCGAACGTGAGCTTGGTGCCGGCGATCGCCGTAAAGACCGGCTTGCCGGCAAAGACGATGAGTTCAGCGGGCACGTTGCTGACATACACCGCCGGGGCTTTTCCCGCTTGAGCGGATGTCGCCCCCATATATTGTTTGAGCGGTGCCCACTGCGGATCTTCCGGGATTTTCGCCATTTTCGCGGGAAGGCTCGCCGCATCTTTCCATCCGCTTTTCACGTCGTTCGACACGACCCACCGCTGCCCGGTGAAAAGGTAATACTGGTGCGTGGCGCCATCTAGAAATAGCGGCCAGCTGGCATTGATCACCGCCTGCATATCCGTGTTCCCAACCGGTGCAAGTACGGGTTCGCCATCGATAAACAGCAGGATCGCGGGCCCAAAGCTGGCAAAAATGGCGGGCGGGTCGTTCTTGACGGAGACCGCCGGCACATCGCTTTTTTGATCGACGCTCGCGACCAGACGGTCTACCGATATGGTCATTGTGACTTCGGGCTTGAGGAACGTACGTACCAGTTGATCGAGCTTTTGGGCAGTAGCCGGATCCGCCCCTGGAAACGAGGTGCTTGTAATGGTGGGATTACTTAGGAGAACAGTTCGACTATCAATGTCGGTAGCTGTGTCCATCTGCAACCCCACTACGCCGACCTGTGGCTGTCCACCTTTCGGAGTCAATGAAATCGCCATCCGGCCGCTTATTTGCTTGAATTGCTTCCAGTCGTCAATTTGTGGTTGATAGAGGATGAGGCGAGCGCCATCCTGATCGCGCTCGCGCGGCCAGCCAGGATCGTCTGCCATAGCGCGAACCGGGAAGCCAGAAGCTACAAGCGTGAGCGCGAGCGCCAGAGTCGTGCCCTTTGCCGACCAGCGCTTTATGGGCATTACCATGTTTAACGCCTCCCAGCGTCAATCGAACTCGGATAATGATGCGCATCAGAAAACGCAGATCGAACTGCCAGTTTGTTTTAAGCGATCCGATTATCATTTACCCTTTAACGAATTGCCGAATCGCACCGCTTAAAGGGTTTACGCTCGCTGACTACTTGATACCGGGCCGTTCTTTTGAAAATAGGCCTGAGCTTACGTTTGAGCAATTGGACCTTGGTCCTATACGGGGTAGACATTAGCTATTTGTTTAATTTGTCTGTCGAGTTGAATAAAGCCGACAGCGGGGTATATGCGATGAATTACTTTACGGAAACAAAGACAACGTCTAAGCTCTTGATGAGAATCCGTTAGCTGTCGGCATGATGCCGATCGGATGCGGATCATACGATTTTGTCTTCCTAACGCGCAGTTGCGCGTCGTAGGCCGTTGTTGCCTATCGATTCCAGCAAGCTTGTCGCAAGAAATAAATTAAAAGCCCCCGCTCGAGGCCGCGTGGAATAGGAATCTACGGTGTTCTCGTTGCGATGTCGCACGATGCTTGTTCGGCAAGTGCATGCGCGGACAAAAGCCCTCGCGAAGTCGGACCTTCCGAAGCCGACCGCGCCCGGGTTCGCGCATACCTGCTCGAGCTTCTGAGGGAGCACGGCGTCATGACCAGTTTCTCAGCTGTTATCGCAGCTGTATTAGTCGCACTGCTTATTTTATTTCAAATCAGACGAACACGGATGCCGGGATCGGCTGTTGGTTCACCCGCCGACACTGAGTTGTCACGGCAGAGGTATAACAACGATGCCTTCGCGGTATCCGATGAAGCGGCTGGAATGGAGCGGACGAACGAAGCGTTTCGGGAACAAACAAACTTTCGCCGAAGTGCCGGTTTCCGTCCGCCTCGACTATCTGGCCGGCACATCCTCCCCACGCCTCCGGCAATGTTTTCCAGGGGGCGTTTTCGCCGGACATCCTTCGAGAGCGAGCCGCACCCGTGTCACGTGAAATCGAGCGTCGAACCACCAGATAGCGGGCGGCAGTCGCGGCATGATGAGCGGTTTGGTGCCACGCTCGATCTCTTGCCGCTAGCCATTCTGGCGGCTAATCCGCAGCGGAAAATCCTCTTCGCCAATGCGGCAGCGGAGAAGCTCTTTGGCTATTCCCGTGAAGAGTTGAGTGGCGTGGTTATCAACGAGTTGGTTCCTGCATTGCAACTCAACGCTTGTGGCGCGGATTCAGTTCACGCTGATTTGCCGCTTGCGGGCAGGGAGTGGGACCGCCACCGGGACCTGGTCGCGAAGCGCGGGGATGGCACTGAGTTTCCGGCAGAGGTCACAATAAATCCCGTTTCGTGGGAAAACGAGGCCTGTACGCTAACAATCGTGATCGACCGCACAGAGCGATACGAGTTGCTGCGCAATCGGCAACAGCTTGCCCATTTGACCCGCGTGTCCACACTGGGAGAACTTGCCGGATCGCTCGCCCACGAGTTGAATCAGCCACTTACGGCCATATTAAGTAACGCGCAGGCAGCGCAACGCTTCCTGGCGACAGAGCCGGTCGACCTTGCGGAGGTACGCGAGATATTGCATGACCTTGTCGAGGACAATCACCGCGCAAGCGAAGTTATCCGGAAGATTCGAGCCCTCGTCCAAAAGGGTGAGCTCGAGGCTGTGCCCCTGAGTGTTGCGAGCGTAATCAGGGATGTGGCCTTGCTCGTGCATAGTGATGCGATCGTGCGCGGAATCCGCGTGCGTGTGGCTGTTACCCCCGAGTTGCCGCCCGTGCACGGTGACAAGGTGCAATTGCAGCAAGTCGTGCTGAATTTATTGCTCAACGCATTCGACGCATTGGAGTCCTGTTCGGCGCTCAATCGTGAGGTCGCTATTGAGGTCACCCCTGAAGGGGGTGACAGAATACGTGTCGCGGTACGAGATGGTGGCACGGGTCTCGCCGGCAACACATTCGACAAACTGTTCCTGCCGTTCTTTACCTCCAAGCGAGACGGACTTGGCCTTGGGCTTTCAATTAGCCGTTCTATCGTCGAGATGCACGGTGGACGCATCTGGGCTCAAAACAATGAGGATCGCGGTGCCACCTTCTATTTCACCTTGCCCACGGGAGCGAGGGCCGAGCGAAGCTTTCTGCGGGGGCAGCCATGATCGAGGCGACGCCAACCGTCTTCGTGGTGGACGACGACGACGCGGTACGTCGGGCGCTGACGCGCCTGATATGCTCCGCGGGATATTGCGTCGAATCCTTCGGATCCGCACACGAGTTCCTTGAGTCCGGTCCTCACTTTCAGGGCTGCGCTTGCCTTGTACTCGACGTTGGACTGCCCGACATCAATGGTCTCGAATTGCAGAACGAATTGAACGCTGCGGACAGATCATTGCCGATCATCTTCATCACGGGTTACGGCGACATCGCGATGACAGTAAGAGCGATGAAGGCAGGTGCGACAGATTTCCTGGCTAAACCGGTGCGCGACTCTGAGCTCCTGCCCGCGATAGCGAACGCGCTGCGGGTCTCTTCGCAAGCCCTTTCGAGCCGCATCGAACTGGACTGCATTCACCGTCGTATGGCGCGGCTCACACCGCGCGAGCGGGAAGTGTTAGCGCTTCTCGTTGAAGGCCGGCTTAACAAGCAGGTCGCGTGTGAACTGGGCGTCGCTGAAAAGACTATCAAAGTCCACCGGGCCCGCGTGATGGAAAAGATGGAAGCGCATTCGCTCGTCGACCTGGTGCGAGTCATCGATAAGGTCCGTATCCCTCTTTCACCCGGTCAGTCAGCCTGACGCTGAACGACTGGCGTCGCCGGGAACCGCTCCCGTGCCGATATTGGACCAAGGTCCCATATCGGCAACCTGCAAATTGTCATAGTCTCAAATCAGCGTCGAATCATGTCTGGTACCGAGGTGCCTGTATTAGGGATATTCGCCATGAGCCAAGCCAAGCCATTCGTCGCAGTAGTAGATGACGATGAATCGGTGAGTCGAGCCATTAAGCGACTGTTACGGTCCACCGGACTGGCAGCGGACACCTTCAAAACGGGCAACGATTTTTTAGACATGTTCGATTCGATACCGTCATACCGTCCAGCCTGCATCGTGCTTGACGTACAGATGCCGGGACTGAACGGACTTGAGGTCCAGCAGCGGCTGGCGGGCAGCGGTATTCCGATCATTTTTATCACGGCACATGATGACGCGGTCGTTCGCGACCAAGCCCTGGCGGCGGGTGCTGCAGGCTACCTCCGCAAGCCATTCAACGATGAAATTCTTATCAAGGCCGTGCGTTCTGCCATCGATCCGGCTCCCAAGCCCTGAGCCGGCGATCGAGCTTTTAATGGTGCTATTGGACCAAGGTCCAATTGTTTTAGGGAAACGTTGATTGCATTATCAAACTGGTGCTGAGGAAAGTCCGGGCGGTCGCGCAGGTTCCTTTTTTGAAGTCATCTCTAATGGAGTACGAATCATGATCAGATACCTCCGGCTTATTCTCGCGATCCCGTTGATGCTGGTCGCGATGGCTTGTTCGACGAACCCGACTGTTGCCAACGGCGGAGACCCCGAGTTAGAAGCGGAAGCACGTGCGGCACTGCAGCAACTATTCGATGGGACTCCGAAGGCGAAGGATCTCCAATACCAGGCAAAAGCTGTCGTCGTGTTTCCGAGCATCGTCAAGGCTGGGCTGCTAGTAGGTGCGCAAGGCGGAAAAGGCGTGATGTTTGGTCCGGACGGCAAGATCCTTGGGTACTACAGAGCGCGCGGGCTTTCATACGGGATGCAAGCAGGCGCGCAATCCTTTTCCGAAGCGATGTTTCTCATGACCGACTCAGCAATCACCTCGCTCACAAGTGGCACCGGGTTGTCCGTTGGTGTGGGACCGAGCGTCGTGTTGGTGGATGCGGGGATGGCCAGGTCGATGACCACCACCACGTTGAAAGCGGATGTCTACGCGTTCATCTTTGGCCAGGAGGGATTGTTTGCTGGTCTCGGCGTGCAAGGGCAGAGAATTGTCAAGTTTGACCAGTGAAGCGTGCGGTATCGCTGCGCCGTCAGCGTCACCGATCCATGCCGCGCCCGGCCGGGAAATCGATCGCGCCGATCGCGCGTTGGCTAGACATTGACCGCCAGCAGCTAGTAGATAGGTCGACCGTAGACCATTGAGGGCCTCAAGCCATGCAACGAATGCAGCGAATCGCAATTGGGTTGGTGGTGTGGACGCTGACATACGCGGCAACCGCGCAGCAGCCCATCATCTATCCGGCCAAAGGGCAGAGCGCGCAGAAGCAAAACACGGACACCGCCGAATGCCAGTTGTGGGCGAAGCAAACAACGGGCGTTGATCCCGTTGCGATCGCGCAGCAGGGAGCGAACCAGCCCGCGGCTCCACCACAGCAAGGGGGCATGCTCAAGGGGGCGGCCGGTGGCGCCGCACTGGGTGCGGTGGGGGGGGCGATCGGAGGCGACGCGGGC
>NZ_AEJF01000071.1 GCF_001028175.1 Caballeronia mineralivorans PML1(12)
GGAGGCGACGCGGGCAAGGGTGCGGCCATCGGAGCGGTGGTCGGCACGGCGGCAGGAGGGCTGCGTCAGCGCCGGAAGAACGAGGCTGCTGCCGGGCAACAACAAGCGAACAATCAACAGGCCTCGCAGCAAATGGCGACTTTCAACCGGGCGGTGGCCGCATGCATGACGGGCCGGGGATACACCGTTCAGTAGCGTCGACCAGCGCAGCCAGCGGAGATGCAAGCATGATGACCAGACTAAGGCGAACAGCGTTGGCAGCAGCGTCAGCAGCGTTGCTTTGCGCGACGACCGCGGTGTTCGGCGCGGACTTCGACGGCAGCAAGCGGCTGATATGCGCGACGGTGGACGCGCACGCCTGCGACCCGGGTGAGGTCTGTCTTCGCGGCCTGCCAGACAGCATTGGCATTCCAGAGTTCATGCGCATCGACTTCGCGAAAAAGACAATCGCAGGACCTAAACGCACGACCCAGATCCGCTACATGGACAGCAGCGCGGATCAGATCCTGATGCAGGGCACCGAGCTTGGCTATGCGTGGACGGTCGTACTCGACAAGATCGACGGCGCGATTTCACTGACGCTTGTCAGTCGCGAGGACGCGTTCACGGCCTTTGGCTATTGCACACCGCCGTAGCCGGCTGCGCGCACGGTCTTGCTCAGGTTGTGTTCCACGAGTCCGTGTTCCCACTGGGAGACTCACATGGCGATGTCAGCTTCGATGTCAGCTTCGCGGATCAAGAAGGGTGATAGCCGGTGCGCATGCACCCGCGCCTGGTCGCGCCGCCTGTTTGCCAGTGCGGTGCTGATCGTGCTCGCCGCGTGCAACAAGCAGGCGCCCGAGATTCCGCGTCAGGCGATCGATGTCACGGTCATGACGGTCTCGGAGCGTGATACGCCAGTCGACTTCGAATTCACCGCTCAGACAGAAAGCTCGCGCGAGGTCCAGATTCGCGCTCGCGTCGACGGCTTCCTGGACAAGCGGGTCTATACCGAGGGTCAACTGGTGCATACGGGGCAGACGCTCTTTTTGATGGACCCCAAGCCCTTTCAGGCGGTTTTGCAGTCGGCCAAAGGCCAGCTTGCGCAGCAGCAGGCCCGCCTGACTGTGGCGAAAGCCAACCTTGCCCGGGTGGTTCCACTCGTCGCACAGAACGCACTGAGCCAGAAGGAACGTGACGACGCCATAGGCAATGAAAAGGAGACCGAAGCCGCCGTGATCGCGGCCAAAGGCCAGGTCCAGACCGCCGAGCTCAACCTGAGTTACACGACGATCAAGTCTCCACTCACGGGTTTGTCGAGCTTCGCCAGACAGCAGGATGGCAGCTACGTGACAGCCGCCGCAACAGGCCTGCTTACATCGGTGTACCAACTCGACCCGATGTGGGTGAACTTCAGTATTTCCGAGAATGAGTTGTTGGCATACCGCGACCAGATCGAGAAAAAACAATTGCGGTTTCCTGCGAACGACGATTTCGAGGTCACTGTCGTGCTTGCTGATGGCACGGTGTTTCCATCTCGTGGTCGTATCAATTTCGCCAATCCCGCGTTCAATACGCAAACGGGCACCTTTCTCGTGCGGGCTTCGTTTGCGAACCCTCAAGGCAGCTTGCGCCCTGGACAGTTCGTGCGCGCACGGGTTTCGGGGGCTGTGCGTCCGAATGCGATCCTCGTGCCTCAGCGTGCGGTGTTGCAAGGCTCGAAGAGCCATTTCGTCTGGGTTGTCGACAAGGACTCTAAGGGCCATCAACGCGTGGTCGAAGTCGGCACGTGGCACGGCGATGACTGGTTCATCACCGATGGCCTGAAGCCGGGCGAGCGAATAGTTGTCGACGGCGCGATTCGCGTGATTGCCGACACGTCTTTGAAGGTTACCCAGGCGCCGCCTGCAACGCCGAGTGCCTCCGATGAGCGGCCGGGTGAAGCGCCGGCTCTGGCACAGCGTCAGCCCGACCACACTGCGACGAACTGACCGGCGGCCGAAATGAACATTTCCCGCTTCTGCATCGACCGGCCGATTTTCGCAGCGGTCATTTCGATCGTCATCACGCTCGGGGGGACGTTGGCGATGCTCAGTCTGCCAATTGCGCAGTATCCCGACATCACGCCGCCCCAGATCACCATTTCCGCCAGTTACCCCGGTGCGACCGGGGACGTGGTCGCCAACAATGTCGCGGCCCCGATCGAACAACAGGTCAACGGTGCGGACAACATGATCTACATGAACTCGTCGAGCTCATCGACGGGCAACTTTACGCTCAATGTCTATTTCCAGATCGGCACCAACCCCGAGCTTGCGCAGGTCGATGTACAGAACCGCGTGAACCTGGCGTTGCCGCAATTGCCGCAGTCGGTGCAGGCGCAGGGCATCCAGGTGCAGAAGAAGTCGTCGGCGTTCATGATCGTCATCGCCATCTATTCGCCAACAGACCGCTACGACCCGACCTACATCGCCAACTACGCGAACATCTATGTGCTCGATGCGCTCAAGCGCATTCCCGGCGCCAATCAATCCAGCATATTTGGTACGCCTGACTATGCGATGCGCATCTGGCTCAAACCGGACCGCATGGCGCAACTCGGCGTCACGGCCTCCGACGTGCAGAGGGCCGTTGCCAACCAGAACCAGCAGTTCGCAGTTGGCAGCATCGGCCAGTCGCCGACCGGCACCCCGGTCGAGCAGTCATTTGCGGTGACGACCACCGGCCGGCTGAGCGATCCAGCCGAGTTCGACAACATCATCATTCGCGCGGCGAGCGGTGAAGCGGCGATCGTGCGTCTCAGGGATATCGGGCGGGCCCAACTCGGTCAAAAAGATTACTCGATCCGCAGCAAGTTTCAGGGCAAACCGGCGACGATCATCGCGGTGTACCAGCAACCAGGCGCGAATGCGCTCGACGTGTCCAAGCAGGTGCATGCAACACTCCAGGAGATGAAAAAGTCCTTTCCCGAGGGCTTGGATTACGAGATCGCGATGGACACGACTGACTTCACACGTGCATCGATCTCGGATGTCGTTCACACGTTCTTTGAAGCGCTCGTGCTGGTCGTAATCGTGGTCTACGTATTCCTGCAGAGCTTCCGTGCCACCTTGATTCCGGTGATCGCGGTGCCGGTGTCGATTCTCGGAACCTTCATGGGCATGCTCGCCCTGGGCTTTTCGATCAACATGCTCACGCTGTTCGGCATGGTGCTGGCTATCGGCATCGTGGTGGACGACGCAATCGTCGTGGTCGAAAACGTCGAACGGAACATGAACGTCCACAAGCTGAGTCCGAAGGACGCCGCTAAACGAGCGATGGACGAGGTCTCCGGCCCGGTCGTGGCGATCGTGCTCGTATTGTGCGCGGTGTTCGTGCCGGTGGCGTTCCTTGGCGGCATCACGGGACAACTCTATAAGCAGTTCGCCATCACGATCGCGATCTCGGTGGTGTTCTCGGGCGTGGTGGCGCTTACGTTGTCGCCGGCGCTGGCCGCCTTGCTGCTGAAACCCGGGCACCATGAAAAGAAGGGCTTTTTCAGATGGTTCGATAACGCATTCGGACGGATGACCGCCGGCTATACGCGCATGGTCAGGCTGGCCATCAAGCGCTTCGTGGTGGCCTTGTTGCTGTTCGCGGGGATGATCGCGCTCGCGGTCGTCATGATGAGGTCGATCCCGACTTCATTTCTCCCGCCGGAGGACCAGGGCTACCTGCTCGGCGCGGTCATCATGCCGGACGCCGCAAGCCTTGACCGCACTGGGGACGTGTCGCAGCACGTCACTGACTACTTCATGAAGCAGGCCGCTGTAAGCAGCGTCACGATAGTCGATGGGTACAGCCTGCTCGACAGCCAGAACAAGAACAACGCATCGACATTTTTTATCGGCTTCAAGAGTTTTGACGAGCGCTACAAGTTTGCCAACATCAAGACCCAGAACGCCCGCGCCGTCCTGATCGGTGCGTATGAAAATCTCTCGAAGGTGAAGGAGGGGGTCATCCTGCCGGTCAACCCTCCGTCGATTCCGGGACTCGGAACGACAGGTGGCACGGAGATGTGGATTCAGAGCAAAGGGGACGCCACCATCCCTCAACTCGCGGGCGTGGTGAACGACTTCCTGGCAAAGGCGAAACAGCGGCCCGAACTGGCTCGGGTCACCTCGACGTTCAATGCGTCGTCCCAGCAACTGCTGGTGAACGTTGACCGGGACAAGGCGGAAACGCTGGGGGTTCCGATCGAGGAAGTGTACAGCGCGATGCAGACCATGTTCGGCTCGCTGTACGTGTCGCAGTTCAACCGGTCCAGCCGGCTGTGGCAGGTCATCCTGCAAGCGGAGCCGTCGTACCGGCTCAAGCCTCAGGATATCGATCAGATTTACGTGCGTTCCAAGACCGGCAGCATGGTCCCGCTCAAAGCCGTGGTGACCACCCAATTTGTCACCGGTCCGGATCTGGTGACGCGCTTCAACAATTTCCCTGCAGTCAAGGTGACGGCCAACGCGGCGGCAGGCTACAGCTCGGGACAGGTTCTCTCCGCGCTTGACGAGGTCGCCCATGAGGTGATGCCGCCGGGTTACGACGTCGGGTGGAGCGGCGAAGCGTACGAAGCAAGACAGGCTGGTGGCACCTCCAGTCTCGTGTTCGTGTTCGGCCTGATCATGGTGTTCCTGATTCTCGCCGCGCAATACGAAAAATGGAGCTTGCCGGTGGGCGTGCTGATGGCGGTGCCGTTCGCACTCTTTGGCGCGTTGCTCGCCATCCTGCTGCGTGGCCTCGAAAACGACGTTTACTTCCAGATCGGCTTGACGATGCTGGTCGCACTGGCCGCCAAGAACGCAATCCTGATCTTCGAGTTTGCGGTGTTGAACCGCGAGTCGGGTGAGTCGGTCTACGACGCCGCGGTCACGGCGGCGACTGAACGCTTGCGCCCGATCGTGATGACGTCACTTGCCTTCATCCTTGGCTGCGTGCCGCTGGCCATTGCCCTTGGCGCGTCGGCGAACAGCCGGCATTCGATCGGCACGGGCGTGATCGGCGGCATGCTTGGCGCCACGGCGATCGCGGTGTTCTTCATTCCGATGTTCTTCTACGTGCTCGAATCGATGTCGGAGAGAAGGAGCGGCAAGAACACCCCTGGCCCAACGGCGAGCCCGCCGGATCCGGGGGCGGGTGCCCCGACGGCAACGCCGTCTGCCAGACGCGAGGGCGACTGACATGCGCGCCTCTCATTTCTCGCTAGTTGCCCTGCTTGCGCTCGCCGGCTGCTTGCTCGGACCGAACTACGAGCGGCCGGCCGTCGATGCACCGCCCGCATTCCGCTTTGCCGAGCCGGAGGCGAAAGATCTCGTCAATACAGCGTGGTGGGAACAGTTCCAGGATCCGGCGTTGAACGCGTTGATCGCCACGGCGCTCGCCGATAACAAGGATGTGAAGATCGCGGCGGCCCGCGTCGAACAGTTTCTCGGGCAGTTCGAGACCACGCGCTCGCAGTTGTTCCCGCAGGTGGCGGCAGGGTTCAACGCGCAACGCCAGCGCGTGCCGCTCGGCTCGACGCAGTTGCCGGCGGGTGTCGGCCCGGTGTTCAACCAGTTCCAGGCGACGCTCTCCGCGTCTTGGGAAATCGATTTTTTCGGCAAGCTGCGCCGTCAGACGGAAGCTGCCCGCGCGAACCTGCTATCGAGTGAGGAAGGCCGGCGTGCGACGATCCTGACCCTGGTGGCCTCGGTGGCGTCGTCGTATGTGAACCTGCTGTCGCTCGACCGGCAACTCGATATTGCGAAGTCCACAGTCGCGAGCCGTGCGGCTTCCGTCAATGTGTTCCAGTTGCGCTTCTCGGGCGGAGAAGTTTCGCAGATGGAGTTGGCGCAGAGCCAGTCGGAATACCAGGCCTCGCTCGCAACGATTCCGCAGATCGAGTTGCAGATCGCGCAGCAGGAAGACGCGCTGTCCATCTTGCTTGGGCACAACCCCGGAGACATTGCGCGCGACCGTGAACTGGACGATCTGGCGTTGCCTGCCGTACCGGCGGGGCTGCCGTCCGAATTGCTCGAGCGCCGTCCCGACCTGCGTCAGGCCGAGCAAGACCTGATTGCCGCGAACGCGTTGATCGGCGCGGCGCGCGCACTCTATTTCCCGTCGATCTCGCTCACCGGTCTGTTCGGCTCCGCGAGCACACGGTTCTCTTCGCTCTTCACCGGGCCGGCGCGCATATGGTCCTACGCCGGAGCGACGACGCTGCCGATCTTCACCGCGGGCAGCATCGGCGGTCAGGTGAAGCAGGCTGAAGCGCAGCAGCAACAAGCGCTGTTTCAGTATCAGAAGGCAATTCAGGTCGCATTCCAGGAAGTCGCCGACGCGCTTGTGTCGCTGCAGAAAACGCGTGAGCAGCTCGTGGTGCAGGGCAGTCAGGTCGATGCGCTGCGTAACTATGCGCGCCTCGCCCGGCTGCGCTTTGAGGGGGGCTATACCAGCTACATCGAAGTACTCGATGCAGAACGCAGTCTCTTCAATGCCCAACTGAGCTATGCGCAAACGCAAGGAGTGGTGTTCACCTCGACAGTGAGCCTCTACAAGGCGATGGGCGGCGGCTGGGTCACCGACGCCGAGCATATGACCTCGACGACCTACGAGGGGACCACGGCCATGGCGAACCCGCCAGCGGCCGCCACGCAAACCAAGGTGCCGGCGCCATGAATGCTGCCCGCCTGATTGCCTGTCACGAATGCGACCTGCTGCAGCGCGAGACGGTGCTGGCCAGCGGTGGAACCGCGCGCTGCCGGCGCTGCGGCGCGACGTTGTATAGACGCCCGCCCGCCAGTGTCGACCGCGCGCTCGCCCTGACGCTCGCGGCGATGGTCCTGTTCGTGGTGGCAAATACCTTCCCGATCGTCGGGCTCTCGGTGAATGGCACGCTCGTCGAGACCACGCTGTTCGGGGCGGCTCAAGTGCTCTATGACGACGGCGTGTGGCCGCTCGCGGGCCTTGTTTTCGTCACGACCCTGCTGATGCCGCTGCTGGACATGGCCGCGGTGACGTATGTGCTTTTGCCGCTGCGCACGGGGCATATTCCTCGCCGGCCTGACATTGTGTTGCGCGTGCTGCGCCACGTAACGCCTTGGGGCATGATCGAAGTGCTGATCCTCGGGATGCTGGTCGCGCTCGTCAAGCTTGCGGCTATTGCAAGCGTTGTCCCTGGCATTGCCATGTGGGCGTTCGGTGCGGTGATGCTGCTGCTTGCCGCTGCCGCCTCGACGTTCGATCCTCACGATATCTGGTCGCGCATCGACATCGCGCGGAGCGCGGCCTCGGCTTCTGCGCCAGCCGGGCAGGTCAGTGCTTCGGCTCCGACGGCTGCCCGCGCGGGGCTGTTCGTCTGCCATGACTGCGGCCTGCTATCGAAGCCGGCATCGCATGCCCACGAAGGTCGCTGTCCGCGCTGCGGCTCACCTCTGCACTTTCGGAAGCCCGGCAGCATCGCACGCACCTGGGCGTTCCTTATTTCCGCAGTAATCCTCTACATCCCCGCCAACCTGCTGCCCGTGATGGACACGAGCTCGCTGTTCGGCGCGCAAACGGACACGATCATGAGCGGCGTGGTCTTTCTCTGGACGTCGGGCTCGTGGCCGCTCGCGGTCATTGTTTTCATCGCGAGCATTGCTGTGCCCATGCTCAAGATCATCGCGTTGATCTTTCTCGTCCTGACGGCGCAACTGCGCTGGCGCTGGCTGCCCCAGAGGCGCACGCGCATCTATCGGCTGGTGGAGCTTGTCGGACGCTGGTCAATGCTCGATATCTACGTCATCACCATACTGGTCGCCCTTGTGCAGTTCAATGCACTCGCGACGATCAAGGCCGGGCCCGGTGCGATCGCGTTCGGCGCGGTAGTCGTGCTGACGATGTTCGCCGCGATGTCATTCGATCCCCGCCTCATCTGGGACGCAGTGGAGCCAGATCATGGATAAGCCGCCTGGGCAACAGCCCGATGCTCCCGATTTTCCTGAAGCGGTCGCGGCGCGCCGCTCTCGCTGGCGCGTTCAACTCGTCTGGCTGGTGCCGCTCGTCGCGGTGTTGATCGGCGGCTGGCTCGCGGTAAAAACCGTCCTAGAAAAAGGTCCGACCATCACCATTAGCTTCGTCACCGGTGAAGGCCTGGAGGCGGGCAAGACCAAAATAAAATTCAAGAACGTAGATATCGGCGTGATCAAGAAGGTCGTCTTGTCGCCTGATCACAAACGGGTCATAGCCAGTGCCGAAGTGAACCGCGACGCCACGAACATGCTCGTCGACGATACCCGCTTCTGGGTCGTGCGCCCGCGCATATCCGGGGGCACTGTCTCGGGTATCGGCACGCTGCTGTCAGGCTCTTTTATTGGCATGGACATCGGCACCGAGAGCAAGGCACGCCGCGATTTCGTCGGGCTGGAGTCACCGCCCGTATTTGCGGCCGGCGTGCCGGGGCGGGAATTCGTGCTCAAGAGTGGGAACATGGGTTCGCTCGATATCGGCTCGCCCGTGTTTTTCCGGCGCCTGCAGGTCGGACAGATCACGTCCTATGCGCTCGACCCCGATGGCGCCGGCATGACATTGCACGTTTTCGTGAACGCACCCTACGACAAATACGTGTCGAACAGCACCCGCTTCTGGCACGCGAGTGGCGTGGATGTCTCTTTGGATACGACCGGCGTGAAAGTTAACACCGAATCGCTTGTGTCGATCCTGATCGGCGGCCTGGCGTTCGAGGATCCGCCAAACGTAGTCGACAAGACCGAAGCCGCCGCGCAGAGCCAGTTCGAGCTTTTCAGCGACCGCGCCGAAGCAATGAAACGGCATGACAACATCGTCGACACCTATGTACTGAATTTTAAGGAATCGGTGCGCGGGTTGTTGGTCGGCGCACCGCTCGATTTCCGGGGCATCGTGGTCGGCGAGGTGGCAGCAATCTACACGCACTTTGACCCGGTTACGAAGGAGTTCAGCATTCCGGTCGAGGTGCGCATTTTCCCCGAGCGATTCACGTCGCGCTATCAGTCCGGTGGGAAGGGGGGGCGCATGACGGCGGACCGCAAGGCCTTCACCGACTACCTTGTCGCGCATGGATTGCGTGCCCAGTTGAAAACCGCGAGTCTCCTCACGGGCAACCTCTATGTGGCGGTGGATTTCTTCCCGGCGGCGCCGAAGGCCACGGTGGACTGGAGCAAGAGTCCACCTGAATTGCCAACGATTCCGGGCAACCTGCAAGGGCTGCAGGACTCGATCACCAGTCTCGTCGCGAAGCTGAACAAGATTCCGTTCGATGCCATCGGCAAGGATTTGCACCAGACCCTGACCGATGCGGACGGTCTGCTCAAAACGCTCAATACTCAGGTGGCGCCTGAGGCTCGTGCCACGCTGGCCGCTGCGCAGGAGACGCTCGCCTCCGCCAACCGCAGCTTGCAACCCGACTCTCCGCTGTCGCAGAGCACCGTCGACACGATGCGCGAATTGTCGCGCACGGCCGCCGCGTTCCGCACGCTCGCCGACTATCTTGAACGCCATCCCGAAGCGCTGATTCGCGGCAAACCGGAGGACAAGAAGTGATGCGTACCCTCTTAACGACAGCCGTGATGCTCGCGGCGGCACTTGCCAACGGATGCGCGAGCTCGCCTCAGGCGAGCTTCTATACGCTGAGCCCCGGGCGTGCGCAGGAGCAGACTGAAACCGGCACACCTGCACCCGCCACGACGTGGGCCATCGTGATGGGCGCTGTCACGATACCGGAGATCGATGATCGCCCGCAGTTCGTGCTACGGGTCGACCCCAACCGGATCACGCTCGACGAGTTCTCCCGTTGGGCGGACCCGCTGAAGAGCCAGATCCGGCGGGTCATCGCCGCCGACCTGGCGCTCCAGTTCCCCGGCGCGCTCGTGTCCGGTTATCCGCAAAGCGTGGACCCCAAGCTGACTTACTTCGTGTCCGTCGATGTCCAGAGCTTCGAGTCGGCGCCTGAGGCGGCTTCGGTCTCGGTGCTGTGGTCAGTGAAGCCGCCCAAGGAAGGCGCACCGGTGAGCGGGCGCACCGTGGTGAGCGAACCGACAGGCGCGCAGGGCAACGACGCGCTCGTGGCGGCCCATAGCAGGGCGATGGCGGCGGTCAGCGCTGCGATTGCCACCGCAATCCGTTCGACACGTCAGCCGTAAACCGAGGCCCGGACGCATGGAAGGAATGCTGATCGATGTGGTGATTTTCCTGGCAGCGGCGCTCATTGTCGTGCCGCTGTCGATACGGCTGGGCTTCGGCTCGGTGCTGGGCTATCTGCTTGCGGGCGTGGCGATTGGCCCGTGGGTGCTCAGACTCATCACCGACGTGGACGCGATCCTCCACTTCGCTGAACTGGGGATCGTATTGATGATGTTCGTGATCGGCCTGGAAATGCAGGTCGAAAAACTATGGGCCATACGCCGTACGATTTTCGGCTATGGCGGAGCGCAGATGGCCCTGTGCGCATTGGTCCTGACGGCAACGTTCCTGGTTTTCGGCTCGCCATGGCGCGTTGCGCTGACGGGCGGGCTTGCACTGGCGTTGTCGTCTACCGCGATGGTGATCGCCGAACTCCAGGCACGCAAGCAGATGGATACCCCGGCCGGGCGTGCCGGATTCGGTATCCTGCTGTTTCAGGACATGGCCGCGATTCCGTTGATCGCGCTTCTGCCGCTGCTGGGACCCGCGGTGGCCGATGCCGCCGCCGACCCAGGCTGGCTTGTCACATTGAAAGCGCTGGCGATGCTCGCCGCGGTCGTGCTCGCCGGACATTTCCTGTTGCGCTTTTTGTTGCGAGCGGTCGCGCGCACCGGGGTGCCGGAAGTGTTCACCGCATTTGCCTTGCTCTGGGTGATAGGGATTGCGTTGCTTATGCACAGCGTTCATCTATCGATGTCGCTCGGTGCGTTCGTTGCCGGCGTGTTGCTCGCGGATTCGGAATATCGCCATGAGGTCGAGACCGATATGGCGCCGTTCAAGGGCTTGCTGCTCGGCTTGTTCTTCATTGCGGTGGGGATGTCGATCGATTTCGGTGTACTGGTGCGTGAACCCATCCGGGTCGCTGCGTTGGTAGTGGTGCTTGTGGGTATCAAGGCGGTTGCGTTGTGGCTGCTCGCCAGCCGGTTCGAAGTCCCGGCCGGGCAACGTACCTACTTTGCGGTGCTGTTGTCACAAGGCGGTGAATTCGCGTTCGTCGTGCTGGCGGCATCATTGGCGGCGCGTGTGATCGATCAACGCTTATCGTCGCTCGTGACGCTGGTGGTGACATTGTCGATGGTCACGACGCCGCTGCTGTTGCTCCTCCATAAGAGATTCTGGGTTCCGGGTGTTCGTGAGGATCTGGATACTTGAAAGCGGTTGGGGGTGGGGTCGGTGCCGGGTTGCTAGGTTCTGGGGCTAGAGGTCGGGGTCGGGGTCGATGCCGGGTTGCTGCTTTCTGCGTCCGTGGCCGGTCTGTCTTAGCAGTTCTCTTTATCACTATTAGCCACTGTGCGTGGCGGCACTTCATTTCTTTTCCGACGGCGAAAAAGAAACAGAAGCAAAGAAAACGCCTCTCAACAATCGGCAAGTTAGTGTCCCTAGCGTGCAGGCTAGGCGTTTTTGGCACCTGATAGCACGGTGCTCGCCAGACTGGAGAATGTTTGAACCCCTCCTTCTCGCGAATCCTGACATGAACACGCTTCGCCCCCAACGCTCTCGGGCAAGCACCGCACCCCCAGACCATGACGGCCTAACGTGTACTGGTTGCCTCATTTCCGGGTGGGTTGGCTACGTGATCTGCGTGCTTCTTTCTTGAGGTGGGTGTACGCGGATAGCGCGGGGTGAACCTGTGGCAGGTTCAGTCACTGGTGGCGAAGCGTGTGGGTATCGGTGTTCGGAGAGGTCGGGCTTCAAACATTCTCCAGTCTGGCGAGCACCATGCTATCAGGTGCCAAAAACTTCTAGCCTGCACGCTAGGGACACTAACTTGCCGATGGTTGGGAGGCGTTTTCTTTGCTTCTGTTTCTTTTGCGCCGTCGGAAAAAGAAATGAAGTGCCGCCACGCACAGTGGCTAATAGCGATAAAAAGAACAGCTAACTCACGCAGACCACTAACGCCGAAAGCACCAACCCGGCATCACCCCCGACCGCTGCCCCTCAACCTAGCCCCCAAACACCCACCAAGCGCCAGCGCCCCCCGACCGAGTGCGAACGAACTGAAAATGGGTGTTAATGGTTCCACGCGTGCACTATTATCATTTGTAGAAGAAACGCTGCGCCCGACTGAACACAGCACTCGGCGCCGGCTAAGGCCTTCACGAGTTGATGCACAGAAAACGGACCGGGCATTGTGATCGGCAACGTGATTCGCAAGGGGACCGACGGCATCGCCGACTTCCTTAAACTGGAATCGGCGGGCGGTTTGCTGCTCGTTGCCGCAGCCGCGCTCGCGCTGATCTGCAGCAACTCCCCGCTTCGACACGCGTACGACGATCTGCTGAAAATCCCCGTGGAGATGCGCTTTGGATCGTTCGCCCTTGCGAAGCCGCTTCTGCTCTGGATCAACGACGGTTTGATGGCCATCTTCTTCCTCCTGGTCGGTCTGGAGGTCAAGCGCGAGGTGATCGAAGGCGAACTGTCCACGCCTGCACAAATAGTGCTGCCTGTCGCTGCCGGGTTAGGCGGAATGGTAGTGCCCGCAGTCATCTATTTCATTTTTAACCGGGGAAATGCCGCGGCCTTGAATGGCTGGGCAATTCCCACGGCCACCGACATTGCATTTGCGCTCGGCGTTCTTTCCCTGCTCGGCAAGCGGGTTCCGGTGTCGCTCAAAATATTCCTGACCGCCGTGGCAATCGCCGACGATTTGGGTGCAATCGTCATTATTGCGCTGTTTTATACCGCCGAGCTTTCCATCGCAATGCTCTTCTTGGCGGCCGTGGCCATAGCCGTCCTGATCGCCTTGAACCTGCAGAAAGTCACACGAATTGCGCCTTACGTCATGGTCGGCGTGATCTTGTGGGTATTCGTCCTGAAGTCGGGCGTTCACGCAACGCTTGCAGGCGTTGCAATCGCTTTCGCCGTGCCATTGAAGACAACGGACGCACAAGGCACAGCTCCGCTACATCAGCTTGAACACAGTCTCCATCCCTGGGTGGCCTTTGGTGTGTTGCCGGTCTTCGCTTTCGCCAATGCCGGCGTCTCGTTCGCAGGCGTTACGCTGACCGCGCTGGCAGAGCCACTGCCGCTCGGTATTGCCGTGGGTCTTTTCGCCGGAAAACTCGTCGGTGTCTTCGGGGCGAGCGCGATGCTGATTCGACTTGGTCTGGCCAAGCTTCCCGAGGGCGCCGGATGGCTCCAGCTGATCGGTGTTGCCGCGCTGTGCGGCGTCGGCTTCACCATGAGCCTGTTCATCGGTTCCCTCGCTTTCGACGGCCCCGGCTATTTCACGCCCCTCCGGTTAGGCGTGATCGCGGGCTCAGTGCTATCGGGTGTTACCGGTTATCTGTTGCTCCGGTTCGCGCCAGGTCATTCCGGGGCAACCCCATCGCGTACGGCTAATTAACCGGCACTAATCGGTCTCTCGATTGGAGAAGAGCATTGTGACCCTCGACACTCTGGAAACGCTGATGGGCGCCTCACTTGTTCTCTTGCTGGGGCGACAAATCCTAGCCAGGACTCCAATACTGAGAACTTACAGTATCCCCGAGCCGGTTGTCGGCGGGCTGCTGGTAGCAATCCTGGTTTTCGCGTTACGCGCGCTCTTACAAATCGACGTGCGTTTCGACACGACGCTTCAAACGCCGCTGATGCTCACGTTCTTCGCCACCATCGGTCTTAACGCAGATCTGGCAAGCCTGAAAGCAGGCGGGCGGTCGTTGTTTGTGTTTCTCGGCGCCGTACTCGGCTTGCTCGTGATGCAGAATGTGCTCGGCCTTGGCCTTGCCTGGGCGTTGGGGCAAGAGCGCTTGCTCGGCCTGCTCGGGGCGTCTGTGACCCTCTCCGGCGGTCATGGCACTGGTGCCGCCTGGGCGAAGGTGTTCGCGGAGCGTCATGGGCTCGCATCGGCGACGGAGATTGCGATTGCCTGTGCCACGTTCGGCTTGATCCTCGGAGGACTGATCGGCGGCCCGGTTGCGCGTTTTCTGATCACACGTTATAGCCTTGTCCCCAACCCGGAATCCGATGCCGCAGGCACGAGCGGTTTTGAACAACCCAAGGCGGTTCGCCCGATCACGGCGATTGCCTTCATCGAGACCGTGGCGCTGATTGCCGTTTGTCTCGCTGTCGGCTCGGCGCTTGGATCGTGGTTGGCCGGCACAGCGTTCGAGTTACCCGCGTTCGTCTGTGTATTGTTCGTCGGTGTCGTGCTGCGCAATGGCCTTGCCGTGCGCGGCTGGTATCAGGTCTTCGAGGACGAAGTGTCTCTGCTCGGCAATGTAAGTCTCGGGCTGTTTCTCGCGATCGCGCTGATGAGCCTGCGTTTAGGGGACCTGGCCTCGCTTGCGCTGCCGCTTTTCGCCATCCTGGTAGTGCAGGCGATCGCCATGGCCATCTACGCCATTTTCGTCACCTTCCGGGTCATGGGGCGCAACTACGACGCCGCGGTGCTGGCCGCCGGGCACTGTGGTTTCGGCCTCGGGGCAACGCCGACGGCGATCGCCAACATGCAGGCCATCACAGAGCGGTTCGGCCCCTCGCATCTCGCTTTTCTCGTGGTGCCGATGGTGGGAGCGTTCTTTATCGACATTGCGAATGCCATCGTCATCAAGTTGTTCCTGCTGCTGCCCATTTACGGATAAAGGATCGCAAGCGGCGAACCCCTTCAATGTACACACGACACATAGCTAGTACGCGAATTGTAGTAAATGCTCACTCGACCGTTCCCAAGGTTGACCACCTTGTGGGAGCCCCTGCCGGCGAAGGTGTGCGACCAATAGGTGCTGCTGCCGCCCCAGCCATGGAGACCACCCGGATAACGCGAATCATTTTTTGGCGCGACGATCGCGTATTGACTTCCCGTTGCGGCCTTGTCGCCCGGGTTCGCGTAGACGAATAGCGCGGTCAGTTCTTCGACTGCCGGTAGCCGCATATGACGCTTAGCACACTGATACAGCGCGTCGTGGTAGTCGTACCGCACCACTCGTGCCCCGTTGAACTGGTCTGCGGTGCTCCTGTTCGCGCGTGGGATTTTTTTCTCCCACGGAAAGGTGTTGGTTACGGGGCGGCTAAAGCAGGTCTGGTCGTGGGAGAAGACGGTCGTGCCGCCGCCAATCATTGGATAGGTCCCTTGAGGCATGCAGATTTCTTCCGCGGCCACCATCGCGTTCGCCCGTGCCGCTATAGGCGAAAGGCTCGAACTGAGAACGACTCCCGCAGTCAACAATGCGCGAGACAGCGCAAATCTCAGATTCCACTTTCCGCTGGCGTAAGTCATAGCAGTCCGATGGTTGTGTTCGTGATCGGTCAAGGGCGCACGACGAGGATAGCGTCACAAACTAGCGTCACAAACCACGACTGTGCCGAGCGTTGGCCGCAGCCCAAAGACGAGTAGACACTTGCATCCCATGGCTTCAAGCTAGGCCGCGAAAGGGAGGAAGTAAACATCTTTTTATCGGTGTAATCGGCTAAGGATAGCTATTTAAACGCCACTGGATTCCGGCCGCGCCTGATGTTCCGGATCCATCGGGCCCCAGTCCGGTTGTCGTAGAATCGTATGTCCTTTTTCAGGAGACGCGCGTGGGCCTGAAGCGTGGAAGACCGAGTCGATTCCATTTGCCGCGTCGAGCGCGCTCACCGTGGCATGCGCCGCGTGCGCGCACGTTGTTCATGCGGCCCACGGCTTCGCCGCAACGCGTCCTGTTGCTGCGCTTTTACCTCGTGATCGGATTATGCGTGCTTGCCTTTGTCGTGGTGTATATCGATCGCGAAGGGCTGCGCGATGCAACCAAGCCGACGCTCGACGTGATCGACCTGATGTATTTCACCATGGTCACTGTCGCGACTGTGGGCTATGGCGACATCGTGCCCGTTACAGCTCGCGCGCGCCTTATCGTCACGTTCCTCGTCATGCCGATACGTATCACTATCTGGTTTGTTTTTCTAGGCACAGCGTATCAATTCGTCATTCAACGCGTGATCGAGGAGCTTCGCATGAAACGCCTGCAAAAGCGGTTGCAGGGCCACATCGTTGTGTGCGGCTTTGGACTCAGTGGCTCAGTCGCCGTTCGCGAGTTGCTTGAAAGCGGCGTGAATGCCGATTCGATCATTGTGATCGACCAGCAGCAACCGGCGCTGGAATCGGCGACAGCGCTGGGCGTTGCAGGTCTGCTTGGCGACCCGTCGCGCGAAGACATCCTGCAACAGGCGGGGATTCGTTCTGCGAAGGCCGTCATTGTCGCGGTCACCGATGACCCGACCGCAATACTGCTTACGCTAAGCGTGCGCAGTATTGCGCCTGAAACAAAGATTGTCGTGCGGGTCCGGGAGCATGTGTTCCAACGGCAATTGCGGCAAGCGGGCGCGGACGTGATTGTGTCGTCGACCAAGATCGGCGGACTGCTACTGGCCGATGCGGTCGAAAGCCGCTACATCGTTCCGTTCGTCAACGACCTGCTGTCGGCGCGTGGACGCGTCACGCTAGTGGAGCGGCCCGCTGCACCGCAAGAAGTCGGTCAAGCGACGAATGCGGTGACGGGCATGCTCATTGTCGGGCTGGTCCACGACGGCCGGATGTTCTCGTTCTATGAGGACGCACCGCGCACAATTGAGGAAGGCGATGTGCTGATTGTGATCCAGTCCACCCGCGCGCCCCGGGCCGAACAAACCTGACAGCGGCGTTAGAAATCAGATGCAGCGAATCCGTTTGTCTTGACCTGGCCCTGCGACGCGTGCCGAGCACCCCGCAACATTAGTGCAGGATCTTCGCGAGAAAGTCCTTCGCGCGATCGGACTTCGGGTTCGCGAAAAAATCTTCCTTCTTGTCGTCTTCCACGATGACGCCGTGATTCATAAAGATCACGCGGTGCGCGACCTTTCGTGCGAAGCCCATTTCGTGCGTGACGCACATCATGGTCATGCCTTCCTGCGCGAGTTCGACCATCACGTCGAGCACTTCGTTGATCATTTCAGGATCGAGTGCCGAGGTCGGTTCGTCGAACAGCATCGCGATCGGGTCCATCGACAGCGCGCGTGCAATCGCGACCCGCTGCTGCTGACCGCCCGACAGTTGCCCCGGAAATTTGTCCGCATGCGCACGCAGCCCGACGCGATCCAGCAGCTTCAGCGCCTTCGCCGCGGCTTCATCCTTTGAACGGCCAAGCACCTTGATCTGCGCAAGCGTCAGGTTTTCAGTGATCGACAAGTGCGGGAACAGTTCGAAGTGCTGGAACACCATGCCGACCTTCGAGCGCAGCTTCGACAGATTGGTTTTCTTGTCGCCGACCGACTGGCCGTCGATCGTGATTGCGCCTTCCTGGAACGGTTCGAGGCCGTTCACCGCTTTGATCAGGGTTGACTTACCCGAACCCGACGGGCCACACACCACGACCACTTCGCCCTTTTTGACTTCGGTCGTGCAGCCGGTCAGTACCTGGAAAGGTCCGTACCACTTCGAAACATTGTTGATTGAGATCATCGTGAAATCCATTTGAGTAACGAGGCGACAGCCTGCTTTGGTCACCGGCGCGCCTGGGCGAGTTGCGCCTGCTGCAACCGGCGTGCATACAGCGTCAGCGGGAAGCACATCGCGAAGTAGAGCAGGGCGACCATTCCGTAGATCGGAAACGGGCGAAACGCGGTATTGGTGATCATCGAACCGGTCTTCGTCAGTTCGATGAACCCGATGATGGACGTCAACGCAGTGCTCTTGACCACCTGCACCAGAAAACCGACGGTCGGCGCGACCGAGATCTTCTTCGCCTGCGGCCAGACGATGTAGCGCAATTGCTGCCCGAACGTCATGCCGAGACTCGCGCCTGCCGCCCACTGGCCGCGCGACACCGCTTCGACGCAGCCACGCCAGATATCGACGAGATATGCGCTGGTGTAGAGCGTCAGCGTGACGGTTGCGGCGACCCATGGCGACACCTCCACGCCCAGCAACGGCAGGCCGAAGAACGCGACGAACAGCTGCATCACCAGAGGCGTGCCCTGGAACAGCTCGACATAGAGCACGACCACACGGCGCAGCCATGGCAACGGCGACACGCGCATCGCGAGCAGCAGGAGGCCGACTGCACCGCCGCAGACGAAAGCGATCAGCGAAAGCAGCACCGTCCAGCGCGCGGCGAGCAGCAGATTGCGCGCGATATCCCACAGAGTGAATTCGGTCATTGTGAGCGCTCCGTTGCGAGCGTCGGTGCGCGACGCCAGGTGAATCGTATCCACTTGTTGCGCTGCGCATCGGACGTGCGTGGCGAGCGTCCCGCAAAAAGGCCCCGGCCCAGCCGGTTCAGCAGTAGCCGCAAGACGATCGAGAGAAACAGATAGGTCGCGGTGACGATCAGATAGCTTTCGAATGAGCGGAAGTTGCGCGACTGGATGAAATTGGCCGCATACGTCAGGTCGGGCACCGATATCTGCGATACCACGGCGGACCCAAGCATCACGATCAACACCTGGCTCAGGAGCGCCGGAAACACATTGGCGAGCGCCTGCGGCAGCACCACATGACGGAATACCTGGCGTCCCTGCAAACCCAGCGCCTGCGCTGCCTGCACCTGGCCACGCGGAATCGAGTCGATGCCGGCGCGGACGATCTCCGTCGCGTAAGCACCAAGATTGACCGTCATCGCGAGGATTGCCGCTTGCATTTCGTCGATATGGATGCCAATGCCCGGCAGCCCGAAGAACACAAAGAACAATTGCACGATGAACGGCGTGTTGCGGATCAGCTCGACGTAAGTGGCGACCAGTGTCCGCGCCCAGCGCGGCCCGGCGACGCCGACGCTTGCGCCCGCGACACCGACGAGGCCACCGAGCACGGTCGACACCGCGGTAAGCCAGAGGGTGACGGCGACGCCTCGCACCAGCATGCCAGCGTATATGCCGAAGCCGCTGAAATCGAATACATAGGTCATGGCGTGTTGCTCATGGTCAGGTGAGGCCGGTTGAATTAATGAACGGGGCGCGCCGCGATCAGCTTGCAGGCGTGCGCGGGCAATTCGGCCAG
>NZ_AEJF01000072.1 GCF_001028175.1 Caballeronia mineralivorans PML1(12)
GCCAGCACCGGCATCCCGAGGGCGAGGCCGGGCGTTTCGCGCGGCGTCGTGGCGGCGGTCAGCGTGAAGCCGGCGCAGTCGATCGTCGCTTCGAGCGTCGCGCCGACGTCGCGGATAAATGTGACCGTACCGGCGAGATGGTTAGGATTGCTGGTGGTAGATGCGGGCTTCAAGCAGACATCTTCGGGACGGATCAGAAGGCGGATGTCCCCAGCGAATTCCGGCACGTAGGCGGGATTAGCCACGACAATCTGCTGGCCTCCCGGCAGACTCACACCGCCTCGGCCGTCATGCGTGACCGGCAGGATATTACCGAGCCCGATGAAGTCGGCGACGAACTCGCTGACCGGGTCCCGATAAATGTCGAGCGGCCTGCCCACCTGCGCAATGCGGCCTTTTTCCATCACGACGATCTCGTCGGCCATCGTCATTGCTTCGCGCTGGTCATGCGTGACCATGATCGTCGTGATGCCCAGGCGTTGCTGCAGCAGGCGGATTTCGACCTGCATCGCTTCGCGCAGCTTGGCGTCGAGTGCGGAGAGCGGCTCGTCGAGCAGCAGCAGTTTCGGCGACGACGCGATCGCACGCGCAATCGCCACCCGCTGGCGCTGTCCGCCGGACAATTGCGTGACCGGCCGGTTCGCCATGTGCGGCAGTTGGATCAGGTCGAGCAGTTCGGCCACCCGGTGGCCTTGCGCGGCCTTGCCGGTCTTTCGCAGCCGCAGCGGGTACGCGATGTTTTCGGCGACGCTCATGTGCGGAAACAGCGCGAGCGACTGGAACACCATGCCGAAATCGCGCTGGTTCGCCGGCAAGTGGGTGATGTCGCGGCCCGCAAAAGTCACGCTGCCGGAGCTTGGCGTCTCAAGCCCCGCGATCATGCGCAGCAGGGTCGTCTTGCCGCAGCCGGACGGGCCGAGAAAGCAGACCAGCTTGCCGTCCGGGACGCTCAGGTCGACGTGATCGACGGCGTAGGTCGGGTTGAAGCGCTTGGTCACAGCCTGAAGTGTCAGATGAGTCATGATAATTCCTTGGATTCTTGCGCGCTCAGAGTGCGACACCCTCGTCGCCAATCAGCTTTTCAAGCAGCCAGATCAGTGCGAAGTCGATGGCAACGATAAAGACGGCGAACGAAAACACGGTCGGGTCCAGCGACGACACCGTGCGGCTATAGAGCCACACCGGCAGCGTCATCGTGTTGATGCCGTACAGGAAGAATGTCACTGTGAACTCGTTGAACGAGATGATGAACGCGAACAGCATGCCGGCCAGGATGCCGGGGCGCATCAGCGGCAGCACCACATCGAACATGGCGCGGCGCGGGCTCGCACCCATCACGCAGGCGGCTTCCTCGAACTCCGGGCCGATAGACGCCGCCGACGCCGCGCAGTTCTTCACCGTGAACGGCAGCGCGAGAATCACGTGCGCAATGATGAGCCGGAACACGCCGAGTTCCACGGGAAGCACGTTGAAAACCAGCAGCAGCGACAGCCCGAGCATCACCAGCGGATAGACGAGCGGCAGCGCAACGAGCTGCTCGACGGCCGACTTGCCGCGAAAGCGGTAGCGGCTCAATGCATACGCAGCGGGCACCGAGACCAGCGTCGCGATGATCATCGTCGACACGGCGACGATCAGGCTCGTCGTCAATGCGGTACCCATGGAAAGCACGTCGCTTGCATCGGGTGAAACAAAACTGTGCCATGCCGCGCGATACCACTGCAAGCTGTAGCCGGGCGGCGGGAATTCCAGCGTGTCCGACGCACTGAACGACATCAGGATCATCGTCAGGATCGGCAGCGCGGCAAGGAACAGGACGATGGCCGCGAGCAGCGCCGCGGGCCTGCCGAGACGGCCCGGCATAGTCGCGGGCAGGAGCCGCGCTCGTAAAGGGAGCGAATTGACCGGGGTGCTCATGCGGACGGCTCCTGGAGACGTTGGGTGCGGCGCACGAGGCTCTGCGAGATCGCCATGACGGCGAGCGTCGCGACCATCAGCACCACGCCGGAGGCCGATGCAGCCGGCCAGTTCAGCAGCGGCGAGACTTCGTCGTGCACCAGCACGGCGAGCATCGGCACGCGCCGGCCGCCGAGCAAGAGCGGCACCGCGAACGCGCTTGCGTTGTAAGCGAACACGAGCAGCGCGCCGGAAACAAGCCCGGGCATCGCGAGCGGCAGCATGACGTGACGCAGGGTTTGCCAGCGCGTTGCGCCGAGTGTTGCGGCGGCTTCTTCATACGAAAGGGACACGGCGCGCATCGCGCTCGACAGCGGCAGCACTGCAAGCGGAAACGCGGTCTGGATCAAGCCAAGCAGCACGCCATGCTCGCGATAAAGCCATTGCATCGGACGCTGGATCACGCCGCTTGCGAGCAACGCGTGATTGAGCAAGCCTGCCGGGCCTAGGATCACGAGCCAGCCATAGCCTTGCAGCAACAGATTGACGAGCAGCGGCAACAGCACGCCCGCCAGCAGCAAGCGCCGTGCGAGCCGCGACTCGGTGCGCGCCATCGCAAGCGCGACCGGAATCGCCAGCAGCACCGCGCACACCATGCTCTGAAACGCGAGCCGCAGCGTGAGCCACAGCGCCTTCAGGAAATACGAATCGGCGAGGTTCGCGTAGTTCTGCAGCGTGAACCCGTGCCACTCGTCGCCCTGCGCACCGAAGCTCATGCGCAGGACCACGAGCGCTGCCGCCGCGAGCACCGCGAGAAACGCGAGGATCGGGGCGAGCAGCAGCCATGGCCGTGCGTGGGCGAGCGCGGCGGTCGAAGCGGGGGCAACCGGCTGGTCCGGCGCCCCCGGCCCGGCGCGGTGCGAAGAGAGTTCGGCCATCGTGGTCATGCCGAGAAAATCTCGGTGTAGCGCTTGATCCAAGTGGCCTGTACCACGGCAAGTGACTTGTCGTCGTGCAGGATGGACTTCTCGGCGATCTGCTGCGGGCTCGGCACGAACCTGAGGCTCTCGGCGGGAATCATGGCCTTCGAATTCACCGGGCCGTTCAGCACGTCAGCGGCCATCCGGCCTTGCACGCCGGCATCGAGCGAATGGTTGATGAACGCGTGAATCAGGTCGAGGTCGCCAGGGTGCGATTTCGGAATCACCGTAAACATCAGTTGCGTGGCGAAGCCTTCCTTCATGCCGTACGTCACGCCCATCTTGTATTCGGGTTTCCTGATCTGGTCGGGAAAGAACGCCGGCGAATAGATGCCGCCGATATCGAGCGAGCCCGTGCGAAACAGGTCGGCGACCTGATTCGGATTCTCGCCGAGCGTCATCACGCGGTCCTTCAGTTCCGCGAGCTTCTTGAAACCCGGGTCGATGTTTTGCTGCGAGCCGCCGGACATTTTTGCGGCGATGATCGCCAGATCGACCGCCTCGGCAAACTCGGGCGGCGGCAGGAACAGGCGGCCTGCGTATTTGGGGTCCCACAGCGCTTCATAGGACGCCGGCGGCGTCTTCACGGTCGACGTGTTGTAGATCAGGCCGTCGGACCACAGCAGGTAGCCGACACCGAAGCCGTCAGCACCCGTTCGATACTGCGCGGGCACGTCCTTGAGGTTCGGCAGCTTGTCGAGATCGGGCTTGACGAGCAGGCCCGCATCGCCGAGACCCGAAGCGCCCACGCCTGCGAGCGTGATCACGTCATAAGTGGGACGGTCGCCCGCGGCCTTCACCTTGGCGACCATGCCGGAGGTGCCGTCCGCGCGGTCGGCGATCACCTTCGCGCCGGTTTTTGCCATGAACGTCGCGGCGATATTGTGCAGCGCGGCTGTCCCTGTATCGTCCGACCAGGTCAGCAGACGTAGTGTCTTGCCTGAGAAATTGTGTTCCTGCGCTCTCAGATTAACGAACGGTGCCGGTAGCGCGGACGCCGCGAGCGCTGCGCCGATCGTCTTGAAGGCTTGCCGCCGTCCTGTGCTGAATTTAGTCATCGCCGACTCCGTGAGTGGTTAAATAAGATGTCCGACCTATGCGCCGGACGAATGGCTGAATTCGTCTGAATTCGTCCACGCATGAAAAATGTTAGGAGCGCAAAATAGGCATCACAATCGATATATCGTCATGTCTGCCATGATCACGGCGCATGGGTTGGTTGCTTTTTCTCTAGTTCTCGCTGGTCTTTATAGGTATTGGCATGCCAGTTGTGCATGCCAAATCGTTGGTGCATGGCAGCCTACGCCCGGTACTTCACCTTCGGGAGCACGCACAACATTTCATAGAGCAGGTTTGCACCCACCAGCGCCGTGTTGCCGGACGGGTCGTACGGCGGTGAAATCTCCACCAGATCGCACCCGACAATATCCAGCCCACGGCAGCCCCGAATGATTTCAAGCGCTTGCCAGATCGTCAGGCCGCCGATTTCCGGCGTGCCGGTGCCCGGAGCGAAACTCGGATCCAGACCGTCGATGTCGAAGCTCAGGTACACCGGGCCGTCGCCCAGTTTCGCGCGTACTTCGTCCATGACCGGCGCGACCGACTTGTACCAGCATTCCTCAGCCTGCACGACACGGATGCCGTGCGAGCGTGACCAGTCGAAGTCCTCCGCCGTATAGCCGGTGCCGCGCAGGCCGATCTGCGCGACGCGGTTGCCGTCGATCAGTCCTTCTTCTATCGCCCGCCGAAACGGCGTGCCGTGAGCGATCTTCTCGCCGAACATGGTGTCGTTCACGTCCGCATGCGCGTCGACATGAACCACGCCGAGCGCGCCGTATTTCTTCTTCATCGCGCGCAGGATGGGTAGCACGATCGTATGGTCGCCGCCCATCGTGAGCGGCACGCAGCCATGCGCGAGGATCTCGTCATACGCTTCGGTGACGATGTCCATGCTCTTCTGCAGGTTGAACGTGTTGATCGCAACGTCGCCGATGTCGGCCACCTGGATGCTGTCGTACGGCGCCGCGCGAGTCGCCATGTTGTACGGGCGCAGCAGGCACGATTCAGCCCGGATCGCACGCGGGCCGAAGCGCGCGCCCGCCCGGTTCGACGTGCCGGTATCCAGCGGCACGCCGACGAAACACGCATCGAGTCCTTCGGCCGATGTCGCGGTCGGCAGGCGCATCATCGTCGCCGGACCTGCGAAGCGAGGCATCTGGTTGCCGCCGAGCGGCTGGTTGAACGGGTTGTCGGAGTGGTTATCGTGCTTCATCGCAAATCCTTTTGAGTAGACGGTCTAGTTGGCCTGACGACGCGTCAGCACCTGCTTGATTTCCTGGAAGGCGGCGAGCCCGAACGGACCCAGTTCACGCCCGATACTGCTGCGCTTGTAGCCGCCCCACGACGTCTGCGGATAGATCAACTGCGGCGTGTTGACCCACACCACGCCGGCCGCAAGGGCACGAGCGACCCGCTCGCCGCGAGCCTCGTCGTCGGTGACGACGGTCGCTACCAGCCCGTACTCGCTGTCATTGGCGAGTTCGATGGCTTCCTCTTCAGTGTCGAACACGCGCACACACAAGACCGGGCCGAAGATCTCGTCACGCCATAAAGCGCTTGTCGGCGGCACATCGGTGAAAATGGTCGGCGCGATGAAAAACCCTTGCTCCGGCGCGCCGGCCGGGCGGTCGCCACCCGTGACGAGCCGCGCACCGTCGGCAATACCTTGTTCGATATGGCCGCGCACCCGGTCGAATTGGGCGCGGCTCACGAGCGGCCCCATCTGCACGTCAGGCGCGAAAGGGTCGCCGACGACGATCCGCTCCGCGCGCTCAACAAGCCTCGCCAGCAAGGCGGGCGCGAGTTCGCGCGCGACCAGCACCCGGCTCGTCGCCGAGCACATCTGGCCGCTGTTGAAGAAGCCGCCCGCTTCGGCGAGGTCGACCGCCAGGTCGAGGTCCGCATCGTCGAACACGATGATCGACGACTTGCCCCCGAGTTCGAGACTCACGCCCTTCAGCGTGTCGGTGGCGGTCTTCATTACCGTCTGACCAACACCCGTGCTACCGGTAAACGATACTTTCGCGACTCCGGGATGCGCGACGAGCGGTGCGCCCACGTCTGCACCGGTGCCCGTCACCGCGTTGAAAACACCCGCCGGCAAGCCGACCGATGCGATCGCGGAGGCCAGTTCAAGTTCGGGCAGCGGCGTGATCTCGGAGGGTTTGAGCACGACCGTGCAGCCGGCCGCGAGCGCCGGGGCAAGCTTCCATGCCGTGGTCACCATCGGGAAATTCCACGGCACGATCAGCGCGGCCACGCCGCAGGGTTCGCGAAGGATCCGCGCACGGTGCTCCGTGCTGGAGATGCTGACTTCTGCGCCGCTTGTGTCGTCCAGTTGCTCGGCCAGTTGGGCGTAATAGCGGAATGTCGCGATCACATCGTCAACGTCCATGTGCGCTTCCGCTTGCGGCTTGCCGTTGTTCAACGATTGCAGCATCGCGAGACGTTCGCGCCGCATCTCCACTTCCGCCGCGATTGCGCGCAGGTAGCCTGCACGCTCGGTGCCGGTCGTTTGCTGCCAGGCACGGAACGCGCGGGCCGCGCCGGCCACCGCCAGTTCGACGTCGTGTGCGGTACCGGCGGCCACGTCGGTCAGATGGGTTCCGGTCGCAGGGTTAACCACGGCAATCGTGTGGCCCAGTGCGCCGTCGACCCAGCGGCCATCGATATAAAGCTGCGTCAGAAATCGAGTGTCGTTCGGCGCGTTCATGCTGGGCCTCCCGGGACGTGGTCGAACCACTTCTGTTCGTCGATTTCGATCAACGTGGGCACGCGGCGCGCCGCGGCCTGCTTCAGTTCGTTTGCCAGCACGGCAGGCGTATGGGCAGACGCGGCGCAGCAGCCAAAACCGAGCGCCAGCGCGAGGAAGTCGGGCGTGTATATGTCGACGCCGATCGGCTCGATATCGCGCTCAACCATGTATTTTTTGATTTCGGCGTAACCCCGGTTGTTCCACAGCAGCACGATCACCGGTACGGCGGCTTCAACAGCGCTCGCCAGTTCGGGCAGCGTGAACTGCAGCCCGCCGTCGCCGATCAGGCAGATCACGGGCCGATTGCCAGATGCAAGCCGTGCGCCGATCGCGGCCGGTAACCCGTAGCCCAGCGTGCCGTAGCCCGTCGAGGAGTTGAACCAAGATCTCGGCGCGGCCGCCTCGAAGACGAAATTACCCGCGTAGACGGGCCGTGTGGAATCGCCCACGATGATCGCGTCGGGCAGGGCGTTCAATACAGTGTCGAAGAGCGCTGCCTGCGAACGAATCGGTACGTCGTAACCTGCATTGAGAGCGGCACGCGCGGTGCCTACGCGCGGCGCGCCCCAACCGGCATCG
>NZ_AEJF01000073.1 GCF_001028175.1 Caballeronia mineralivorans PML1(12)
GCCGGTGCACCGGCGGGCTTCGCAGGCAGCACGACCGCGCTGGATGTGGTGTCGCGCGCAGGCGCGACGATCACGTCGAGGGGAATCTCGATGTGGACCGGCCGCGGCCGCGCAGTCGCGAACACCGCGAACGCGCGGGCCAGGACTTGCGGGAGTTCGTCCGCTTCGAGCAGCGTGTGGGAGAACGCGGTGAGCCCGGCGAATACGTTGCGCTGCGACGGCAGTTCATGCAGGCGGCCAGTTCCGCCGCCGAGCTGACGCGTGGTGTTGACGCTGGAAATCACGAGCATCGGGATCGAATCCGCATAAGCCTGCGCCATCGCAGTCGCGATATTCGTCATGCCCGGCCCGGTGATGATGAAGCACACACCGGGTTTTCCCGTAACGCGCGCATAGCCGTCCGCCATGAAGCCCGCCCCCTGCTCGTGGCGAGGAGTGACGTGGCGCAGCATGGAGGTTGCAAGTCCACGATATAGCTCGACGGTATGGACGCCCGGAATGCCGAACACCACTTCGACGCCGTAGTGTTCGAGCAGTCTCACGAGCGCTTCGCCACAGGTCTGTGTACCGACCGGCCGGGGCGGGCGGTGTCCGCTTGCGTGGCCGCTTGTGTGGCAGAAGCGCGAGGTATTTTCAGGCGAATTCATGAGACTCCTGCGAATGGGTCTGTTGCCGGCGCATGCTTTTCTCCGGGGTTTGCGTGTTCGTGCATTCTTGGTGCATGACACGTGAACGGCAATCGATGAATTTGCATGCTCGCCATGTTCCCGGCTCATGGGCTCACACAGGGAAGCAATGCTTTCCAGAGAAGCGGGGACCTTAATTCGGTGTATATATGGAGCCTTGGATCCGTGTTCGTATGAACCCCTCTGGCCGGCAAGCACACCCGGCCGTCATGATTTTTTGAAATGCAGGAAGGGAATGAAAATGCGCCGCCTGCCGCCGCTGAATGCGCTGCAAATCTTCGAAACGGTCGCGCGCCACCGCAGTTTCACGCGTGCCGCCGATCACCTCTGTCTGACGCAGGGAGCGGTAAGCCGCCAGATCCTGACGCTGGAGGAGTACTACGGTTTTCCGCTGTTCACGCGGCACTCGAAGGGGCTCGCGCTGACGAACGAAGGCGAGCAGCTATTGCCGACCGTGAAAGAGAGCTTCTCGCGGATCGAGGAGATTTCGCTGCGTCTGACCCGGCAGCGCACCGACCTCGCACTGAAGGTACCCACCTGCCTGATGCGCTGGATCCTGCCGAAGATCATGCGCTTTCAGGCCGAGTACCCTGAGATCCAGTTGCAGCTCACGACCACCTGGCAGCACGACGTCGATTTCCAGGTCGAGCCGTTCGACGCAGCGATCATCTATGGCTCGTCCCCGGGCGTGGACGTTCATTCAATCGAACTTTTCGACGAACAACTGACGCCTGTGTGCGCACCTTCGCTGCTGGAGGAGAAGTCGCTCGATAGCGTGGCCGATCTTTCCCGGCATACGCTCCTGCATCCGACGCGCGATCATCGCGACTGGAAGATGTGGCTCGCCCATGCCAATGCGCCGGAGATCGATGCCGACCTTGGGCAGAGTTTTGAAACGCTCGATCTTGCGACGAACGCGGCGACGCAAGGTTTTGGCGTCGCGATCAGCGACTGCTCGCTCGTGAGCGAAGATGTCGCGTCAAAGCGCCTCGCGATGCCGTTCGACATCGTACTGACGACCGGCGCCCGCTATTACTTCGTCTACCCGAATTGCCTAGCGCACCAGCACAAGGTGAACCTGTTTCGCGAGTGGATCGGAGCGCATGGGGACGCCTGACCACAGGAACTGCTCGAAGGGGCAGCATTAATCTGGCTGCATTAATCTGGCGGGCATAACGTTGAAAGCAAGTTAAGCAGGTCTTCCAGATTGACCGGCTTGACAAAGTGATAATCGAAGCCAGCGACCTGAGCGCGCAAGCGGTCCTCAGCCTGGCCATAGCCCGTGATGGCAATGAGCACCGGGACTTTTGCGCCCTTGTGGCGCAGGCGTGTCGCGAGCTCGTAGCCATCTATATCAGGCAGGCCAATGTCAAGCAGCGCGACATCAGGAAGGAAGTTCTGCGCGAGCGAAATTGCTTCGTATGACGTATAGGCGACCTGGGTCATGTGCCCCTCGCTCTCGCACAGCAAAGCGAGCGAATCCGCTGCGTCGCGATTGTCGTCGACAATGAGAATGCGTAAGCCGGCATGCCCGGTCGAAGACGCGATCGCTGGAGTCGTCAGTGGCGGATGTGCCGGATGACGCTCGTGCTGATGCAGGCGAGGCAAGCGCACCGTCACTGTCGTGCCCATTCCGGGTCCCGGACTTTGGACCGATATTTTTCCGTCGTGCATCTCGACGAGCTTTTTCACGAGTGACAAGCCTATGCCAAGGCCGCCATTGGAGCGGTCCAGCGTACGTTCTCCCTGCGAAAACAATTCGAATACGTTCGGCAGCAGGTCCGCTGAAATGCCCGTGCCGGTGTCCTCGATCGTGATGGTGACCTGATCCTCGTCCGCCCGGACACCTGCGGCAATCCGACCGCCTTCCGGCGTGTACTTGCTCGCGTTGTTGAGGATGTTCACGAGGATCTGCGAGAGCCGCGTGGGGTCCCCATAAACCCACGTCATCCCGGTCGGCACGCTGACTTCAAGGCGTTGCTGGCGGCTTTCCACCATATCGGCGACAGCCTCGACCGCACCGTAGACCGCGCTTCCCACAAAAATGGGCTCCTGCTTGAGGGTGATGTGCCCCTGCGTTATGCGGGAGACCTCCAGCAGGTCGTCGACGATGCGTGTCATGTGCTCGACCTGACGCCGCATCAGGCCGACCAGGTCCTGAGCCTTCAGGTCGGCGAGCGCGGTCTTCTGCATCAGCGCGATTGCGGTGCGCAATGGAGCGAGTGGATTGCGCAACTCGTGCGCCAGCATCGCGAGAAACTCGTCTTTACGGCGGTCGGTTTCGCGAAGCATCAGTTCCATACGCTTGCGATCGGTGATGTCGATCAGGCTGCCGATGATACGCAGCGGAATACCTTGAGGGGTGCGGTAAAGCAGGGCGCTACCATGCATCCAGCGCTCGCCGCCGTCGAGCAGAAGGCGAAATTCGAATTGAAAGTCCGTCTCCTGCCCGCTCGATAAATGCGTAAGGAAAGTGTCCAGTCCAGCTCGGTCTTCAGCGTGGACATAGTTGAGCGCGGCTTCGTAGGAGAGCGTCCTGCTCTCGCAGAGATTCGTGGACCCCAGACAGCCCTCCCACGAGAGCGACCAGGTCGGGAGGGCGAGGGACACTATTGTCATGTTCGCGGCATCCATGGCCACCGACAGCCGCAAGTTGCGCTCTTCGATGGCGGCTTTCGCTTCGTATTGCCCCGTCACATCGGTCGTGGTGCCGAACCACTCCTGCAAGCGGTTGTTTTCGTCGTGCAGCGGCGCCGCATAGGCGCGGACCATCCGGTACACGCCGTCGTGCCGCCGCATGCGGAAGGTAAAGTCGTGCAGCGTCTGCCTCTCGACCGACCGGGTCCACTGACGCCGGGCTTCTTCCCGATCGTCGGGATGCACCGCCTCGAGCCAGCCCGAGCCCGCGTGACTCTCCGGCGGGCGGCCCGTGAAACGTTGCCACTGGCTTTCTGACAAGAGGATGTCGCCGTTCGCATCGGCCGACCACACCAGCGCGGTCGTCGCTTCCACCAGCGCGCGATAACGCCGCTCGCTCATGCTGAGGCGCTCGTCGCTTTCACGTTGCGCGCTAATGTCGAAGGTAACGCCATGCACGCGCCTTAACTCGCTGTTGTCGGTGAACTCGGTCTCGCCTCGCATGCGCAACCACCGCCTTGAGCCATTTGTCGCGACGATCGGGTAGTCGATCTGGAAGGGGTTCCGGTCGTTGAGGGACTTCGCCAGTTCAGCCTGGAATCTTGGCTGATAGTCGGGAGGTATCCGTCGCCATAGTTCGTCAGGCGTCGCGCCTTCGGTGCCCGCAGGAAAGTCGTAAATGTGAGCGAGCTGCGAGGTTATCCGGACCGCGCCGGTCTCCGTGTTCCATTCCCATGCGCCGAGCCGGGCTCCCTCGAAGGCCGCTTGCAAACGCCGCTCGCTGGCTTCGTACATCTCCCAGGCGTGCTTGCATTGATGAATATCGATGCCGACGCCAATCGCCTGCACAATATGCCCGCCCTCGTCGCGAATGGCTTGCAGATGCAGCGTGTGCCAGCGATAGAGGCCGTCGGTGCGGCGGAGTCTCACGTCGACGTCCCGAAGCGAGGCGCCTTCCAGTATTGGGCGCCAGGAGTCGATCACCCGCGCCATGTCGTCCGGATGCACGAAGGCCTTCCAATGCATGCCGTGCAAAGCTTCCGCCGTCTTGCCGAGATAGCTGCACGTCCAGGGATTGACGTATTCAATGCGCCCGTCGGGGGTCGCATGCCAGACGAAGGAGGGCAGGAAATGGGCTGGATCGCGTAATGGCATGGTGTTTTATTCACAGTGCTGCGAGGGTTCGATCGCGCGATGCGCGGCCGGCGTTTCGACGTTCGCCATGCGGCCGCCGAAGCCAATCGCCAACCCCGCCGCTAACCCTATCACTAACCCCGTCGCGACGATCGGCATGGCCAACGCACCCGCTTTGCATGACAGTGTGCGCCGCAATTTTAAATCTGGACGCACGAGCATCACGCCGCCTTGCTCGCCCGTCGGATGCTGACCGATTCGCCTAACCATGCCGCCAGTTCATGACCTGCAGGTCATCGCTCACGCCCAGTGCGCCGGTATCCAGATGTTCCCGACCCAGTGGCCCCGTACCCACATTACAGGGCGCGGCGCAGGCGCCACGTAGACCACGCGCGGTGCGACATACACGGCCGGCGGCGGGGGCGGGGGCGGCACGTAGACAACCGGGGGAGGCGGTACATACACGACCGACGGAGCAACGACCACCGGCTTCGGCGCGACGACGACCGTTGTGCTGCCCGTGGTGACGACGCCCGTCGTGACAACGCCGGTGGTTGTGACCGTCCCGCTCGTTGTCACAGTGTTGCCGTGGGTGCCCGTGGCGCTGGTCGAAGTCGTAACGACACCCGGTGCGACGCGCGTCGCCGTGCCGGAGTGATAGACGGTCCCGCCGTCAGAGCCGGTCACCGTTCCCGAACGGGAGCACGAAGCACCCGCACAATTCGTCGATGCCGAGTGGTCGACCGTGTTGCCGTTCGAGCCCGTGATCGACCCGGACGACGAATACTGGCCCGGCGCGGTTTTGGTCACGTCGCTCGATGTGGAGGCTGTTTTGCCATCGGGTCCGGTGAGGGTGCCGGTGTGCGAGCACGTGCCGCCCGCGCAGTTGGTGTCGCCGGCGTGCTGGACCGAGTTGCCGTAGCGTCCGGTCGCGGTGCCCGAATTCGAAAACTGGCCCGGCGCGTTGCGGGTGACCGTACCAGTGTTGGTCGCCACGCCGCCGTAAGGGCCCGCAACGCCACCCGCATGCGAACAGCTACCGCCGCCGCACGAGCCATACCGGGCGCCGTTGTACGTGCCACGTGATGTGTACGCCGTGCCGTGTTGCGACCAGGCGAAAGCCGAAGCGCTGCCGAGAGCAAGCACCGCGACGGTTGCTGCGAGCACGAGCTTGCGCAGGGCGCCGCGTACGGATGCGGTGGTGGTGACGAACGCGGGGCAGGCGGCGGTAGTCGGGAGGACAAACGAGCGGGTGTTCACGGTATCTCCTTGTTGGTTCCGGGCCACTTCCCGCACTGCGGCGTGGCGATGAACGGACTATAGGAGGACACGCGGATTTAATCTGCAACGAAGATATGTCACGCGGTTTCACCGCGGCAGAGGCCCGCCAGGAAAGGGTTTGCGAGGAGAAGAAACCCGTCGTGACATATTTCGACATGGATTGTTGCGCTCGGGGAGTCTCTTGGCGGGTCTTTGTGCGATGCCTTTCGATGCGCCCGTGACGAGCCCGATCTTTGATGCGCAGCTCATGATAGTTTCCTTATATAGTTGGTAGTACAAAATTAAAAATAGGTATGTCGATCCATGATCGATCGCTTCAAGAGACAGGGCTCGTGGTACATGGGCTAGGGATTCGCGACGGCTTGACTGCTGCAGCGACTGCGGCGCGCGTCGGCTACGAGGGTCCGTCTCAGTTCCGCCGCGAGTTCAAGCGGGTCTTCGAACGCTCACCCATGGAGGAGGTTCGCCACATACAAGCACAAGAAGTTTTCTTCAAAATAGTATTGCGAATCGTTATCATTTGCATTAATGTTAACAGGAATGAAAGCTTGGCACCGAAACCGATTTCTTTAACAAAAACACGAACGTAATCATCATGCTATTGCGCTTTTCTCGCATTGCCTTTCGGTCCGCTGTTTCGTCGCCCGAGCCGTCGTTCCTACTTTTCAAACCACTGGCTTTGTCTATACGGCTTTTCTTTGCAGGTGTGCTAACAACCGGTTTCGCTGCTTCTGCCTATGCGCAGGCGCAAACAGAGACTACCCAGGAAGTGAGTGACGGCACAAAGAAACTACCAGCGGTGACCGTCAACGCAAAGTCTGACAGCGACCTTCCGCCACCCTACGCCGGCGGGCAGGTTGCGCGCGGCGGACGAGTAGGGCTGCTGGGCAACAAGAGCGTGATGGATACGCCTTTTAGCGTGAGCGACACCACCTCGCAACGGATGGAGGACCTGCAGGCGGTGACGCTGGCGGAGGTGTTGAACCGGGATCCGTCCACGCGATTTACGGGGCAGATCGGCGGCGTGACCGACTCGTTCTTCATCCGCGGCTTTCCGGTCAACGAAGGCAATCTGAGCGAGGTCGCGTTCGACGGCGTGTATGGCGTTTCGCCCAATTACCACCTGTTCACGGAGTATCTGGAGCGCGTCGAGGTGCTCAAGGGGCCGGCCGCATTGTTATACGGGATGTCTCCGAACAGTGGTGTCGGCGGTGTCGTCAACGTGGTGCCCAAGCGTGCGCTGAACAAGGATCTGACCCGCGTCACGATGGACTATGCGTCAGATTCCCAGTTCGGCGAGTCAATCGATCTGAGTCGCCGCTTCGGCAGTGATCGTCAGTTCGGGATCCGGTTCAACGGCTTGCATCGTCAAGGCGGCACGCCGCTCGACAACCAGAAGTCACGTGCCGAGGTCGGGGCGCTGTCGCTCGATTATCAGGGCGAGCGGTTCCGGGCATCGCTCGATGTGATCGAGCAGTATCAGTGGATCGACGCCCCGACGCGCCCGTTTCTCGTGGCATCGGGCATTCAGGTGCCCTCTGCAGCGGATGGCCGCCGCAACGTCACCCAATCCTGGGGTTGGTGGAAATCCAACGACATATCGACGTTGCTGCATGCCGAATACGACATCAGCGACAACGTAACCGTATTCGCCGACGCCGGCGGCACAAAGTCGGATGTTTCGCGATTGTCGGATCAGACACCGACAATTCTGAATGCTGCGGGAGATACTTCGGCCACACCGCAAAACTGGAAATTCCAGATCAATCGCTCGACCGCGGACACGGGTGTACGCGCCCAGTTCAATACCGGCGCAGTCAAGCATGCAGTGGTGTTCCAGGCGAACGTCTATCAGGACCGTATCGCGAGTGCGAGCAATTCGGGTACGACGGTCCTGTCGAATATCTATTCGCCCGTCGCAAGTCCGCAGCAATACATAAGCGCACCGGCACGCGTGCCGAAGGTCTCGTCGTCGACGCTTTCCGGTGTGGCGCTAGCCGATACATTGAGCATGCTGAACGAGCGATTGCAACTGACTGTCGGTGTGCGTCAGCAGCATGTCCAGTCCGACAACTTCAGTGCGACTACCGCGGCACGGACATCGTCGTACAACGAGAGTGCCGCCACGCCGCTGGTCGGTCTTGTCGTGAGGCCGTGGCAAAACGTGTCGCTTTACGCCAATTACATCGAAGGCCTAAGCAAAGGCGACATCGCCCCTGCAGCCGCGACGAATGCGGGCCAGGTTTTCGCGCCCTACAAGACGAAACAGCAGGAGGTCGGTGTCAAGCTCGACATGCGCGGCGTGCTGGCAACACTGGCTGCCTTCAGGATCACCAAGCCAAGCGGCCAGTTATACGGCACGGTCTATTCGGTCGACAGCGAGCAGCGCAATCAGGGGTTGGAACTGAACGTGTCCGGCGAGCCACTCAAGGGCGTCCGCTTGCTGGGAGGGGTGACGCTGCTGGATGCCACGCTAACGAAGACCAACAGTGCCGCGACGTTGGGTAACCGGCCAGTGGGCGTTCCGACGTGGATGGCCAATGTCGGCACCGAATGGGACCTGCCGTGGGTCCCCAGTGTCACCCTGACCGGCGGCATCAACTACACCGGCCGGGAATACATCAATCAGGCGAACAGTCAGTCCGTGCCGTCCTGGACGACGGTCGATCTGGGTGCCCGCTACAAGACTACGCTTTACGGCAAGTCCACCACGGTTCGGGCGGGCCTGCTCAACGTGTTCGATCGCAAGTACTGGTCGGGCGTGACCTCGTACGGGACGATTTCGCTCGGTGCTCCGCGCACCGTCTTCCTGTCTGCTTCCATGGATTTCTAGGCCGTTACTCATGACGCAAACGCCAGACAATGTGCTGCCGCAGACAACAGCAAACGGTTGCGCAAAGGCCTATGTACCCGATGTGCTTCCACCGCTTCTCGATCCCGCCATCTCAAGCCTTGTCTTCGATTCACCGGGCGCACTGCTGAAGCTGGTTGAGCAGTATGGTTCGTCGCTCAATATCGTGTGGCCGCACATTCTGCGTCGAAACGTCGAGGCATTGCGCGCCGTGCTGAACCGGTACACCGCGCGGTTTGAGATCTTCTACGGGGCGAAAGTCAACAGGTCACCGGGCCTCGTACGTGCGGCGGTCGAAGCCGCCGTCGGCGTGGATGTATCCAGCATCTATGAAATGCGCGATGCCCTGCGCGCCGGGATTGAACCAGCCATGCTTTGCGCCACCGGGCCAGCCAAGACCAGGGTATTTCACGCGGCGCTCATCGCCAATGCTGCGTTGATCGCGGTCGACTCCGTCGAGGAGTTCAACGACCTTGAAATGATAGTCCGGGAGATAGAGCCGGATCGCCCGACGCGGGTGCTGTTGCGCTATCGGCCCGCAGCGTCCGGAACGAGTCGCTTCGGCATGGGTGCCGACGACCTCCTTACCTGTCTGCAGCGCCTGACCCGGCTAAAGGAGTGGTTCTCGTTCGAGGGCTTTCATTTCCATCTAGGCGGCTATGGCCATGAATCACGCGTGCAGGCCGTGCGTGAGCTCACCCGCTTCTTCGCTGCAGCGCGCGCTATGGGCCTTGATCCGACGATCCTCGACATCGGCGGCGGCCTGCCGGTCCAGTACGTGGATGGCGAGGTGTACGAAGCGTTTTTTGGTGCGCAGTGCAGCGGCGACTACCGCAATGGCAAGGTGCCCGAGTCGTTCTATCCGTACGGCGGCCCGATCGGCGCGTGTCAGTGGCTGGACCAGTTTCTCGCATCGCCTTGTGTCGATGGCGTGTCTATTGCGGGGTATCTTAACGAGATGCGGCTTACCCTGGCGATCGAGCCCGGGCGCAGCCTTGCCGATCAGACCGCCGTCTCTGTTTTCCGGATCACGCGCGTCAAGTCGCTGGCTGCGGACAACGTGGTGATCTTCGTGGAAGGCAGCAGCTTCAGCGCGTGCGAAACGTGGTTCGCGTCCGAGTTCCTGGTGGACCCGATTCTCGTGTCGGCACACGCCGGCAGCGAGCACGGAGAGCCGCCGGTGCGCGCCTACATTGCCGGACACAGTTGTCTTGACGAAGACGTCATCACCAACCGCCTGATCCCGTTTCAAAGGAGGCCGAAAGCTGGCGACCTGCTGGTGTACGCGAATACAGCTGGCTACCAGATGGACATGCTCGAAAACGAATTTCACCGCCATCCCGTGCCGCGCCGGATTTCTGTGACCTACGACGCCGCAGGCGGCATGGAAGTCTCACCTGACGATCGAATGGAGTACCGGAATGATTTTGAATAAAGTGACCGACCTCATTGGTAATACGCCGATTCTCAGCATTTCCATTCCAGCAAAGAATGCCAGGTTGTTGCTCAAGATCGAGAAGAACAACCCGGGGGGAAGCATCAAGGACCGCATGGCCCGCAACATGATCGTTGCTGCGCTCAAATCGGGGCGGCTCAGTCCAGGCGGCGTGGTGGTGGAGTCCTCTTCCGGTAATACGGGCATCGGCCTCGCGATCGCAGCGGTGGAGTTCGGACTGCGCTTTATCGCCGTCGTCGATCATCATGCCGCGCCGGACAAGATCGCGGTCATGCGCGCGTTCGGCGCGGAAATCCGTTTTGTCGAGGGTGACTATCGGGAGGACGAGGTCGCGGTCGTGGAACGACAGCGCATGGCCGCCGAACTCGCCAGCCAGATTCCCGGTGCGGTGTTCATGAATCAATCGGACAACGCGGCCAACTCGGGCGGGTATTCCGATTTCGTCCGGGAAGTGATCGGTGAAGTTGGGGGTGTGGATGCGTATGTCGGTTGCGTCGGCACAGGCGGTTCGATGACCGGCATCGCTCGCGGGCTGAAAGTGCACGATCCCCGGACGAAGACTATCGCCGTCGAACCCGACGGTTCGATCGTGTTCGGCCAGCCAGGGCATGCCTACTATCAATCCGGCACGGGAACGCCTGCGGGCGACACGGTCGGCCTCGTGCTCGACTACAGCTGCATCGACATGGGCGTGCAGGTTTCGGATGCGCAGGCGTTCGAGACGGCTCGTTATATGGCTAAGCGCACGGGGTTGCTGGTCGGCGGATCGACCGGCGGTGTCATCTACAAGGCGCTGGAGTTTATCCATAGCGGCCTGATCGGCGGCAATGTCGTGGCGGCCGTGGCTGACGGCGGAGAGAAGTATCTGCATACGGTCTTCAGCGAGAGCTGGCTCAAGGAGCGCAATCTGCTCGACCCGCAAGTGTGGGATCAGCTCGACGGGTGGTTCGGCAGCGAAAGCGCCGCAGAGGCGCCGCGCGAAGTTCCGCGGTTGCACGCGGTATGACGGCGGCCAGGGAGAGCGCCGTGCCGCCGCTCAACGTGGTCATTTGCGGAGGCGGCCGGACCGGCCATCTCGCGGCAGTCCTGTTCAAACAGATTCCCGGCGTGTGCGTTTCGTTACTCACGAGCCGGAGTGAGGTGGTGGACAACCATCGGCGCAGCGCGACCGGCATCACCGCACTGATGCCGGACGGCACGGCGTGCGCTGCGCGGCTCGACGCCGTC
>NZ_AEJF01000074.1 GCF_001028175.1 Caballeronia mineralivorans PML1(12)
ATCCTCGCCGACGCGGATGTCGTCATCATCACTGTGCCGGCGCACGTCAGGCCGGCGTTGCTGCGCGCCATTGCGACGCATTTGCCGTCGGACAAGCCCGTCTACGTCGGCGCGATCCCGGGTTTCTGCGGTTTCGACTGGCTCGCTGAACACATCCTGGCGGCCCGGCCCAACGCGGTCATCTGGGGCATGAAAGACGTGGCTCATACCGCCTTCGATTTGCAGCCAGGCGTGTCGGTCAGGATGGGTGGCGCGAAGAGCACGCTGTACGTCGGGACGCACGCGCGCGAAAACGACGCGTCGCGCGCCGCTTTGCTGGCGCACCTGAAAAGGCTCTACGCGGCGCCCGTCGAATTGCTGGATGACTACCTGGAAATCACGCTGACGCCCGGTAACCCGATCATGCACAGTTCAGTGATCTATGGGTTGATTGGACCTTACGGGCAATGGCACAACAAGGTGTTTCCTGCGCGGCTTTGCTGGTGGACCGATTGCCCCGAACTCGGTGCGTATTTCCTCGAGCGCAGCGATGAAGAGAGCCAGATGCTGTGCAAAGCTATCGAGCGGCGGCTGGGGGTAAACCTGTCGTCGATCAAGCCGCTGAAGCAGGAGATCATCGAGGCCTACGAGGACCAGATCCGCGACCACGGGACCATGCTGTCGGTGTTGCGCACTAATCAGGCCTACGACGCAATCGAGGCCCCGCTGGTCCCGGCCGGAGACTCCACGGGGTACGTCATCGATAAAGAGAGTCGCGCCTTTCACGAGGATGTGGCTTACGGCCTGGCGTTGCTGGTCGAGATGGCGAAGCGCCTGGACATGCGTCTGCCTCACATTGAAGCAATCTTTCACTGGAACGTGTCCTATATGGACGGCCTGCGCAGTTCTGCGCTCGACTACTTTCCCGAAACCTGGCCAGCCTGAAGCCGGAACTCTATGAAGACCACTCCTTCGCTATTGCAACCTGATAACGCGTTCTATGCGGACCGGCAGCACGACGCCTTCGCGTCTGCACGACGCAATGCCTTGCGGCGCATCGTCCGCTGCCTGTTCGCCGAGAAGATCATCAGTAAGGACGCGCTTGTCTACGCGCCCGAGGGCCGCGGTGCCTGGTTACCGCTGTGGAGCAGGCATGCGCTGCTGTTCTTCGCCGACCTCGAGGCGGCGCCGGCCGACACCTTTATCAACCGTGGCACGATCACGCTGATCGAATCAGACGGAACGCGCAGGGTTATCGAAAGCCCGGATCAGATGATCGACTTGCTGCGGCCGAGCTTCGATTTTGAGCCAGGCGACGAAGACGTGGCCGGGCTCAAGTCCGATGTAGCCAACAGCATCGGGAACGACGCGCTCGCCCGCATTTACCGCGAGGCATGGGATGCGAATCTGCGCGCGCGTATCGACGCGGCAGGTGCCCTTGGTCTCGCCGATTACCTACGCAAGCACATGAGCGTGCGCGATGCGGCGGTGCTGCTCGATCAGTGGGGCGCGCTCGAAGGTCATCCTTTCTATCCCACCTGGAAGAGCAAGCCGGACCTGAGCGCAACTGAAGTCGCCGCGCTGTCACCCGAATTCAACGCGACGGTCGGCGTGCGTATCGCCTCGCTGCGGGCGGACATGGCGTATGTGGAGCGGATGCCGCATGTTGACAGTTACCACGACTGGTTCGCCGCGCAATTCCCGCAACTGTGGGTACGCTGGAAAGACGGCCTCATGGCCCGGCAACTCGACGAGCGCGCGTGGCTGCCGTTGCCGATCCATGCCTGGCATCTCGAGCATTTCGTGCGCAAGGAATACGCGGCGGAGATCGAAGAGGGTGTGCTGATCCTCGACGGACCCGATGTAGAGACATGGCCGACCATGTCGTTCCGCACCATGATGCCGCGGCTGCCGGGACCGGTGCCGTTCATCAAGCTGCCGGTGGCGCTGTGGCTGACCAGCGAGCAGCGCAGCCTCCAGGCGAAGTCGATCCACATGGGGCCGCGCGTCAGCACCGTGATCAAACGCATCCTGGCCGACGAAAACGGCTTCGACCAGACGCTCGAAATTTTCCCGGAAGAAGTTGCGTTGCACTATAAGCACGCAGTGCGGCAGGAGGACCGGCCAGGACGCCATTTGTCGGTTGCGTATCGCGCGAGCAAGGACGCCTTCGAGCGCACGGACCGCCTGTTCCCGATCACCGTGGCGGCATTGCTTACCCGCTCGCCGGCGAGCGGCCGGTCGCTCATGACGGAGCTGATCGGGTACGACGGTGCACCTGCCGGAGCGGAGGCGGTGGAAGCCTGGTTCCGGCAGTACGCGCGAGTCGTCACGTATCCGGTGATCGGCATTTATCTGCTGTACGGCATCGCGCTCGAGGCGCATCAGCAGAATACGTCGGTGCTGTTCGCCGCGGACGGAACACCCAGACGCGTGTTGATCCGCGATTTCGGAGACGGCCGCACCTATGCGCCGCTGCTTGCTGAACGCGGCTATGAACTCAAGCCCTACGTGCATCCGGGAATTCTCCCGACCGTCTTTGACGACGACATCGAGCCGGTCCGATCCTTTGTGCTCGACGCATGCTTTGTGTGTCACTTGCACGAAGTGGCGCTGTTGCTGACAGAGGAATATGGGCTGGGGCGGTCCCGCTTGTGGGAGATTCTGCGCGAAGAAACGGAACGTGCCTTCGATACCCTCGCGCCGCGTGTTTCCAGCGCGTTGTGGCAGGCCGAACGGGAGGCGTTCCTCGAACGTCCCTGGCCGACGCGCTCGGTGTTGCGAATGCATCTGCTCAGATATTCGGACTACCGGCTCCAGCATCATCTGCCCAATCCGCTGCTGGCGGCGCACAACGAGGGTTGAGCGATGACGAATACCATGGTCGCGCCGGACCGGGCGGCGCGCCTGATTCACGTGTTGTTCGTGATTCAGCTCATTTCCATGGGCGCCATGGAAATGAGCGGTCCGTTCTGGCCCATCCATCTGAAAGCACTCAGCACGTCCGGCCTGGAGTTCGGCTTTGCCGGCGTCGCGGTCTACGTGGGGCCGATGCTCGGCATCATGTTGACGAGCGCGTTCTGGGGCCGTGTCGGCGATCGCACCGGACACAAGCTGATGATGATCCGGGCCTTGCTCGGGTTGTCTTTGACGCAACTGGCGCTGGCCTTCGCGGGCGACGTCTGGACGATCCTCGCGCTGCGTTTTGCTCAAGGCGCATGCGCGGGCTACATCGCACCGGCGCAAACCTATGGCGTCAGCATCGAATCCCCGTTGCGCCGGGCGCGTCTGTTCGCGTATCTGCAGGTCTCGACCAATCTGGGCTCATTGGCTGGCGCAGTCGCGGGCGGCCTGATTCTCGATCATGCGACATTCTTCTGGATCAATATCGTCGCAGCCGTGCTGTGCGTGTGCTGCGCCGCGGCCGTGTGGTCGATCCTGCCCAACGTTCCGGTGTCGAGTCCCGTGCCGGCTGCCGATCCGGGGCCCGGCGCCGTGGCGCGGTCCGGCTCGCTATCCATGTGGCGTTCTTCGCCGATTCCCGGGCTGCTCGGCATCGTCGGCATCCTGCTTGTGAGCCGCATGATCGCCCAGACGCCGTTCTCGCTCTATGTGAGTTCGATGTTCGACGTGGGCAACTGGGTGGTGGGCCTGTGCTACGGAATGTTGTCGTTGGGCTTTGCGGTGTCCGCCTCGCTTTGGGCCCGCTATTTCGAGGACAAGACGCGGCCGGAGGCGTTGCGCAGGATGACCCTCATCGCGCTGGCCTGCGCCGGCCTGACGCTGGCTGCCGGGCTCACGCGCAACACCGGCGTGTTCATCACGATTCATTTCTTGTGGGGCATCCTGCTCGGCGCCACGACACCGGTGCTGATGTCGTTGATTTCGAGGGCTGCGAGTGGTCTCTACCAGGGGCGCATCCTCGGCATCGCGCAGAGCATGACGCAGTTCTCGTCGGTCGTGGGCATTGCACTTGGCGGCTGGTTGAGCGACGGCATCGGACTGCCATACACGTATTTCTTTGTGGCGGTTTCCTACGCGCTGGCGATGATCGTCATCCTGACCCTCAGGCGGGAGCGCAGCGTTCTCGCAGGCTCGCCGATTTCACCCGGTCAGCAGGAAGCCACCGAATGATCATTCACAATCATTATAAGCATTACTCATCATGACAATACAGCGTCGCTGGAGCATCGTGTTCGTCGCGCTCGCAGGGATCGCCGTTCTCGCCGCAGTCCTTGTGGTGCGGAAAGGGACGGGGGTAACGCCGACAGCTGCTGGTGAGAGCCAGTCCGCCTTGACCACGGTGACCGATCTGCTTGGACGCAAGATCCAGGTGCACGTGCCGGTGCGCCGCGTGATCCTGGGGGAAGGGCGCCAGCTTTATCTGGTTGCGGCGCTCGACACTGAAAATCCGATTCAGCGTGTGGTCGGCTGGCGGAAGGATCTGATCCAGTCGGATCCGGACACCTATTCCGCTTACTTGCGCAAGTTTCCCGGGATCGCCGGCATCCCCACGTTCGGCGGCTTTGAAGACGGCACGTTCGACATCGAGCAGGCCATTGCGCTCAAGCCCGATGTGATCCTGATGAATATCGAAGCACAACGGGCTACCGAGGACGCAGGCTACGTCGAGAAGCTCAACGCGCTTGGCATACCCGTCGTGTACGTCGATTTCCGTCACTATCCCGTGGAGAACACGGAGCCGACCATGCGCCTCGTCGGCAAGCTGTTCGGCAGGGAAGCGCGGGCGGAGGCGTTTATCGCGTTCCGTGCCGCGCAGATCCGGCGCGTCACCGGCGTCATCGACGCGCACCGGCCGGCGCGCCCGAAGGTGTTCATCGAACGCATTGGCGGATACACGGAGGACTGCTGCCTGAGCTTCGGAAACGAGAACTTCGGCAAGTTCGTCGAGATGGCGGGCGGCAACAATATCGCGAAGGGTGTCATTCGAGGGACCTTCGGCCAACTCAATCCCGAACAGGTGGTGGCCGCCGACCCCGACCAGGTGGTTGTGACGAGCGCCAACTGGGAAGCTTTCGTGCCGCACGGGCGCTGGGTGGGGGTAGGGCCGGGCGCGGACCTGACGGAAGCCGCACGCAAGCTCGAGGCCTATACCAGGCGGCCGGCTTATGCCGGCATCGAGGCAAACCGGAACCGCGCGTTTCATGCCATCTGGCATCAGTTCTATAACAGTCCGTACGACTTCGTCGCCATCCAGCAACTGGCGAAGTGGTTTCACCCGGCGCTCTTTGCCGATCTCGATCCGGACGCCACGTTCCGTGAGCTGCATCAGCGTTTCCTGCCCATTGACTATTCGCCGGGCTATTTCGTCAGTCTGCCCGCCCAGGAGGTGCGCCAATGAGCGCCGTGTCCTTGGCTGACACTACCCAGCGCAGTGCTTATCGCGGGCTTGTGCGGCGCAAGCGCGTGCTGCTCGGTGTTTTCGCGACGCTGCTGCTGCTGAGCGTGCTGCTCGATCTGGCGCTCGGCCCGGCGAACTACAGCCTGGGAGAGGTGGTGCGCGCCGTGCTCTGGCCCGATACCGTTTCGTCGCAAGTGCGGGTGGTGCTGTGGGAAATCCGCATGCCGGTGGCCTTGATGGCGGTGGCCGTGGGCGCGGCGCTCTCGCTGGCTGGAGCGCAGATGCAGACGATCCTTAACAATCCGCTCGCGAGCCCGTTCACGCTGGGTATTTCCGCTGCGGCGAGTTTCGGCGCGGCCTTGGGGCTGGCGTTCGGCCTCAGGCTGTTTCCGGTCGCCGTCGACTATGTGGTGCCGCTGAATGCCTTCGTGATGGCGGTATTGTCGGCGATCCTGATCCACGTGCTCAGCATGCGGCGCGGCGTAACGGCCGAGACTATCGTATTGCTCGGCATCGCCCTCGTGTTCACATTCAATGCACTGCTCGCGCTGGTCCAGTATTTCGCGACCGAGCAGGCCGTTGCAGCCGTGGTGTTCTGGACCATGGGTAGTCTCACCAAGGCGACGTGGCCCAAGGTCGGTGTGATCTGCCTCGCGATCCTGGTCATGCTGCCGGTCTTCGCGCGGCGCGTCTGGGCGTTGACGGCGCTGCGTCTGGGCGACGACAAGGCAGCAAGCTTTGGCATCGACGTGCGGCGTTTGCGCTTCCAGACACTGATCATGGTCAGCCTGCTCGCGGCGTTTCCGGTCGCGTTCGTCGGCGTCATCGGTTTCGTCGGTCTGGTGGGGCCGCATATCGCGCGCATGCTGGTCGGCGAAGATCAGCGTTTTTTCCTGCCAGCCTCATTGCTGACGGGCGCACTGATGCTGTCGGTGAGTTCAGTGGTGAGCAAGACCTTGATTCCCGGCGCCATTTTTCCCATTGGGGTCGTGACGTCTCTCGTCGGCGTTCCGTTCTTCATTTCCCTGATTCTGCGCAGCAAGAGGAACGCATGGTGAAGCTACGGCTGGACGGTGTGGGGGCCACTTACGGCGGGTGCCGGATTCTCTCGGAGATCAGTACACCTGCGTTTTTCGGTGGCCAGGTGGTCGCGGTGATCGGCCCTAATGCGGCAGGCAAGTCGACGCTGTTCAAGCGCATGGCGGGGCTGGTCGGTGGACCCGGCAACGTGCGGCTGGAAGACTCGCGCAAAGGATTGGATGGCATCTGCTACATGCCGCAGGACAGCGCCGCCAGCGCCAGGCTGACCGTCTACGAATGCGTCCTGCTGGCTTGCAAGCAGCAGCAGCCGACCTGGGCGGTGCACGAGGCCGATCTCGCGCTGATCGACGGGATCATGGCGTCGCTAGGTATCGGCGAGCTGGCGTTTCGTCACCTGGACGAGTTGAGCGGCGGACAGCGGCAACTCGTCTCGATCGCGCAGACCCTCGCACGCGATCCCGAAATCATGCTCATGGATGAGCCGACGAGTGCCCTCGACATGCGCCGGCAGGCGCAGGTGCTCGGCTTCATGCGCGCGCTCGCGAGGCAGCGCGGGGTGATCGTCTTTATCGCGCTGCACGATCTTAACCAGGCACTGCGCTTCGCCGACCAGGTGCTGGTGATCGCCGATGGTACGGCGCACGGCAGCGGGCCTTGCGAAGACGTCATCACGGTCGCGATGCTGCGTGACGTGTACCAGATTAACGCCCGCATAGAGCGTTGTTCGAGGGGGGCGTGTCACGTCATTGTCGACGGCGCCGTTGCAGGCAGTGAAGGCGAATTCCAGGGGAGGGCAAATGCTCGATAAGCTGCCGTATTGCGTCGCGCTCAAACCAGTCGCGTTCTTTCTCCCATCCGAGGAGGTCGATGAGCGCGACGTACATCGTCTGGCCGCTGTCATCCGCGAGGCCGATTCGTGGACAACACCGATCCCCGTCGAAAAGGAGACCGGCATCATCATGGACGGTAACCACAGGGCGCGCGCGGCGGCTTTGCTCGGGTTACGGTATTTGCCCTGCGTGTTGCTCGATTATCAGGATCCGAGGGTTTCGGTCACGCATTGGCAGACTGGCGCGCCATTCTGTATCAATAGTATCCGCAGGCGCATCTTGCAGGATAAAGGCCTGTTCCCCTATAAAACGACGCGACATCGCTTTGCGCCTGTACTGCCAGCAACGGAGATTCAATTGTCCGCATTGAATGGTGGCTCCTGATCCGCACGACGTTGTAGCTGGCTGTTTGTAGATTGAGTAAGGAGCACGTCGTTCCTTCGCATTCGAGATTGACGGAATCACGATTTCTGACTAAAGTCAGAGATATGAACGCATCCGACATTCAGCAGGTTCGTAGCTTTAATCGCATAGTCGCCGAGGGCATTGGCGCTATAGATGATCGTTTCCTCGGGCGCGGGCGCCCAATGGGCGAGTCCCGCCTTCTATGGGAGGTCGGGATTGACGGCGCTGATCTTCGTAATCTTCGCGCGCGGCTTAACCTCGATTCAGGATATCTCAGCCGTACGCTTGCCTCCCTTGAACAACAGGGACTTGTCGTCGTCCAGACGCATCCGGACGACCGCAGAGTTCGCCGGGCCTGTCTGACCAAGGCTGGCCTCGATGAAAGAGCTGAACTCGAACGGCTTTCGGACGCGGTTGCTACTCGTGTACTCGAACCGTTAAGCGATGAGCAGCGCCGGAGGCTTATCGCAGCCATGTCTGAAGTAGAGCGCTTGCTACAGCCATCCCTGGTGCGCTTCGCCATTGAGGATCCGAATAGCGATAACGCGCGGTGGTGCTTCGAACAGTATTTCGCCGAACTCGACAAGCGCTTTGACTCGGGGTTCGACCCGTCGATCAGCTTGTCGGCGGATGCCCGCGAACTGACGGCTCCGGAGGGAGCGTTGATCGTGGCGAGACTCCATGGCAACCCGATAGCGTGCGTTGCACTCAAGTTTCACAAGAAGTCGCCGGCTGAGCTCAAGAGGATGTGGGTGAGCCCGTCAGCTCGCGGCCTGGGTGTAGGCCGGCGGTTGATCGATGAGGCGGAGAAACATGCACGGCAGACCGGAGTGCGAGTTATTCGCCTGGAGACAAATCGAACCTTACGCGAGGCGATTGCTCTCTATCGGCGATCCGGATACGTTGAGGTCGATGCTTTCAATGCTGAGCCATACGCCCACCACTGGTTTGAAAAAAAGCTGACGTGATGTGCCCGCTTTGTGATTTTTGGAAAACAAACGAAGCTCACGGTCCTATATCGTCGTAAGGACAGCATCAGCGCCGCGGATCAGCGCGAAGCCAGGGCGGCGCAACGAGCGCAACCAGAGCGATACTCAGCAGTCCGCTAGTCAACGACGGGAGGATGCGTTACCACGCACATCTTCTTTATCCGCGGCGCAGACTTGTGTAGCAGAGCATGCTGGTGGGCAAGTCGGAACGTACGGGTTAGTCTACTGAGCGGGTTCTCCAAGCCGAACCAGCCGGTGCGACGGCAATACGAAGTTCCCCGTAGGCAGTCACCAGCGCGTCGAGGCTGAATGTCCGGTTCAGGCCGCTGGGATTCGGCAACACCCATGCGCTGGCACCGCCGAATGCTGTCGGTTGCAGGCCCCAGTAGATGTCGCGCCTGCCCGACATTGCGCTGAGCGCCATCTTTCCGAGGAAGGCAACGCATTGCGGTGCATATCGTTCAATCTTCCGCTCGAATTCGGTCGCAGCCGCTTTGAACTCCCATTGTGATAGTTCGTCCGCTCGTGCCGTCGGACGCGAGACCGCGGTGGTGAGACCACAACCATACTGCAGGAGTGTGTGGTCGTCTTGAGGACAAATCTGTTCAGGAGTAAAACCCGCGAGATGAACGGCCCGCCAGAATCGATTGCCTCTGCCGGCAAAGTGGTGGCCGGTCGATGCCGCACGGATGCCCGGATTTATGCCGCAAAATATCACTGATAAACCCGGTTCAAGGATATCGGGAAGACATTGAAGTGAATCGGAGCTAGTCACGGATGGTGTAAGCTTTTTCATGAAGTGCATTCGAGCCGCTGAATGGAAACAAGAGGCTACCTCAACGACATCGTCTGCTGATTGTATCGAGATGCTCTGACGGCAGGGCTTGGAACCATCCTCGCCTGTTCCTCCGTTGGGAGGAGGCTCCCAGAAGCGCAGTTTGGGCCACTCTGTCACGGCGGACAAGCGACAAGAGGGGCGATTTCAGGTCAAACGTGCCCCGATTCTGGTCAGCGACGGTATATGCCACTGGCTCTCCACGCGAGGGGGTGCTTGCGCTAGGTAGTCGCGTCGTGTCTTGGACGTCCGAAGAACATTGGAAGCCGCCGTTCACCTCTCTCGCGAGCTTTAACGGCAGAAGTAGGTCGATTGAGGCGGTTCGAGATCGAACCGAGCCCGGCCGGAAACGGACAGTCGACGCCACAATCGAATCCGTAGCAATTCACGATAAAATTAGGCGACGCCGCGCGTCCATACGCAGCGTCGTCAAACCAGCGCGGGCTCATCGAAGACTCAAAGGAACCACCTGTGGCGTTACCCCTTATTTGTGCACCGGCTCCACGTTTCTGGCGAGATGCCGCGCTACCGTTCATCGAAGCCCGAGCGATCGATGATGGCCGCGAGATCTGCTACGCGCGGCACGCTCACGAGACGTTCTCGATCGGCGTGGTGACAGGCGGCGAGAGTATCTATGAGAACGGTCGTGTGCGTCAGCGAGTGGGACGGGGCGCAGTAGTGCTGATGAATCCGCAAGACGTGCACGCATGCAATCCGCTCGACGACGAGCCGTGGTCCTATCGAATGTTACATCTCGACACTGAATGGCTAACTTCCCTCCAGCACGAGCTCGGATTTAGCGAAGGACATGGTTTCCGGGCTTTCTCGACAGCAGCCAGCTGGCAGCCCGAGCTCTATGCCGGCCTTAACCGGCTCTATACGACGCTCACTGACGAGCTCGCCGACACGTTGCAAAAGCACAGCTCCGTCATCGAGTTTTTTGACGATGCTCACCGTTGGCTGAATCGCGCGCCCGCGCAGGCACGGGAGACGAACCACAAGCTCAGGCGCGCAGCGGAATATATCCGCGCGCACCGCACGCGTTCGCTGTCGCTCGACGAAATTTGCGCGGCAGCGCAGTTGTCGGCGTCATATTTGATCCGCGCGTTCAAGGCGCGCTATGGCATGACCCCACACGCGTACCTGGTCAATTGCCGCATCGAATTTAGTCGCGTCCAGTTGAAGCGCGGCCGCCCGATCGCCGAAGTCGCGGCCGATGCCGGTTTCGCCGACCAGGCGCATCTGCATCGTGCATTCCGGCAACTGGTCGCGGCAACACCGGGCCAGTATCGCGGTTGATCCACGAAGTTGTTTGCTGGCCGCTAAGCTTTTAGCAGGTAGATCGCGCTACCGCCGAGCAGGAGTGCCATGGAGCGATTGAAAAGCCGCACGCGCGACGGCTCGTGCAAATGCTGGCGCAGCAACGTTCCGGCCACCGCCCAGCAAGAAAGCGACGCATAGCAAATCACAAAATATAGCGCCGTAAAGCGCCACACCAGGAGGCTGTCACCGTTCGCTGCGTAAGCGCCCATCCCGGCCATAGACGCAAGCCATGCTTTCGGGTTGAGCCATTGCATCACCGCACCCGACGCGAGCGATGGTCTGTCATTGCTATGGTCAGTGCTGAGCGTACCGTCGTCGCGGGCGAGTTGCCAAGCCATGTATAACAAGAACGCGACGCCGGCCCACTGAATGACGTGCGTGAGTTGCGGCCAGCGCGCAAGAATCCGGTGCAGACCGAGGCCGACCAGCAAAAGCAGTAATGTGAAGCCAATTGTCGCGCTGGTCACATGCCGCATCGCGGCACCGGCTCCGCGGCGCACGCCGGTGCTTAGCGCAACAATGTTGACCGGACCCGGGGTAATTGAACAGGCAAGCGCAAACGCGGACATCGATAAGAGCTGATTCATGTTGCTTTCGGAAGTCGGAAGTGAGCGACAACCGGAAGATAGACAATCAGCAA
>NZ_AEJF01000075.1 GCF_001028175.1 Caballeronia mineralivorans PML1(12)
GGCGTATTGAATAAAATCACCCTACCCGGCCAACTTGCCACGTACGGTATCGTCAATCGATGCCTTGAAGGGGAAGGCTATTAGTCGAATCGAATATAGGGGAAAGAACAAACGAATCACTGCTTTGAGCCACGCCAAGTGGCCTCTGCGGGTCGGCTGCGGAAGTGTGGCATCGGTCCGTCGGCCATTAGAAAGCTTCCCCTGCCGCCCTGGAATTCGTCTGCTACACTGAACCAAGAAGCAGACCTATTGGGCGCTCGGTTTGACCCTTATGGCGGCGGCTAAGTTGCGAATCAACGCGACTCCGCCAAGACTTCAACTCCCGCACACTCGATACAGAATTCGGCCTTTAGAGAGAAGGGCTTCACGGCCACGCTGCTGCTCGCATCGGGTTATCGAGACGATTCCGACCCCTTTGCCAACGCTCCGAAGTCACGCCTGCCGATGAAGCGGCAGTTCACATTCCTTCGAATAACGAGACTCAGTAGGCAGTTCACGAACTCTTTAGCTAGGGATTCGCTATGAAACGGTTAGCCGACTCAATGATGTCGACGTTTTTTCTGTTCATGGACCTGGCGCCACAATCGCGCGCTCAAGCATCTGTCCTTTGTCGCTGGGCGCGAGATAGTGCGGAGGTGTCGTCATGACTGATCCTTCCGATTTTCGGAGCAGAAGGATAGTGCTTAATCACGGCGGCGGCCGTATGCCCGCGCTCGGATTTGGCACGCTGATCCCCGATGCAGCTACGACCACCCGCTCTACCAGAGACGCGCTGGAAGCCGGATATCGACACTTCGATTGCGCCGAGCGATATCGCAACGAGCGTGAGGTGGGCGAGGCCCTGCGGGTAGGGCTTGCTGCTGGAGGAATCGCGCGCGAAGACATCTTTGTGACCACAAAATTGTGGAACTCCAATCATCGGCCCGAGCGTGTCGAACCGGCTCTCGAGGCGAGTCTTGGCAGGCTCGGGCCCGACTATCTGGATCTCTATCTCATTCACACTCCGTTTGCGTTTCAGCCAGGGGATGAGCAGGATCCGCGCGATGAAAACGGCGATGTCATCTACGATAAAGGCGTGACTTTGCTCGACACGTGGAAGGCGATGGAAAATCTCGTCGACCATGGAAGATGCCGCGCCATCGGACTGTCTGACATCAGCTTGAACGAATTGCGGCCCCTCTACGAATCGGCACGAATCAAGCCGGCCGTGGTGCAGGTCGAAGCACATCCGTATCTTCCGGAAACGGAACTTCTGGAATTCTGCAAGGAGAAAGGGGTAGTGTTTTTGGCCTTTGCGCCATTGGGTCACGGAATAAGGCCGGGGCCGCTTGAGGACCCGGTCATTTCCCAGATTGCCGGGCGAATTGGAAAGACGCCAGCGCAGGTACTGCTTGCTTGGGCGGTGCAGCGTGGCGGGGCTTTGCTTACCACCCCCAAGACTGCGGCCCGCGCGCGAGAAAATTTCGACATCTCTGCGCTTCCAGCAGACGCGTTTGACGACATCAATCGGATTCAGACCAGGCAGAGGTTCAACGAAGTCGTCAAGACTGGCAGCCCGGGCTTCATCCCGCAAAGTAAATGATAGTGAAACGTGGACCGCGGTCGGAGGCAGCCGATGCATGAGGAAAAAATACGTGAAGCCCTGAATGCGCACTGGAACGCGTCGGCAGCCGGCGATCTCGACGCGGAACACGATATTTACGATGACGATGCCGTCTGTGATTATCCTCAATCAGGTGAACGAATCCTCGGGCGGATCAATTTGCAGGCATTGCGGAGTCATCATCCAGATAAGCCATCGGGTTTCGACGTCAGGCGAATTCAAGGAGAAGGTAATCTCTGGATCACGGAATACACTATCGCCTATCAGGGGCGAGCGGCATACGTGGTGAGCATCATGGAGTTCTGCAACGGTAAGGTCGTTCACGAGACCCAGTATTTTTCGGATCCCTTTGAAGCACCGGGTTGGCGGAATCGATGGGTGGAGCAGATCGCGTGACGTCGCGTTGCGGGCGCCCCGTGTCCACCGTCCGGTGAGAGTCGAGAAAACTCATCCGCTTTTCTTGTCAGCGGACATTCGTAGCAGCGCAACCACGAGGTATCCCGAACGACCGCAATGGCCGAACTTCGGGCGTTCGCCTCGACAAGACGATTGTCTCTTCATGACCCCGACCTTGCCTTTCGGGATCGGCTTATATCGACCCGAATGAGCTAGCCCACCTCCTTGCCGCGACACACCAGATTTTCCCGTCGCCACTGACCACGCGGCTGCCTACCGCGCACATATAGCCAGGATCGCAAGAACCCATACATACGGGCGGTTTATCTCCGCAGCAATAGATTTGATCTATTTTTTACGCACGTTCCGCTATCGTTCGAGGTTGAAGTGGGAGTGTGTCGTATACGTTGCTGGAGATAGCATGTTCGAATTAGGAAAAGAGTATTCACGCGAATACATTCACGCGGTATGCGGGGGCAATAAACAAGCGTTTTTACCGGCTAGCAAAGGAAAAATCGTAGCCGCTTGCCTGCGGCCAGATCTGAATCCTCAAGCGCCTGACGTGATCATCTGCAACAGTAGCAGCTCGGCCCGGGCAGCGGGAAGAACGCTTGCAAGGCAGGGCGGCTCCATCCCTGTGTTCATCGAGCAGGCGACGGATCGCCTGCGATACGCAGGTGACTACGCTGTCGCTGAATCGCTGACTGCGCCTCTGGATTGTGAGCCTTATGCCCGGAATACCGGTTTCACCATCCGGCAGATATCGCGGGTCATCAAGCTCAAGCGCTGTTAGCCCGCAGCCCTGTGGAGCGCATGTGCCCCCGCCCATGAAAGGTTTCATCCCACGACCTGGACATTGAGCCGGGGGCAACTTTATTATTCGCTGGACGCGTACTACTCTGTATATGAGGAACACAAAGGATGCGGACCCGCCGCATAACTCTGAGCCCTCAAAAACGAATGCACATGCCATACCTGGGAATCGGTCTTCACGTAATTGTTGCGATCTACTTTGCCGTGCATGCGGTACGTAGCCGCCAGAACATATACTGGCTTTTGCTTTTGTTTGCTTTCCCGATGCTGGGAAGCCTCGTGTATTTCTTCGCCATCTACCTGCCAAGCCTGCGCCAGTCGCGCGGCGCGCACGTGGCCACGCGGGCCATCTCTCAACTGGTCGACCCTAATCGTGCGATACGCGAGGCGCGCTCCGACTTCGACCGCGCGCCCACCGTGGAGCACCGCATGCGCCTGGGTGCAGCGTTGCTTGCGGCCGGCAACGCCGGCGAAGCGCTCGAGCACTATCAGGCCGCTGCGAACGGCCCCTTCGCCACTGACCCAGCGCTGCTGCTCGGCCTGGCACAGGCACAGTTCGCTGTTGGTCAACACGCCGCAGCCGACGCTACCTTGTCCAGCCTGTTTGCTGCCAACCCGCGGGCGCGTCAGCAGCCCGAACCGGCCTTGCTCTATGCGCGCACCCTGGCCGCGCTTAAGGCGCCCGGAACGCAAGCGGCCTTCGAGCAGGCCCTGGCGTGCGCCAGCGACGCCGCACCCCGGTGCTTGTTCGCAGACTGGCTGGCCGGGCAAACGGATGAAGCAGATCACCGACGGGCCAGCAGCTTGTATGCGGAAATTGCTCACGATGCCAAACACTGGCCGCGTCACGCCAGGGAACACAACCGGGAATGGCTGCAGCGCGCGAACGCGGCGCTGGCCACGGCATCGTCACGTCGATAAACGGCGGTTAAGACCCGCCATGCTCAGTTGGCGAATGGGCAAGTATCAGGTGACGACGCAGCGCGCTTTCGGCATGCTCCGCTCGTTGGAGGGCATAATCTTCAAAGGCAAAATCGTGCCGATATCGAGGAGAAACACATGAGCTACCCAGGTCCGGTCGAGTACGACCAAGGCGCGCCCGCGGTCCGCGCGGTATACGACGATATTATGCACACCCGCCAAGTGGACGACGTCAACAACTTCTGGAAATTCATCGCGAATCACCTTCCAACGCTTGCGCGCACGTGGCATAGCCTCAAGGACATCATGGCGCCGGGAGCACTGGATCCGCTGGTCAAGGAACTGCTCTACGTTGCGGTCAGCGTAACCAACAACTGCGCATATTGTGTGGCGAGTCATACGGCGGCCGCCCGTCGCGCAGGCATGACCGACGAGATGTTCGGGGAATTGCTTGCCGTCGTCGGCATGGCGAACGAGACCAACCGGCTTGCAGTTGGATATCGCGTGCCCATAGACCCCGCATTCGAATAAAATCGATGAGACAACTCCCTTAGCCGCAGGCTGAAGAATGAAAAAAACCCCTGAATCCCAAGCCTCAGACACTAGTCACAATCCACTGATATCTCACGGCGCCGACTCACAAAATGGCTGGGAAGATCGGCTGCAGGCTATCAAGGCACGGTTGCGCAAGGCAGGCGATCTTCCGGGTGCAACCGTTGACCAGCAAGTCAGCTTGCTGGAGCAGTTATCTGCTTTCGAACTCGGCCGGTTCCTGCTTGAGAATCGTGGTCTGAATGCGTACTGGACGCACCAGTTGGTGACCTACCGTCAAGGTGCCGAACCGGCGGGCTCACTATCCCCGCTCGAGGTCCGGATTTTCGAGAAGTTGCCCGCCGTACTGGCAACCCGGGAACGTTTCGGGATCTTCCGTCAACAGTTACAAACCTTGCTCAAACCGGGGCTTGCACTGGCATCGATTCCCTGTGGGTTGATGGGTGAATTACTGCTGCTCGACTATGACGGGCAGTCCGATATCACCTTGACAGGCATCGACCTCGATCAAGAGGCGTTGAATGGCGCCCTGGCGCTGGCGAAAGAACACGGGCTAGCCGATCGCTTGTCGCTGCGCTGCGAGGACGCCTGGATTTCTGGACCAGAAGGGGAGTTCGACGTACTCGCGAGCAACGGTCTAAATATCTACGAACCGGACAATGCTCGCGTAAAAGCGCTGTATCGCTCGTTCTTCAACGCGCTGAAACCGGGAGGCACGCTGGTCGCGAGCTTCCTGACACCACCGCCGGCTCTGTCCGAAGAGTCTCCGTGGAATCTGACAGAAGTCGACCATGAGTCGCTGGCGCTTCAGCACCTGATGTTTGTACGCATCATTGAAGCGAAATGGAGCGCCTTCCGTACGCACGGGCAAACCATGGCGCAACTCGAGGAAGCGGGTTTTGTCGATATCAGGTTTATCAATGACCGCGCGCGTATGTTCCCAACCGTTGTCGCTCAAAAGCCGATGCGATAAATACCGGATTCAGGCGAGGCGCGGAAAATACAGTGCGAAGGTCGTGTTGTCGCGTTGGCTCATGACGTCGACTTTACCCCGATGCGATTCCATGATGGATTTCACAATCGCGAGGCCCAGGCCCGTGTTTTTTGCTGACCCCTGTCTCGACGCATTGACCCGATAAAACCGATCGAAGATCTTCTCGACGTGCTCAGGTGGAATAGGCTGGCCCTTGTTCGTGACCTCGACGACTACGTATCCTTCCGACTGGTAAGTGCGCAGTTCGACGTCGGATCCCACGGCGGCATGGTCGAGCGCATTCGACACCAAGTTGCTGACTGCCCGCCGAAACATCAGCGGGTCCGCCAGGATCCTGGTATTCCCATTGATGACGAAGTGGACGCCCGCTCCCTCTGCGATGCCTTGAAAATACGAGGTCAACCTGGCGAGTTCAAATTGGCAGTCGACTTCGCTCAGCTTCAGGTGCTGCTTCGAATTGTCCGTCCGCGCGAGAAACAACATGTTCTCGATCATGCGCTGCAGGCGTTCGCACTCTTCAATATTGGACTCGATGAGAATCTCGTAGTCTTCAGTCGTCCGCGTGCGCGATAGCGTAACCTGCGATGAACTGATCACGTTCGCTAGCGGCGTTCGCATATCGTGCGCGAGATCGGACGAAAACTGCGAAAGGCGCAGAAACGCCCGCTCCAGACGATCAAGCATGCGGTTGACCGATGTGGCAATCTCCTGCAGTTCGACCGGACCGGCGGCTATATCGAGCCGCTCGTTCAAGCGATGCGCTTCGATGCTGGACGTCTGGTGGCCAATGGTCTTGACGGGTGAAAGACCCTGCCTGGCTATGGCATAACCCAGGGCACCCATCAGAATCGCACCGGCCGCTATCGCAAGCCAGACGTCTTCCTGATAGCTTCTGAGCAGCGAGTGCCGCTCGCTTGCTACATGTGCCAGCACGATGCGAATGGTTTCTCCCGATGGCAAGGTTTCGTCAGCATAGATGCAGCGAGACGATCCGATGGTCGGGGGATTACATGAATACGCCGCGTGTTGATAGTGACGCCCCGGCCCGACAGAGTTCAGCTTGCGGGCAGGCGTGATGGAGTGCTCCACCAGCATATCGCCGCGCTTGTCGGAGAGGGCGAGAAATACTGCGGGGTGCGACTGCAGGACTTCGTGGAACACGGCGCTGTGTTGAACCACCGCTTGTGTTGAACCGAAGTCGCGAGCCTGTTGCAGGAACTGATCAAGCTTCTCAGCGATCTCCATGTCGTCGCGTCGTTGCAGTTCGAGCGCCAGAGCGTTGTACAAGAATCCGCCTACCAGCGCGAACGCCAGCAGGGCGACGATCGAAAATGCGACTGTCAGACGCTTGAGCAGCGAATAGGGCTTGGCGACGGCAGTCACGACCGGTCCTCGAGGACATAACCCATGCCTCGAACGGTATGCAGCAATTTCTTCTCGAAGCCGTTGTCAATTTTCGCGCGCAGCCGCTTGACGGCGACGTCAACCACATTCGTGTCGCTGTCGAAGTTCATGTCCCAGATCTGGGAAGTCACGAACGTTCGTGTCAGCACCTCGCCCTGCCGCTCGGCAAGGAGTTGCAACAGAGCGAATTCCTGCGCGGTGAGATCGATGCGAGCGTTTGCGCGCCGGCTCCTTCGCCTGACCAGATCGACTTCGAGATCCCCTACGGTCAGGACATCGCGTGTCGCACGCGGTGCCCGGCGAATGAGCGAGCGAATCCGCGCGAGAAATTCGACGTAAGCAAACGGTTTGGACAGGTAGTCGTCTGCGCCCAATTCGAAGCCGGCGACCTTGTCGTCGACCGTGTCTCGTGCGGTGAGCAATAGCACCGGCGTGTTTTTCGTCATCCGCAAGCGCTTGAGCACCTCGAGCCCGCTCAGTTCCGGGAGCATCACGTCGAGCACGATCAGATCGAACTCTTCATGTAGCGCCAGGAAGAGGCCGTCTTTTCCATCCGCGGCGGTATCGACAGTGAAACTTGCTTCCGTCAGCCCTTTTCGAAGATAGGACGACATCTTCGGCTCGTCCTCGATGATCAGTATCCGCATTGCACGTTTAATTTGATGATGGGAAGCCGGTGGGTTCGATCCCAAAGCTACCGCAGGTTAGCTTGACGATAAGGGCGCAAAAATGGCGACAAAATTACATTTTTGTCATGTAGCAGCACCCGGCAAAACAGTCATCCGGTTAGCACGTCGCCGTCATGTTCCAGCTGACAAGCTAGCGAATCCGATCGTATCAGTTGCGCTTCGCGTTGTCTTTTTGCGGCTTTTTTACAAGCAAATGCGGCTCTGAGGACACGTCCAGGAACCCGCTCTGCAGATGACCGGAATGTCATTTTTCCGCCACGATATGTTCAGTGGTGCGATCCAACAATCGAGACTCTCAGAGGCCGGCCTCAACGACTTTCGTTCGGGCCTTAAGCATCCTTAATCGATTGATCAAAGAAAATGAAAAACATTCAGGCTGCAGCAACGTGTATGTTCGTTTGTCCAACCGTGGCGGGTGAGGCAGTGAGTCCCACCATGTGGCGGCGGATACCGCGGTGGAACCCTTTCGGAGCTGCATCATGCTGATCCGCAAGCGGCTCTATGTATCGATCGGCGCGGCAGGCGCCGTTATCCTGGGCGGTCTCGCCGTTCATCATGCGCAGTCCTCGCCGGCGCCGAATCCGGCGCTGGCCGCTGCCACCGAGGCAGCGCCGGCGGTGCCCAATGCAGTGGACGTATCGCGCGAGGCGCTGGGCAATATGAATTTGCACTTTGCCACAGCCGAGCTCCAGCCTCTGGTGCGCACGACGCAGGTCACGGGCGTGGTCGGCTTCAACGCGAAGCGTCTGGCTCAAGTCAGTTCTCCTTCACGTGGACGTATCGAAGCGATCGACGTGGTCGTCGGACAGCACGTGCACGCGGGCCAACGGCTCGCCATCCTGGACGACTTCGATCTCAGTGACGTGCGCAGCCAGGTGGCCGGTGCGCAGGCCGCGGTCGCCGATGCGGCAGCGGCGGCCACCACAGCCGAGATAGCGTTGTCACGCGGCACCGAACTGCTCGGCATTGGGGCAATGGCCCAGAGCGAACTCGAACGTCGCCGCGCAGCGGTGGCGAGTGCACAGGCCACGTTACGCTCGCGCCAGGCGGAGCTGCAAAAATGGCAAGGCATGAGACAACGGCTTCAGCCAACCGGATCGATCGCGAGGAGCGGCGAAAGCAGCGCCGTTGCCCAACTCAGTCCTCGCGATTCGCTGGGCGCAGTCGTTGCGCCCTTTGACGGTGTCATCAATACGGTGGGCGCCGCACCCGGCGATATTGTGGACACGTCTCTGCAGATCTTCACGGTCGCGGACCTCTCCACGGTTTGGATGCAAGCCAACGTCCCCGAGCGTGAACTGAGCGAGATCAAGGAGGGCGACGCGGTCACAGTCACCGTGGATGCTTATCCCGGCAAGCAGTTTGCGGGACATGTCGCCTACATTGCCGATCAGGTCGACCCAAACACCGGCACCGTTACCGTACGAGCCGACGTGCCGAACACCGACGGTGCGCTGCGCGCCAACATGTTCGCGACGGCAAACATTGCCTCGCCGCTCGGCCGCAACGCCGTGCTGGTACCCGATGAAGCCCTGCAGGATGTGGACGGTAAAACGGCGGTCTTCATTCCTTCCGGTGCCGGCCATTTCACGAAGCAGATCGTTCGCACGGGCATGAGCAGCGACGGGTTGACCGAAGTTGTCGACGGCTTGGCGGCCGGCACGCGGATCGTGACCGGCGGAAGTTATTGGCTAAAGGCCGATTTCCTTCAGAACGCCATTCCAGACGAAGGCTGAGAGGCCACTCACATGATCACAAAAATTGTCGAATCGGCGCTGCGGAACCGCGCCGTGGTGCTGATGCTGGTCCTGCTGCTGGTCGGTATCGGTTTCATGAGCATGGACCGTCTGCCCTTCGATGCCGACCCCGACATCTCGCCGCTCCAGGTGCTCGTTACAACACAGGCGCCGGGACTTGCGCCACTCGATGTCGAGCGCAACATCACCGCGCCGATCGAACTTGCCTTGCAGGGTCTGCCGGGCATGCATGGCCTGCGCTCCATCTCGCGATACGGCGTTTCCGTGCTTTACGTGCGCTTCGCGGATGGCGGGGACATGTACCTCGATCGCAACCTCGTGACCGAACGCCTGCGCGACGTGCAGTTGCCGCCGGGCACCAGTCCGCCGCAGTTAGGTCCTCTCTCCGATGGCCTGAGCGAGATCTACCAGTTCCAGGTGCGCGGCAAGGGACGCTCGCTGATGGACCTGCGCACGATCCTCGACTGGCAGGTCGCTCCGCGGCTGCGGCAGGTGCCTGGCGTGGTGGATGTGAACGTCAATGGCGGCGAACTCAAGACCTACGAAGTACAGGTATCGGACGATGCGTTGACTCGCTACGGCCTCTCTATCGACGACGTGTACAACGCCGTGCAGATGAACAACGGCGCAGCCGGGGGAGCCACGATCGAACATAACGGCGGCGAGGCCATTATCCGCGGCGAGGGATTGCTCCAGAGCCGCGCGGACATCGGCAACATTGTGCTGCGCACCCGCAGCGGCGGAGCGGCGCTTTACGTGCGCGACGTTGCGAAGGTGGTCGAAGCGCCGATGCCGCGCCTGGGTGGCGTGACGCGCGACGGCAAGGGCGAGGCCGTTGTCGGTGTGGTGTTGATGATGCTCGGACAAAACACGCGGGTGGTCGCGCAGAATGTCGAATCGTCTATCAGGCAGATCCAGAAGTCCCTGCCGCCCGGCGTCGAGATCGCTCCTTACTACAACCGCGCGGATCTCATGAATCGCGTACTGCATACCATTGCCCACAATCTCGCCGAGGGTGCGATTCTCGTCATGGTCGTGCTGTTCCTGCTGTTGGGGAATATCCGCGCCGGGCTGATCGTGGCGCTCGCTATCCCGCTCTCCATGCTGGCCGCGATCACGGCGATGTACTACGCCGGCATGTCCGGCAACCTGATGAGCCTTGGCGCGATCGACTTCGGCCTGCTGGTCGACGGTGCGGTCGTCCTGATCGAAAACGTGGTGCGCAGGCGCGCTGAAATGCCGGATCGTCCGGTCGAGCAAGTAGTCCGCGAGGCTGCACAAGAGGTGGCGCGGCCGGTCACCTACGCCGTCATGATCATCACCGCCGTGTACCTGCCCATCCTCAGCTTGCAAGGGGTCGAAGGGAAGATGTTCAAGCCGATGGCGATGACTGTGATCTTCGCGCTCATTGCATCCCTCGCGCTGACCCTCACACTCATGCCGGTACTGGCGAGCTTCCTGCTGCGGCGTCGCGTGGCGGAACATGATAGCCGCATTATTCAGTGGGCTCGCCGGGTCTACCGGCCGGCACTGACACGAACCGCCCGCCATCCCGCCATTACCATGGGACTGGCCGTGCTGCTGCTGTTGAGCGCCTGCATCGCCGGCTCGCGGCTCGGCGCGGAATTCCTCCCACGCCTCGACGAAGGTGCCCTGACTGTTACTACGACCAAGCTGCCGGGCATTTCGCTGACATCGGCCATCCAGACTCAGACGATGATCGAGCGTACGCTGATGCGTTTTCCGGAGGTGCAGTCGGCAGTCACGCTGGGAGGAACTTCCGAGATCCCGACAGACCCGATGGGCGTCGAGCAGAGCGACACCTTCATCATGCTCAAGCCCACCGCCCAGTGGCGCACCGCACGGACGCAGGCGGGGCTGATCAGCGCCTATTCAGACGCATTGAACCGCGCCGTGCCCGGCCTGCAACTGAGTTGGGCCCAGCCTATCGAGATGCGCATGGACGACATGCTGCAAGGCGTACAGGCCGATCTTGCCGTGCGGATCCACGGCAACGACCTCGACCTGCTGCACGATGCGGCCGAGCGCGTGGCAGCCGTTCTCGCGCGGGTTCCGGGAGCAGCCGACGTACAGGCCGAGCAGACCGTCGGCCAGCCTTACCTGCGTATCGTCGTCAATCGCGAGGCGGTGGCGCGCTACGGCCTGAATGCCAGTCAGGTACTCGACCTCGTGCAGTCCCTCGGGGGCCGCACGGTGGGCACGATCGTCGATGGGGACGGCCGGTTCGACATCCGTGTTCACCTCCAGCCGAATGACAGGAACAGCGTCGCGAGGATCGGCGATCTTCGCGTGAGCGACGGTGCAGGCCGCGCGGTCCCCCTTAGCGAGATCGCGGACATACGGATGGAGCCGGGACCGTCGGCGATCGCGCGGGAGCAGGGGCAGCGCGTCATCACGGTTCAGGCTAATGTGCGCGGCCGCGATCTTGCCGGCTTCGTGGCGGCCGCACAGGAGGCGGTAACGTCCCAGGCGCATTTGCCGCCGGGATACACCGTCTCGTGGGCCGGCAGTTTCCAGAATCTGCAGGAGGCCATGTCCCGGCTCACCATCGTCGTTCCGATAGCGCTCGCGCTGATATTCGCTCTTCTGTTCCTGATGTTCAAAAGCATGCGGCTTGCAGCCCTTATTTTCTTCAACGTGCCGTTTGCATCGATTGGCGGAATCTTCGCGCTCTGGATGCGCGGCCTGCCATTCAGCATCTCCGCTGCAGTCGGCTTCATCGCATTGTTCGGTATCGCGGTGCTGAACGGCGTGGTGATGGTGAGTTACATCGAAGAGAAGCGCGCAGCCGGCCTCGATCCCGTGGAAGCGGCCATGCAAGCGGCAATGACACGGCTTCGTCCGGTGCTGATGACCGCGACTGTCGCGAGCCTGGGTTTCCTGCCCATGGCGCTTTCCACAAGCTCAGGCGCCGAAGTTCAGCGCCCGCTTGCTACGGTAGTGATCGGCGGCCTGGTCTCGGCCACGCTGCTGACGCTATTGGTCCTGCCCGCTGTGTATCCCTGGTTCATCGGCAAGCGACGGGAATCGCGGGCGTTGGTCGAGCCCGCGTCGCGGCCGCAACTCGCAGAATAAGAAAGGTAGGTTTCCCAGTCATGGCTTCAAAACGCTCATCAAGCCTGTTCGCGACACTGCTGCTCGCGGGTTGTGCCGTTGGACCGAACTTCAAGCAGCCGTCCGCGCCGGCCGGTGCCGGATACACGCCGGAGCCACTGGCGCCGGCCACGGTGTCAGCGCCGGGTGCGCTTGGACAGGCGCAGAAATTCGTTCAAGGTAAGGATATTTCCAGTCGATGGTGGGAGCTGTTCCGGTCACCGCCCCTGAACGATCTCGTGGACCGGGCGCTCAAGGCCAATCCCACCATAGCGGCGACGCAGGCGTCGCTCAAGGTCGCCCAGGAAAATATGCTGGCGCAGGGCGGGTCGCTGTTTCCGAGCGTCAGCCTGGATACGTCCGCCAGCAGGAACGAGACGTCGACCGCGAGCCTTGCACCGGTTGCCGCAAATGGCAAGCCGATCTATTCACTCTATACGGCCGGCCTTAGCGTTTCATATTCACTCGATGCGTTCGGTCTTAATCGCAGGACGATCGAGTCCTATGCGGCGCAGGCCGACAATCAGCGCTTCGAACTCGAGGCGGCGTACCTGACGCTGAGCACTAACGTCGTGCTCGCTGCGGTCCAGGAGGCTGGATTACGCGGCCAGATCGCGGCTCAAGAGGAGACGATCCAGGCCGACACGAAACTCCGGGACATCCTCCAGCGCGAATATGCAGTGGGGGAAATCGCCCAATCGGACGTCATTCAGCAAGACGCCGTCCTGGCCCAGGCGCAGCAACTGCTGCCACCTCTGCAGAAACAGCTGGCGCTCCAGCGCAACGCGCTGATTGCGTTGGTAGGCGGCCTGCCGAATCAGGATGTCGTCGAGAATTTCGATCTTTCCTCATTGCATCTGCCTGAGGACCTTCCAGTGAGTATTGCTTCGAACCTGGTCGTTCAGCGCCCCGATATCCTCGCCGCGGCGGCGACGCTGCATGCGGCTAGCGCGCAGGTCGGCGTCGCGATTGCCGACCGGTTGCCGCAGCTTTCATTGACGGCGACGTTAGGCACGTCGCCCAATGCAATAGCTAGTGCATTCTCGCCGTACAACCAGTTTTTCACGGTGGTCGGGAAGTTGTCGCAACCGATTTTTCAGGGCGGAATGCTGTTGCATCGTCAGCGAGCGGCACAGGCCGCATTCGACCAGGCTGCCGCGCAATACCGAGTGACGGTAATCGGCGCCTATCAGAACGTGGCCGATGTCCTGAGGGCCTTGCAGTACGACGCCAACACACTGCAAGCCGCCGTCACCTCCGAGCAGGCGGCTTCCCGAAGTCTGGAACTGGCACGCCGTGAACAACAACTCGGGTCGATATCCTATCTGTATGTCTTGAATGCAGAGCAGACCTATCAGGCTGCCCGGCTCGCGCTGGTACAGGCGCAGGCGGCTCGCCTGTCCGACACGGCGGCGCTGTTTCAGGCCTTGGGCGGGGGCTGGTGGAATCGTCCCCAAGCGAATCCGCGAGGCAGTGCACAGATAGCGGGCAAGTGATTTTTCGTCCGGCTGTTTTGGCCGGGTGACAAAATCATTTTCACAATTTATTTGATTCGATTTCCTCAATAATTCATCCATAGTGTGGAGGCGGCACTGGACTGACGCCCGGATTTGCGCCCTGACAATGCTGGACTCTTATGCTGTGGCCGGTGCTCCTCTGTTCTATCGGCGCAGGCATCGTTCCATACGTGACGGGTGCTTTTCAGATTACGGAAACGTCATTTTCGCGTCACCTCACGTTTGGGTGCGCGATCCAATAATAGAAACTGTACGAGATCAACACACAGTCCGGTTTCTCGCTCTCAAGCAGATTTTAGAAGATTAAGTTTGCCGCTGAATTAGACACTACGACGTTTTAAACATGAGCGTTTTCTGATGATCGTCGAAACTGGCTTCTCGTTAATAATTATGTATAACTGAATAAAATACATTGCTTTGACCGCTTGATTAGTCTTCAACGGAAGACCACGCTGCAATCGGTCGACGCATCACCTCAAAGGTCAACTCATGGCGACAATATCTTCTACGCTGGGCCGTCTTATCGTCACTTTGGTTTTACTCGGGGCGGTGGCGGGGTGCGCCGCCCCTGCGGCGGGAAGAAGCTTGTATGCATCGCGCTCCAGCGAAGCACCGAGACTTCCGCCTAGCTATCCCTGTCAGAACATGCACGTGAAAACATTGAACTGTCCCTCGAGATGAGCGGGCTATCGCGGTAGCGGGAGCTTGTTTCGTTCGCACCCGGATCGCGGCGGCAACGAATATCAGAACATGACGGCGATGTAATGTACGCGTCAGTCTTGCGTCACTCCCTCTTGCGCAGAATAAGGCTTACTCACTCTCCTCACGACGAGGCGGTGAGACCCGAGGCTTCATTCGCAGTGTGTGAGGCCGTCCACAGCTAAATGCAAAAGGTAATCCACCATGAAATCTCTTATCTATGTAGCGTTGGTTGCAAGCGCGCTGGCCGCTCCGGTTCTCTCGTTTGCGCAGGAGTCCAATGGGCCGGTGACGCGTGCTGAAGTGCGCGCGGACCTGGTACGTCTGGAACAAGCCGGATATCGCCCGGGCGTGAACGACGTGCACTATCCAGCCGATATTCAGGCCGCTGAAGCGCGCGTTCAAGCGCAGGACGGCACGACGCTGAATAACACCGCGGTCGGCGGAGTCTCGGATGGTTCCTCGCAGGCGGGCGCACCAACAACAATTCCTGGCGCTCACTCGATCTATTTTGGTCATTGATCGATCGGTACCCGGTTTGCATATGCTACGAACTGGCTCTCAGGCGTTATCCACGGCGAGCCGGCAGTGCTTCTACTTCGACCACGACGTCGGCCCGTGGTGGGTAACCCAACACCTTTGATGCAGGTTCCACCAACGTTCGCTCCCGGCACCGACCCGGGTAGTAGACGTTCGCGCATTGGCCCACGCTAAATTTCTCCGAACGATGTTGGGACAAATGGAGCCTCAGACTCGCAAGTGCAGGATCGTTGCGATGGTGCATGTTCCGGTGGTGTCCTGAAATCCCGCGCAACAACTCACGCTCTCCACGTTCCCGCCGCTCTTCGAGTCGTACTGCTACTCCTTATTATTTCAACACGGGGCAAGGCGACTTAGCCAAATTCCGACAAAGCACAGATTCAAGGCGACATGCCGGGTTTTCACCGTTTTGAGATGTTCTACTGACCTAATATAGCCGTTGAGTTGTGGCTGACCTGAGTTGTATGCTGAAGGTCGACAGCCCAAGGCATGGGTCATTTGGCTAGGCGGCAAATCTGGCACCGCGGCCTTAATGGGGTCTTGAATTTTACTTGTCGTCAACCTGGACGTTGAGCAGGACCAACATGAGGGATGAATTCACATGGATGGCGAGGGCGACCGTAGCGTGAAAGGAGAAGATATGCACATGATCGTTGTAGTTTACTACCCCGCTTACTTGAAGAAAATCGCACAAATTACGCGGGTCTTCGCCGCCTGGCAAGAAATGAGATCGTTGCGAGTAGTAGTAAATAACCCGGCAATCAGCGAAAGTCATGCAGAAAGCGTATTTTCCAACGTCTCCTCGCACGTAAAGATCATTCGACACGACAATGAAGGGCTCGAATTTGGTGCGTACCAGCGAGGCTTGAACGACCTGAGAATGAGCGTTCCTGGAAGTTTCGCTTGCTTGTTTGCTAACGACACACTCGGCACGCATCAGCCAGTTGACAAATTTTTCTTGCGAAACCTGCACCGCGCGGCACGCACCCATATGGGGACGAAATTCATCGCGGGCCGGATCGATTCAGCGGTACGGCAGGTCGAAGTCAACCATCTCCTTGGCACACGTTGGGTGCGCTCCAATCTTTTCGTAATGGATGATGCCGCGCTCGTGAGCATCGACCACGCGATCTACGCGCCGGAGCTGAACGCTTATATCAACGATAGTCCGGACGAAGACATTTTTTTTGGACCGGGCGTTGCTCGTTCTCTCAGGCAGCACATATCGGGCTGGCTCCTCTCAACGGATCCACCAGCCTGGTACAAGGCCGAACCGCTGTCGGTTAAAAATCACGCCAAGATGGCAAATAAAGCCCGATGCATACTCCAGGAGTTATTTTTCAGTATGCGTCTTGCAAATTCTTCAACCGGCTTTGTTCAGCCGTCTCCGTTGACTATCGTGGAAAAAATTGCAGTTAAAGCAGGGTTGAAGAAATTTTAGCTGAAGTGGAGCGTCCGTTGCGAAATAAGATTCGCCTCCGAATGCTTCGAACCGACCAATTTTAACGAACGAGTACCATGGCATCGACAAGAAAAAGTATCGTTGCTCTCTATGCGGTCCAGCTGATAACTTACGCTCTGCCGTTGATCACGATACCGTATCTTTCGTACGTCCTGGGTCCGGCCGGTATCGGTACGATCGGTTATGCGCAAACGGTCGCACAAATCCTGCTGATTTTTGTCGATTTCGGGTTTGATCTTACGAGCACTAGAAAGATTGCCATCCACAGGAATGAGCCGGGCATAATAAATAGAATATATTGGACAACGATGAGCGCAAAAACCGTGCTGGCGTTGATCGGTTCGGGAATCCTGATTTTTCTCGCTCTGGCTGTTTATAAAAGTCCCGAAGATCAAACTTCGCTGTTACTCGCGAACCTGGTTTTATGGGGGAACGTGCTCACTCCCACTTGGCTGTACCAGGGATTGCAGCGAATGTCGGTGCTTGCGGCGTCGGTTGTGGTGACAAGAATCGTCCTATTGGCGCCGCTTTTCTTGCTTGTAAAGGGGAGTGGGGACGTCGGGCTGGCAGCGGGTTTGCAATTTGCGCCCTCATTAATTTCTGGCCTGGTCCTTACGGCAATTGCATTTTTTCAAAGTGAAATACGTCTTAAGGTCGAGACAACGGCCGAATCGATCCTCGCAGAAGCGAAGGAATCGTATCATCTCTTTCTCAGTTCGGCTTTGACCTCAATATACATGTATGCCAACGTGTTGCTCTTGCGATTAATAAGCGGCAGCGTCGGCGTGGGGTACTACGTTGCCGCGGATAAAATAACAACACCTCTTCGCCAACTTTCAACACCTCCCATACAAGCGTTTTTCCCGAAGATATGTGGCATGTATGCGGAGGGTGACCATCTCGGCGTTCAGAAAATCATACGACGGTTTATTTTGGCATTTTTGGCCTCAGGCATACTGATTTTTGTGGGATTTGAGCTCTTTGGTGCGTGGTTCATCCAGAATTTTTTTGGAAGCAAATTTCATGAAACCTTCCAGATATTGCGGGTAATGATTATTGTGCCCGTTATCATCGGTGTTGCAGCGACACTCGTTCAACTTCGCCTCATCGCCTCTGGAAATCAGGCCGTGCTTAAAAAGATCTATTCTCTCGGCGCTATTTTCCACGTCTGCCAGGCACCGTTCGTCATCTATTATTGGGGGGCGGTGGGCGCAGCTTATTCTGTAGTAGCAACCGAAGTACTAATGACTGCCATGATCATCTATGCTTCTAAAGAGGTCAGCGAAAAGTACCGTTTTGCATAACGCGTTGGCGGCGTGGAAAACGCTGAAAGTGATCAAGAAAGTGATTCGTTCACGCGCTTGCCATCGCGTTTGACAATCCGGGCGGGAACACCAACAACGGTTGAGTTAGCCGGCACGTTTTTAACGACAACTGCATTCGCCCCGACCTTCGAGTTGTTCCCTAGTGTAACGGCGCCGATCAGTTTGGCGCCTGCGCTGATCGTCACGTTGTCGCCAATGGTTGGGCAGTCGTCGGTATTGGAATACCCAATCGTAACCTGTTGATTTATCCAGCAGTTTGCTCCGATCGACTTCGCAGCAATTATCGTGGCAAAACCGTGCTGAATGAACAAGCCAGGTCCAATAACGTCGGTCGAGATGAACAGGGTGTTCATTGGGCGGCACAACGGATTGACGATTTTTCCGAGCCAACCCACGCGATGATAAAAAAGATTCCGATATTCGGGGTAGATGGTCATCAATCGAATGAACGCGAGGGCAGGGCCGGATTTTTTATCTTTCATATATATGTCGTTCCAGCGATCGATATCGGCTCGAATCAGCCCATTTTTATCCCGGGTTGCCAGCAGAATTAAATGGGGAATGAGACGAATAGCACTGAATACCATGCCAATCGTTTTAAGAAAATTCTTCATAATATGTGGCTACTAAGGAAAACAGAGTGATCGCCGTATCGTGTTCGAGCGTGATGACAGATGGTCTCGCTCAGAACGTTCGCGCGCCGGTAGTGGTTGGCGCGGCGCAGATGGATGGATGGATGCGCTGCGAGCATCGACGGCAGCAACACAATGAATATGTCCAATCCCGCATCTGAAGCTTGATTCGGAATCCGAACGATAGATAAGGCTAGCCAACAACTTGCCTGCTTTCCGCTGTCACTTCCGTGCCGACGCACCGTCCGGGTGCGAGCAACGCGCGGAACGGGCTGTGTTGCGATCTCGTGCATGCCAAGCGTGCCCTGTAATTACGCGCGCTCGCAATGAAGCTGCACGGCTTTGGTGAGTGCGGCCTGTAATGCATCTTCCGGGTTGTCAAAGAATCCCGTGGACGGGGTGTATGGACGTGCGTCGCTACGGGACCGCAAGTAATACGTGTATTTCGGACCAAGCTTACGAACTTCGATCAGATACTCCCCGTCGTCATGTGGACTGTATGTGTACACGAGAATGCCTCACATCGCCGATAAGTTTGAGACGAAGCGTAGCCACGAAGAAACGCATCGTCAACCGCGCGGGTGAAGTTGACGGTCGAGATTTTTTTGATGGAACGTCATTAGGGAGTCATAGAACAGGCCATTGAGTGTTTCGCAAGGCCTGTCGACTTCCTTGCAGATCGTACCAAATTTTTTCCAGTAAGAAGGAATGCAGTGCAATTGTTACGCGCTGACAAAATTTATTTGTGAGGCGTTAGGCTTTGCAAAGTCTTTGGTCGTGAGAGCGCACGGACGCGACGTCTCTATCAAGTGCGGATCTGACTCCGGCTTCAAGACTTCTTTACAGTTTTTTGACACGTTAGGTATCCTTATCGTAACAGTGTGTAATAAATCCGATTTTCACGATACGAAACAGTCGGTGCTCAAGCGCACGTCCGCCGTAAGTTCTTGGTTAAAAGATAGTAGATAGAAGACAACAACGGGGACTCAATCGCCAAGTCTCGTTTCCGGCGGGTTCGTGTGATTTACTCCTGCCTAGCAACCAAAGAGTTGCTTCCTGCCACCGGAGACTGGCCCCATGAAACGAATTTTCACTCATATTTTCGAGTTCTATGTTTCGAGCTCTGTGACGAGACGAGAGTTCTATGACGAGACGAATCGCGCCGCGCTATATCGACCCGCCAGTGAGGGATGACGTTTCGCTGTCTGAGAACGTTGATGTTGTAATGGAAAACCGAAAGACGGTTTTCTGGGTCGTAGTAACCATCTTCTTGCTAGGTCTTGCCTACGCGTTCCTTGCGCCGCCAGTCTATCGCGCAGACGCCATGATTCAGGTCGAAGACCCGAACAGCAGCAACACCAGCAGCCCAACACCCTGGCAGAACAAGGACGCGAGTACTCCGTTCGACCCTGCTGCCGCGACTGCTGCCGAGTCTGAACTGATCCGTTCCCGCGCAGTCATCCAGCCAACCGTCAAGGCGCTCAACCTGAGCGTTGACGCGACACCAAAATACTTTCCGGTCATCGGTCACTGGATCGCGCGGCAGATGACGGGCAGCGAGCCGGCCAAGCCGTTACTCGGCTTGAGTGGTTACGCGTGGGGTGGAGAGAAGATCAGCGTCGCCACGTTTAGCGCGAAGGAGGACGAGACCTACACCCTGACGGCCGGGACTGGCGGCTCCTACGTTTTGCAGAACAGTGACGACATCATCGTCGCGCGAGGGACAGTAGGCGAGGACACGGTTGGCAACGATCAGGGCGAGAACGTTTCGATCAAGGTCAGCAGTCTTGCGGCCAATCCCGGTACACGGTTTTCGGTCAAGCGTTTGCGTGAACTAGATGCAATTGATCGTTTGCAAAATGACCTGAAGGTCGAAGAGCTGGGTAAACAAGCTGGAATTCTTTCAGTTACGCTTGAAGGTCAGGATAACGTAAAAATTACACAGATTGTCAACGAGATTGCGCGTAAGTATGTCGCACAGAATGTGGAACACAAGAGGCAGGAAGCGCAGACAACACTTGCGTTCCTGGACCAGCAGTTGCCCATACTGAAGACGGCGCTTGAGCATTCCGAAAATGCCTACAACGCGTTTCGCAACGCGCACGGTACGGTCGACTTGAGCGAGGAGAGCCGATTGCTACTTGGGCAAATGGTAGATGCCCAGTCCAGGCAGATGGACCTCGAGCAGCGGCGCAACGAGCTCGCGCATCGGTTCTCGGACCAGTACCCGGCTGTTGCTTCTCTGACCCAGAGCATCGAACAGTTGAAGGAGCAGCAACGCGCCTTCACCGATCGCGTCGCGGTGTTGCCAAACACCGAACAGAACGCGCTCAGGCTGTTGCGCGACGTACGCGTCAATACCGAGCTGTATACGAACATGCTCAACAGCGCACAGCAGTTGAACATTGTCAGGGCGGGGCAGATGGGCAACGTCCGGGTGGTCGACTGGGCGATGACGTCAGCCAAGCCGGTCAAGCCGAGAAAGACGGTCATTGCCGGTATGTCGCTGATGGTTGGGTTGGTCCTGGGTCTGGGGATGCCCTTCCTGCGTCGCCGATTTCGTCCGGGCATGGAGCACTCCGAGCATTTCGAGCATGTCCTCGGTGCACCGGTCTACTCGGTCGTGCCTCACAGCGAGAAGCAGGCCAAGCTCGAGAACCGGTTGCGTCGCGGCGCGAAAGGACAGCATTTGCTGGCTACGCAGGCGCCGGACGACATTGCGGTCGAAGCAATTCGCAGCCTTCAAACAGCGCTTCACTTCGGCGCGTTTCAACCGCAGAACAACATCATCCTGCTCACTGGGCCGCGGCCGGACGTAGGAAAATCGTTCCTCGCTGCGAACCTCGCTACCGTATTGGCAGCGGGAGGAAAAATGGTGCTGCTGGTCGATGCAGACATGCGCGGCGGCGATATCAACACGTACTTCGATGTCCCGGCCAGCCCGGGCTTGTCGGAAGCCGTAGGAGGTCAGCCGCCTGAACGTTTGATACGCCGTGGCGTAGCGGGGACCAATCTCGACTTTCTTCCAAAGGGCACGAAGCCGGGCAACCCGACTGAACTGCTGATGAGCAACCGGTTCAAGAGCTTGCTCGACGAGTTCTCTAGGCGCTACGACGTGGTCGTGATCGATGCGCCACCGCTGCTGGCCGTAGCGGACGCAGCGGTAGTCGCGCGCTACGCCGGTACGACGCTGTTCGCAGTGCGGCATGGACGGCACACCTCGGCCGAGATCGCTGAAGCCGAGCGGAGACTGTTGAACGCGAACGTTGAAGTGAGCGGTGTGCTGGTGAACGACGTGCCGCAGCGAAGCATGAAGTACGGGTCGTACTACCCGGGGTAACGCCGATGAAACCAGTTCGTGCGGCGCGGGTAGGAGAGCAAGGATTCGACCGCTACCCAAGCGCTGCGAATACATTCCGGCGTTCAGACGATACGCGACACGTTCTGTTCGACGTGTTCTTGCTCAGTGGTCTGTTGCTTCTGTCGCTGCAGTGCACGCAAGTGGGCGGGGCCCAGTTGAATCAGTTCTGGTCGTTGATCGTGTTCGCGCTGCTGCTGGCGACACGAAGCGTCCATGTGATGGGCCGCGAGGTGCTTGCTTATCTTTTCTTTCTCGGTGTCGCCATATGGCTGACATTGTTTGCGGGTTATCCGCATACGAAGGAAGTGCCGCAGATCATCAAGTTTGCACTCGTGTATCCGGTGTTTTATCTGGTGGGCCGGCAGTTTGGCCGCCACTATCTGGAGAACAGGCTGCCTTATGGGTACGTTACCTTGATCGTTTTTTTCTTGTTCCAGATTGCCTTGCAGAAGCTCGATGTCCCCTACGTCTACAAGCAAGTGGAATTCATGCAAGACGCCATACACGGCTCGTTTCTGGAGCGTAACTGGTTCGCGCTGTTCTTTTTCGGCGCGAGTTACATGTTGTTTCTCCAGTCGGACCGCAAGCCTTTCGACGTATCCATACTCCTGGCGTTCGGGGTGGCGAATGCGCTGGTGAGCGAGTCGAAGACCGTGCTGATTCCCTGCGGCATCGTACTCATGATGCAGTTGAAGGGCTATAACGGCATCAAGCTGCTACTGCTGGCGCTGGGTGGCGGGCTCTATTACTGGCGATTCGGCGGGGAGCTTTCGGGTGACATGTTGAACGTTCGTCTTGAGGAAGAGCGCGGCCTGGCGTTCACCATCAGCATGGGTCTGATTGCGCAGGACTGGCTGGGCCACGGCTTCGGTTTTGTTGAAAGCTTTTTCTCGACCGCCGTGGTCGACGTCAAGGGATTAGGTGCTGGTACGAACTCAGTCTTTTCCTCGCCGATCGACATGGCGCTGATCGCAGGCATCCCCGGGCTGATCGCATGGCTGGTGTTTTTCTGCGGCCTGGGTCTTGGTTGGGCGACGATGATTTGCTTGGCGCCAATAGCGGCGTGGTCAATATCGAATCCATTGCATCAGAACGAGACGGCCTATTTTCTTATCGGCTATCTCGTATCGTGGGGGCGCGGTGGGCCTTCCATAGCGGCTCGCGCGGCCAGGAGCTTACGTAGTCGCGCTGAACGATTCGGCTCGCCGGTGCAGGTTCACGGTGAGCCGATATGAAATTCTCGCTGATCATGGCGACACTGGGGCGCAGCCGAGAGATCGAGCGTTTGTTCCGTTCTCTTGCGGAGCAGACCTATCGTAATTTCGAACTGATCGTCGTGGACCAGAATCACGATGACCGCGTGACCGCGATCATCGACCGCTTCAAGGATGATTTTCAGATTGTTTATTGTCGTTCGGAGAAAGGCTTGTCGCGTGCGCGCAATGTCGGACTGCAAGCTGTAAGCGGAGACATTGTTGCCTTCCCGGACGACGACTGTTGGTACCTGCCGCACGTTCTCGAATTCGTGGCAGGCAAGCTCGGCAGTGACGCCGCACTCGCCGGAGTGACCGGGTGCAGCGTAGACGGCGACAACAACCCTTCACAGGGGCGTTGGTCAACGAGCCCGTTGACGGTCAACCGCTACAACATCTGGACCTGTGCAACGTCGTACACGATCTTCCTACGTACAGAACCTGTACGCGCCGTGGGAGGGTTCGACGAGCAACTGGGCGTGGGTTCGGGTTCGCGCTGGGGCGCGGGAGAAGAAGTCAATTTTCTTCTTGGCGTGCTCAATGCCGGATACAAGGTTTGCTACGAGCCGGCGCTGCGTGTCTGCCACCCGGAGCCGCTGGCGATCTACGACGAAAAGGCTTACGCCCGTGGAAGGCTCTACAACCGCGGTTTCGGCCGGGTACTGTCGCTGAACCGGTATCCGATGCATTTCGTTCTCTACGTCGCTGCCAGGCCGGCCGCTGGCTGCGTGGTGTCGTTTCTGAAAGGAGACCTGGGTCGCGCGCGCTATTACTGGATCGCCGCGACGCATCGTGTGCTCGGATGGGTTGATCAGGGATAGATATGAATAATTACTCTCGCCTCGCTGTTGCCCTACCTGCGCTCACTGTCTACGCGGACCTTCGCTGGCCGGCGAAGACGGGCATCGGTAACGTGATGACGGCTTGTATGGAGCGTGCGCCGGCTGAAATCAGCATCGTCCCGTTGAAAATAGAGAGTGGCCTGGGCAGTCCCTGGTCGCCTTTCGCGATTTCGCGGGCGCTCGATGACGAGGACGATGGCGTGTTCTGGAATCCCGGGTTTGTTCCTCCGGCGTTCAGCAACCGGCCGGCCGTCGTGACCGTCCATGATTTGACGCATCTGCATTTTTACTCGCGGCTGCATCGCGCTTACTACGATGTCCTGTTCAGGCGAATGTACCTGCGTTGCGCAGCAGTGATCTGCGTTTCCGACTACACGCGCAACGAGTTCCTCGCGTGGTCGGGCATGCCTCGCACCCAGGTTCACGTTGTGTACAACGCGGTAGATCCGGCTTACGCAAACAACGACGAGGTGCTTGAGTCCGATGCCCCTTATATCCTTTATCCGGGCAACCGGCGGAACTACAAGAATCTCGAGCGGTTGCTTACGGCCTATGCACGCTCGTCGCTTCCCGCGAGAGGAATCCACTTGATGCTGACGGGCAATCCCGACGCAGCGCTCAAGGAACTGGCGCACGCCCTGGGCATCTCATGGCGCCTGCGCTTTGCAGGAGATGTCCCGGACGCGTCAATGCCGAAGCTGTACCGGGGAGCACTCTTCGTCGCTTTTGTATCGCTTTATGAAGGATTTGGTTTGCCGATCCTGGAAGCAATGGCATCGCGCGTACCGGTGCTCACCTCGAACGTGTCGGCAATGCCCGAAGTCGCCGGTAGTGCGGCCATTACCGTCGATCCAAGGTCGGTTGACGACATCACCCAGTCGATGAACCGGCTTGCAGAAGACCGCGTCCTGCGGGAAGAGCTGATCGAGTGCGGTTGTGAGCAGGCGATGCGATTCAGTTGGGATCGTTCAGCCGATGAACTTTGGACCATTGTGGAACAAGCGTCGCTGGCAAGAAAACAATAGCTTCATTGTCCGGCGTACTGTGTAGCCCGTTGCGAGGAAGCCATGAACACTGAAGGCCATTTGAACGTTGTAATAGTAAACTTTCGTACACCTGATCTTACTGTAAGGTGCGTGAAATCACTGCTCGCTTTGCGCATTGCGCGTGCGTCCGACATGGTCATTGTCGAAAACGCTTCACCCGATGACTCGTATCAGCGTTTGCGCACGGAGCTGCCAGATGGCGTGCGCCTCGTGCGCGCGTCGATGAATCGCGGCTTTGGGGCAGGAGTCAATCTCGGCGCGGTTGCCGGGACGCGAGAAAGAATCCTTGTCCTTAACCCCGACACCTACTTTGTCGACAACAGCATCGAGAAAGCGCTGGCCGTTCTGGACACCGCGCCGGACGTCGCCATGGTCGGGTTGGACTTGACCTATCCCGACGGCGTGCGCCAATACTCCGCGCGCCGCTTCTACAGTCTCCTGGATATCATCGGGCGTCGTACGCCGCTCGGTAAGCTGAGGTTGCTTGAACACCGTGTCAAGCGCCACATGATGATCGAGGCCTGGATTCCCGGTGTGCCTTTCGATGCAGACTGGGTCATGGGAACCGGGTTCATCGTGAAGCGGAATGTTTATGAAGAGCTGGGCGGCATGGACGAGCGCTATTTCCTCTATATGGAAGACGTCGATCTATGCGCGCGCGTGTGGAATTCCGGCTATCGAATTGCCTGCGTGCCCGGCGCGCGCCTGATGCACGACCACCAGCGGCAGTCAGCCGGAGGGCCGCTGTCGCGCGCAGGCCGTTATCACTTGCAGAGCCTGCTGCACTTCCGTAACAAGTTCCACTTGCCGCTGTTGATGCCGCCCAGCATCGATGGCGTCAAGAGATAGCGCGATGCGCGTTGTCACGCTGTGCCCCCTTGCGGAAACAATTGAGCGCTTGCACCCGCCGCGCGCTAGCGGGTCTTTGTGGCTTCGAGCGTTTCTCGTCATCTCGGTCCTCGCGATGACTTGTTTTAGCCGCCACGCGTTCGCCGCGACGCTGCTTGTCAACGGCGATTTCGTACAAGGCACGACAGGCTGGTGGGGAGAGAAGTTCGCCATTGCCCCCGATGCAAAATACGGCAATGCGCTCGAGGTGCAGTCGGGTTACGCCGCCCAGGACAAGATCGTCATCCAGGCAGGCCGGCGTTATCGAATCAGCTTGAACATCCGCTCTATCGATGCTCCTGCGAAGACAGCGTTCGTTCAAATCAGCTTTCGCGGTCCTGGAGTCGATCCGGGCTGGAGAGGGATCGAATCTGTCCAGCAGCCCTGGGGAACGGAACCCGCGCTGGTGGTGAACAACGGCATCGACAACGAGTGGCACAGCTCCAGCGTTGTCGTGCAAGCGCCCGAGGGGGCGAACCAGATGATCCTGTATCTGCGTAAAGCGAAGGGGCAGTCCGGCGCGGCGCGATTCAGCAGGATCAGTGTGACGGCGACCGACGATCCCGTGACGACAGCCGACACATTGCAAGGTGCGCTGATGCGAGCGAAACTTTTGCCTGCTCCCATCGCCGCTGGGAAACGGGAAGCGTTGCTCGCCGCGATCATCAAGTCGGGCGGACCGCCTGCGCGGACGCTCACGCTCGCGGATCATGGCGCCACGCGATACCACGTGCAGGTCGGAGCACTCGCCGATGCCGTGACGTTGCACGCTGCCACCGATCTTGCCAATTACCTGAAGCGCATGACCGGCAGTAACTTCGGGCGGCTTGCTGACGACAACGCGCCGCAGGAGGGGCCGTCGATTGTTATCGGCCTCGACAACCGGCTCGCGCGTGCGTTGTGCCCCTCGGCCGCTTTTGAAACACTGAGACCGGATGGATTTGTGCTGTGTACCTCGGGCGAGAATCTCGTGATTGCGGGCACAACATCGCGCGGCACCTTGTACGGCGTGAACTGGTTTCTCGATCGGGTGCTTGGCGTGAAATGGCTCGCTCCCGATGCCACGTATGTGCCATCGCGGCCCACGTTGCAAATCGATGCACCTCATGATCGACAGGTTCCGCGCTTCGCCTACCGCGAGGTCCTCAGTTGGGAAGGACAGGACAAGGCTTTCCGCGCGCACAACTTGTTGAACGGCGAGTCTCATGGGCCGTCGTTCGAACCCACGCCCGCCGAACTTGACGACTGGGATCACAGCTGGCTGGCGAAGGGGGGCGACGCATCGTTCTGGGACTTGCTGCCGCGCGATAAATACTGGAAGAGTCATCCGGACTGGTACGCGGGTGGCCAGGTCGCAATGATGAATGCCGATGTCCGCCGGATCATGGCGGAACAAATCGTCGAGAGGCTCAAGGCCTTGCCGGATTATAGAAAAGTCTGGTTCGGGATTCACGACATGGATTGGGGCTGGGACATGGATGCGGACAGCCGCAAGTTCGCTGACCAGCACGGCGGCAATCCGTCCGCACCGTTGGTTGACATGGTCGAGGACGTGGCCAAGCGGGTGAGAGCGGTCATGCCGGGCGCCCGGTTCGCCTTCAACGCGTATCACTGGGGTTTCGCGCCACCGGCCGGCATGGTGTTGCCGGATTACATCCTCGTCTATCCGATGACCATCCAGGTGGACTACAGCACGCCGCTGAATCTTGGCCGCAATGTTCAGTTGGGCCGGAGCCTGGCTGGTTGGAACGTGATGGCAAAACACATGCTCGTGTGGGATCACGTGACGAATTTCGCCGGCTTCCTGCAGCCCACGCCGAACATCTATCCGATCGGCGCCAGCATCAAGTGGCTGGCGACGCTCCCGAGCGTTTCAGGATACTTCGCGGAAGGGAGCTGGGCAACGCCCGCTGCGGAGTTCGCGAGCCTGAGGGTCTGGATGATAGGACGTCTGCTGTGGGATCCGCGGCAGGACGTGCACCAACTGGTGACTGAATATTGCCGGGACTACTTCGGAGCGGCTGCACCGCAACTGGTTGCGTATATCGACTTGATGCATGCCGCGCTGGCTGCAAGCGGCGACGTCCTGTCCGAGCAGACGCCCGTGAACATGAAGATGTACTCCCCGCAATTTGTTGCACAGGCAGACAAGCTGTTCGACAAAGCAGAGCAGGCGGTCGCAAGTGATCCAGCGTTGTTGGCACGCGTGCGTCAGGCTCGCATGCCGCTCGATTTCGTGATCCTCGTGCGTCGTCGCGAGTACCAGGACGCGCAAGCGGTCCCCGGCTGGCAGCTCGACTATGCGCAGCGAATTGCGCGCTTCAACAGCACTGTGCAACGCACGCATGTGTCTGCATACCGTCAGGAGGGAGACCTCGATGGGCTCAACCAGCTGCTTGCCATCGAGCGTCGCCCTGCCAGCCGGCCGGCACCGAGTGCGGGACTGCCGTCTGGGGACTGGAGCGATATCCAGGATCTCGGCCTGAATATTTATAGTTCGGCGCGGATTGTCGCGGATGCCACAGCTTCCGACGGGGCGGCGATACGCATGCCCGGAGACTCGTCGGTGTGGGCGGCCCAGCTCAAACTCGACAAGCTGCCCCGTGAGGGCAAGTGGGACCTGTTCGTCGATGTTCGGGTCGCGGGCGGAGGAGAGGGCGGCGTGCGGGTCGGCTCGTATCCGCCAATGGATCGCTTCGAACAGGTCCCCGCTAGCGCGTTGAACCGCGGAAGGTACCAGTCGATCTCCGTGCCCGGTGGCCCGTTCGTCTTCGAATCGGATCACGAGAAGGGCGTGTATGTGCAGGCAGTCGATATGAAGGCCGGCGACGCGGTGTTCGTGGACCGGGTCGTCGCCGTCAGGCACAAGTGATGGGCCGGCTCTCTGAAACGACTCCGACAGGTGAAGCATGAAGACTCATTCGACCGTGGCAATGAACGAAAAGCGAGTGCTCTACTCTGGTTTCCGCTGGGACCATCATGACGAGGTCTCGGGGTATCACCACGTCGTGGCGTCTAGCGCGGACTACGTCGACGGCGGTGCGTTATGGGGCGGCCACAGCGCAGTAGGGTCTCGTTTGCGGAGAGTCAACTTCCTGCTGATCGACGTGCTGACGGTCGTACGCGCGTTGCGTTACCGGTCCGTGCTTTTGTTCTATCCGGAGCAGACGGGTTATTTCTCCGCGCCGATTTTGCGCATTCTCGGCAAGAAGGTGATCTATGTAGTGCATCTGGGCGAGGACTATTGGCTCGAGCGTGATGACTCCCTGTTCCTCAAGCTCAAGCGCTTCAATCTCCGCTTCGTGAGCAAATTCATTACCTTGACCCAGCAGCAGAAATCGATTTTTGAAAGTCGGTTCCCGGGGAAGGTAGCGCGGATTCCACATGGCACCTGGTGCCGGACACATAACCCTGCGCAGGGACCCGCCAGCGACAACAAGCTGCATCTGACCGTAGTAGGTGACACCTATCGCGACTACGCGTTGCTGGCACGTATCATCGATTTTTTTCTCCATGCCGATCCGAACGTGGTTTTTGATCTGGTCGGGATGAAGTACGAGAAGCTCGGCGAGAGCCGGCACGCAACCAACGTCGTTTGCCACGGCCGCCTCGACAGCCGGCAGTATCAGGACATCATCGAAAACTCGCTGTTCCTGCTATTGCCGCTGAAGTTCGCTACCGCGAACAATGCTTTGCTCGAAGGCCTCGTCGCCGGCGTTCCGGTGATCTGCAGCAATGCGCACGGCGTGCGCGAATATCTTCCTGCAGGGGACTATGTGTTCGATTCGATCGAGGATCTTGCACTGAAAGTGCAACGCCGAAGCCAGTTGACACAAGCCGAACGGGCGGCAGAGGCCGAGATGCTGACCTCGTTTGTGAAGGAAAACTATTCGTGGGATGTGATTCGTAACAGGGTCATCGATTATTGCCTGGTGTAGTCAAGAGGAATGCCATGATATTAGTGACAGGCGGTGCGGGTTTTATCGGCTCCAACTTCGTGCTCGACTGGCTGCAGGGCACCGGCGAATCCGTGCTCAACATCGACAAGCTGACGTACGCGGGCAATCTCGGTACGCTCGAGCCATTGCACGGTAACGTGAAGCACGTCTTCGTGCGCGCCGACATCTGCGATCGTGGCGCGATGGATGCGCTGTTGGCGGAACATAAACCGCGTGCGATATTGCACTTCGCTGCCGAAAGCCATGTCGATCGATCGATTCATGGTCCGGCCGACTTCGTGCAGACTAATGTGGTGGGCACCTTCACGCTGCTCGAAGCCGCGCGCGCCTACTGGATCACACTGCCGGCAGCTCAGAAGGCGGCGTTCCGGTTTCTGCACGTGTCGACCGATGAAGTTTTCGGTTCGCTCTCGGAAGACGATCCACCGTTTTCCGAAACAACACCTTACGCTCCGAACAGTCCCTATTCCGCCACGAAGGCCGGATCTGATCACCTCGTTCGAGCGTATCACCACACCTACGGTTTGCCGGTTTTAACAACCAACTGTTCGAATAACTACGGACCCTATCAGTTTCCCGAAAAACTTATTCCGTTGATGATCGCCAATGCACTCGCCGGCAAGCCGCTGCCTGTGTATGGCGACGGCAACAACGTGCGCGACTGGCTTTATGTCGGGGACCATTGCGCTGCAATTCGTCGCGTACTTGCAGACGGAAAACCGGGTGAAACCTACAACATTGGTGGCTGGAACGAAAAGAAAAATCTCGATGTCGTGAGCACGCTATGCGATCTGCTCGATGCGTCAAGACCGAAGGCAGAGGGCTCCTATCGCGAGCAAATCACCTACGTAAAGGATCGTCCGGGTCACGACCGTCGCTATGCAATCGACGCTCGCAAGCTCGAACGCGAAGTCGGCTGGAAGCCGGCGGAAACCTTCGAGACCGGGCTGGCCAAGACCGTTCGATGGTATCTCGACAACCGGGAATGGGTAGATGAAGTCGCTTCGGGTGAATACCAGAAGTGGGTAGAGGCCAACTATGCAGAACGCGTGTAACAACCAAAAGGACTGACGATGGCACGAAAAGGCATTATTCTCGCCGGCGGTTCGGGAACACGGCTTTACCCGATTACGACAGTCGTATCGAAGCAGTTGCTGCCTGTGTACGACAAGCCGATGATCTACTATCCGCTGTCGACGCTCATGATAGCGGGCATTCGCGACGTGCTGGTCATATCCACGCCGCAAGACACGCCGCGGTTCGAATCGATGCTCGGCGATGGCAGTCATTGGGGAATGAATATCCAGTACGCGATGCAACCATCGCCTGATGGGTTGGCGCAGGCCTTCATCATCGGCAAGCAGTTCATCGGCAACGACCCGTCTGCGCTGATTCTCGGCGACAACATTTTCTACGGTCACGATCTCGGCGCACAGCTTGAAAGTGCCGACCTGCGCGCTGACCGCGCCACCGTGTTCGCTTACCACGTGCATGATCCCGAGCGTTACGGTGTAGTGGAGTTCGACGGCAAGTTCCGCGCCTTGTCGATCGAAGAAAAGCCGGTCAGTCCGCGTTCGAACTACGCCGTCACGGGACTCTATTTCTACGACAGCAACGTTTGCGCAGTCGCCGCCGACATCAAGCCGTCGCCCCGTGGCGAGCTCGAAATTACCGACGTGAACTTACACTATCTGGAACGGGGCAAGCTTGATGTCGAGATCATGGGGCGAGGTTATGCATGGCTCGATACAGGCACGCACGACTCTCTGATTGAAGCCGCGACTTTCATTGCGACGTTGCAGCGGCGGCAAGGGCTGGTGGTCGCGTGCCCGGAAGAGATTGCGTATCGGCGGAACTGGATCGACGAGGAGCAACTGCTCAAGCTTGCCAAGACGCTTTCGAAGAATGCGTACGGCCAATATCTGCTCAACCTTTCCAAGGATCAGGTCGCATGGCAATCCACGTAACTGCTACGGCGCTGCCCGAGGTCAAGCTCATTGAGCCGAAGGTTTTCGGCGACAAACGTGGCTATTTCTACGAGAGTTTCAACGGCCGCGAGTTCGCTGAGAAAGTGACGCCGGACGTTGAGTTCGTGCAGGACAATCACTCGCGTTCGGCACGCGGCGTGTTGCGTGGTCTGCATTACCAGATCGCGCATGCGCAAGGAAAACTCGTTCGCGTGGTGGAGGGCGAGGTTTTCGACGTCGCCATCGACATTCGCAAGCGCTCACCCAATTTTGGCAAATGGGTCGGAGTGAAACTGTCGGAAGAGAACCGCAGGCAACTGTGGGTTCCGCCAGGGTTTGCACACGGCTTTCTGGTGCTATCAGAGTCGGCGCAGTTTTTATACAAGGCTACTGATTATTGGTATCCCGACCATGAACGTAGCATCCTATGGAACGATCCTGAGATCGGTATCGAGTGGCCGCTGGAAATTGAGCCGTTGCTAGCCGCAAAGGACGCCGCGGGGAAGCGGCTTATCGAAGCCGAGCATTTCGCGTGAGGATCATCCGGTGAATGGACGCAAACAGCACACGATTTTGCTGACTGGTGTGAACGGTCAGGTCGGCTTTGAACTGGAGCGCAGTCTACAAGGCCTTGGCCGCGTGGTGGCGTTTGATCGAAGCAGCCTCGATCTCGCGGACCTCGATCAGATGCGGCGGGTCGTGCGCGAAGTAAAACCGGCTGTGATCGTGAACCCGGCGGCGCATACGGCGGTCGATCGCGCCGAGAGCGAGTCGGATGTAGTCATGCGGCTGAATGCGCATGCACCGGAAGTGTTGGCTAACGAGGCCAGGCGTCTCGGAGCGCTGCTGGTTCATTACTCTACGGACTACGTCTTCGATGGTAAAAAAGAAGGGGCGTACGTAGAAGACGATGCGGTCAATCCTCAGAACGTTTACGGTAAGAGCAAACTCACGGGCGAACAGGCGATAACGGCGTCGGGATGTGCGCATCTTATCTTCCGAACCAGTTGGGTGTATGGGGCACGAGGAAAAAACTTCCTCCAGACAATGTTGCGGTTAGGCGCCGAGCGTGACGAGTTAAGCGTTGTAGCCGATCAGTTCGGTGCGCCAACCTGGTCGAACACGATTTCAACGCTGACGTCGAACGTGTTGTCAGAAGTGCTCACTGGGGACATGGACTGGTGGGGGCAGGACTCCGGCATCTATCACCTGACGGCTTCGGGTTCAACCTCATGGTATGGATTTGCCGAGGCAATCTTCGAACGCTCGAAGCTGCGGCGCAAGCCTGTGCTTAAGCCGGTTCCGGCGGCCTCATATCTGAGCGCTGCAACGCGGCCCGCAAACTCGCGATTGTCGAATCAGAAGCTGTTCACCACGTTCGGCGTAATGGCGCCAAACTGGGACGAGGCGCTGGATCTGTGCTTGAAATCGTCCGCTTGAACAGAGCTGCGGACAGTGTTGGAGGTGTTTGAGCGGTCGCACAAACACCTCAAGACACTGGCGACAATTCGGCAGCTTTGCTCTGCAGTTCCTGCTCATCCCAAAGCCTGCTGTCGGGAAACCAGAACGCGTCCGGACGAGGCGGTGACGCGAGCTTCACCGGAAGTGACGGATCGAATATTTTGGACCAGGCCGACAAGTAAGATGGCGTTTTCACAAGCAATCCGCAATTCGAAAGCAGCAAGCTTGAAACCAGCGCTTCACGCCCGATTTCGAGTCCTGGGTAGCCGCTGAAATGGATAGGCACGCTGCCGCGTGCGAGTAATTTCGCAGGCGCTGCCCTGACTGGCTTTCCGAATGGCCACGCGATAAAAAAGTCGATAAACGCCTGTTCGTCGCTCGATACGAAAATATTGCTTAAGTTCGGGTTTTCCGCCAGCACGGATTCCACCAGCCGGCAAAATTTTTCCCAGGAAACCGGGATGGCCTCCAGCTTTTTATCGGTGCCTCTGAAATGGACGCCGAGGGTCGACTTGCTGATTTCGAGCCTCTTGCAGATCGACCTGACTTCGTCTGCGATATGCGTGGCCGGTCGATAATGTGACAGGAAGAGTTCGCTCGCAGACTTGAGTTGCAGTCGGGTTTCATACCGCTGTCGGAGGCCCAACTGAACCAGATCGCGAACTGTCGATGTTCTCACCTTCTGCGTGGACGTTGCCTCTGGCGGTGTCCGTACGGTCTCAAAGTAGGCCGAGAACCAGTCCATTTCTCCCAACGGATCGCCGTATATACCACCGCGTGCGGAAATGCGCGGTGTCAGGCCTTTCTCCTCGCAATACATCAAGATAAACAAGATCATCTGCATCACCGAGAAAAACCCGGAATTCTCCTGGATCTCGATGGCAAACACCCCTTTGTTCAAACGCTGCCTTGCGTGGAGGGAAACCCGGCTTGGCGCGGCCAAAGAGTGCTTGAACCCTTCGCTGCGTCGGATCAGTCTTGCCCGGTCGATTATTTTTCGCAACATGCTGAACTCCCAATTGTTTGGGTTATTTATTTGAGATTGCACACGCTGCTTTACGAATTAAAAATGGAATAACCCTTTAAATGGAAGTGCCGTCGTGTCTGGACGGCAGCTCGTATTGCCGGTTGTAAATCATACACGTTGGTAAAAGGCATTGAATAAATGATCAGGCCGACAAGCGTCAGGGCGCGCGGCGAAAAATCGCCGCGACTCATCGGGCCGGTCCTTAGGGTTGAGTTGTATCGTTCGTATGGCTAATAGAATCAGGCACCTCGTTTTATGTTTTATCGGGCTGTATGGTCAGAATAACATCGCTACATTCTTCATCAAGTAAATTTGTCCCGCTCAGGTGTCCTTGCGCACAAAGGGCTGGTGGTTTCCTCTATCCAAGCCCGGCATCTGGACTCGCCGTGCGCTTCCACCCGACTACGGACGCGGCCTGCTAGCGCAAGCGAGGTGGCCATGCACCTGTGCATGGATTAGAGACTTCTCGCTGCGCCCGGGTAGTGTCGTCGCGGCGGGGAGGTATGCCCGCGGCGCTCAGTCTTCTTCGATTAAATATATTGGTTGAAATGATAAGCAATCCAGATCATATGGAAAATTGTTTTGCTGTCTGTCACGATTGAACAAACGTCAGCGACGCGCCCTAACGTGCACGGTAACGCTCGGAGTCCTCGAACCCGGCCGAAGCCGCGCCGAGGGAGACCAGCCCCCGTCATAAATAACGCAATTCGAATTCTTCATCGTTATGCTTTACTCGGCTAACTCGAGCGTTGACGAAGCTAAATCAGGCAAGCGTCATGTAAGTGTTTGGTAAGTGAAGCATCGGCACGATTGACGCGGCTTTTTGATTGTGTCATCCGTGAAATACCGGCGTTGACACGCCAACGCCACCGGTTAGCAAGCGGTGTTTGCGGAGATTCTGTACGATTCCGGGTTAATCGATGATTAGCTATCACGACGGCGTTCCAGGGGGGCGCTGCTGAGGGCCATGACTGATTCGCAGCGGCCGCGCCGAACGGGTAGGGCTGCCAGATTTCCAATCCTTACCCGGCACGCCGGCAAGCTCGGCCGGCTTGACCACCTGTTCCCGCTGCAATCGAACCGTTGGTTGCGTGAACCTGGACGCTTCGTATAGCCGACACCACTTTGCTGAGATTGTGAATGGACAAGATCATCGTTTTCATACTGCCTGTTTTCGTTGTTCTGATCGGCGCCGAGTTCGCTTACGGCTGGTTCAGGCAACGTAATACCTATCGGCTGAACGATTCACTGAGCAGTCTCAGCCAGGGCCTGATAAGCCAGTTGCTGGCGCTGGTCACGCAGCTCTTCCAAATTGGCTTGTATGCCCTTGTGTTCAATGCGCTGACCCCAACCCCTAACGTCAGGCTCTGGGATACCTGGTACGGCTGGCTGATCGCCATCGTCCTGTTCGATTTCTTCGACTATTGGCTGCATCGCGCTGGGCATGAGTGCGCTGTCATGTGGGCCGCCCATGTCGTCCATCATCAAAGCCAGCACTTCAATTTCTCGACCGCCTTGAGGCAAGAAAGCACCGTCGCGCTTATTGGCTGGATCTTCTACCTTCCCATTGCGGTGATAGGCGTGCCGCCGGAGCAGTTTGGCGTTGCCGGACTCATTGTCCTCGTGTATCAATTCTGGATTCACACTGAACACGTCGGCAAACTCGGCTGGTTCGATCGCGTGTTTTCTTCGCCTTCCAACCATCGTGTGCATCATGCGGTTAACGACCAGTACCTCAACAAGAATTACGGCGGCATGTTCGTGATCTGGGACCGGATGTTCGGGACTTTCGCGGAGGAACGGGAGCCTTGCGTCTATGGAACGAGGACGCCCCTGCAAAGTTGGGATCCGGGCTGGGCAATCTTCGCGGAATACTGGTCGCTCGTGCAGGCAACCCGTCAAGCGAGGTCGTGGGCAGACAAGTGGCGCATCTGGCTCAAACCTCCGGGCTGGCGACCTTCCGACTCCAGTGCGAACCTTCAGGCAGAGCCCTCTGCGCCAACGTTCGACCTCGACGCGGCGAAGCAGTTGTACGGAGAGCCGCTTGCCAGCAGCGCTGCGATATTTGCGTCCGTGCAATTTGCCCTGATGATGGGAGCAACGGCGGGTTATCTATGGTATGCGGAGGAGCTTTCATATTCGACGGAGCTGGGGCTGACCGCTGTTATCGTCGCCGGACTTTGGGCTTTGGGGGCGTACTTGCAAGGCCGTGTGAGCGTCATCCCGGTCATTCTGGCCGACCTAGCGGGCGTAGCGGCTGCGGTCCTGATGTTCAGAGCTTGACCGTCGCTTGGCCGTCACTTCCGCGGCGGTTCGAAGGTGAACGCCCCCCAGGCTACAAGCGCGTGAATTCTGACACTGGCCCCTTTTGCGTTACAGTGCGCTACAACCCTTTCGGTCAAGAGGCAATGGTGACGATCAACACGAATCGCAATGAAGCCGTCCTAGCGGACACCGCCTCTCCCAAGCTTAGACGCGCCGCACCCAAAATTATCACGCAGTTACTTGAGCATGCAGGGGTTCAAGTAAATGGCCCAGCGCCCTGGGACATTCAGGTCCTCGATAAAGCATTCTTCCGGAAGATGTTCTCGACGTGGGAGTTGGGAATTGGCGAGTCGTATATGGACGGCGACTGGGATTGCGAAGAACTGGACAGCTTTTTTCATCGGATAGCGAGTACTGACCTTGAACAAACCGTAGTCGGCCCGGCAAGGATCAGATTCATTGTTGAAATGGCGCGGCAAAAGCTGCTGAATGCGCAAAGCAAGAGTCGCGCATTTCAAGTGGGTGAGCGCCATTATGATATTGGCAATGACATCTTTGAAAGCATGCTGGACTCGCACATGATGTATTCGTGTGGCTATTGGGAGCAGGCTCAGACACTTGAAGAAGCCCAGTTGCACAAGCTTCAGTTGATATGCCGGAAACTGCAACTCAAGCCCGGCGAGCGTCTGCTGGATATTGGCTGCGGTTGGGGCGGCCTGGCCCGATACGCTGCAACGGAATACGGCGTCGAGGTCGTGGGCATTACCGTTTCCAAGGAGCAGCAGAAGCTGGCGCAGGAACGGTGCGCCGGCTTACCCGTGACGATTGAGCTCACCGATTATCGGAATCTCACTGGTCAATTCGACAAGATCGTTTCGGTCGGAATGTTCGAACACGTCGGCCCGAAAAACTACGATATTTACTTCAACATTGTGAGGGATCTGCTGCGCCCGGATGGCTTATTCTTATTGCACACGATTGGTAATTTCGTGACAGAAAAGAAGACGGATGCCTGGATCGATAAATATATCTTTCCGAACGGCCATTTACCGTCGGCCAAACAAATAGCGACTTCTCTGGAAGGGCGCTTTCTTATTGAAGACTGGCATAATTTTGGCCGGGACTACGATAAGACGTTGATGGCCTGGTCTGCCAAATTCGACGAAGCATGGCCGCGCCTGAAGGCTCAGTATGACGAACGATTCTATCGGATGTGGAAGTACTTCCTCTTGTCGTCCGCCGGCTTTTTCCGATCGGGCCAAGGCCAGTTGTGGCAGTTGGTGCTGAGCAAGCGCGGACGGAGTGATGCGTATCGATCCGTCCGTTCCTGAATTTTTTTGATTATGCTGAAATTCGGCCAGTAACCGAACGTGCCGGATCGTCGGCGCACCGAGGCACAATAGACGCTGCCGGCGGTCTGAAGGAAGGCACATCGCCGGATGGGTTCTTCCTTTTCTGGAAGCTTTCGACGTGAGGCCGACAGCATGACAGCATCCACCACGCTGGTCCTGTTCGACATGGAGGGCGTACTGTCTCACTACGACCGCTCCGCACGAGTCGACCACTTATCGGCCGTATCAGGTCAGGCACCCGAAACCGTGCGTCATGCCATCTGGGGATCCGGGCTTGAAGCACGCGCCGACGCGGGCCAGATCAGCGACGACGAGTATCTGAGCGAATTGGGCGATCTTCTAAGCTGCCGCATCAACCGCAACGACTGGCTGGCTGCTCGCCGCGCGTCTATCACGCCGTACACGGAAGTGATCGCGCTCGCCGCGAGAGTCGCCGAGCGCAATCGGATTGCGGTGCTGACCAACAACTGCCGTCTGGTCACCGATCATATCGGCTATCTGAATCCTGCAGTCGCTCAGCTCTTCGGTTCCCACGTCTATGCATCCGCTTCGTTCGGCGCAGCGAAGCCGGCGCCTCAAGCCTATCTTCGCTGCCTTGAACAACTGGGCGTTGGGGCGGCCGACACGCTTTTCATCGACGACACAGACGCTAACGTAGCGGGTGCGATCAATGCCGGCCTTCACGGATACAAGTTTGTTAGCGCCGATGCGTTATCAGAAGAACTGGAGCGGCGCCGGTTGATGTAGTGCTGCCCGAACCGATTGTCTCGGCAAGGGCAGGACGCTCTGCAACGGCTACTGCTTCGGTTGCTCCAGCGACGACTTCAACTCCTTGGCCGCCTCTTCAATTCGCTTTGTCACAATCGCATACGCCTCGGTTTGAGCCTGCTGCGTCTTTTGGGCAATATCCTGCATGTCGGCAAGCGCTTGATGCAGTGCTTTTTGAACGACCTCGGTCGGATTGGCCGAGGCTTCTTTCGGCGAGCCGGCGAACTGCTGCGCGATGCCTTGGAAATCACTGAGCGCCCGGCGCAGGATTTCGATCTGTTTATCTCGAAGCGCTTCTATGCCGCCGAACGCGACGCGGTTCGCGGCGGCGAGGGCTTCGACGTCTTTTCTGCGTGCATCGAGGATTGCCTGGACGTCGAAACCGGGAAGCTTGTATTGCTGAAACATCGCGGAAAACTGACTGAACGGATCGCTGTGCTCGGGCTTCGTCATGTGCGTCTCCCTGGGGTTATTTGCGTTCTCGGAAACGTTGACGCTCCTCAGGCGTGGAGGGCGCGCCTAACGCTTGTTCGATAGTACAGGGGAATGATCTTTGCGCAATCCAAGGGAAAACGCGCACAGGGCGACGAGCTGCGGCTAGCGGGTTTCCAGAAACGGCGCGAACATAGCGGTGCGCGTCGGCTATTCCTAGCCGACTAAGTATTTTCGAAGTGATGCATTCACCTCGACTGGCCGGTCTGGCAAATATCTTGCCATGTCGATTTTCCGCGCAAAAGTACAGGGACGACCGTAAGCCGCAAGGCTGTAAACTTAAGTGACAATTATTCGGGAACGTGGCTATTTCTCGAGACTCTTATTAAATGGAATGAGTCCCGCGGAGCGGCTATTTTTAAGTTCACCGGGGCACGGGCGAGTGCTGCGAATGCCGCCTGATGCGTCGTCGCCTCCCGGTTGGGAATAGATGCATCGGATGCGCAAAGCATTTAAGGTTTTCATGGAGTCAGCAATGAAAGTCGCGACAAAGAATATGTTGATGTCAGTCTTGATTATCGGTATGTCAGGCGCGGCCTATGCGCAGTCAGGGGGCACGACCGACGGTGAGAATGGAACGCTCGTTCCTGGCGTCAGCAGTGCTGGCACGGCGACGCCAGGCGCCATGCCCCCCAGCAATGACCTGAGAGCCGCCGCTGGCCTCTCGAAAGGCTCAGACGGCATAATCAGCAGCATGAGGGCCAACGGCACGAGAACAACCGAGAGTTCAGTCGTAAGACCGCCTAATCGCACGGGCACCGTGTATAGACCGTAACGGGTGAACGACGCGCTCGCCACCACCCGCAAGAAGCATCGCCCGGATCAGAACGGGCGTTTGGGCCACCGGCCCGCGATCATGAAATAGCCGGGCTGATCGAATTCGCAGCGCACTCGCCGGCCGCGATAGGAGGAGACCGGCGAGCAGCGATCAAAAGCATCCAGCGGAATTGGCTATTCTTCAAGCGGCCGTCCGGACCTCGTTGTCGGAGCGTATTTATTTTGCGCGCGGTCCTGTGAAATCTGCGTGTGATAAAAAGCATACTGCTCCAGCCTTCCTATTCGCCAATACATGCTTTCAATTTCCAGCACAGCACTGTTCGTGCTCGGCACTGTCATCGTGCTGATCATGCCGGGCCCGACCAATACGTTGCTCGCCGCGGCGGGGCTAAGGGACGGGGTCATGCGCTCGGCGCGGCTAACTGGCGCTGAGCTAGCCGGCTATGTCGTCTCGATTACGGTCTGGGGACATTTCCTCTCACAGGCTGCACATTCGCTGACATGGCTGCCGACGCTCGTGCGTATCGCCAGCAGCATCTTTATTGCGTACCTCGCGATAAAGATGTGGTGTACAGCGGTCTTGCCCCCAACGTCCGGGCAACAGGCGATCGGCCTGCGAACGCTGTTTGTCGCGACCTTGTTCAATCCCAAAGCGATCCTGTTTGCCGGCACGATTTTTCCGGCGGTTGCGTTCGCGAGCTTGCCCGCCTATTTCGAAGCGATGGCTATCTTCGCCACCCTGTTGATTCCGATTGGCCTCGTGTGGGTCATGTTCGGTGCGGCGCTCGGCAGCGGCCGGCTGATGTGGATCAGTCCCGCTCATCTGCTCCGCGGTGCGTCGATCGTGCTGGGGACGTTCTCTTTGTCGCTGGCTTGGGTCGCGTTTCACTAGCGTGGATGGTCTTGGCGGCGTCGCTGCTCGAGCGCCTGAGTCACTGTCTTTGAACGGGAAAGCTCATCCCAGCCGTTTTTTCCTTGACGTCGCAACGCGTCAACTTGTAGTCGTAAGTGGGCGATTTATGGACAAATTGAGCTTGTACTTTATGGCATTACATCGACGGGCAGTGGACAACCTATAAAGTCGGATAACTAACTAAAAAAACTAGATAAAAAGCGATGCTCGAAGCGGAAATGACGGAGTTTGTGCGACGCACCTATGAAATGTATCCGCCGGACGCCGCCACCATGACGATTGCCGGGCAACGCCGTCTGTACGACAACTACGCCAAGGCATTTACACCAGCGCTGCCTGACGGTCTGAGTATCGAAACAGCAGCGCTTTACTCGGCCGCCGGACATCGTATTCCGCTGCGGCGGTATCGAAAGACGAACGGCGTGGGTCAAGCAGGCACCGTGCTTTACTTCCATGGAGGGGGCTTTGTGCTGGGATCGCTCGATAGCCACGAGGCGATCACCGCGCGTCTCGCGGCCGATACGGGCATGCACGTGATCGCCGTGGACTATCGGCTCGCGCCTGAGCATCCCGCGCCTGCCGCCCATGAGGATTGCGTTGAAGTCACCCTTGCCGCCATCAACGGCACGCTGCCGTTTTCGGGACTTCCGGCGAAGTTACAACTCGTCGGCGATAGTGCCGGAGGCAATCTCACCGCGAGCGTTGCCGCGATTCTCCGTGACCGGGGTATCACTGGCGTAGCGGGCGTGGTGGCGATCTATCCGGCGCTCGCACGCGAACCGGAACTGCCCGCGCGCGAGACCGAGGCCAACGCTCCGATGCTCTCGCTGACCGACGTCCGTGCGTACCGCGATCTTTACTGGCAAGACAGGGAACCCCATCCGCAGATGACACCGCTCGCCGCCACCCACTTTGGAGGCCTGCCGCCAACATTAGCCATCGGCGTCGAACATGATCCACTGCGTGATGACGCACGCGTTTACATCGAACGAATCAAGGCCGCGGGAGGAGAGGGCCATCTGTGGATAGGCGCAGGACTCGTACATGGATGCCTGCGCGCACTCGGTACTAGTCCGGGCGTGAAGAAACTGTATCAAACAGTCTGTGAATTTCTGACGCGCGTGCAGGTTTGATAGGGCAGAGAAGACTGCAGAAAGAGTCTGGCAAGCTGAGGATGGCGCCCAGGCTACCCTCAGCGAAGACGACTTACCGCGGTGCTTGCTCCCTCCACCGATACTGTTGCTGCCAGCCGAGCAGCTTTTTCAGTTTCTCGTTACTCAGCAAGGTCTCGAACTGTCCAAGTTGCTTCTTGACAGGCACGCCCGGATAAAACCGTTTCAACAACTCCGCTGTCGGCAGATCGGAGGACACATCGTCAGCCGCGACGTTCATCACTTCGAAGCCGAGCCCGTCCTTTTCAATGCCGAGCCGGCAAGCGGTGGCCAGATCGCGTCCATCTATATAACTCCATGCGATCCGCTTGCGCAATCCGGGGTCCTTCAGCCATCCCGGGAATTTCTGATAGTCAACCGGATCAAGTACGTTGCCAATGCGGAAGCAATAAATATCCGCGCCCGTACGTGCATGAAACGCCTTGGCTGTGACTTCGTTGATCACCTTGGACATGGCATAGCTGTCCATGGGGTCGACCGGATACTGCTCGTCCAGCGGGAAATATTGAGGATCCCGATGCCGGTGAGCGAACACTATTCCATACGTTGTCTCGCTGGAGGCGACGATTACCTTCTTGATGCCAAGCTTCGAGGCAGCGTCGAGCACGTTGTAAGTCGCCATCACGTTGATCCGGAACACCTCGTTGTCGGTGGTGACCAGAATGCGCGGAATCGCAGCGAAATGAACGATTGCGTCGATGGGCTTGGGCTCGAGATCGTCATCGAACTCCTTGGGCGTGGTACTCGACGCCATCGCGTTGAATACCTGCCCCGCGTCAGTTAGATCGGTAATCAATGTACGGGCCACCGGCTTCGCCATGGGCACGCGATCGAGATTAAGCACTTCGTAGCCGTGTGCTACCAAGTCCTCGACGACCCATTTTCCCGCAAGCCCGCTGCCGCCGGTCACTATTACTCGCTTCGTCATACGCTGTGCTCCTGGTTCGATTAATGGGTCTTGACCTTGGAACCAATATTACCGACGGCCAAGCACGAGTTCTGTGACGAACTTCATAGTCATGCAAAGACCATGATCAGGGACAACCCCGATATGGTTGTATGACGCGCGTCACAGACTTGAAGAACGCAGCCACCTAGCATCCTCCTAAACCAGAATTAAACGGAGAAGACACCGGTGACCGCAATATCGTCCAAAGAGGATCCGCAGCCACATTCGGTGCGTCTTGCCGACATGCTGCGTAGCTGGCTCAAGATCCGAGAATTGAATGTTCTATCGGTATTGCTATTAGTCGGAATCCTGATCAGTATTTTCTCCCCCTATTTCCTGACCACGAACAACCTGATGGGCGTGTTCCGGTCATTTTCGCTGGTCGCCATCATGTCGATCGGCATGATGCTTGTCATCATCACGGGCGGCATCGATCTGTCGGTGGGCTCCGTGATGGGCTTGTCGTCGCTTGTTACCGCGCTGGCCTTTCAACATGGAGCCGGTCCTATCCTGGCCGTGATTGCCGGACTGTCGGTCGGTCTCGCCGTCGGATGTTTCAATGGATTTCTGATCACCTGGATTCAGTTGCCGCCGTTCATTGCCACGCTCGGCACACTGAGCATTGGCCGGGGCTTGATGTACATGATCACCAAAGGGGTTCCGGTCACACCCGACGTGCCCGACAGCTTCACCTTCCTCGGCCAGGGATACATTGGCTTCGTGCCGTTCCCGGTGGTCATCATGATCTTCCTGACAATATGTTTTTCGGTGCTGATGCGGCAAACCCGTTTCGGCCGGCATGTCTATGCCACCGGCGGCAACGAGATGGCAGCCCGGCTTAGCGGCGTGCGTACCTTCCGCGTGAAATTCATTGTCTACGCGCTCTCGGGACTCATCGCCTCCATTGCGGGCATCGTCAGCTTCTCGCGGTTTGTTTCGGCAGAGCCTGCGTCGGGGTTCGGCGCCGAGCTCGATGTCATTGCGGCAGCGGCCATCGGCGGCGCAAGTCTCTCGGGCGGAGCGGGCAGTGTCGAGGGAGCGATCATCGGCGCGGCGCTGGCGGGAATCATCACTAACGGCGTTGTGCTGCTGAATATCGACACGTACGCACAACAGGCTATTACAGGCTGCGTGATCCTGATTGCGGTCAGCATCGACATCTGGCGCGTTCGTCGAAAGGGGCATTGACGCCCGCATCGTCTTAACCTTGCTGCACCACTACAAATAAACATGGAGATAAAAATGGACAAGAATTTTCGCCGCGCGCTAAGTATCGGATTCTCTACGGTTGCTTTATCGCTAGGCGTATCGGCGCACGCCAAGGACGCGAAAGATATTTCCGTCGCGGTGATTCCGAAGGTAGCTGTGCCGTTCTTCGACGATTGCAACAAAGGCGCGCAAACGTCCGCCGACAAGCTGGGTGTGAAGTATCAATGGGTGGTGCCGCAAAACACGCAGGGTTCGACACAGGTACAAATCATTGAGGATCTCATTTCCAAACACGTTGATGGCATCGCTATTTCCGTCAACGAACCGAAGTCGGTCGAGAGCGTGATGAAGCGCGCCGCACAAAGCGGGATAAAGGTGCTGACTTACGACTCGGACTCGCCCAAGAGCGGCCGTTCGATGTATATCGGCACGAACAACGAAGCGGCCGGCGCGACCATGGCCGAGACAATGGGCAAGGCGCTTGGCGGAACCGGTGAAGTCGCGGTCGTGACCGGGCAGCTTGGCGCGGTAAACCTTAACGAACGCATTGCGGGAATCAAGAAGGGGTTGGCGAAATATCCGGGTATCAAAATCGTGGAAACCCAGGGCACGGACGACGACCTTGCCAAAGGCGTTTCAGTAGTCGAGACCACGCTGCGTGCGCATCCGCAGTTAAAGGGCATTTTCGGCGTGAGTCAGGTCGGTGGGCCAGCTGTGTCCAAGGTGCTCAATACCAAGGAGTTTGGCGCCATGAAGGGCAAGCTCGAAGTCCTTGCCTTCGACGATCTTCCCGACACCCTCAAGGCGCTTAAAGACGGCTCGATTCAAGGGATCATGGTCCAGCGCCCGGTAACCATGGGCTCGCTTGCAGTCGATCATCTGGTCGCGCAGATCCAGGGTACGGATACGTCGCCGCCCAAGGACATTGACACCGGCGTGACGGTCGTGACCAAAGACAATGTCGGAACCTATACCAAGTAACCCGGTCGGGAAGCCAAGGGAAAGTGATGGAATCGCCATTTCTGGAGATGCGAAATATCTCCAAGACGTTCCCCGGTGTCAAGGCACTCGACGGCGTCAACCTTCAGATCAGGCAAGGGGAGGTGCTGGCGCTCGCCGGGGAGAACGGGGCGGGCAAGAGCACGCTGATGAAGATACTGACGGGTGTCTATACCCCCGATCCAGGGGGCAGCATCCTCATCGAGGGCAATGAGATCGCACTGCGCGATAGCAACCACGCACGCGTGCTTGGGATCGGCATTATTTATCAGGAGTTGTCGGTCGTCGAGAACCTTAGCGTCGCGGAAAATCTTTTTCTCGCCAGGGAGCCGCTCAATCGCGTTGGTTTGCTCGACCGCGCACGCATGAACAGAGATGCGAAAAAGATGCTTGAGATGATCGAGCTTGATCTCGATCCTTCCGCGCGCGTGAGTGGATTGAGCGTTGGGCAGCAACAGATGATCGAGATCGCCAAGGCGCTTGCTTACCAGTCGAAAGTCATCATCATGGACGAGCCGACAGCTTCGCTTAGCCATCACGAGACGCGCACGTTGCTGGGGCTGATCAAACGCTTACGCGATCGAAAGATTGCGGTGGTCTACATCTCGCACAGGCTGGAAGAGATTTTTGAACTCGCCGATCATGTGACCGTGCTTCGCGATGGCCGTACCGTAGACACATCGCCAATCGCGGAAGTCACACGCGATTCGCTGGTTCGCATGATGGTCGATCGTGAGTTGAGCGAGCTATATCCAGAGTCTGCCTCTCACGCAAGCGCGGAACCGGTACTGGAAGTTCGCGACTTGTCGTTGCGTGCAGTGAGGGGCGCCGAAGCCAGGATCCGGAACATCAGTTTCACGTTACATCGCGGTGAAATTCTTGGCGTTGCGGGACTGGTCGGTTCAGGGCGTACGGAGATCATGGAGATGATCTTCGGCATGCGCCCCTGCACGGGAAGTATCGCCATCGAGGGGAAGCCGGTGACAATCCGCAACCCTCATGACGCGATAGAACAGGGTATCGGTTTTGTGACTGAGGACAGGAAAGCGCAGGGACTCGTGCTGGGAATGAGCGTGCGTGAAAATTTCAGTCTCACCCATCTGAAGCGCTATTCACCCTTCCAGTTTCTACAACGCGCGAAAGAAGAGGCTAGTTGCAAACAATTTGTACGCAGCCTTGGCATCAAGACGCCTGGCACCGAACAGAAGGTCGTCAACCTTAGCGGTGGCAATCAACAGAAGATCGTGATTGCCAAGTGGGTGGCGCGCAATCCCAAGGTTTTAATCGTGGACGAGCCCACGCGCGGCATTGACATTGGCGCGAAGGCGGAGGTGCACGCGCTGCTGGCGCGTCTGGCCTCCGAAGGCATTGGGATCATTGTGATTTCGTCGGACCTGCTGGAAGTGCTGGCGGTCAGCGACAGGATTTTGATTGTGCGTGAAGGGCGGTTGAATGGCGAGATGACGCGTGAGCAGGCGACCCAGGAACGCGTGATGGCGGCAGCAACCGCTTGACCCCTGTTTTTAACCGATTGAATGGAAAACCATGACAACCATAGCTGTTATTCATACTGGCCCGGTAACGGTTCTGCCGATCAAGAATCAACTAAGCGAGTTGATTGCCGATGCTCGGGTCATCAACATCATGGACGATAGTTTGTTGAACGATGTCCGCACAGCGGGGCATCTGACACCCGAGGTCGCCAGCCGCATCTATAGCTATATGTCGAATGCGCAGGCGATGGGCGCGGACATCATTCTCAACGCGTGCTCGTCGGTTGGCGAAGCGACGGACGCGCTAAGAGATCTGATCCGCACGCCGATCGTCAAGATCGACGAATCCATGGCGGAAGAGGCAAGTGCGATCGGCTCGCGCATTGGTGTGGTCGCGACCGTATCGACAACACTGGATCCGACCGTGCGCCTGATTCGCCGCAAGGCCGAAGAGCGCGGTCGGACCGTCGATGTAACCGAGCGGATCGCGGAAGGCGCTTTCGAGGCACTGCTCAGCGGTGATGGCGCACTCCACGACGAGATTCTGAAAAGGACGATTATCGAGCTCGCCGATCAGGTCGACGTCGTGGTGCTCGCACAAGTCTCCATGGCGCGTCTTGTCCCCGCGCTGGGCGAGTTGCGCGTGCCGGTGCTGTCCAGTCCGCGTAGCGGCGTCGAGGCGGTCAAACGCGCGCTAGCGGCGCTTTGACGACCTGGCCGTTGACGGGACGCGCGGTGAACGACGTTGACAAAACCGCCTGTCCCGACACTATCTTTCGTCGCAAGAATTTCGCGACGAAGAGGGGCGTCAGCACGATCTTGCGTTCATGGATGGCGGTCAGCCCCTCGGCCTTGAGGTCGTTGAAGTGCCGGTTGACCGATTCACGCGAGGTGCCGATAAATTCCGCGAGCTTGTCTTGCGGGATCGACAGGTCGATCAGCACGGCATCTCCTGTACCCAGGTAGTCGAATTCAATCCCTATCTGGTTGGCGAACATCGCGAGAATGTTGGTGAGACGCTTGCGGACGTCATGCAGCGACAGGTTTTCGATCAGTTGCTGCGCCTCCTGCCATCGCTGGTAGTGGCTGCTCAGAACAAACTGGTTGATGACGTCGTAGCGCGCGAGCAGTTGCTTGAAATCCGCCTTGCGGATGTAGCAAATCATGCTTGGTGCAAGCGTCTGCGCATGATGCGAATAATTGGCTTCGTTCAGGACGTCGCCGTCGCCGAACAGCATTCCCGCCTTGATGAACGAAAGCGTAATTTCCTGTCCGTCCTCGGTCAGCCTGAAGAGCCGGACGCTGCCGGTCTTGAGCAAATACACATGCTCGCTCAGGTCTTCCGGCCTGTAGATGGTCGCGTTTTTTCGCACGGTCCGGTGATCGCTGAAGGCCGGCATGACCTCATCGAGACAGTGACGTTCGATTAGCGAAAGCAGCTCACTTTTTCCGACAAACCACATTACGTGTCTCCTTGAAATGTGTCCTGGGTAATGACGAACGCATGTGAAGTGTTTTTATAAAGGCGTTCGTCACCTGTTCGAATCATGAAGCCTACATGTGGCCCTCTAGCATTGCCCATAAAGAGTAACACTGCACCGGATACTGTGCAGTGTCGACGTGGATTACCGGTTCGCGTCTCGCGACGCACCGGCGCTAGTGCGCGGCAGGCGCCACTTGATATCTCCTTCGACCGATCATCAACGTAAGCAGTGCCGACACTGCCAGGCTTCCCGCAACAACGTAAAGCCCGGCGGCATATCCGCCGGTAACCGATTTCAACCAGCCAATGGCAAAGGGCCCGACGAAGCCGCCCAGATTGCCGATCGAATTGATCATCGCGATGCCGGCAGCAGCACCCGCGCCGGACAGGAACGTGCTGGGCATTGCCCAAAGCGGCGCCTTGGCGGCGCTGATGCCGACGTTGACGAGCACGAGCGCCAGGACGACACCCAATGCAGTTTCGGTCGAGCCAGCCCACGCGAGGCCGACGCCGGCTACCACGCAAGGGATGACAACGTGCCAGGTGCGCTCGCCGCTGCGGTCGGAATGCCTAGCCCAGAGCACCATCGCCAGGACCGCCACGACGCTTGGAATGGCGTTCAACGCGCCGGTACCGAGGGCGCTGAAACCGAACTGACGGATGATCAAGGGTGCCCACAGGCCAAGCGTATAAAGTCCCGCCGAGGTGCCGAAGTAAATCAGCGACATCACCCACACGCGCGAGTCGCGAAGGGCGCTCAACGCACCCGATGCATGGCCCGCCTGCGATTCGCGACCCATGCTTTCTTCACGCAACGTCGCGATGAGCCACGCTTTTTCATCGGCGGCAAGCCACTTTGCTTTGTCCGGAGAATCGGTCAGGACCCTCAAGACGATCAGGCCAAGGATCACTGCCGGGATCGCTTCGATGATGAAAAGCCATTGCCAGTCCCTAAGGCCCGCCAAGGCTGGCATCTGCATGATGGCTCCCGAGATCGGCGAGCCGATCGCCGTTGAAAGCGGAGCCGCAGCCATGAATGCCGCCGCTGCAACAGCCCGTTGCCGCGTCGGAAACCATTGACTCAGGTAAAGGATGATGCCGGGGAAGAAACCGGCTTCGGCCACGCCTAGCAAGAAGCGTAACAAGTAGAACGAGTTCGGCCCGACGACGAACGCCGACGCGGCCGAAACAAGCCCCCATGTCACCATGACGCGGGCAATCCAGATGCGCGCGCCCACCTTGTTAAGAATCAGGTTCGACGGCACTTCGCACAAGAAATAACCCAGGAAGAAGATGCCGCCGCCGAGGCCGAACATGGTCGGTGTCAGTCCCAGGTCCTTGTTCATGGTAATGGCCGCAAAACCGACGTTCACCCGGTCAAGGAAGCTGACGAAGTAAAGCAGCATCACGAACGGCAGGATGCGCCACGTCAGCTTGCGAACCACACGGCCTTGTAAATCGTTAGTCATGCAAGTCTCCGCTAGTCGCCCGTGACAGGGTTGTCCGGGCGCTCTATCTGTTTTATTTTTATTGCCCTAGACGCTTGGGCAATCTCTCAGGCAGCCCTCCCAGGAAATCTCTTAGGCCGCCTCGGATGTCACCGCCGAATTCGACGCGAGGAGGGCGCACACGGCTTCGGTAACCTGCGCAGTGGTTGCCTTGCCGCCCAGGTCGCCGGTGTGCAGCGTCGGGTCTCCCGTAACGTGTTCGATCGCAGTCATCAACGCGCGCGCTGCACCCCTCTCGCCGAGGTGCTCCAGCATCATCACGACCGACCAGAATGTGCCGATCGGATTGGCGAGGCCTTTCCCCATGATGTCGAAGGCGGAACCGTGGATAGGCTCGAACATCGAGGGATAGCGGCGCTCGGGGTCGAGGTTGGCGGTCGGTGCAATGCCAAGACTGCCGGCAAGTGCCGCTGCCAGGTCGCTCAGGATGTCCGCGTGAAGATTCGTGGCAACCAAGGTATCGAGCGAGGCCGGGCGGTTCACCATGCGGGCGGTCGCGGCATCGACGAGTTCCTTGCCCCAGGTGACGTCCGGAAACTCCTTCGATACTTCCAATGCAATTTCATCCCACATCACCATGGCGTGACGCTGCGCATTACTTTTGGTGATCACCGTAAGCAGCTTACGGGGGCGCGACTGTGCAAGGCGAAATGCAAATCGAAGAATCCGCTCGACGCCTGCCCGGGTCATCAGGGATACATCGGTTGCGACCTCGATCGGATGTCCCTGATGCGCACGGCCGCCAACGCCGGAATACTCACCCTCCGAGTTCTCCCGGACGATCACCCAGTCGAGGTCCTTCGGAGAACAGCGCTTGAGCGGACCCTCGATGCCAGGGAGGATGCGCGTGGGGCGCACATTCGCGTACTGGTCGAAGCCCTGGCAAATCTTGAGGCGCAATCCCCAAAGCGTCACATGATCGGGAATGTGCGGGTCACCTGCCGAGCCAAAGAGGATTGCGTCCTTGTCGCGAATCGCGTCGAGTCCATCGGCTGGCATCATGACGCCATGCTGACGGTAATAGTCGCCACCCCAGTCGAAGTCTTCGAACTCAAAACCGAAGTCGTTGCTTCGCGCAGCGATTGCTTCAAGCACGCGCTTTCCCGCTGGCACGACTTCCTTGCCGATTCCATCGCCCGGAATGGTTGCGATGCGATAAGTCTTCACGGTGCTCCTCCTCATTAGTAAACATATGGCTAATGCTAGAGCCTTAGCTGGTTGCGGAAATGCTGCTAGACTCAAACCGCTGTTAACTTAAAGTTAATAATTGGGTGAGTTAATGCGTTCACTAATACAGCCGGAAGACTTGCGGTTTTTTTCGGTTTTGGCGACTAGCGGAAGCCTGACTGCTGCCGCGCGCGAACTGGGCTTGAGTACCGCGGCGGTAAGCAAGCATTTGTCGCAGATGGAGTCGCGCGCCGGCGTGGCGCTTGTCAGCAGGACGACTCGCCGAATGAGCCTCACGCCGGAGGGCGAGCTTTACCTGACGCGTGCGCGGCGAATCCTTAGCGAAATGGACGACCTCTCGCAGCTGCTTGGCGGTTCGCAAGCTGCTCCCAAGGGCTTGCTAAGAGTCAATGCAACGCTTGGTTTCGGACGAGGTCACGTTGCGCCGCTAATTTCGAAGTTCGTTCGCGCGTTCCCGGAAGTGGATGTGCAGCTTCAGCTTTCAGTGGACCCGCCGCCGTTGAGCGACGATACCTTCGATGTCTGCGTGCGTTTCGGTGAACCGCCGGATGCCCGCGTCATCGCGCGGCGCATTGCGCCTAACAGGCGCCTGCTCTGTGCGGCTCCTTCCTACTTCGCTAAGCGGCGAATACCAAGAAGCCCCGCCGAATTGTCTCAGCACAACTGCATCGGCATTCGACAAGGCGACGACGGATACGGTGTGTGGCGGCTCATAAGCGGGCGGGGCGCAGCGGAGAAAACAGAGACGGTGCGCGTGCGCGGCAACCTGACTACGAACGACGGCGAAATTGCCGTGAAATGGGCGCTTGATGGCCACGGTATTCTGATGCGCGCGGAGTGGGATATAGCGGAGTATCTTTCCGACGGCCGTCTGGTCCAGGTGTTACCGGAGCATAGAACGCCCGGCGCCGATATCTATGCGGTGTATCCGCAGCACTTGCAGATGACGGCACGAGTGAAAGCGTTTGTCGAGATGCTCGTACAGACGTTCGGTGCTGAGTAGTGGTTAGCGGAATTCGCGGCGGCTCCATACACGTATCTGTAAGCCGGATCTAAGCCTCATCTAATGTGCAAAGCACCGCAAGGGCGAGGGACTGCCCGCGTTTGCCGTTTACACATTTCAGTTACATATAGCGACCTTTTCTCATCGACAGAAACGCAACTTAACTTTTCGTTTCACCTGTCGTGAATTGGCGCCGCTACGATTTCGTCATGATGGGAACTCCGCCTCGCTGTGGGACCTCTCTAATTTTCCGCTAAGTGTGCCTCCATATCGCTTGAGGTGACGAACGATCGTAAAGGAATGGAAAGCCGTTAAGACCGAGATGTAAAGAAGGGCCTACCAGAGAACCTCTTACAACCATGGACAGCGCTCATCGCACGCTTTTATACATTGGCGGTAAGCCAAACGAATCGCTTCTAAGGCGCCTTCGCGATCGCGCCTGGCTTGTCGTACCGGCGATGAGCGCCAACACCATGGCGAAGCTGGCGCGCGCGCCAATGGCAGGCCTGCTCGATTTGACTGATGGTATTCACGAAGGCCGGATCGCGAGGGTCGAACAGCTGTCACGTTCTTTGCTAGTGGCATGGGTCGCGCTGGTATCGCAAGAGACGCGAAAGTGGTCGGCCGTGCGAGACGTAATCGCAACACATTGCTTTGACTTTGTAACGGTACCGACATCGCATGAGCGGATCGTGAATGTAGTTGGCCAGGCTATTGGTATGGAGGTTCTTCGTTCCGAGGTGGAGCCGCCAGAGCTTAATGATGCGTTAAGCGACGGCATGATAGGTTCATCCGAGGCGATGCTGGAGCTTCATCGAGCCATTGGAAAGGTCGCCGCGACTGATGCAACGGTTTTCATTTCGGGCGAGTCGGGGACAGGCAAGGAATTGACCGCGCAAATGATTCACGCCCGGTCGGAGCGCCGCGATAAACCTTTCGTCGCCGTGAACTGCGGCGCCGTTCCGCACGATCTCCTGCATTCGGAACTGTTCGGCTACGAACGCGGCGCCTTCACCGGTGCTACACAACGCAAGATAGGGCGCGTCGAACAGGCTCGTGGCGGCACCTTGTTCCTGGACGAAATTGGCGATCTTCCTTCCGAAAGTCAGGCCGCGCTGCTGCGTTTTATCCAGGAACGCAAGATCGAACGGTTGGGCGGTCTTGAGAGTATCGACGTCGATGTCCGGGTGATAACGGCGACGCATCAGGATATGCAAAGTGCCGTGGACGAAGGTCGTTTTAGAGCAGACCTTTTCTTTCGGCTTTGCGTGCTTCAGGTTCGGGAGCCGCCTCTTCGCGTGAGAGGCAAGGACATTACCGAACTTGCAGCACACACGCTTGAACGATTCAAAGACGAGCGCGAGCGTCGGATACACGGCTTCGCACCAGACGCGATCGCGGTATTGCATAACTACGGCTGGCCTGGGAACGTCCGGGAACTGATCAATCGTGTGCGACGCGCGATAGTTTTGTCTGACGGTAAATACATCACTGCCGAGGACCTTGAACTAACGGACTACGTGTCGCTCGCGCCAGACTCGCTTCGGGAAGCGCGGGCGGCGGCAGACAGGCGGGCGATCGAGCTCGCGCTATTTGTGCATAGGGGCAGGGTTGTCGACGCCGCCCGTGGCCTTGGCATCTCGCGGGTGCATCTGCATCGGCTGATGCAGGAGCTCGGAATACCCCCGCGAGCAACCGTTGACGAAGTACACGATCTCAGTGATACGGGGTGAAGCTTTCCGAGGCGGCCGATGAACCTCTGAATGTAAGTGATGGAGAATCATATGCGCTTGCTCGAGTCAATCGACCACACCGCGTGGGCCACATGCCAGCGGTGCGGAAACACCTGTTCAGGCGGCCAACGGTGCAGCCGATGCGGCCAAACGCCGACCCTCCTGCAACGTCTAGCAAGTTTTTCCAACTTCTCGAACGGAAAGAAAGGTGGCTCGCGCGCCATCCTGCGTCGCACGCGTTCGCGAGGCGCGTATCCGGGACTGGCAGAAACCGCGCTTCTTTTTGATCAGGAACGCAGGAGGCGCATGACGCGAATTGCGCTTGCTTGCGCGATTTGCGCTGTAGCAGTCGCTACCTATTTTTTCGCGGCACCTCATCTTGCGGGCATCGGTTTGCACCCGCGAGCCGATGACGCACACATACTTGTAGCAGGGCCAGTGATCAAAAGCGGTGCGGCGGCTGCGCCAGGAACGAACGTCTTGCCGACACAGTCGTCGCAATTGAATAGCGGCCGAAATGCCGACACTAAATCGGTAACGAATGAGAACGCGCGAACGCAGAATCCCGATGTCAGCGAATTTTATCGCTCGTTGCAGAGCCGGAATCTATTCGTGGCCCACCGGCGTCTCGCCGGGATGTCGGAGAACGGTAAAGGTCCCGGCCAGTTGGAACAGATGCACGCCGACCTGGCCAGCCGCGAACATATGCGGGATGAATATATGCAACGCGCCAGGCACTGCCGTGACGTAGACGACTGGCAGTGCGTTTCCGAAAACGCCACGCAAGCGTCCGCCATCGATGCATCCAGCGTGCAGGCAAAACGTCTTGTCGCCCTGGCAGCGAAGGAAATGGGCAATGGTTCGGGTGGGTTGCATAGGGGCCGCGCTATCGGGCACCCTGCGTGATATCGGCCAGAGCATCTCTCACGTCGCCAATCAAAGCTGGCCACCCCGCCTCGCGCTGGCGGAACAGATACATATTGTTGGGGTACCACGGTGATCTGGATCCTGTTCGATGCCAGCGCCAGTCAACCCCCGTTTGCGGCAGCATCAACCAGCACGCAACACCCAGCGCACCGGCCACATGACGGGCTCCTTGCACTGTGGTCGGTCGCCGATACTTAAGGGATCGCTTATCTCGCGCCCGCAAAATCCGCGAAAAAACATTACTCGGCTCTCGTAAACCCGGTTGTCGGGCATCGCAGGGACGGCCGTAAACACTGACAACAGCAAAGAATATCGGGCGCTGTGCCTGACAACGAGGCGACGCGCTCCAGTGTCTTACGCGAACGGTCCTGACCGGCGCAGACGGAGCAGGCCAGAGTGAGTGAACGATGATCAAACTTTCGAACTTCCGCTTGACGACGCGAATTACGTCGGGCTTTGCAGTGATGGTGCTTCTGGTGGCCGGCGTGGGCGCTATGGCGATCTGGGCGATGCAAAGTGCACTGGATGCCCAGGCATCGACCGCATTGCGCGCACGGATGGGCACGATGTTGTGGATGGTCGGTGTTGCCTCGGTTTGCGCAGCAGCCGTTGGCATCGCGCTCGGCTGGGCGATTCGACGCAGCATCAAGATACCGGTCGAACGAGTGGTGGCGTCAGTCGGACGCATTGCGGGCGGGGATCTGGTTACCCGGGTCGAATCGCACGGCCGGGACGAAATTGCATGGCTGAACCATGAGCTTAACCAGATGCGCAAGAAGCTGCAGACCACGATCGCCGACGTAAGGAGTTCAGCGGAAGCCGTTGCCCAGGCGTCGGGCGAAATCGCTTCCGGAAACAACGACCTGAGCGCGCGTACCGAGCAACAGGCAATCAGTCTTCAGCGCACCGCACATTCAATGGACTCGCTGACCGACACGGTCAAGCACAACGCCGACCACGCGCAGCAGGCCAATCATCTGGCCGCGAAAGCAAGCGATGTTGCGATCAAGGGCGGCCGGGTGATGAACGAAGTCGTGACGACGATGGGCGAAATCAACGCGAGCGCCAGCAAGATCGAGGACATCATCGGTGTGATCGACGGCATCGCGTTTCAAACGAATATCCTGGCGCTGAATGCGGCGGTCGAGGCCGCGCGTGCAGGCGAGCAAGGGCGAGGCTTCGCGGTGGTCGCCACGGAAGTGCGCGGACTGGCACAGCGCAGCGCCGCCGCCGCGAAGGAGATCAAAGCGTTGATCGGCCAGTCGGTGACGAAGGTCGAGGCGGGTGTCCGGCTAGTCGATCTGGCAGGTAACACCATGGGCGAAATCCTGAAGAGCGTGGAACAGGTCACCCAGATCATGGGCGAGATCAGCACCGCCAGCGCTGATCAGCGAGCCGGCATCGAGCAGGTCGACGAGGCTATCGCGGAGATAGAAAGCGTCACCCAGCAGAACGCTGCGCTGGTCGAACAGGCTTCAGCTGCAGCGGGGTCGTTGCAGGAGCAGTCGCAGACGCTCGCAAACGCGGTGAGCATTTTTCAGATCAAGAAAGTCTGACTCGGACAGCCACGCGTTTATTGCGTCGCGCCGACCTGGCGCAGTGCATCCTCTGCAACCATGTTGCGTTGTGCGGTCGCCATTTGCAACGCGGTTCCACCACGTGCGTCGACATGATTGACGTCAGCGCCGTGGGCAACAAGCACGGGAATCATATCGAGCCGGCCGAATAGCGCAGCAAACGACAATGCCGTTTCCCCCGCGTTGTTGGTTTGATCGATATTGCAATGCGTGTCGAGCAGTATCTTCGCAATATTCGTCTCGCCTTTGAAGAGCGCGCCCATCAAAGCCGTGTTGCCGTGTACGTCGGCGGCGCAAGCGTTGGCTCCCGCGGCAAGAAGCACCTTCAAGGTATCGGGGTGATCGTCGTATGCGCTCAGGATGAGCGCGGTATATCCCTGGGGCGTTTTCGTCTCCAGCGGGTAATGTGCATCGATCAGCGCCTGCACAATATCCGTACGCCCGGCACGCGCGGCGGCAAACCAGTCATCCGAAATTCGCGTGGCATCGACCAGTCCCGAATAGCCGCCCGGCAAATAAGCGTGCTCCGCACAACCCGCCATTAACAGTGCGGCTATGGCAGTGACCGTGGCGGCGCGAACAAGATGCCGCGCGGTGGAAAAGCATCGCATTATGTTCTCCGTAATGAACCATATTCAACCAACAGGGAGCCCGCTTGACGCAGGCTCCCTTAGTGCTTCAGTTTTCGCTCAGGTGCGCGGCCGCATCCTTCACCCGCGCAACATCCGCGTTGGTCGCACGCGCAAGGCGAGTACCGTAGTCGGCATCGGCCTTATAGAAGTACGAAAGCATGGCGTACTTGTTCGCGTCGTTGGTGACGCGGCCAAGGTCGCCCGATAGCGCCGTGATGAGGTCGGTCTTCCCGGTTTCAGACAACGTCCGGTAGTACTCACCGGCCTGACGGAAGTCGAGCGTCTTATGGATCGCTCTTTGCTGCGTCGTGCCCATGAGCGGCGTCTGCACGGACTTGTACTTGTCCTGCTGGGCAATCTCAGCGACTCCGGAAGGCTCATAGTTCACCTCACCCTTTCGATCGCCGGCATTCATGAAACCGTCCTGGTTGTTATTGCTGACCGGGACGACCGGGCGATTGATCGGCAACTGGTTGTAGTTCGGGCCAAGGCGATACATCTGCGTGTCGGCGTAGGAGAACAAGCGTCCCTGCAACATCCGGTCCTCGGAAGGCTCGATGCCCGGCACCAGCCGCGAGGGCGCGAATGCCGACTCCTCCGTCGACTCGAAGTAGTTATCCGGAACGCGGTTGAGCGTCATCGTGCCGACCTTCTGTTCAGGGATGGACGATGGCCACACCTTAGTGTCGTCAAGCGCATCGAAATCGAACTTGTCCAGGTCCTTGGGCGAGAGCACCTGGATGTACAGGTCCCACTGCGGATACGAATGCGCCTTGACCGAGTTGTACAGGTCGTTGGTCATCAGGTTCCAGTCGGCGCCGATCGAATGCGGGATGTCCTGAGGACGAATGCCTTCGACCCCTTGACGGCTCTTCCAGTGAAACTTCACGTAGTGGACTTCGCCCTTGGCATTGACGAACTTGAACGCGTGCACGCCGTAGCCGTCCATGTGCCTGTATGAATCCGGCATGCCCTCGTCCGTGTAAAGGTGCGTGAGCATATTCGTCGCTTCAGGCGAATGGGAGAAGAAATCGAACGCCAGGTTCGGGTCCTGCACACCCGTTACGGCCGATGGTTTGTTCGCATGCACGAAGTCCGGGAACTTGATGGCGTCGCGAATGAAGAAGATCGGCCAGTTGATACCGACCATGTCCCAATTGCCCTGCTGCGTGTAGAACTTGACAGCAAAGCCACGCGGATCGCGAGCTTGCTCCGGCGATCCACGATAGCCCATCACCGTCGAGAATCGTACGAACACCGGTGTCTTCGTCCCAGGAGTGAAAACCGCAGCCTCGGTCAGCGAACTGATGTCGCTGGTCGGCACGAACTCGCCAAAAATCCCCGTGCCCCGCGCATGCACGACGCGTTCGGGTATGCGCTCCCGATCGAAGCGTTGCAGCTTTTCGATGAGATGCGAGTCCTGCAGAAGAACCGGCCCTCGGGCCCCGCCGTCTGGGAATTCTGGTTATCGCCGACCGGCGATCCGCTATCCGCGGTCATGCCTTCAGCGTAGGCGAATTGGGCAATTGATATTGCCGAGATAAACGAGAAGGTACTTGCGGCGATTTGTTTCTTGGATATTTTCACGTTGTATTCCTGTTTCAGGTGGAAACCGCAGGAATACTAGAACCCGGTCATTCGACGCGCCAATCTCTTTTTTCTATGAACGCAATAGCAACTGGTTTTTATGGAATTAAGAAACATTACAGAAGCGAAAAAGAAATCGGATTAATTCTTGTTGCGTGATCGGTGAACCCCTGATAAATCATCGAGATATATGACGTGAATGTGAAGGCAGTGAATTATTGCGGTTTCCAGAGAAAACTCAGATCAAGGCGTCTTTGCATTGCTGTTCCATAAACAATGCATGCTCCGTTTGCAGCGCTACTGGAAGCTGTGGTGGCCGGAGGCGACGTTGTGTGAGTGTATTGTGTGCCGGTGTCCTGACGGACGCTGTTAAGGCTGACTTGAGTGGAGCACATCACAATTGCGTGAATTTTGGGATATCGTTTATGAGGTGTTGATTGTTTGTCTCTGATTTTTACGAATTATTTTATTGTGACGTAGATCACTAAAAAGTCAAATGGCGCGGGAGGCATGGGAGCAAGAACCGTTGAGGAAATCGGATGACCCAGCCGGATTACCGGGCCAATTGATATCACGCGTCCGCATCAATACATTGCAGATACCTTTGAACTCTGTGACAAAATCAATCGCGGAGATATTCCGTGTCGCTAGTTCATGAAACTAAGTCGCTGTTGCGAAATTAGTTGAGTGGACGGGGGGCGTTCGCACTCGGGGTTGGTCTGGGGTTTTTGGGGCGGGTGGTCGGGGGTGATGCTGGGTTGCTGCTTTCGGCCTTAGTGGTCTGCGGGAGTTAGACAGACCGGCCACGGACGCAGAAAGCAGCAACCCGGCATTGACCCCGACCACCCACACCGGCAGCCCCAGACCAACCCCGAGTGCGAACGAAACCCCCGTCACTTGGCGAAGTCGGTCTTAATCTGCTCCCAAAGTTCGACATATTGAGCACGACGCGCGTCGGGTACCGGATGCACGAAGCGCAGGCGCTTTTGCACGTCGGGCGTGCCCATCACCACACGGTTAAACGCATCGGCAGGAAGTGCATCCACCGCAGCCCGGTTGGCGGATACCGCAGCGCCTATGTCCGTGTCCCACTTTACATAGAATTCCTTACTAAGCATGAAGTTGATGAACTTGGCGGCATCGGCGGGATGCTGGGACGTATTCGGAATAGCCATCGCATCGAGCCAGGCAATGGCGCCTTCGTCGGGGATCACGAACTTCACCGGCAGCTTGTAGCGTTTGGTCGCCCGGGCGGCGGCACCGGCCCAGATCGCGCCGATATCGAAATTGCCTGCCGCCATGCCTTTGAGCCACTCATCCTCGGACGACCAGAACATGCGCACCTGGGGTTTCAGATCGAGCAGCTTTGCCTTGATCTTGCCCATGTCCGGTGGATTGTTGATGTCCTGGCCCGTCGCCAGCGCGGCGAGGTTCACCGCGAAGGCAGAGTCGTCGCGCATAGCCAGGCGGCCCTTGAAACGGGGATCCCACATTGCCTGGACCGAGCCGATATTGCCCTTGACCTTGTCCGTGTTATAGGCAAACGAATTGATGCCCCACACCCAGGGCACGGCGTAGAGGTTACCGTTGAAATTCAAGTCGGGGCTATTGCGCATTGAAGGCTGCACGGTGGCCATGTTGGGAATTGACGATGGATCGATCTTCTTCAAGAGGCCAGTCTGATAAACCGCCAACACGGTCTGGTTGCCGATCACGACCACGTCGTAAGCGCCCGGGTTGGTGGCCAGCTTGGTGCGCATCTCCTGGTCCGAGCTGTAGTAGTCGTTCACCACTTCAATGCCGGTTTGCTTCTCGAACATCTCCAGTGCGAATTTCTCGTCGGTGCCATAACCGTGCCAGTTCAGCACGCGGATCTGCGTCGCCGCATGGGCGTATCCACTGAACAGACCGGCGGTCGCGAGCACGGTACCCAACGCCCAGGTCAACAGGCGATTCTTCAGCTTAGCCATCGATATTTCCTCTCTTGTGTTCGCCAGGGACAACCAGCTTGTAACGCGGTAGCAGACGGCGGGTATTGCGGGTATTGCAACCACCGCCGGGGTCTTAGTTCACCAGCAGCGTATCTGCCGGGTTCCATTCAATGACGGCTTGCTGGCCCGGATAAAGGGCGCAGCCATTGTTGTTCTGCAAGAAGAGGTTCAATTGCTGGTCGCCCATCTCGATCTTGTAGGTGATGCTGTTGCCGGTATAGATCTCGTGAGCAATCCGGCCGGTGATGCGGTTGGCCAGGTTCTGCGTCGATCCGATAGCGGAGGCGTACAAGCGCTCGGGACGCACAGCCGCCAGCACCTTCTCCCCGGTTCGCCGGTTCGATCCATGGGATGAATAGATGATTTGTCCGTCTTCCAGCGTGACGTGGGTGACACCGTTCACCTGCGCGGAGACCTCGCCGGGAAAGAAATTGGACTCGCCCAGGAAGCTCGCCGCGAAGCGCGTTTCCGGCCTCTCGTATACCTGCCTGGGCGTGCCGACCTGTACGACCTTGCCGCCGTTGATGATGGCGACACGGTCCGACATGATCAGCGCCTCGTCCTGATCGTGAGTGACGAAGATGGTGGTGATGCCGACTTCGCGCTGGATCTTTTTCAGCTCGATCTGCATTTCGTCACGCAGTTTCTTGTCTAGCGCGCCTAGCGGTTCATCCAGCAGCACCACCCGCGGTTGCGTAGCCAGGGCACGGGCCAGCGCCACGCGCTGTTGCTGGCCGCCGGACAGTTCACTCGGGCGGCGCTCTCCGAAGCCCTGCATGCGTACGAGTGCCAGCAACGCTTCGGTGCGCCGTTTAATTTCATCCTTGGGACGATGCCGCACGGACAGGCCGAAACCAATATTGTCGGCAACGCTCAGGTGCGGAAAGAGCGCGTAGTTCTGGAACATCATGCCGATCTCGCGCTGGTTGATCGACACGTCGCGCATGGGGCGGCCATCGATCTCGACGCTGCCGCTGTCGGGTTCCACGAAACCCGCAATCGATCGCAACAGGGTCGTCTTGCCGCCGCCGCTCGGGCCCAGCAGCGCGAAGAATTCTCCTTCCGCGATGGATAGCGAAATGTCGTCCAGGGCCCGCGTCTTGCCGTAGTCCTTGAAGACATGCTTGATATCGACTCTACTCATGCTCAGCGCTCCCCACCGAATTTGCTGAATCGTGCGAAAACACCCATCAGTCCCATGGAAAACAGGATGATGAGGGTCGAGATGGCATTGATCTCGGGCGTGTAGCCCTTGCGGATTGCCGAGTAGATTTCCACCGGCAATGTCGAGACGCCGATAGGCGCAAGGAAATACGAAATGACAAACTGGTCGAAGGAAACCGCGAAGGCGAACAGCGCCGCCGCGACGATTCCCGGCGCAAGCAGCGGCACGGTGATGCGCCAGAAGGTCTGCCATGCGCTCGCGCCAAGGATGGTGGCGGCTTCTTCCAGCGATAGGTTGACGGACTTCAGCCGGCTGCCGACGATCAGTACGACATATGGTAGCGACAACGCAACATGCCCCAGCAGGATGGCATGCAGGCTGCGGTTGATGCCGACCCAGTAGAAGAAGATCATCATCGCCGTTCCGGTGATCAGCCACGGAAAGATCAGCGAGGGCATCAGCAGCAGGTGCAGCAGCGGTTTGCCGGCGAATGAGTAGCGCGCGAATGCCAGCGCTGTCAGCGTGCCCAGCAGGGTGGCGATCAAGGTGTTGGTCATCGCGATCAGGACGCTGTTCAGGCCGGCCTGGAGCAGTTCATTGTCCTGGGCCAGCGTCTTGAACCAGACCAGATCGAACTGAAAGGGCAACTGGTACAGTTCCGAGCGGTTGAACGCCATTGCCATCATGATGACGATGGGCAGGTAGAGGAAGACCAGCACGAGCCCCAGATAGCTGGAGGCCAGTGCGCCGAGCAGACGTTGCATGGATCAGCTCCTCTTTGTCAGCCGGCCAGATGCCGGCGCAGCAGGGGGAAAAACAGCGCCATGACAACCAGGATCATGGCGAGCAATACAAAGCCCAACGCGGCGCCCAGTGGCCAGTTGAAGGCGGCCGTGAACTGGCTCTCGATCAACGTGCCGAACATGATTGCCTGCTGTCCGCCCAGCACCCGTGCTTCCATGAAGGAGCCGGTCACCGGAACGAAGGTCAGCACACAACCCGCCACCACGCCCGGCAGACTGAGCGGCAGGATCACGCGCAACAGGGTTTGCGTACGCGAGGCGCCCAGGCTGCGCGCCGCCTCGATCAGCGCGTCGTCTATGCCTTGGAGCGCGACATAGCAGGTCAATACGAGGTAGGGCAGATACGCATGGACCAGGCCGATCACAATCGCCGGATAGGTGTAGAGAATGTCCACCGACAAGCCGGGCGCGATCATATGCACCAGATGCCCGAACAGCCCGCTGTCGCTGAGCACCATGGTCCAGGAGAAGGCGCGCACCAGCGCGTTGCTCCAGAAGGGCAGCATGACCAGCAGCAGGATCGCTTCGCGCCAGCGTCCCTTGACGTGCTTGGCTAGCAGGAAAGCAGCCGGATAACCGATCGCGAGGCAGCAGAGCGTCACCTCCAATGCCAGCGTTAGCGAGCGTCTCGCATTGATCAGATAGAACGGCTTGGTGAAGATGTCCCAATAGTGCTGCAGGGTGAAGCTACCGCTTTGCCCGGCGATCGGCGCTACCGTCAGCAGGCTGAAATACAGCATGGTCAGCATCGGCAGGAAGACGGTGATCAGGAGCCAGAGATAGGTCGGCCCGGTCATGGCGGCCAGTGCACCCGTTCTCCGGCTCCTGGCGCTCGACCGCCGGTTTTCTTCCACCGCGTCGAGCACACCCGAGGTCGAGCTGTTGGAACTCATGCGATAGCTCCGCGATAGAGCGCGATGAATTCACCCACGGCTTCGCGGCAGCGGGCAAGGAGCAAGGGGTCGACACAGCGACCATCGACGAACTCGCTGTCGGATGCGTAGACCGCTGTCGGCACGGTATGGGCGCCGAAGAAGCCGAACAGCGGACGCATCTGGTGTTCCACCATCAAGGCGTGGCGCAACCCGCCGCCGGTGGCACCCAGCAGCACGGGTTTATTGCGCAGGCTCAGAGGATCGACCAGATCGAACACATGCTTGAACAAGCCTGAATACGACCCCTTGTAGACCGGGCTGGTGACAATCAGTCCTTCCGCCTGCTCGATGCTTTCCACCAGCGCGCGAGAAGATGCGTCGAGTTCGTCCTTTTGATAACACGCTCCCATTTGCCGCCCGTGCACCACGAGGTCGTGCACTTGCACGGGCAGCCCGCTGACAGTCTCGAAGGTGTCGACGAGGGTCTCCAGCAGCGCCCGGGTCTTCGACGGCATATGCGTATTCGCGGACAGCGCGATGATCATGTCAATTCTCCAGCCATCAATATCAGTCTTTGAGGTTTTGCCGCAGCGTATTGCCGCTGTACGCCGTACGGAACACGCCTCGCCGCTGCAACTCGGGTATCACCGCGCGGCACAGGGATTCGTGAGAGCCGGGGAAGTAGATGGGAGCTACGACAAAACCATCGCACGCACGCGCGTCGAACAGCGCCTGCATCTGGTCTGCAACGCTCTCGGCTGTGCCCACGAACTGGTCGGGCAAGGATTTTTCCGCGGCGCGCTTGAAGTCGCCACCCTCGGCGGCGGCGCGTTGCCTGAGGAAATCCGTGACGCCCTGGATACCCTGGTTGCCCTGCAACTCGGCGAGCCCGGCATCGGTGGTATCGCTGGTGACTTTCGACAGGTCGGCGCCCACATTGCTCGAACTCGCCGCCAGGACAAGCTCGGGATTGGCCAGCGCGTTGAGGTACTCGGCTTTCTCCCGTGCGATGGATTCGGTTTCGCCTACCACGATGGTGCCTTGCAAAAGGATCTTGCAGTCGTTCGGATCGCGTCCGCCGGCGCTCATTCGCTCATGCATGTCGTTGTAATACGCTTGCATGGCGGCGGTTGTGCCATGAACCGTGAAGATGAGTTCGGCCCAGCGTGCGGCAAAAGCGCGGCCCCGTTCCGATGAACCCGCCTGCATCAGCACAGGCCGGTTCTGAGGGCTGCGCGGAATGGAAAGCGGCCCGCGCGTTGCGACCCAGCGGCCCTTGTAGTCGGCGTATCTCACCTTGCCCGGATCGGCGAAAACGCCCGTGCGCTTGTCATGCACGAACGCGTCCGGTTCCCAGCAATCCCACAGCGAGCAACAGGCTTCCAGAACTTCGTCGGCGTGATCGTAGCGCTGTTCACGGGGAAGAATACTGTCGAAGCCGAAATTCTGTGCTTCCAGATCCGTCGCCGACGTCACCACGTTCCAGGCCACGCGACCCTTGCTCAGCACATCGAGTGAATTGAGGGAGCGCGCAAGATGATAGGCATTAAAGAAGGTGGTGGACAGCGTCGCGCCCAGGCCCAGATGACGGGTAGCGGCGGCCATCAGCGGCAACACAGTCATCGGGTCCAGATAACTGACCTGGCCGCCGTGCTTGACGTAGCTGTCGAGGCTGCCCTTGTGAATATCGTACAGGCCGAACAGATCGGCGAAGAAGCAGGCGTCCACGCAGGCCGCCTCCAGCTCCTGCGCGATCTGCTGATAGCGCGAGGGTTCGAACAGGTTGTCAAGACGGGCTTCAGGATGACGCCAGCCTCCGACGTGGACCGCCGTGGGACCGGTTTTCAGATAAGCCACCAGGTGCATCATTCGCTTGGACATCTTGTCTTCCGTTTTTTTAGGAGTGTCCAGACGATAAGCAGCCGATAAGCCCTCGTCTTCACCGGAAAGAGAGGGGATTTGCGCCGGTCCGATCCTACGGAAAGACTGTCCTCCTTTAAAAACAGGAACATGGCGTTAGTCTTCTCCTACGAAAGAGTGGAGAGCGCAGGCCCGGGGCGCCTGGAGGCTACGAGCGTGTTTCCCGGGCTTCGCGGCAAGCGGTGCGCCCCAGGCCTCGGCCGCGAGCGTTCGGCCCGGCAGGGTCCTTTTTGATCGCTTACGATTTGTGCTTATAAACCGGCGGCCAAGCCGGTGGCTAGGGCGCCAAATAAAGCGGGTGTGGAATTCAGCTTCTGGAGCGGTGCATGAGCGCAAATAGGTGCGATGAGCGGGTGCCCGGCGTGGCACGGTCGATGACTGAACCGGCGCAGCCGGACGTCAACGCGGTCGACCGGCAATGGGCGCGTCTGTATAACGCGTTCGACCACACGGAAGGTCTCGACGCGACGCTGCATAAACTGACGGCGCTGGCCTGTACGTTGTCGCCGTGGTATGCGAGCGCGGTGGTGGCTATCGATAAAGAGGGCGGGTTTATCGAGCGTCTCGCGGAAACCGGCGAGCGGGCTCCGATCTTTGCGCTGCTGCCGACACGCTGGCCGTTGCAGACGAGCCCCTGCAGGGAACTTATGCGGACCGGCGAGAACCTCATCATCACCGACGTGGGCGCCTGCCGCGACTATCCGCTCTATCAGGCTGAAGCGGTGGCGCAGGCTTATCGTGGCGTGGGCTTGATGCCGTGCGGGTCGGACGGGGCGGGGCGGCCGCTAGCGTTATCGGTGCACAGCCGGGAAGCGGTAGAGGATTCAGATGATATGCGCGAGCTGCTTTCGCGGCTGGCCTGCATCGCGCGTGGCGAAATTCTCCGCGCCAAAGCCTGCGATGCCGAGCAGGCACGGCTTCGCAGGATGGAGCGTTACGCCGGGCTGGGCGCCGAATTAATGGAAAGCGTACTTGGCGGCCGGAGCGCGTCCGAGGTCGTCGGGCAGATGGCGCATAACGCCGGTTTTCGTCTGGCGCTGCTCGACATTCCGGCGCAACGCGCCTATTTCACGCATGCAAAGGATGAGGCGCTGGCGCCCGCGTTGCTCGCGGACTGGCATAACCGTGGCACTGCTTCAACCCATTCTCCAAGCGGTACGGTCGCGCTAAGCGAGCCCATCGTGATCGAAGGGCGTCTTGCGGGAGCGGTGATCTATCTCGACGGCACCATTGCAGCCGATGAAGTGCGCTACCTCTTGCTCCACGTTAAATCCGCGCTGAGTTCCTTGCTGCTGCGCAGTCATCTGCACGCCGTCGGGATGGCAGCGGGACTCAAGTCGATATTCGAAACCCTCGCGACGGGCGAGTGGCAGAACAGTCAGGTGTTCGCCTCCAGTGCTCGCCACCTGGGTCTCGATCCGGCGGCTCCCGCACAATTGTTCGCGCTGAACATGGACGCCGGGGTGGCCGCCGATGCGCCCGAGCGGCTCGCGCATCCACTGGCCTCGTGTTGCCCGGGAGCCGTATGCGGCCGGGCGGCCGACTTGCTGCTGATCTACGTGCCCTGTCCGTCGGACGGCCTTTCATCAACGATGAAACAGCGCATAGCGCAGATCGTCAACGATACCTTGTCGTTGTCCGCGCGGGCGCTCGCCGAGAGCCCGGTGATCACGGCCATCGAAGCCTATCCGGGCGCGATACGCACCTTGCGCCACGTGCTGCGACTAGCGCAGGCCCTTGGGCGCAGCGGCCGGGTGACCATGGCCACCTTCGATCCCTTTGCGTTCCTCGCGGCCACGCTCGATAAGAACGCGGCGCCCGAATTCATCACTTCGACGCTGGGTCAGATACGCCGCTACGACACGACCCATTCGACCCGTTTCGTCGATACCTGCATGGCGTTCGGTGAAAGCGGTTGCCGCTATCAGGAGACGGCGGACCGCCTGCATATCCACGTTTCGACGTTACGGTACCGGATAGCCCGGATCAGCGAACTGTTCAACATTCAACTGACCGATCCAGACGTGCGCTTTTCGCTGGATCTGGCTTTTCGCCTGGAGCGGTTGTTGGGAGACGGGGCGTTGGCACATGGGTAGGGAGCTGCGCGTGATTCGCGTGAATAGTTGACGCGTGCTTCTCCCTGGTGGCGCTTTCGTCTTGCGCGGGAGTGAGCGGAAAAATATTTTCATAGCGACGGGAATAGCGGGATGGGTAGCGGTGTTCGTCCCATTGCAAACCGCAAACTTCCCAGGAATTGAAAATGAAAATCCGTCACGCTACGTTACTTTTGTCGCTCATCGCCAGTGCCTTCATTTCAGCCGGCGCCATGGCTCAGCAGACCCAACCCGCCAAAGGTCCCGTCAAGAACATCGTGCTGGTCCATGGTGCGTTTGTTGGCGGTTCGGGCTGGAGGCCGGTCTACGATATCCTGACCAAGGACGGTTATAACGTCACCCTGGTCCAGGAACCGCTGACGTCGTTCGCGGAAGACGTGACCGCGACCAAGCGCATTCTCGATCGTCAGGACGGACCCGCTATCCTGGTTGGTCATAGCTACGGCGGCGCGATCATCACCTCGGCCGGAAACGACTCCCATGTCGCCGGTCTGGTCTATATTGCGGCTCACGCGCTGGACACGGGCGAGACCGAAGTGGGCAACGGCAAGAAGTTTCCGAATTCCGCAAGGCCGCTCGTGAAGACACCAGACGGTTTTCTGTTCCTCGATCCGGCCAATTACCCGGCCGACTTCGCCGCGGACCTGCCGTTGAAGCAAGCGCAATTTGAAGCCCGCGCGCAGATGCCGACATCGGCCACGGTTTTCTCGACCGCAATGACCGATCCCGCATGGAAAGTGAAGCCTAGCTGGTACATGGTCGCTAAATCGGACAAGATCATCAATCCTGACCTGGAACGGATGTACGCAGCGCGTGCGCACAGCCATACCGTCGAGATCACCGGCGCGAGTCACTCGGTTTATGAGTCGCATCCCAAGGAAGTCGCGGCCTTGATCGAGCAAGCTGCCGAACACGCACAGGACTAAGCTTCATTTTCACGAAGAAGAATAGGGCAGGAATCGCTGGACAGTTCGATTCCATATAGATAGGAATACTTATATCTGGATAGAGTCGAATTGCTCAGCGATCCAAGCCCTCAAGGCTTTGGATACTTTCTTGAACGGAACCGTCTGACACACCTCGTTACTGCGACAGCGTGTTGATCCATAACGCTTCCGAAAAGAGCCCCGGCAAGTCGCCCCAGATCTGCACCGGACCGAGCTTAAACGACGGTTCGAAGTCGTAGCCGACAAGACTCGGTGCGCCACCGGTGAAATAGAAATCGCCGAGCCTGGCGTTTGCGCGCTTGAAAAGCACCAGCGTTTCATTCCGGTCACGCCGTACAAGCGCGGGAACAGCGTCGGCATAGGACGATTCATGCAGGGTGGCGACCTTGAGGGGCTCCCCGAACTGCGCGCCGCCTTTCATTCGCCACACATCGATATTAGGTCCATCTCCTCGTGGCTGAAGCACGACCAGATCGTCGAACCCATCGCCGTCCACATCGCCCGCTACCACCTTCGCGAAAGCGGGTGCGAATTCCGCATAGGTGTTACCGCGTAGCCGGCCAGCGAACGCGCTGCCCGAACTGGCGAGCTGCGTGACGGCCATCGCCGAATTCACCGTTTCGATCGCGATCAAGCCAGTGCGCTGCTGTGATCCAGCCACGCGAGCAGGCAGGAAGCGCGCGTTCGTACTAAGTCCGCTTGCCTTCATCCAGAGCGCGGGTGCACGCCCGGTCATGCCCTCGCTCGCGACTACCCAAAGGTCAAGCGTGGCGTCGCTGCGTTTTTGCGCGATCGTCACGCCGGCGCGGCCGCTGCCATTGAAGTCTCCGGCCACGTATTGCTGCGCGCTGGCGGGCGTCAAGGCAGAGGAGGTCTGGTACCAGAGGTGCGGCGCCTCGAAGCGCGTACCGGTGCTGCGCATCAGCCAGAAGGCGGTGCCGCCGTTACGCGGGGCGATGACCATCAGGTCGTCGCGTCCCGTGCCTTCGAAGTCTCCGAGCAGGAAACGCACGCTGTCAAAGCAGAGCGTGTCACCGGCGCATGTGGGGGTGCCGGCATGGGCGTCGAACGGCACCGCGTTCATATACCACGGCGCGGCAGTCGGCAGCCGCGACATGTCCGCGACCCACACGTTGAAGCCCGGTCCATCCCGGCGACGCTGCACGTAGACCGTACTGATCCGCTTCTCGCCGTCGACGTCCCCTCGAACGTCCCCGTACATCGCTGCGTCCTGACGCAGATCGGTCCATTGCGAGTGAGGCGTGGGCGCCCATCGCGATTCCGCGGTCAGCGACGAGCAGCGCCCGGCCAACAGCGTGCCGTCGTGTGCCGCGAGGCAGTGTCCGAGCGGGGTGTACACGAGGCCAAAGTCCCACGGTGTCCATTTCTGAGCCGCTTCGTTTTGACTGCACGGTTCTTCGACCAGGTTCCCGCTGCGTTCCGCGACGCACTGCTGCGTCGATTCATCGACGAGCTGCGAGTTGTTCTTCGTGCCCGGCATGGCCGGCACCGGTTGCCAGTGCCAGTCCTGTGTCTTCGCGCCCGAGCAGGCTGCAAGTGTCGGCTTGCCGTTCGCGCCGGCCGAGGTCAGGCACTGGCTCGTATACTCGTTGACGAGGTTGCTCGAGCGCGGCCGGAACTCCAGGCCTGCCGAACTCGAACTGGACTCGGTCCAGTAGCGGCGCGCAATCCAGTTGCCGTCCCACTGATATTCGCCGAAGACGTGCTCGCCGTTGTCGTCGCCATCGATGGCGAAGTAGGACGCCACGTCGTCGCGCTTGTTCTGCGTATCGCCGGCGCTGAGGTTTTTCGGCATGCCTCCGGTCGGATACGTGACGTGATAACCAATCGGGATGCTCCGGTTGAGACCCTGGGCGACCACGCGCGTGATCCTCGCGGCATAGATATGGTCGGGGTGTTCGATGAAAGGCACCGTGTCCGGGTTCAGCGTGTAGATCGCGGTCGCGGGAGCGAGGATCTGCTTAAGCGTGGCTACGGTCTCCGCGCGGTCGTAGTGAGTAGCGCCGGAGCCGTCGTTGTTGATGGGATAGGTGTCGATGGTTGCACCCTGGTCCCACATCAGGCCGAGCGGCACCTTGCCGCCGCGTACCCCGCCTCCCGGCATCCGCAATTCCAGCAGCGTCACCTTCGGCTGCTGTTTCAGCACCATCTGGTGGACGGGTTTTCCGGCGAACATGACCGTCGATTCGATCCAGTCGTCCGGTACGCCCGCCATGCGCGCATAGGCCAGGCGCGTGCCTTTTTCGCGCAGTTTCACGTAGTCGAAGTTTGCGCCGTTAGCCCCGCCGATCAGGTGCACGGTGGTGACGCACCAGCCTGCCTCCAGCTTGTCGCTGATGCCTGGATTGACGAAGAGCAGGTCGTCGTCGAGGTGGGCAACGACGGTGACGAGCGTGCCGGCATGGCAATCGGCTGCACGCGAGCTGACAGGGGCGAGCATTGCGCCTATCCCCGTCATTACCAGCAGTAGCGCAGCAGCCGATCCCCGCAGCCGACTGCATGTTCGCATGACAACCCCGTATGACATTTTTTTGGCCCACGTAATTATTGGCCCATCCAAGCCGACCGCCCGATCAGACGTCAGGCGAGCGTTGCAGCCTGCGTTCCGGACACTAGCGCAAACACTTGCCACGCCGCGAACGCCGTGATGAAAAGGGCGCCTGCGAGAGCCAGGCCGAAACGAACTCGTTCGATTTTCTGGTGCCTGAAAACAGCCGCTTTCGATACCATCCGGTTCATCGACAAACTCGTCATGCCGATCGCCAGGACCGTGCAAGCGACACCTGCACCCATCGCTAGCGAGGCAAGCACGCCCACTATAAAAACCTTGTTGGCGAGCGCCGCAATCAAGACAAAGATGGCGCCTGCGCACGGACGCACACCGACTGCAACGCCCGTCATAAGTATCCGCCTGCGGACCCGGGACGGTCCTCGTTCAGCGTCCGTTGGCGTCCAGCGTGCACGGGAACGTCGTTGAGCCAAACTCGCCCCGAGATACCGGGCCTGGTCCTTCTCATCCGAACCCGCCTGTATCAGGCTCACGTGTTTCTTCGGCACGAGCTCCAGACGATCGACGTCGCAACAATCGCGCCTGGTGACGACCGCCCATAACGTCCACGCACCGACGCAGAGCAAGACAATATAGCTGGCGAGTTCAAGACTCGACGCCCGGGTCAATACGCCGCGCAGTCCCTCGCGGCTCAACCATGCCGCGCCTCCGACAAGAACAATCGCGGACATCGACTGAACCAGCGCACTCCATCCGCTCAGGAGGGCTGCATCGACGAAACGTGCCCGGTGCGACGCCAGATATGCACTGACGACGATCTTGCCGTGTCCTGGTCCCAATGCGTGCAACACGCCATACACGAACGAACACAGCACGATCATCCCCGTGGTGAACAGGTCTGACCCATCGCGCTCGTTCGCGAGCGTCTCCTGCAATTGTTCGTTCAGCGTGCTTTGCAGATGGATGCTGGCGTTCACTGCATCGCGGATGATAGATGGCATCGCGCCGGGTGCGGGTCGAGGAGCATCGGCCGTGTTGGCAGCGCTTGGCGTACAGGTCGAAGTACGCCCGAAGACGTCCGTGGTTTGAGCAAAGACGCTATGCGAAGCGAGCATCATGGCAAGAGCCAGACACACACCAATCGCCTTGCGATGTGCGCCGCCGAACCAGCTTACGAAGCATGTCAACACGATAGTCTGCTCGCTTGAGGAAAGAGGGTGCCGCCGAAAATCGGGTGGTCGTGATCCTCGAATGGCACGGCCCGGCACGTATCCGGCTTGCCTGTACTGAGCGTCGGCATGGGCTGCGCAGCGTTTTCAAAATCTACGAAAAACGTATCGTCCCAGACGCCGAGCGTCACTCGCGCGCGCTTGACGTCCACCGGTTTTCCGAGCGGCATCAGGAATCGATATACAACGTGGCCGTCCTCGATACCCACACTGAAGTCACGTGGTTCGCCCAGGGCAACGGCCTTGCCGTCGGCAAAAACATGCGTGAAATAATCCGCGCCCTTAAGCGATGAAAAGGCCTGAGCCTTGAACGTCGCCGTGTAACTTGCGTTGAGCGGACCGGACTTTGGCATGCTGGAGAAATCGCCGACCATCGAAAACGGGAAGCCTTTCGAAAAGGTCCACGTCTCCTGCACGGCAACGAGCAGCGTTCCTTGCGTCTGGGCGACCATCGAGTAATTGATCCACACATGCGGATGCGCTTGGGGTGAGGCCGGAAGCGCACCAAGCAACAGGGCGCAACACGCGGACAGCAGATAGCGATGAAACCAGCGCAGAAGCAAGGATCTCATCGACGAATTCGCGGATACCCGCGAGCCCGGCCCGTTGAACGTTCCGGCCGGAGCATTAGCATCTGCGCTGGTCTTCGGCCCTGTTAGCACGGTCCGGACAGGGCATAGCCTCATGTAACGAACGTAGTGCCGGTTACCTTTCAGAAAGCTCACGCTCATGTCACCCTCGCAGTGACGAAACATGCCTATGTTCGCCCGCTTTATAGCATGGCGTTTTTCTATTGCCCACGAGATGCAGCCCAGACACCCCGCCCGGCGAGACAGCCGTCAAGAAACCTTGCTCTTCCAAATCAAGTTGCGGCACGATGCGCCAATGACAAAATTCATTTTTATCGCACCCTCGGGTGCGACATCGTTCGGGGACGCACAATGCGCTTTAACTTATTGAAGGGCGTCCTGCCGCTCGGCCGCGCTACGGCACTCCGCGATCTCCTGGCCGGTGTGACGCTCGCGTCAATGGACATCCCGCAAGTACTGGGTTACGCGCGCATAGCGGGAATGCCGGCCGTGACCGGTCTTTACACCGCATTTTTACCGCTCCTGGCATTCGCGATCTTTGGCGCGTCTCGTCATCTGGTCGTCGCAGCGGACTCCGCGACGGCCACGATCTTCGCCAGCCGGCTGTCGACCATGGCAGCGGCCGGAAGCCCGCAATACATGGCGCTCGCCGGGGTCGTCGCGCTGCTGACTGCCGGACTGCTATTGATCGCGCGGATCTTCAAGCTCGGTTTCCTGGCCGATTTTCTATCCCGCACCGTCTTGCTCGGCTTCCTTGCCGGCGTCGGCATTCAGGTCGGCGTCGCCATGCTGGGCGACATGCTCGGCGTCCACGTGGGGTCGTCCCGGACCGTGGGGCAGATCGAATCGATTATCCTCCACCTGCCTCAGCTGTCGGTTCCGACACTGGGTATCTCGGTGGCGGTGGTGAGCTGCATCCTCATTTTCAAGCGCCTTTTGCCGCATCTTCCCGTCGCCATGTTCGCAGTGGTCGGCGGCATTGCGGCAAGTTATGCCTACGACTTCGCCGGACATGGAATCGCGGTCGTAGGTCCGGTTGCCGGGGGCCTGCCCGCGCTGAGCTTCCCGGTTGCCACCTGGGAGCAGACGCTGGACCTGGTACCCGTGGCCGCTTCGTGTTTTGTCATGATCATCGCGCAAAGCGTCGCGGCGGGCCGCGTGTTTGCGGAGCGTTATCACGAACCCGTCGACGCCGATGCCGACATCCTGGGGATAGCGGCAGCCAACGCAGTTGCGTCGATAAGCGGGGCGTTCGTGGTCAACGGCAGTCCGACCCAGACCGCCATGGCGGATCGCGCCGGTGCGCGCAGCCAGTTCGCGCAAGTGGTTTTCGCGGGCGTCGTGGGCGTGGTGTTGCTGTTCTTCAGCAAGTGGCTACAGTATCTTCCGCACTGCGTGCTGGCGGGCATCGTCTTCACGATCGCCATTGGGCTGATCGACGTGAAAAGTCTTTACGCCATCCGGCGCGAAAGTCCTGGCGAACTCACGCTGGCGCTCGTCACGGCCACAGCCGTGGTGGTCATTGGCGTGGAGGATGGAATACTTCTCGCGGTCGCGTTGTCGTTGCTGCGCCATGTACGCCATAGCTATCATCCGCACACCATGATGCTGGCGCCCACTGCGGCCACTGGCGGACGCTGGGCGCCCGTGCCCGCGACGCCGGGCACCCAGACGGCACCCGGCCTGATCGTTTACCGGTTCGGCGCCGACCTGTTTTTCGCGAACGACCATTTTTTCGTCGACGATGTGCGTCACCTGCTCGACCGCGCGCCCACGCCAGTCCGCTGGTTCATAGTCGATGCCGGCGCCATCACGGATCTGGATTATTCGGCGGCAAGGACTCTCGCTGAATTCTGCCAGAGTTTGAAGCAGCGTAGTATCAACGTGCTGTTTGCGCGCGTTAACCAGTATCTGCGAGCCGATATGGACCGCCACGGAATCACGGTTGTGCTGGGGGAAACGCACCTCTTCGAGACGCTGCATGCGGCGCTTGTCGCGGCTGGATTCGATCCGTCGGCGGCCTCGAGCACGCATTAGTGATGCACCGGATGGGACAGGCGAGACGCCGCACCGCAGCAAGCTCCAACGCTGAGCGCGGCGTAGAACAGCAATCGCCAATCGTTGATCAGGGTCGTACGGAAAGGGCTAAAGTTTCAAAACCGCAGGCCGTTATAGCGTGGTCGTACGACGTTATACCGCGGTCGTCACCGTTGGATGACCTTCCACTAACATTACGGAAAAACCATGCGCCTCCTGCTCGCCATTTTCTTGCCCTGGCTTCAGTTCTTCACGATTGGCCGGCCGTTTGCCGGGATCATTTGCCTCGCGCTTCAACTCACGGTTATTGGCTGGATCCCGGCAGCGATCTGGTCGGTCTACGCACTGAGCGAATACAAGACTGACCGGAAAATCGCGCGCGCGGTCGCGGGGCGGTAAGGGCAGGGGTTTTCGTTCGCACTTGGTCGAAGGCCCGCGAAGCCGAAGCGGCGGATGTCCTGGAGGACATCAAGGCTCGTGTGGCGGAATTCGGATTTACGGTCGATGACGTGTTCTCTGCCGGCAAGAGAATACGCAAACGCCACGAACGCAGCGGACCCACGTATCGAGATCCTGTTTCGGGTGCAACGTGGAGCGGGATGGGCCGCGCACCTGGCTGGATCAGAGACCAGCCGGGCACACGGCCCACGACCGATCCGGCCGATGCCAAGCGCCCAACCTACGCCGGCTGCGCAAATGCGTGTGGGATAGAACCCACCCACGAAAGCATTAGCCTGCCTGACCGTCCACAATGCAAAAGCCCGCGCAGAACACGGCCGGCAACACCAGGCCAAGGTTCGCACCCACCGACCCCACAATACTAATGAAAAGCGCCGCGCACGCAAACGCCACACCGAGCACCAGAGTAGGCGTGATCCGATCCGAGAGATAGCCGACGACCAGCGCGCCGATCGTGCCGCCAACCTGAAAATACGCGGTAGTGCGAACAGCATCGCCGGTATGAAGCCCGCTGCCGATAAGCACGGCCGGCAGCCAGTTGGTAAAGAAATACAGAACGACCAGATTCATCACGATCGACAGCCAAATCAGCGATGTTGCCACCGCCCGCCTTGGCCTAGAGCGTTAAGACGAGACCCAGTCGGTTTGCGGTTCTACTGCGTCGCGAACGACACACGTTCCTCAACTGGCAGTTTCTGGAGTGGCGTTAGCTGATGGTAAAGCGGCGACTGCAACTCGAGGCGTCGGAAAGTCAGCCCTTGAAGGATCGGCTCCCAGCTTGAAGATCGACACTATCTCGCGTAGCGTGCTGGATTGTGCCGCCATCGACTGCGCGGCGGCAGACGCTTCTTCAACCAATGCGACGTTTTGTAGTGTCACCTGGTCCATCTGCGCGACGGCGGTATTGACCTGCTCGATGCCGGTAAGCTGTTCAAGGGACGCTGCAGTAATCTCCCCCATCAGGTCGGAGACACGTTTGACTGCCAGGACTACTTCGCCCATGGTCGTCCCCGCTTCTTCGACCAAAACCGAACCAGCCTTCACACGGTCAACGGAATGCGCTATCAGCCCCTTGATTTCCTTTGCCGCGCTGGCACTTCGTTGCGCGAGGGTGCGCACTTCCCCGGCGACTACGGCAAAACCGCGACCTTGATCACCAGCACGCGCTGCCTCCACCGCTGCGTTCAGCGCGAGAATGTTGGTCTGAAATGCAATAGCTTCGATCACGGCAATAATATCGGCAACCTTTGCCGAGCTTGCCGATATAGCGTGCATGGTCTCGATCACCCGGCCCACTACGTCGCCGCCACGTTGTGCGATATCGGAAGCGTTTGCGGCAAGCGTATTGCCTTGTCGGGCGCTTTCGGTGTTTTGCTTGACGGTGGCGGTCAGCTCTTCCATGCTCGCTGCGGTTTCTTCAAGTGACGCTGCCTGCTCTTCCGTGCGCTGGCTCAGATCCGTATTGCCTGCCGCGATCTGATCAGCTCCCGTAGCAATGCTCTCGCTGCCAGATCTAACACGCCCAACTACTTCTGCGAGTCTCTCATTCATGTGTTTCAGCGCTCGCAGAAGTTGGCTTGTTTCGTCTTTGCCACTCACTTCGATCCTCGAGGTCAGGTCGCCTTGCGCGACCGTTTGTGCAATCTTCACGGATATGCTGATTGGAACCGTAATGGAGCGGGTGATGACGAACGCGACAACGAGGCTCAATGCAATGGCCATTCCGATCAGCATCCACGTGAACAGCAATGCGTTGTGAAACGCGGCCGCAGCCTGCGCACTGTCGTCGTCCGCCCCCTGGCTGTTCAACGCAATATCCTGCGCGACAAGTTCAGTGACCGTGGTGAACGCGCGCGAAGACTCACCCTCGGCGAGAGATCGGGCGTCAGCGAAATGCTCATCTCCGCTGTCGGAAAGCGCATTCAGCTTTTTGTCCAAAGAGAGATAGGTGTTCCACGCCGCCTTGATCTTGTTTGACAGCTGCAGTTCCTCGGCGGAGCCCACCACTGCCTCGTATTGTGGCCACACTCGCGAAAGCTCACTAAGCGCTGCGTCATGCTTCGATCGTTGGGACTTGCGTTCTGAAGAACTGGTTGCGATCAGGTAACCTAAGGATGCTTGGCGAGTCTCACTAGCCAGCGCCTGGATATTGCCTAGCCGCTGGACGCTGGGAAGCAGGTTCGTTGCGAGGTCCTGTGTGCCGTCATAGATGCGAGAAGCCTGAACCAGGCCTAGCGCGCCTACCAGACATAACAAAACGAGCGTCGCGCCAAATCCTATTCCAAGGCGAACGCCGATCCTGAGGCTACCAATAACTTTCACGATTTTTCCTTTGTGTGTGTCGACCGCTATAAGCAAAACGACATCGAGAAAAGATTCTTAGGCGCCGCAGAAGCCTATGGGAAAGGCGATCGCGGCGAGGTGCAATTAAAGGGCGTGGGCAGATGACACGCCGGTATTGACGGTCATGCAAGCGTTAACTGATACGTGGTTCAACGTAACAAGGTGTTGCTTCCGCTGCCTTACCACCGCAAGTAAATCGGAGCAAGTGCAGCCCCTATGCCGGCGGTCACGACAACTGCCAGTACATACCAGACACCCCAGAACGGCACGGACATCTCTGAACAGTAAAGGGAGTACACAAGCAGTCCTTGCGCGCCGGCGAGCAGTCCGACACCTGCGCCAGCCAATGCAAGGCGGGTAGGGGCGAGTCCCTTCATGGCGCGCATCACAGCGGCAAGTGATGGCAGAGACAGCAGAACGACATTAGCCGTGGTGACTCGCCATGTTGTCCCCAACATCAGTTGCAGACGATAGCCTGGCGGTGTCGCGAGCAGAATAAAGATGACCATGAGCATCATGGTCACGAAGGGCATTGCGACCGCGAACCATGCAAGCTTGAGCAGCGCGCCGGGACGGCCAAGACATGCAGCGAGTTTCATTGCAGTCACAACGGTCGCCGTCGGAAACGCAAGCCGTACCCAGAACATCGTCGTCAGTATCAGTTTCGGCATATCGCTCCTGATGCCGTAGAGCACCACCAGCAACGCCATGCTGCCCGCAAAGCCAACTATGAGCGCTCGATTGAGCCTTCTCGATACGGCATTGGACTCGACGGGCGTCAGATCATTAGCCAGCCGAAATATCAGATCGCCGGTTTTCATTTCGCCTCTTCGTGTCGAATCTAAGCGCGCGTCCGTTTGACGGTATAGTCGCTACCGCCGGGAAGCAGGCGCAAGCTTCCAGATGACACATGGTGATGGCGCCAGGCTTACCACGCGTGCTCGTTCCTTTCCTTCTGAAACTTCAAGTACTTGGCGTTCCGCCAAGTACTCCTGCAGAGGAGAAGTCCAGATATCGCTGGCAATTGAACGGGGACGGGCGGATTTGGACCTCACCGTTGGTTAGTCGGAAAACACTTCCGAAGTCCTATAGGACTCTTGATGGTCGTTCCAGTCGGGTAACACATCGAACCTCACGTCCAGGAGAACATTCAGCGCACCAGCCCGTGTTTGGTAGATGCTCCGGGTCAGGATCTGGGCGACTTGTCACCAAGCATATAGTCAATGGAAACCGCGCCTGGGCCCCACGCCGCGATTCCCAAGGCCATTGCAAACCAAGTCAGGTGGATCGGCCAGCCGTCCGGTACAGTCAGCTCGATGATGCACGTCATAAGTATGATGCCGGCTGCAGCGAACCGGGTTCCGAAGCCAAGTACGAGCAGCACCGGGAACGTTACCTCACCGCAGCCCGATAGAAATGCAAAAACAGCTGGGTGAGGAAACGGATATGGACCACCCGGGAGGTGCAACTTGAACTCCTCCGTGAACAGGTCGATCGCCGTATCGTTGAGTTGAAGGAATCCGTGCCATTTGAGGATGCCCGATTTCCAGAACGGCACGGCCAAGGCAAGCCGCAGCACCAGTTGAACGAGCCACGGTTGCGCGAGCCGCTGGATCAGCCGCTTCGCCGTGCCAATCGTGGATATGACAATGCCTGGAAACGGAAGTCTTACGTCTTGTTGGTCTGACATGTTGATCAATCTCCATGTTCAATGGCGGTAAACACGCCGGCTGAGATCATCCCTACCAGGTTGGCCTGGAGATCGAAGGAAGGGGCTTCTTGAAATGCGGCCGCGACCGCTTCACCCAGTGATGCACCCCCGAGAAGACTGATGAGGAAGGTCGCACCACCGGGCGGCAGGCGCGATACCACCACGTCCCGCTCCGGTCGCGTCACGAGTGCATCCTCCGGTTCGCTTGAGCGGAGCGGAGCAACAGGGCCATCAGTCCGGTTCATCGCAAAGATTGCGACGGCCGGATAGGGTGATCGTACGATCCGCGCGGCGGGGTGCGCCTTGAAACGCACGCTTGCCAGCGACGCCGGCTCAATGCTTCCCAACGCTTCGGCAGCAAGCACGGGCAGGTCGGCAGCGTGATAGGCATCCAGCCACGCCCGCTCGATGCGCGCCGTATCCGCCAGCCACGGCATGTCACGGGAATATTCGTAGGACTCGATGAACGCAGGAAAATCCCGCCCGTACTCGAACAGCAACGGCGAAGCAGGAGGAGTTTCGCGAATGTGGAAACGGGCCATCGCCCTGAAGAATTCGACGCCCGTAATGCGCTGGATAGCAGGATAGATAGCAGCGAGCGCGTCGATCAAGCTGACCGTGACGTTATTACGATAAATGTTATAGCGCTTGATTACGCCCTTTCCCGACGGGGCGACCACGTCGTCCGATGCCACCATCGCGGGGTCCGTCAGACCCGGTGCAAACGCTGCGGCGTAGTCGTATAGGCGATATTCAGACCTCATGGTTGAGCTCCCCGGTCAGCACTATCCCGTGTTCATTCATGATCCGCCGAGCCGTCATTGCCTGAGCCCGCAAGACGGGCCAGTCGGGAAGGTTGCTATCCCATTCGATCAGCGTTGGTCTCGGTCCAATGCGCGATACGACATCCCTGTAAAGCATCCAGACAGAATCGGAGATGACGCGGTCGTGGCTGTCTATGAGCAGCAGTTCGTTCTCGTCGTCGAGTTGCTCGCTATGGCCGGCGAGGTGTATCTCCCCCACGTGTTCAAGTGGGAAATCGGCGAGGTACGCTGAGGCCGAAAAACCGTGATTGTTCGCCGATACAAAAACGTTATTGACGTCCAATAGCAGTCCGCAGCCGGTGCGTTGCGAGACCTCGCGGATGAAGTCGGTTTCGCTCATTGTCGAGGAAGCGAAAGCAACGTAGGTCGACGGATTCTCAAGGAGAATGGGACGTCTTATCGCTTCCTGCACCTGGTCGATGTGCGCGCACACCTTATCGAGCGTGTCTTTCGTGTACGGCAAAGGCAGGAGGTCGTTGAAGAATGTTCCGCCGTGTGAGGACCATGCGAGGTGCTCGGACACAAGCATGGGCTCATAGCAAGCGACCAGGTCGCGAAAGCGCGCGAGATGGGTTAGATCGAGTGCTTCCGGTCCGCCGATCGACATACACACGCCGTGAATGGAAAGCGGATAGTCCTCACGAATGGCCGAAAGCACCCGATGTGGCGGACCGCCAGCGCCCATGCAGTTTTCTGCATGAACCTCGAAGAATCCGTCCTTCAGGCCGTCGGCGAGAATCGCGGACAGGTGTTCATGCTTGAAACTCGTTCCGACAATCGCCTGAGCGCCGGGCTTCATTTGAAAGGGGCGGTCTGGTTCGCCAACTGCCGTTGTGCTGGTGGAATCGTCCATGTCCGCCCCGTTCCTTTTGTCGTTCGCCGGATCAGGACTTCAGCGGGGTGAGGGAGCCGTGGCCGCCACCCGGCACTTCGATACTCGCGCACGTGCCGCCCTGAACGAACTTCCACGAGTTACCCTGGAAATCCGTCGCCGAAGTACCCTGGCACGTAGTGCCGGGACCGGCGGCGCAGTCGTTTTGTCCCTTCAGGGCGACGCCGTAACACTTCTCCTTGTGCGCGGCGACAGCAGCGGCTCCTTCGGCCGGCGTAAGCGGTGCTGCGTGGGCAATCGATGCGAGCAAGCTCGCGACAACGCCAGCGAGCAGGGTGGCACTAACAGTGGTTTTTGCAGACATTGAATCTCTCCGGTAGTTGGGATAGAAGGTACCCGTGATGGGTACGTTATCTATTTCGAGGGGGGCAGCTGTTTGGTTACAGGGGAATCGTTTTTTTTGCTTTCAACCTGCGGAGCGATGAAATCAGCCATTTGATTAGGAGATGACATAGATCTGTAACAAGCAGCAGTCGAACCTTCTTCGCGGAAGGTCGCCCGCGCCGACCACGGTATGGGATGCCGGCATGATGCTGGAGATTGCGGTCGCCACGGCGGAGCAGTCAGATGCGATCGAGCAGGTGAGCCGCGTCGTCGAACACCTAGATCGAACGATCTCAGTAGACTGCCGCACTCGTTGAGCGAACGGCGACAGCCGCCGGCTCATTGAGGGGCGAAGCTGCGCGTCTCATGGATTCAGTAAGCGTGTTTCGACTCCCGGGCGGGCCACCTTTTCGTCTGAGGGCGGTGCCGAGACGTTGCCGCCCGCTATCGGCCCGATGGCGATGGCGGGCACGTGACCGATTGTTTGTGGTTTTGCGGTGTGCCCCTGAAATATCTGGATAGAGCGGCTTTTCATCAATTACCTGGCTGCCGTTACTCGGCAATAGACCGAGGCCACGAGACCCCTCATGTGGCTTGCGGCACTGCTGATGTTGTGTGCGGTGTTGTCGTCGTATGCCGCCGGTTCGTGCAGCGCGATGGGTGGTGCGGGTACCGCTGCAGTCGTAGAGCTTTGCACCAGTGAAGTTTATTCAAGCTGCCCGCCAGCAGACCACGAGCTGAGCCGGCTGAGAGAGCCGATGAGTGCGACACAGGTGGTGATTCCGTTGGGATTGCAAGTCACTTACCGGCTGGAAAGACGTTCTGGCGCAGAAAATCTTCGATGCCCACCAGGAGAATCTGGTCGCCGTGCATCAAGGGTGATTGATATATACCCTCCAATTTTTTTTGAATGGTGAAGAGCTCCGGATGTGGCGAGGTACATTACCCGAGGCGGTCCGGAAGATCAACGCAAAACCGGCTGGCTCCCGTAAGTATCACTTTGACTTTGACTTTGACTTCGACACCGGGACCGGGACCGGATGATACGGTGGCGCTAGATGCCACCGTAGCCCCGCGCAATCCGGAGGTTGCCGGGTCTCTGTATCTGATTGTCACCGAAGATGCCTTGTCTTGCATGTGCTGCGTCCCTGGCTCGACCCGGTCCCCTCGTGGAACGCCGCGCATCGGTGCGCGAGAACGCGGACGAGATCCGTCAGGCCCTGATGTTTGAGCCGCGTGGCCACGCTGACATGTACGGCGGTTATCTGACGTCGCCAGTTTCACCGACAGCAGATTTCGGCGTCATCTTTCTCCATAACGAGGGCTATAGCGATCATTGTGGGCATGGCGTAATTGCATTAGCGACAGCTGCGGTTGAACTTGGATGGGTGCAGCGCCAGAGTCCGGAAACGCGGGTAGGTATCGACGCGCCATGCGGATTCATTGAGGCATTCGTGAAGTGGGACGGCACGCACGTGAATGGTGTTCGATTTATCAATGTGCCGTCGTTCATCTACCAGCGAGACGTCACGGTCGAGACACCGACCTACGGGACGGTGACCGGAGACATCGCATTCGGTGGCGCCTTTTACTTTTATACAGACGGTGCACCCCATGGTCTCGCGATTCGAGAGTCGTCGGTCGAGACGCTCAAGCAGTTTGGCGCCGAGGTCAAGCTTGCCGCCAATCTCGCGTATCCGGTCCTCCATCCGGACATTCCCGAGATCAATCACATCTATGGGACCATCATTCATGGCGCGCCGAGATCTGATGAGTCGACTCAGGCGAATTGCTGCATCTTCGCCGATCGGGAAGTCGACCGTTCGCCTACCGGATCAGGAACCGCGGGCCGCATCGCCCAACTTTACCTTCGTGGCGAAATCGAGCGGGGAGAGGTACTCGTCAACGAGTCGATTATCGGGTCTGTGTTTCGCGCTCGTGTGCTGGAAGAAGTGCAGCTTGGCATGTACCCGGCGGTGATCCCGGAGGTCGAAGGCTCCGCTTACATTTGCGGATTTGCCAACTGGGTCATCGACGAGCGTGATCCGCTCAAATACGGGTTCCTCGTACGTTAAAACCGTGTATTGGGTGGCCCGATCGCGGCGACATAGCAAACAGGAAGAACCCCGCAGCAGATTATGCTGATGATGTGCGGGCGATCAACAGAGATTGCCGATGCGGTGCGCAACATGAGTAACGGTTGCTGGGCGTGCCCAATAGACTAGGTCTAGCTCACCAACCAACAGGAGGAGTTACTATGAAACTGACCGACTTCGATACACTGACTTTCGACTGCTACGGCACGCTCATCGACTGGGAAACGGGCATCTTCGAGGGGTTGCGTCCTCTGCTCGAACGCGTCAACCCGCCGCTCGCGCGGGATCAGGTTCTCGAAGCCCACGCACGTCATGAGTCATCGCAGCAGGCCTACACGCCGGCTAAGCGTTACCAGGAATTGCTTCCGATCGTGTACAAGCGACTGGCCGAGGAATGGCAGGTGCCTTTCACGCACGAGGAGTGCCTGGCCTACGGCAAGTCCGTACGTAATTGGCCGGCATTCGAGGACTCTGCAGACGCGCTGCAGTATCTGAAGAAGTACTACAAGCTGGTCATCCTGTCGAACATCGACAACGACAGCTTCGCGGCCAGCCAAGCGAAGCTCCACGTCGAATTCGACGCGATCATCACCGCCGAGGACGTCGGCTCCTATAAGCCGTCGCCGCGAAACTTCGAGTACATGCTGGACAAGCTGGGCGACCGCGGTATCCGGAAGGAGAAGATCCTCCACACCGCGGAAAGCCTGTTCCACGACCACAAGCCCGCGAACGCGTTCGGGCTTGCATCGTGCTGGATCTATCGCCGCCATTCGCAGACCGGTTTCGGCGCGACGATGAACCCTGGTGAACAACCCACCATTAACTTCCGCTTCAACAGCATGGCGGAGCTTGCGAAGGCTCACCAGGAAGTGCTGCTGCAGAAGTAGGCAATCTACGTCATTCACCGGCGTTCGTGCCGGTTTGATTCGCCGCGCCGCTACCGGCGCGGCGTTTCCGAGCGCAGCGCGGTCCGCGCGAGCCGGAACACCCCAGTTAAGGAGCCCTTCATGCGGCTGACGGATTTCAAGGCCCTGACATTCGACTGTTACGGCACCCTGATCGACTGGGAGTCGGGCATCGTCGCGGGTCTGTCCGCGTTGGTCTCATCGCTCGACCCGCCATCGACCCGCGACCAGGTGTTGGAAGCGCACGCCCGCCACGAGTCATATCAGCAGAGCGCGACGCCCGACATGCCGTACAACCGGCTGCTCGAGGTGGTCTACAAGCGGCTCGCGGAGGAGTGGGGCGTCAGCTACACGCGTGAGCAGGCGGAGGCCTATGGCCGTTCGGTCCGCCATTGGCCTGCCTTCCCGGATTCGGCAAGTACGCTGCAGTATTTGAAGAAGTACTTCAAGCTGGTCATCATATCGAACGTGGACAACGAGAATTTCACCTACAGCCGCGCCAAGCTGCATGTACCCTTTGACGTCGTCGTCACGGCTGAGGACGTGGGAAGCTACAAGCCGTCGAGCCGTAATTTTGAATATGCGCTCGACGTGCTGTCGACGCTCGGCGTGCGTAAGGACGAAATCATGCACGTCGCGGACAGCATGTACCACGATCATGAGCCGGCCAACCGGCTGGACATTCGTTCATGCTGGATCCATCGGCGCTTCGAGCAGCGCGGACTCGGCGCGACGATGCGCACATTTGCAGAGCCGTCTGTCGATTTCAAGTTCACCAGCATGGCGCAGTTCGTCAAGGCGCATCACGAGGAACTTTCCCGCGTTTAGCGGGAAAGCCGGTTCGCCCGCCGTTTTCGAGAATAGAACGATATGAGCAACCGACCCAAACTCGACCGGATCGACATCAAGATCCTCGCCGAATTGCAGAGGAGCGGCAACATCACGAACGCGAATCTCGCGGCCGCCGTCGGCCTTTCTGCGAGCCCATGCCTGCAGCGCGTCAAGCGTCTTGAATCAGCCGGTGTGATCTCGGGATACGGCGCGCACGTGAATGTCGCGAAAGTGACCAGCATCGTGTCGGTGTTCACGGAAATCATGCTGCACGATCATCGGCGCGAAGATTTCGTGCGTTTCGAGGCGAACGTGCGGGATTTCGACGAAATTACCGAATGTCACCTGGTGAGCGGTGGGTACGACTATCTGCTCAAGTTCGTCGTCAAGGACATTGGTCACTACCAGGAAGTGGTTGAGCGCCTGCTTGACCGCAATCTCGGCATCGAGAAGTATTTCAGTTACATCGTGATCCGTTCGCCGTTCGTCAAGCACGGAGTGCCGCTCGACAAGTTGCTGACAGATAACGACTGAATCGACGCGCGAGGACCGGCGCGTCGACCCATTGTCCATCAATCTGTTCTTCAAGCGAGCGTGTTATGTGCGCTTCGAAGTTCAGCGCGCACGTCCGGCTGATAGTGGATGAGTCGATCGAGTTCGCGCATCGTCATGGTGATCATCCCGGTAAGCGCCACGATGAACTCCGGCAGTCTGAAGAACCGGCATTCAGCATGGCCCGAAAACGGCTTGGCTACGACATTTGTACTTTGCCTAAGTACGACATTACAACTTTGCTCTAATACAACTTAAAAGTTGATAATTTATCTTATGTCAAATTAAGATCCAAACCAGTTGCGGAGAGGAATATTCTCCACGAGTGATCGCCGATCATGTGGGCTATAATGCACATGTTTTCACACATGGAGGTGCGCATGGGTAAGGCACTCGAAGTCCGGGCACGCAAGTCTACGAACGTCACGCTGCCGCCTGAAGTCCTGGATCGGGCCAAGGAGCTCGGGATCAACCTTTCGCGCGCGAGTGAACGTGGCGTGCGCGAGGAAATTCAGGAGACCGAGGCTCGTCGTTGGGCCGACGACAATGCCGAGTTGGTCGCAGCATACACTGCGATGGTTGAACGCGACGGGCTGCCGCTCTCGAAGTACAGGACGTTTTAATGGCGCGTTTTGATCTCTACGCTAATCCCGACGATGAGACTCGGCGACTCGCACCGTATCTGCTCGACGTGCAGAGCACGCATGTCGGAATCTTGCCGACGCGCATCGTGATACCTTTGCGACCTACCCCGGATCTCGGCTTCTCAGGCAAACCGTCTGATTTGCTGCCAGTATTCGAGATCAATGGTGCGAATCACTTCCTCGACACGCCAGCCATGAGTGCTGTTCCCTTGAGCGCGCTTGGCAGGCGCATCGGCTCCTTTGCGGATCACCGCGATGCCATCTTGGCCGCGCTCGACCGAATTTTCGGCGCCTACTGACTAAAGGCAACATGGGGTTGGTCTGCTAGGCGGAAACTGCCCAAGGTGCAGAAATCAGCGGCTCTTTTGACACTCGACGTTGCGCGCTTGTGTTGATCGCCAACTTCTATAATTCCGTCTATCTCACTGCCTGGCACTGCCTCCCTTTTCGTGATTCGTGCGCCGCTGTGTTATGTGGCTCATAGACTTGCCAAGCTTTCGTTGAGATTTGCCCTCCGCTCGATGCAGCAGTCATTAATTAGTTCGCATAACTTATTAAAGTTCGGCAATTCGCTTTATTCAAAATTACTTTGAATGGCCCGAGCGCAAGCTTTCACTGACGTGGTCGACGATGCCCAAATGACGGCGGCCGACATCTGTCCAGCAAGTCCTTCTATCTCCCCACTCGCTATATACCAAACATTCCTTTCGCGGTAGCGTTAAGATCCTGCACGATCCAATCTATGCACTCTTGCGCTAATCCATCCAAAGGCCGCCCCGCAAGTGTCTTGACCTGAAGACGGCGCTGCTGCAAGAGCGGGTTGTCGAACGGCAGTGCGATCAACCCGTCGCCTGCCAATCGCTTTGCGACCGAGACATAGCCCGAGGGCATGACGGCGCGCGGCACTGTTTGTACGAAACGGTACAACGCGGCCACATACCGGCTACTGACGAAGGGCACGATCTCTATCCCTTCGACGTTGCACGCAATATCGAACAGTTGACGGTTCGTCGTACCCGGGTCTTGCAACAGCACCGGGAAGCGGACGATGTCGGCGAGCTGTACGGTCGTGTGGCTCGCAAGATCATGGTCACGGCGCATCAACGCCATAACCGGGGCCGGTAACGTCAGGCGTACGACCACGCCGGGCTCCGGCTTGAAACTGAATGACAGCGCAATCGATACCTCGCCGCTCATCAGCATCTGGCTCGCGACTTCTGACGAGACAACTTCCAGTTCGACGGCCGCATCGGGATGATTCGAGTAAAAGCCGCCGAGCGACACGGGAAGGAAATCGAACGCAAAACCTTCGGTGCAGGCAATCCTGATGGTCCGCGCGCGCTTGCGTTCGTCACCCTGGATCTCGGCGATGACCGACTGTGCGTCGGCGAGACTGCGCTGCGCGTGGCGGGCAAGAAGCCGGCCTGCATGCGACAGCACCATGCCCCGCGCGTGCCGCTCGAAGAGCGCCACGCCCACATCCCCTTCGAGCTTTGCAATATGCCGGCTTAGCGCGGACACGGTCAGCCCGAGTTTTTCCGTCGACGCCGTCAACGATCCAGACTGCGCGACCACCGAAAAATAATAGAGCGAAGGCTCGAGCAATTTGCGCATATTCGGACCCGCGGCAAGGTTTGACGAAAACGCAAATGTACCTTGTTTGATTGCGAATACAAAAAAGATCGCGGGGCATTAATCTGGCTCGACTGACACACCGAGCCGCCTTGAATGACACGCCAGAAAGCCATCGATCATGTATCCGCCTACTTCGACAGCGGCAAATTTCGTGCTGATCTAAGCCGCCGCATTGCGCGGCGAACGGAAAGCCAGCTTGAAGAAGCGGCCCCGGCGCTGCGCGCTTATTTATCGGATGAAATAGCGACCGCGCTCGACGCAATGGGCTTTACGACTGAAATCGCCGATAACCCCATCGCCGGGATGCCACCGGTGCTTCTTGCCCAGCGCATCGAAGCCGCGCATCTGCCCACCGTGCTCATCTATGGGCATGGCGACGTGATCAACGGCGACGCGTCGAACTGGACCAGCGGGCGTTCACCGTGGGAGCTTCAGGTTGAAGGCGAGCGCTGGTACGGTCGCGGCACGGCTGACAACAAGGGCCAGCACTCGATCAACCTGGGCGCGATTCAATCGGTTCTGCACACACGGGGATCGCTCGGGTTCAATGCAAAAGTGATCATCGAAATGGGAGAAGAAGTAGGTTCCCCAGGACTCGATGAAACTTGCCGGCTGAACGCAACGCGACTCTCGGCCGACCTTTTGATTGCATCGGACGGACCACGTCAGAAGGCATCCTCTCCCACCATTTTCCTGGGTTCGCGCGGCGCACTTCATTTCCGGCTTACCGTCAGGAACGAGTTTGGCGCACGTCATTCGGGCAACTGGGGCGGCGTGCTGGCGAACCCCGGCACCGTGTTGGCCAACGCCGTGGCGAGCCTTGTAGACGGTCATGGCCGAATCCGGATCAACGGACTGCTCTCGCCCCCGATTCCAACGCGCGTCAGGGAACTAGTCTCGGACCTTGAAGTCGGGGCGGACGAAGGCGACCCGCCACTTTCCGGTGGCTGGGGAGAGCCGGGCCTGACGGCGGCGGAGCGGATCTATGCCTGGAACACACTCGAAGTACTGGCGATGAGAACAGGCAACGTCGAGCGCCCGATCAGCGCGATTCCGAACGCTGCCGAGGCCGTTTGCCAATTGCGGTTCGTGGTGGGCACCGATTGGCGCAACGCGAAGGCGATCATCACCGACCATCTGCGCCGCGAAGGCTTTCCTCAAGTCGAGGTGTCCATCGAAGCATCGGGGAGTGCCACACGCCTCGATCCCGATCACGCGTGGGTGAACTGGGCCCATGCGTCGATTGCCGCGACCACCGCCAAGGCCGTGACAATCCTGCCCAACCTGGGCGGGACCATTCCGAACGACTGCTTCGCGACCACCCTGGGGCTGCCCACCATCTGGATACCGCACTCGTATCCGAACTGCCGGCAACACGCACCCGACGAACACCTGCTTGCAAGCGTGGCCCGTGAAGCGCTGCAGCTCATGACGGGGCTTTTCTGGGATCTGGGCGACCCATACGCAGCCATGCCGGGGCGGATCAGCGCATAGGTCAAGCGCCGATACCCCGTCAACCTCATCCGACCGCTACCATCAACGGGAAATTCCGCCATGGCCTCTTCTGTCACCGAAGAATCCGGACAACGCATCGCCAACGAGATCGACAAGCCGCTGAAGCGCCTGATCTTCGCGACCAGCATCGGCAACGCGCTCGAGTGGTTCGACTTCGCCGCCTATGGATTTTTTGCCGTCACGATTTCGAAGCTGTTTTTTCCTGCGCACGATGAAACGGTGTCGTTGCTGCTGACCTTTGGCACCTTCGGGCTGTCATACGTTTTCCGGCCACTCGGTGCGTTGTTGCTCGGACGTTACGCCGATCGACGCGGGCGCAAGGCTGCCTTGCTTGCGTCGCTTGGACTGACCATGATCGGCACGCTGGTGTGCGCGATCATCCCGACGTACGCAAGTATCGGCCTTGCTGCGCCGATCGGACTGATGATCGCTCGCATCCTGATCTCGTTCTCAACCGGCGGAGAATTCGGCAGCGGCACCGCGCTGATGATCGAGCAAAAGTCCAAACGCAAGGCCTTTCTCGGCAGTTGGCAATTCTCCAGCCAAGGCATGAGCACCGTGCTCGCGTCGTTTGCCGGACTGGCCCTGAGCACGCAGCTCTCGCCCAGCCAGATCGAAGCATGGGGCTGGCGCGCGCCGTTTATTTTCGGGCTGCTGGTGGGCCCGGTCGGGCTGTATATCCGCAAGCATATCGACGACACCTTGCCCTCTGCGCAATCGCGTGATGCGTCGGAAAACAGCGCACCGATCAGGCAGTTGCTGGCCGGCTACAAGGGACGAATTTTGCTCGCGGCGGGCATCATGGCGGTATCGACCGCAGCGAGTTACCTGATGATTCTCTACATGCCGACCTATGCGGTGAAGCAGTTGCATCTGCCTGCGTCCACAGGGTTCGCTGCCACCGTCGTGACCGGCACGATCCTGATGGTCGTGACGCCGCTGATGGGTCATTTCGCCGATCAATACGGTCGCGGCCGCATGATGGTGGTGTCGGCGATGGCCACGCTCCTGACGATCTATCCCTGCTTCAAGTGGCTGATGTCAGCGCCGTCGATGGCCGTCCTGATGAGCATCATGTTTCTGGCCGGCCTGCTGAAAGCGATCTACTTCGGCCCGCTCGCAACCGTCCTCTCCTCGCTTTTTCCAACCAGCATTCGTAGCACAGGTCTCGGCTTCAGCTACAACATCGGCGTCATGGTATTCGGCGGCTTTACGCCATGGCTCGTGACCGCGATGATCGGATGGACGGGCGACCCTCTGTCGCCGAGTTTCTACCTGATGGGTTGCGCCGTGCTGAGCCTTGCGTGCATCGGGATCTACAACAAGAACAAGACGGTCAAATACCTCTGAAAGGACGGGTCATGATTCATACCTCAACGCCCGGCGACGGCGATTTCAGCGGCTGGTTGATGTATCACTCAGTGGGTGTCTTCCCCGGGCAAAAGAAGGCGATCACTGAGGCGCTCGCTAGCTTCACCGCTTCCTGGTGCGCACCTGACGACCAGCGATGGGACATCGCCTTGAACGCGCGATCCGCACTGCTCGCGAACTGGGCAACGCTGATTGGCGCAAATCCCGCCGACGTGTTCGGCGCGCAAAATGTGACTGAGGCGTTCGCGCGGTTTATCGACGGGCTCGACGACAATGCCCTGCGCGGGCGCACCGTGCTCGCCGCAGCGGACTGCTTTCCCAGCCTTCATTTCCTTCTTGCCGGCCTCGCCGAGCGACGTGGGTTCACGCTTCGCACGGTAGCTGTTCGGGACGGTGAGGCATATGTCCACGATGATGATTTCATCGCGGCCTGGACGCCCGATGTCGCACTCGCCCTGGTGACATGGGTGTCGTCGCTCACGTCAAAACGCGTGGATCTTGAGACCCTCGCTGCACACGCGCAAAGGCAGGCAAGCCTGGTCGCCGTCGATCTCACCCAAGGTATGGGCATCCTGCCATTCGACGTACGCACAACCGCCGTCGATTTCGCCTGCGGGTCGACGCTCAAATGGTTATGCGGCGCACCAGGAACGGGGCTGGGCTATGTGTCGCCTGCCCCGATGAAACGCGGCATGAGGCCTGCCACACGCGGTTGGTTCAGTCAGGAGAATCCATTCAATTGGGATATCGAAGCATTTTCCTACGCACCCGATGCCCGGCGTTTTGACACGGGAACGCCATCCGTATTGCCCTTCATTGCATCGAAGCCAGGCTTTGACTGGATGCTCGCTCAACCGGCAGGCTCGGTCCGCGTGCACAACCTGAACCTGTGCCACCAGATCATCGAGATGGTCGATCGCTTGGAATATCGCCTGCTGTCACCTCGCGACGATCAAGCCCGCGGCGGGAGCATCATGGCGGAACTACCCCGCCATGCCGATGCCGGGCAAGTAATCAGCATGCTGGCTTCGCAGCGCGTGAGCGTCGACGCCCGTGGCCGCACGCTGCGTATGTCCCCGGGTGCGAGTACGACGTCCGGTGGAATCGAGCGCCTCGAACGGTGCCTTTCGCAATGACTTCCCGCTACCCGGCACGATCGAACGCACCACGACAATCGGGCATTGCTTGCACGCTGACCGGGCCGCCGCTGCCCTTCCCCCGCGAACCCTTCAGGAGCGCTCACGCCAATTAATCCCGCCGTCCAGGAAGAACGACATGAACACCCACGCCCCCGCACCCGCCAATGCGACCAGTACGATTACCGGAATCCGGGCTTTCCACGTCCCCATGAGCTGCCGGGAACTGGTGCCCACCATGCAGTTTTTTGTCGATGCACTCGGTTTTCGCATCGATGCGATCTATCCCGCCGACAACCCGGGCACCGCGATCCTTTCCGGCCATGGCCTGACGATTCGTTTGGGGATCGGCTTGCCGCACGGCATTGAGGAACTGCATCTGCTGTGCGATGACCCCGGGCAGTTGCCGCCCGGCGCGCGCTCGTTGACCGCTCCCAACGGCGTCGTCATCCGCCTCTCGCCCGCCGATCCGCCAATGAAGACGCCGGCGACCCGCCAGGAACTGGTGTTATCGCGCGCGGATGCCGCCGCATCATGGAGCGTCGGGCGTGCTGGAATGCGGTATAGGGATCTCCTGCCGGACCGGCATGGCGGTGCGTTTATCGCCTCGCATATTCGTATCCTGGAAGGTGGCCCTGTCCCCGACTATGTGCACTTTCACAAAGTCCGGTTCCAGATGATCTTTTGCAGAAAAGGCTGGGTGCGGCTTGTGTACGAAGCGCAAGGCGACCCATTTGTCTTGAACGCGGGCGACTGCGTGTTGCAGCCCCCCACGATTCGTCACCGCGTGCTGGAAAGCTCAGCAGGCGCCGAGGTGATCGAACTGGGAAGTCCGGCGGAACATATCACCATGGCCGATTACATGTCGTCACTGCCGAGTTCCGATTACGACCCCGAGCGTGAATTCGAAGGCCAGCGTTTTGTTCGACACATTGCGGCGAACGCAACATGGCTTCCATGGAAAACGGCGGGCTTTGTAGCAAGCGACACCGGTATCGGAACCGCAACGAAAGGATTAGCGGGTGTTCGCGTGATCCGCACGGCGGGAGAGAGCCCCTTGACTCAACGCGTCCACGATACCGAGTTCTGCTTCTTTTTCGTCCTGTCAGGAACACTCGAAGTTCATCAGGGCGACGACACCTACACCCTTTCCACCGACGACAGCATCACCCTTCCTGGCAACATGCCGTATCGCTTCGGCCATTGCAGCACCGATCTCGAGTTGCTTGAAGTGACCCTGCCGGCAGATTTCTCGCTTCAATGATCCTGAGACCAGGCTCGACCGGATCGCCGTGACACGCGCAGCCGGTCGAGCCTTGTTTGATTCGCAAACCTGTCTTGTTTAATTGCGAACGCTGAAAGCCGGCGAATTCGATACTGTTGTTGCTATTGCGTCGCCACATCCGGCTTGAGTAGCCAAGGTGCTTTCTCCGTCGAATCAAATTGAATTCTATATAAATAGTTATCCGAATCAATATCCCATGAAAACCAAACTTCTTTGCGCCACCCTCTTCGTCACGACCTCCGGTTTGGCACATGCACAAAGCAGTGTCACGCTTTACGGGCTTATTGACTACGGGATCAATTATCAAAGCAACAGTGGCGGCGGCCGCGTTATCGCCGGATCGAGTGGCATCATGCAGGGTTCGCGCTGGGGCTTCAAAGGCGTCGAGGATCTGGGCGGCGGATTGTCCGCCATTTTCACCCTGGAGAACGGATTTGATCTTGGAAAAGGATCGTCGCTGCAAGGCGGTCTTGAATTCGGCCGCCAGGCATTCGTGGGCCTGTCGAGCGCGAGTTACGGGACGCTCACGTTGGGCCGTCAATACGATTCCCTCGTCACGTTTGTCGAGACGAAAATGAACTCGGCTAACTATGGCGGCGGCACGACATCGCACCCAGGAGATCTGGATAACCTGAACAACAGCAAGCGCATCAACAATTCTGTCAAGATCGCGACCCCGACTTTTCGAGGTCTGACCCTCGGTGCGGTCTATGGACTCGGTGGCCAGGCAGGCGATTTTTCCCGCAACCAGATCTGGTCGGTCGGCGGCTCGTACGACGCCGGTCCGTTCTCCCTGGGTGCGGCGTACCTGAATGCGCGCAACCCTAACCAATCGTATTTCACCAGCACACCGACGGATGTGTCGGGTACGAGCCTGAACAACATGACGTCGAGCCCCATATACAGCGGATATGCGTCGGCGCATTCATATCAGGCCATCGCGGCTGCCGCAAAGTATGACGTGGGCAACGCGACCGTCGGTTTGGTGTACAGCAATGTCCAGTTCAAGAGCCTTGGCGATACATCGTCGGGAAGCGACCCCCTGCACCTGTCGGGCACGGCAAAATTCGATACCGGCGAAATTAACCTCACTTATCGATGGACACCGGCGCTCTTCACCGAGGCCGTTTATAGCTACACGCGAGGCTCGGGCACGGGTTCAATCGGAACCTCGCAATACAACAACGTCTCATTGTCACTGGATTACCTTCTCTCGAAGCGAACCGACGTGTACGTACTGGGCACGACGCAATTTGCCAGCGGCACCGATTCAACCGGACAGGCTGCCCGTGCGACGATCAACGCGCTTACCGCCTCATCGACGAATCGTCAGTCATTCGTACAAGTCGGCATTCGACATAAGTTTTGACCGCCAATCGCGCCAGAGACTCGCTAAGCAACGGTGTTAGGGTGCCCTCAAGAAAGGGATTTTTTCGTGCGCTAAGCCGACACTTCAAGCGGTACAGAGCCTCTGCCCGACGTTTAGCGGCGAATGGGACACGATCGTCCATCCGAACACCGTGCGTGCTCACTTCTCTGGTTGCGTCCGATGGCTACGCTCGGATTTGTGCACATCTCGATAACGAAGCATTTTTATCAACTGCTGCTCCTTCTCTTCGTCGAATCCACAGGTGTGGCGCCACTCACTCGGGTTCTCGTAAGTCCCGAACAACATGTCCCACCACGTGATATCGCCGTAGTTATTCTTATGCCGGCCGTAATACACTTCGACGAGACTGGGGACAACATGTTCTGCCATTCCCTTCTGAGTCAGTTCTGGAGGAGTTATGTCGCAGTCCAATAGGCAATTGCATCGCGCCCACGTCCTCGCTCACAGTGCCGCCCGTCCTTTGGTTGGAAGGCGCGTCAGCGACTCGAACCAAAACCTGAATACGGCCGAGACCTCCTTGGGTATCGGCTGGAGGTTTTAGGCGAAGACAGGCAGCAATTGCGCCTCGATCGATGGTTCGGTTGTCGCGTTAGGAGTCGGCACTTTTGACGCGGCCTCTCCGGACCGGCGGCGGTCGGGCGGCTGGCCCATCGATCAGACTCTGGAACATCGCGGCGAGATCATCAAAAAGGCCCGCGCCGCTTGCATCGGCCAAGGCGCTGGTGCCAATCACTTTGCGGAAAAATTGAAAGCCAGTGGCCAAAGCAAGGATCATGGCAGCGCGCTCACTTGCTCTCGGACCCTGCAGTAGAGCCGTCAATGGGCGCTCACAATTGCGAGCGAAACTGTCGCGCAAAATATCCGCCGCTCGCGGATTGGGCGCGGAGCGCAGCAGCAGAAGCAAGACATCGCTGCGCTCGGCACCCTTTTCCTTTTTGTCCATGATCTCGGAAGCGAAGCGCTGGGCAAGCAGCGTGCGATCGCCTTGAAACAAACTGCTATCGGCAAACGCTAGCTCAACAACCGCGGAGAATAGTTCTTCCTTGGAGCCGAAGTATCTATTCACAAGAACGGCGGTCACGCCGGCTGCCTGCGCGATTTCCCGAACGCCAATCCCATCATAACCGTGACGCGAGAATGCGGCCAAAGCGGAATGCAGAATTGCGTCGCGGGTTGCCGCCGCGTTGCGTCCCCGCTTGGGTGGATCGGATGTCAAAGCTTGCTCCCCTGCGATGTATACGGATGTTGACTTACCCTCCAGTGCAAGTATACAGTGGACTACATGCGAGGCTCAATTCCTTTCGGCCGCCGCTCGACTGCAGACGACGTTTTGGCAGGTCTTGACTTGTCGGGCCGCACCATACTACTGGTCACGGGTTGCAGCTCGGGCATCGGGTTTGAGACGTTTCGCTTGCTCGCCGCGCGGGGTGCCACGTCATCGGGCTGGCCCGATGACGTGAGGCCGCACGATTCGCGTGTGAGCGGGTAGGTGGGTCTTCGACACCCGGTGCATGTGACCTCGCGAACCTAGACTCGGTGAATGCGACATGCGCGACGGTGGTGAAGCTTTGTCGTTCGCTGGACGCGATAGTGGCCAGTGCCGGCTTAATGGGATCGACGCGGCTCGACGTTCGTGAAGGCGGCGAGCTTCAGTTCCCGATCAATCATGTGAAGAGTAAGGAGTCTTAAGTATGGAAATGCGAGAATTTGGGGGCACCGGAATACGGGCGTCGGTCGTCGGGTTGGGCTGCAACAACTTTGGTATTTATCAGAACGCTGCGCAGGCTGTAGCCGTCGTTCGCAAGGCGCTCGATGTCGGAATCAATTTCCTGGACATGGCTGGCGAACATGGGAGCGGGCTAGAGGAAAGCCTGGTCGCTGAGGCGCTGGGGCGGCGCCGCAAAGAGGTAATCATCGCCACGAAATTCGGGCAAGCCGAAATGCTCGGGCTCAAGGACGGCGACCTCGTCTTCAGCGAGGACAAGACTCGTCAAGGCGCCTCCCGCCGCTGGATCATGCAGGCCGTGGAGGAAAGCCTGACGCGCCTGAAGACAGACTATATCGATCTCTATCAGGTGCATGTCGCCGATCCCGAAACGCCGCGCGAAGAAACCTTGCGTGCGCTCGATGATCTGGTGCGCCAAGGCAAGGTGCGCGCGATCGGCGAGGCGGCGACCTTCGCCACCGCCGACGACCTGAACGCCTCGCAAGCCATCGCCGCCGCCAATGGCCTGACGCCCTTTGCCACCATGGAGGCCAATTACAGCATCCTGGTGCGTGACGCCGAGAAGACGATCATTCCCGCGCTGCGCGATCACAAGATGCGCTTGCTGCCCTATATGCCCCTCGCCAGCGGTCTGCTGAGCGGGAAATATCGCGGTGGCGCAATTCCGACGGGCTCGCGCTTGGACCGGATGCCGTTCATGAAGGGTTTCCTGCCGCAAAATCTAGGCGCCATCGATCGCTTGCAGGCTATCGCCGCCGACCGCGCGGAAATCGAGGTGAGCGCGCCCGGGCCCGTCCAAGGGTGAGGGCATGTCCTAGTGACTGACCTCGAAGGGCTGCGTCGGCTACTGCCGGTGGTCGATGGCAAAGCGGCCATTGATCAGCCGTGCCCTTTCTCGGTCATCACAGCGTCTCATAGCGGCCGGCGGCTTTTGTTGGACCAGCGGCAGCACAGACCGACGACCTGTCGGCAAACTCGGCCGGCGAATGACCGCAGTCCATTCGAAACGCGACACGGCGCGAATGATGCGTTGACCGACCATATCGGGTCGAAAGTGCGCATTCGCGGAATGCGTACGCGGCTTTTCGAGACGACCAAGTAATCGAATGGCCGTTCAGCAGCGTACAACGGCCACCTCAAGGCCGATGAGCCACAGTCGGCTACCCAGTGATTTTGAGTTTTGATACGGCCTCGGTCGACTTCTGCCTGACGCGGTCAGCTTAGGCCGCCATTCGATCGCCACGGCGCAGCGTTGTCCGAGAAAGCATTTATCGACCAGCCGTGCTTCAATTTCATCCCCGCGACCACGAAGACGCGTTCTTCGGCAGCAGCGCCCCGGGATCAAACACACTGGCCTTGTATCCAGTCGTTTTCGCCAGCTCTGGAAAGAGGACGAGACATATCCCCGATGGACTGCGCGCCGAGCGATACAGTATGCCTGGATACCCGGCCTCCCTGACGAGATCGCCAACAACCCAACTGGGCGGTTCGATCTCGTCCAGGAACGCCATCCCCTTCCAGTTACAGTACGCTTCAGCCCAAATCGGATTCCACGTCTCTTCGACAAAGCCACCCGTGAAATCAACCACGTTCTCGGCCGTCACCAGAAAACTCGCCAGGGTCGCCGGCGGCAGGATCGGGGATTCGCTCTGGTATTCGAGCAGCGCAACATCGGCACTGGCCGCAAGATAGCGAGCCTCAACGCCTTGACGGTTGAATCGTCCGCCCCTTGCGGCAGCACCTGCACCGCTTTCCGGTTGATACGCCCACTGGGGCGTGAAGGCCCTGAAAAAGGTGTCCTCAGGCCCAATGTGCGTCAGGATCATCCCGTCGAACCGCTCGCAATCGAAAGCAGATACGAAATCACCGCTTCCGTCTTACCCGCCGACACCAGTTGCTCGCCTGTACGGTGCTGGAATTCAGGGATCGGCGTATTTTTATACCAATACATCGCCTGAGCCTGATCCGGATTGATCTCCATCGCGGCCGACAACACCCTGAGCGTGTCGCGCATGAACTGTTGCAGTTTCACGTTCGCGGGTGCCGCCGATACTGTGGCGCGATGGACGTGAGCGAGCTCCGCCAGGTCTTGCTGGCGCAAATGAAAGGCCGCAGCAAACCGTTCCGGCGCGATAAGCGGCCGGTCTGCTGCCTGCAAGCCCTGAGCGAATTGCTGAAAATCAAGAACAGCCGACATAGAACCTCCGTCGATTTATTGCTGATTTTACGTCGTTTTTCTGTCGATTTCAAGCTGGTACCGCGACGCCAAGCGATCGCACTGCCCGTTGCACGAACATCTGGCCCCGTTAAGTCAACTCTATCATCGCCGTTTCCTGGTTTTATCTCCCCATCAGGGGCGCGCGCCTGCGCTGTGCTGCCGCACTACGTGCCGATAAGCCGTGCTAGTCGCACGAACAAATCGTCGATGCTTGTACGGTACGCGATACGCTTAGAACCTGACCGATTCGAGCGAGTGAATAAATGAAACTCCATCTCCATCGCCATCATCCCCTCGGACGGCGGCCTTTCAAGTCGCGTATCGATCCAACTGAAAAACAGCCAGATCCAGCGAACGACACAACGCTTCGCGACGCATGATCGCAAGCCAACATTCCCCGAACCTTTGTTTCTTGATCCGTGCGCTTCATCAACTCGAGAAAAGCCACGTCACTGATGGGCAAAGCGCGACACCGGATTGCACAGCGATGCGGAGAAGTCCGAGCAACTGCCGCTTGAACCGCTCGAGCAGTTGTTTCTGCCGCCCGATCTCGACGGTGGCCACGGCACGAACCGCGCGCTCGGCGCCCGTTCCCAGATTGCCGCGCACACCGACGTCGATGCCATCAAGGCGTGGCTCGCGCGCTTCGCCGAGACGCAGGCGACCTTCGACACCTACCGCAAGGAGTCCGAACGCCTGCTGCTGTGGTCGACCACCGAGCTGCGCAAACCGCTCTCCTCGCTCACGCACGAAGACCTGCTGCTCTACCAGCGGTTTCTTTCGGATCCTCAGCCGGCGCAGCGCTGGGTCATGACCGGTCGCAAAGTGGCCCGGTCAGATCCGCGCTGGCGGCCGTTCGCGGGACCGCTCTCGCCCGCCAGCCAGCGGCAGGCGTTTGTCATAGTGAATACCCTGTTCGCCTGGCTGGTCAGCGCGGGTTACCTGGCCGGCAATCCGCTGTCCCTGTCGCGCCAACGGGCACGCAAGGCCAGGCCACGCGTGACACGCTTCCTCGAGGACGATCTCTGACAGGCCGTCAAAACCTCGATCGACGCGATGCCGCGTGACACCGCACGCGCGCAGGAGCACTACGCGCGCGTGCGCTGGCTGATCTCGCTGCTCTATTTGATGGGTCTGCGCATCTCGGAAGTCGTGAGCAACCCGATGGGCGGCTTCTTTAGACGGCGCGATCGCGACGACCAGGACCGCTGGTGGCTGGCGATCACCGGCAAAGGCAACAAGGAACGCTTGCTGCCGGCGACGACCGAACTGATGGCGGAGCTCGCACGCTATCTCCGACACTACGGTCTCGCTGCCTTCGCCTATGGCGGTGAAACGACGCCGTTGCTATTACCGATCGGGGGCATTCACCGGACGATGACACGCGGCGGTGTACACCTAATCATCAAACAGGTGTTCGACAACGCGATCGACCATCTGCAGTCGACGGGCGAAGCGCACGAGCGCGCGGCCGAGCGGTTGCGCCAGGCCTCCGCTCACTGGCTGCGGCACACAGCGGGCTCACACATGATGGACGGGCAAGTTGACCTGCGATACGTGCGGGACAACCTGGGGCATGCATCGATCTCGACGACCAGCCAGTACCTGCATGCGGACGACGACGACCGGCATCGTGCCACGGAGGCCGGACTGAGACTCAACTGGTAGCACGATGACTATTGCTTCAAGTTCCGCATTAGCAGGACCGTGACCGGTACCCACCCAGAGGCCGCTATTGCGCCCAGCGAATGCCTCAAATTGTTAAGGATTGTAGGACGCCTGCCCTGCGACCCAGAAGCGACGTTCGACATTCCGACTGACGGGCGTCAGGTCACAGGGCGCAGAGCAGACATTCGGGAAATCAGCGTTGGGCCAGTATCGTGGCCACGCTGACCGTTCGCGTATTGCCGGCGGCGGCCATCCGTCGCGTCCGCTTCAGTACTTCGCGATCGGTTACCGGCCACATCTGGTTCGGAGTCGATTCGGTCGGATCGTCGCAATCGGCCTCGAAATCGATGCTTGAGTCGTGACTACGCGATCATGCCAATTACAGTTAATTACAACTGTCCGGCGTTGCGGGCACGTGCCGTTCGTACAATCGACGCACTCAAGCAAACTTTTGGAAAACGAAGATGAAAACAGTGCATTGGATTGCCGCCGGCCTCGTGGCGCTCGCGTCCGTGTCGTCCTTTGCGGCAGCGGGCGGCAACGGCGGCGGTAATGGAGGCGGCAGTGGCGGCGCCGGACACGGTGGCGTGGGCGGCAACGCGGGCGGCATGTCCGCCGGCCACATGAGCAGCAAGGGAGTAAGCAACACCAATGGTTTTAGTTCAGCCGATCGCGATGCCGGCCTTGCCCGCGCGGCGGATCGATCGGACTCGCAAGCAGATCGTGCCGGCACGCATACGAGCCATGCCGGCCTACATGCGGGGCATGCCGTTCACTCCCATTCACGCTCGCTTGCACGGGTGAGCACGCATCTTCACCACAGCAAGCCCTCCACCATCAGCCATTCGAGCTAACAGAGCGCAAAGGGCGCAGGCGCCCGTATTTGTCCATCGTTTTTCTCGTCAGCAGTTTACGATCGGCGATACGCTCTCACGCATATGCTAGCGCGGCGCCACTATAATTCTGCCGATCAGAAGTCATGGGACATGGCTTTTGGTTTTCGAGAAACGCTTGCTTGACTTCGCCCTAGTGGGTCATCGAAGCGCGGTCGAGGCATCTCTCGTCTTACCAAACACACGGCATTGAATTGCGCGTTCCCGCAACGCGGTGTTTGACTAAGGCTTGACGTAACAGAATTCGCCTCGAACTCCTTACCACGTCAGAACTGGTACGGCGCCTGTTCTTAGGTTTCTGGTGGTTTGCGATTGGCCAGACGCCACCACGCGGCGTGCCCAATGAGTCGTGGTGGAAGTTGATCAAGATGGGCGCAATCCTTGCGATGTGATCTCTCGTTGGGCCGATCATCGAACGACCAACGTGCTACTTTGAGCCCCATGAAACCTTCAGATCGGCGCGCACCTGACGGGTCACATCCGAGATCAACTCAAGCTGTCGAGAATGCAGCGACGGGTAACTTCTGGGTATTGATCGCCGCGATTCTTGGCTCGAGCTTGGCGTTTGTCGACGGTACGGTTGTCAACATCGCGCTGCCTGCAATACAAAGTGGACTTCACGCGACCTCGAGAGACCTCCAGTGGGTGGTTGAGTCTTATGCCCTGTCGCTAGCGTCGCTGCTGCTCGTCGGAGGTTCGTTCGGCGATAGCTACGGCAGAAAAATGGTCTTCCTGTTCGGTACAGTTTTATTCGCAATCGGGTCGGCATGGTGCGCGTTCGTTGGATCAATCGAAGGACTGATAGCTGCCCGGACAGTTCAGGGGATCGGTGCCGCTTTCCTTGTGCCAGGCAGCCTATCGCTCATCAGCTCGGCCTACCCGCCCAGCACTCGCGGGCGCGCAATCGGTACCTGGTCGGGATTCACAGCGATGATGGGCGCGGGTGGCCCCGTGCTCGGAGGCTGGTTGGTCGAACACTTTTCGTGGCGATCGGTATTCGTGCTCAATCTGCCGTTAGCGGCGGTTGTTGTGGGCATCACGCTATGGCGGGTAAACGAGAGCAAAAACGAAAAACTTGATGAAGCGCTGGACTGGTCAGGGGCGTTATTAGCATCGATAGGACTCGGCGGAATTACGTACGCACTGGTCGAGGCTTCTGAAAAAGCGTCAGGCGTTCTGGTAGCTGCGTCGGCTGGCGTTATCGCTCTCATCGCCTTTCTGATTCGCGAGGCTCGATGCCCCGCTCCGATGGTGCCATTGGCACTCTTCAAGTCGCGCACATTTGCAGGCGCAAACCTGATTACGTTCTTTCTCTATTCCGGACTTGGGGGAATACTTTATTTCCTGCCGTTCACCCTTATTCAGATCCATCATTATTCTGCGGCTGAGGCCGGAGCCGCGCTATTGCCGTTAATCTTTATTATCTTCGTGCTTTCACGATGGACTGGCGGACTGGTCGCAACCTATGGCGCGAGAGCGCCACTCACCGTGGGCTCCATCATCGTCGCTGCGTGATTTGCGCTTTTGGCATGGCCCGGAGTTGGCGGTTCGTACTTAAAGACCTTCTTCGCGCCAGTCATCGTGCTTGGCCTGGGCATGGCGATTTGCGTTGCCCCGCTAACCACGTCGGTCATGAACGCCGTTCCAGAGAATCAGTCGGGAGTCGCATCCGGGGTGAACAACGCGATATCTCGAGTCGCCGGGCTTCTCGCCGTAGCGGTCTTCGGCCTTGTCCTATCGGTGCTATTTAATAAATCGCTCGACGTGCACCTTTTGCCGCTCGGCCTTTCTCAAGCCATGCAGCGGCAGGTGAACGAGCAGCGCGCGCTTCTTGGTGCAGCGGTCAATCCGGACGCCCGCGTCATGGAGGCGACGCGCGAGTCATTTGTTTTCGGGTTCCGCGTGATAGTGCTAATCGCATCTAGTCTCGCGCTTGCGAGCGCCATCAGCGCATGGCTTCTGCTTGACCATGACAAGAAGCGTCGCAGACCTTGACAACTCAATGGTCGTGGACCTGAAAGGCCCGTCGAATTATTGATAGTCGCCGGGATTCTCAATGAAAATTTCCCGACATATTCCCAAGGTGCATGTCTTTTGTTCTTTGGGCAAGCATTTGCATGGCGGTGTCGAATCCAAGTGTTGATGGTCGTTAATTCTGCTAGCGCAGTTGCCCCCGACTCCGTACGTCGTGTCACGGTAATCCGTCGAACGGCTTTCTCGATGGGCTCGAACACTGTGTGGGGCTTGACAGTCCCGCTGCTGTCGGGCCCATTGAGAGCGTGCAAAATCTATGAATTTTTTCCTGCGAGCGCACAGGAGGGCACCTTCCAGCAGGAGTACTTTCCCGACAGCCACATCAAGTCGAATTTCCTCTGCAATCTGGGCTATGGTGATCCGGCAGGGTTGTTCCCGCGCAGCCCACGCCTAGATTTTGACGAGGCCTGCAAATTGCTCTGACCTTCAGGAACCCTGCTTCGCGGGCCTGATCTCCCTCGCCTAGGTGCAAACGGCTCACATGCCGGTGGATCAGCATGTGGGCCCAATTGCATGGCCACTGCAAAGAAGACGTTCCGGTCCGGTGCGGGCATATCCATACGACCCGACACAAACATGGGTGCATGCGGACCTGGCCAAGGCGGCGATGGCAATCGCTTTCGGCGAGGCTTGGACCAATATGGTGCAACCGTTCTGGCGCTGCCGGCGCTCGCGATTGCGGGGCTTGGCGTACGGGGCATCATGGGCTACTGCGTCACCGCGTTGCTATTCCCCGGCGTGGTGTTCATCCACTTGCGGACGGAGGCGCGACACATGGATGCTAATGAACTTGTCACGCGGCCGACACAGCCTGTCCGCCGCCCGGTGCTGGTCTGGGACGCGCCGGTGCGACTGTTTCACTGGCTGGTGGTCGTGCTGGTCACGGCGGCCTATGTCACCTTGAAGCTGAACTGGATCGACTGGCACGTCCGGGTAGGCGAGATGCTGCTCGCATTGGTTATTTCCCGGCTGCTGTGGGGCTGGTTTGGCAGTGAGACCGCGCGCTTTCGCAGTTTCGTGGCGTCGCCCGCGGCTGCACTTCGCCATTTGCGTCACCTATTTCGCCGCGAGCCGGATGTGCAGGTGGGCCACAATGCGGCCGGCGGCTGGATGGTGCTGCTGCTGCTCGCGTTGCTGCTGGTCGAGACGCTGAGCGGGCTCTACGTCAACAACGACATCGCCGACGAAGGGCCGTTGACCGAACTGGTGCCCGCGTGGCTCGCCAACGCTATCTCGACGCTGCACGGGCTTGTCTGGGACGTGCTGCTCGCCGCGGTGGCGCTGCACGTGCTCGTGATCACTCTCTACGCAGTAGCGAAGGGACACAACCTGCTGCGTCCGATGCTAAACGGCTACAAGCTGTTGCCCTCGTCCATCGATGCGCCGCGGCAGACGCCAGCGCTGCTGGCGCTGCTGCCACTCGGCGTCGGCGCTGCCGTGGTGATGCTGCTCGCGGCTTATCTCTGAGCTTGCCGCGAACCTGATCTCGGGGTGCCGCTTCAGTGGTTGCGTCAGTTGCTCTTCGGCGGCACCACTTGGCCGCGGATCTCGCCGTTCGGATTGTTCTTGGTGTGAACGTTGATGTACATGTCACCGGCTTCGAACATCTTGGCGTCCTCCGGGGATAGCGTGGCCTGACCGCTTATCGAACTCGTCATCTCCATTTTGCCTTTCTGAGACACGCCGGCGTTTTTGCCGGCCGGGGCGGGCCCATGGAAATGCGCCATCGTGGCCTGACTCGGCAGTCCGCTGAAGCTGACGTTCCAGGTTACGACCCGCGTGCTGGGGTCGTACGTAAGGTCGGCGCTGCCGCTGCCTGGAGTCTGCACCGGCGGAACCTGTTGGGCGCCCGTCAACGGCACTTGAAATGAGACCGGCGCGGCTTGCGCCAAGGTCAGCGTACCCGCTAAGGCCAGGCCACCGAACACCATGAAAGCGCGCTGCGAGATGGATCGTGACGTTTGGTTTTCTCCTTTTGGGTTTGCCCTTGCTGGGCGGTAGCCGTTATCGAAGAGTGCGGAAGACCTCGTCGGTGCCACTGGCAGCCAAAGAGGTGAGACAAGGATAGACGTAAGCCGCCGGTAACTCCAGGTGAGGTCCCAGATGGAAGCCTTTGGCCTTGAAGTGCTTGATCTTGGCCATTTTTGTCCACCCTCCGAAAACTGAAAATGCGCCTTCGGAAAGCACGAGGAGCCGGCACAATCCACCCAAGTTAAGAAATAGGATCTTTCAGCAACGTTTTTGCGTCATGGATTTGTGGGGTTTCGAGTGGTGTTTTCGTTGCTTTGAGATTCGTGGCCGATGATGGAAGGTATGGCGTGCGCTGAGGGCCAAGACGTCGGCCGGCAACGTCGCGGCGGGTGATCGCAGGCTTTGCGCACGGCGCTCGCTTGCATAAGCCAGATCAATATCCTAATTTTTTGATAGTCTCGCAGGAAGGAAGCAGTGAGCGGGAAGCAAAACGCACGACGCACATCGTGTTCGACCAACTGGCTCACAGCAACGGCCACAATTTTCCCCCGCCGTGCGGCGTCGGGCCCGCCGCGCGACGCTCATGGACTTCCGACATGACCCTATCCAGTCAAGCCCGGAATGTGTCGACCAGACCGCCGGTCCCTCGCTTGTCGACGCTCAGTCACATACAGATCGCGTCGCTGTGGTTTGCGCTCTTTACGCAATGGATGACGGTCGTTCCGGTGCTCGTGCCGGCACAGGTTGCCGAAATGCTCGGAAGCGATGCCGCGTTAAAGGAAGGCGTGACCGGCTCCGTCATTGCGGCCGGCGCATTCATTGCGATGGTCGTGGCGCCGCTGGCCGGGGCGCTTTCAGATCGCTGCTCTGCAAAACATGGGCGTCGGCGACCGTTTCTCGTCGCTGGCGTGTTCGGCACCTCGGTCGCACTGGTATGGCTTGCATCGTTCAACGGCGCGGGGAGCGTATGGCTGTACACGCTCGCGTTCCTGCATCTCCAATTCTGGTGGAACTGGGCGGCGGGTCCGTACGCCGGGCTGGTGCCAGATGTCGTGCCGAAACAGGAAGCTAACCGCGCGAGCGCGTGACTCAACGTGATGACCGTGCTCGGCACCATCACTGGCAACGTGGTGCTCGTTGCGTTCTATTCTCCGCGTCGCCTGTATCCCACGGTTGCCACGTTCATTGCGATCATGTTGCTCTGCCTTTGGCTGACGATTTGCGGCTCGCGCGAGCCGACGCCTGCCGGATCCCGCGAACGGTTCGAGCTCTTCGCGTTCATCCGCTCGTTCTATCTCGATCCACGCCTGCATCGCAACTTCTACTGGGTACTGGTAACCCGCCTGTTCGGTAACATGGGAATCTGGTCAATCTTCACCTTCATGTTGTACTACCTGCAGGACGTGATAGGCATTCGTCATCCGACCAGTCTCCTGAATGGGCTGCTTGGTGTCGGCGTGGTGCTGGCGATCCCGGCCAGCCTCCTGGGTGCGCGGCTCGCCGACCACCATGGCGTCGTTCCCGCCGTCCGCGTGACAAGCTGGATCATGGCCGGGGCTGCAACCGGCTTTGTCCTCCTGGCGTTGCATCCGAACCTGTTGCTGGTGATCACGGTCGGGCTGGTTTTCTGCGCCGCTTACGGCACCTATCAGTCCGTCGATTGGGCACTCGCGCTGCAAGTGTTGCCAGACGATGCGTCCGCCGGCAAGGACATGGGCATCTGGCAAGTGTCGATGGTGCTACCGCAGATCCTCGGCCCTGCCGCGACCGGGTGGATGCTGTCATGGGTCAAGGGGTTTGCCGGTGCCGGACCCGCCTACGTCGCCGCGTTCGTCGTCGCCGCGGTGTGGTTCGTGCTGGCGGCGTGGCTCGTCTCGCGGATCAGGATTGCTTCACGGCAACACGTATCCACCGGACTCGTCAGGCGATCATGATATGGCGCCCGCCTCGCCCATTGCGTTCTCATCCCGGCGCATGACCAGTAGTCAGATACCACCGGCAAAGCCGGTGGCTTGAGATTGTGAGCGCCTCAAAGGCGCCCATAAAATCGTGAGCCGCCCGTGGCGGCTTATTCCATGACCAGCTTCATCTGGTCGTAGCGCTCGTCCTCTTCCTCCTGGTTGCGGATATAGGCTCGTACCATGTGCTCGTCCAGCCCTACCGTGGATACAAAGTAGCCTCGAGCCCAAAAGTGCTCGCCGGTGAAGTTTCGTTGCCGTGCTCCGAACTTTCGCGCTATCTGAATCGCGCTCTTGCCTTTGATGTATCCGACCACGTTGGATACGGCATACTTTGGCGGAATGCTCAAACACATATGAACGTGGTCGGCCATGATGTGCCCTTCGACAATCTTCGATTCCTTGTGGCCCGCCGGTTCGTGAAATATCTCTCCCAGCTGCCGCCGCAGCACGCCGAAAATTCGCTTCTTCCGTCGCTTCGGAATAAACACCACGTGATATTTGCAGTCCCAACTCATGTGGCGCAGGCTCTGATACTCTTTCATCGTGAATCTCCGTCTCTTGGCAGAGATAGGAAATTCGCGCCGACCGTCGTAAAGGTCAAACCTTGGTGAGTCCTCCGGCAGAGCAGGAGGCTTACCTCACTGAGTTAATCATCCGTCAATCTACTGTTGCCTGTATAACAGCGGGCAGGAAAACGGGGGCGTTGTGAGTGAGCTAATAGGCAAAGGCGCGGTCGTGACCGGCGGTGGACGCGGTATCGGGCTGGCATGTGCACGGTTGATCGCCAAGCGCGGTGGATCCGTAGTATTGCTGGGGGAGGACCCTGAAGTGCTAGAACAGGCAGCGGCGACGTTGCGCGCCGAAGGACTCAATGTCACCGCTATCGTCGCCGATGTTGGCATCGAGGACGAAGTTGCCGTCGCGATGGAACAGTCCGCCGCATTTCTGGGTTCGATCGACATTCTAGTTAATAATGCGGCGATTCAGCCCTATGGCACCGTTGCGTCCATGGGATCGGCTCAGTGGGACAACGTCATCCGTGTCAATCTACGAGGAACGTATCTGGCATGTCATCACGCATTGCCATACATGCTCAGGTTACAACGCGGTTCGATCATCAACATCGCCTCAGTACAAGCGCTTGCCAACCAGACCCGGGTGGCGGCCTATGCCACCTCGAAGGCTGGCATGCTTGCTCTAACGCGCTCGCTCGCCGTGGATTTTGGCCCTTCGGGCATACGCGCAAATGCAGTCTGTCCGGGCTGCATCGATGCGCCGATGACACGCTTTGCGGCCGCTCAAACCGCTCCGGGGCGAGAGGAAGAAATCCTTCGGGAATGGGGAAAGGCGCAGCCGCTCGGCCGAATTGGGCGCCCGGAAGAAGTCGCTGAGGTCGTCGCCTTCCTCGCCAGCGATCGCGCAAGTTTTTGCACAGGAGCGGAATTCAAGGTTGACGGGGGGCTGATGGCAAGCCTCGGCGTGACATTGCCGGAGTGATAGAAACCATGGTTGACATGCAATGCGTCTGGAATGGCGAGGCGGTCCTCGGTGAGGGACCGGTCTGGGATGTTGCAGAGCAAGCGCTCTTCTGGGTCGACATCAAGAAGCAAACAATCCATCGGCTTGATCCGCACAATGGGGCCGTCCAGACATGGGGCATGCCAGGCCAGATCGGTTGTGTGACACTGGATTACGGTGGAAATTTCATAGCAGCCTTGCAGCAAGGCATTTTTCGCGTCGATAGGTCCAGCGGCGTCTGCGAGCTGCTGGTCGATCCAGAGCCTGCTCTGCCCACGAACCGGTTCAACGACGGTAAGGTAGACCCGCAGGGTCGTTTCTGGGCGGGCACTCTGCCCGACAACGAGGTGTGGGACCCCGTTGGAAGTCTCTATGTTCTCGGTAGCAATGGTATCTGCGAACCACGTCTGGCCGGTCTTCGTTGTTCGAACGGCCTTGGCTGGAGTCCGGACTGTCGCACCATGTACGTCACCGACAGCATGGTCGGTACCATCTGGGCTTTTGATTTCGATGGATTGAACGGTGCACTCAGTGCCCGACGCATCTTCGCACAATGGCCTATAAGCGAGGGCGTACCCGACGGTCTTGCTGTGGATGAAGACGGCCATGTCTGGACAGTGGTCTGGGACGGATGGTCTATTCGTCGTTACACGCCGTCGGGTCGCCTCGTGAAAACCGTTCCGATACCCGTCCAGCGACCAACGAGCTGTGCTTTCGGCGGCGCTCGCCTCGACATCCTCTATGTAACGTCGGCCTCAATAGGCATGGACGCTCATGGGACTCTTGATGGCGCACTCTTCGCGTTCGAACCCGGCGTGAAGGGGCTGCCTATACCCAGATGCGGGATTTCCCCCTGAAACTTCACGGGTCCAGTGATGCGTGGGGTTCGCGAGCAGCGCCTTGAAGTAACGTGGGTCATCGGCGTGATCGTATAAGCCCGCGCTGTGGCTCAAAAGCTGACGGACCGTGATCTTCTCCGTACGATATCCCCGGGATTTCAACAAGCGGTTCTGCGTTGGCGTGAGCAGCGGCGAGATGGGCTCATCGAGGGCAAGCGCACCTTGCTCCCACAGGCGCAGGACCGTCGCCGCGACGAATGTCTTGGTATTGCTCGCGACACGCAGCGGCGTGTCGATGGTCAGCGCTCTGGCGGTGGACGCATCCGCCATCCCCGCCGCGATGCCCCAAGGCTTCGGCACGTCTTTGCCCGTGACAAACAGGGTCATCGCCGCCTGCTGCTCGTGCAAGGCTGCAGTCAAGACTTCCGGTCGTAGAAAATCTAAACTCCTCTCCTGGTTATCGATGCAAGCTCAAAGCACCCGCGTGGATGTTGTTGGCGCACCTCGAAGATTACCGGGAAACGTCCGCTGAACCGATCGGCGACAAAAACACGCTTGCGGCGAACGCGAGCGCCCTTCTTCCGGCTATCTCCCGTAAGCCAGTCGAGTTTTCAAATTCACCGCGCCCTGAACATGCCACGACATCGCGCACAACGCGCAGCTCTTGTGTCAACATGCCCGACCTTATTTCATCGCTACACGTAGCATCACCTCATGGCTTCGAAGAACGCGCATCACGCGACTGGGTGGGCAGCAGGTTTGATCGCAGCAGCAGTCGTCAGCAAGGCAGGCGCAGCCGGCCCGTATCACCTCTGGAGCGCGCTGAGTGTTTGCGCAGGCGTGTTCGGCGGCACCGCGCCAGACTGGCTCGAAGTGGCGTGGTGGACGCGAGCGCGAAAGTTATGGATCACGCACCGCACGCTCACGCATTGGGGCGTGGGCTGGCTCGCACTGCTCGCGGTTTCGTACCATTTTCTCGGCATCCACCCGTGGGCCGCCATTAGCTTCGGCTTCGCATGCGGCGGCTTGATGCATCTGTTCGCCGACTGGCCCAACCCGCTGGGCGTACCGTGGCTCATCTCGCGACACTCCCTGAACTGGTGGAACAGCGGCCGATGCGACGCGCTGATCGTCGGCGCGGCATGGATCGCAGCAGCCGTGCTGGTGGACCACGTCTGGTTCCACAGCGCCTACGGTCTCAGGCTGCTTCACGCGTTCTGAACACGCGCTAACCGGTGTCTCCCACGGCTACTCCGCTCGATAGCCGAAGGGATTCCGTTAATTTACTGTTGTATGTAAATGCGAATCACTTGTATTATCGTTTACCTGCGTTCCGGGTAAATTCACGAGAGCGCGGGCCAAAGGACCGCTAAATGGGGGATGTTTGCAGCATCGAACGGCGGTCCGTCATAAATCGACACACGCCAACCGATGACCGACCACCACCACCGCCGTACCAAAACCAACAAAACTCCTGCCGTCGCGTCAGTTCCACTTCACCTCGGCGCCGGCCTTCTGATCAGCGCGGGTGTGATGCTCTCGAGCTTGTCATCGGCTGCGATGGCGCAGACCGCCACGGACGCCGATCCAGACACCAAGGTCCTGCCGGCGATGAAGATCACCGCGGAACGCGATACGGTGCCGCTGAAGGTCGAAACCGTCAGCGGCGGTGCACTCGGTAGTCGCAAGCAGGTCGATACGCCGTTCTCCACGCATGCGATATCCAGCGAGGAAGGCCAGGACCTGATGGCATCGACGGCTAATGACCTTTTCAAATACGATCCCGCGGTGACAAACGGCGGCGACAACCTGACCGGTGAGAACTCGTTCTTCAGTGTTCGCGGTATCCAGATCGATTTTCTCAACGGCATGAAGGTGGACGGCCAGTCGTTCCCGGCGTGGGATACCGAGCTCGCGCTCGAACCGTTCGAACAAGTCGAACTGCTCAAGGGCCTGTCCGGTTTCATGTACGGCTTCGGCGCGCCTGGCGGGATCGTGAACTACGTGCTCAAGCGCCCGACCGATGACCCGTATCGCAGCTTTTCGGTGGGTTATCAGTCGGCGGGAATCTTCAGTGAAAAGCTCGACGTGGGCGGCCGCTTTGGTCGCGACGATCGTTTCGGCTACCGCTTCAACGTCGCGAACGAAGAAGGCAATACGGCGGAAGCGAACGGCCACGTGCGGCGCAAGGCGGCTTCGCTCGCACTCGACTTTCGCATCACGCCGGATCTCACGTGGACGGTGGACGGGCTCTATCAGAAGCGCAAGACCAACGGCACGCTGTTTGGCATCTATCTCGGTTCGGGCGTCGGTGTACCCGACGCAGGCTCAATCAGCCGCAGCCTGACGCAGCCGCAGAACTTCTACCAGACCGAGATGGCGTCGTTCGGCACGGGCCTCGAATACAAGATCTCGCCAAACTGGAAAGCGAACATCAAGTACCGTTTTGCAAAGGAAAACCGGACAGAGGCAGACAGCCAGTTATCCGTCTTCAACAACGCTGGCGATTATACGAATACGCTCTACGCGGCATTGACGCGCTACTTCTATCAGAACGTCGACGCGATGGTCCAGGGCACGTTCAACACGGGAAGCGTCAAGCACGACGTGGTCGTCGGTGCGGGTTTCCAGACGCAAACAAGCGAATACGACAACAGCACCGGCTGGAACAACGGTTACGACCTGGGCACCGGCAACCTGTATGGCAGCACGCTGCTCACGAACGCAGACGTGAACATTGGCGGCAACATGTACCGTCAGTCGCGCACGACGCAGGCAGCGCTCTACGCAAGCGATACGGTGCAGTTCACGTCACGCCTTTCGGCACTCGCCGGCGTGCGTTATACGCAGTTCCGCGAGCATGTCTATGATCCGAGCGGCGCGGTGTCGTCGCAATACAGCGCCGATCCGGTTTCGCCGACGTTCGCGCTGATGTACAAGACCGACCCGTATTCCACGCTCTACACGAGCTACGTCGAATCGCTGCAGCAAGGCGGTGCAGCGGGCAATACGAACGCCAACTTCCCGACGACCTACGGGCCGCTGAAGAGCAAGCAATATGAAGTGGGCTTCAAGACCGACCGCAAGCATTGGGGGGCGAACATCGCGTTGTTTCGCGTCAACCAGGGCTATGAATACACGAACACGGCAAATGATTTCGTGCAGGACGGCCGCAAGCAGTACACCGGCGTCGATGCAAGCGGCTGGTATCAGCTCGCCGAGGACTGGCGTGTGATGGGCGGCGTGATGTGGCTAGACGCCAAGTCCGTGGATGTGGACGACCCATCCGTCGACGGCAAGCGGGTCTACTCGACGCCGCGTTTCACCGCCACGGGACGCGTTGAATACAACCCGTCCACCATGCGTCGCCTGACGCTTGCCGTGGGCGGGAAGTACGTGGGCAACATGGCGGTCGATGCGGCCAACACGCAGTTCGTGCCCGCCTATACGACCTTCGATGCAAGCGCCAAGTATGAAACGCGCATCGGCGGAGAGGACGTGACGTTCCGCGCAGGCGTGAACAACCTGTTCAATCGACGCTACTGGATGTCGTCCTGGGGTTACTTCGTGCTGCCGTCCGCGACACGCACCTTCGTCGCGAATGCCACGATCGTGTTTTAAGCTGATGCAGCGTTAAACGCTCAGCCGGAACAACACCTGAAACGCCCGCGCTTCGATCAGAAGTCCGGGCGTTTTAACTTTCCTGCCGGTCTTCAATCCGGCGAGCAAATCTACCCTGCCAGCCGCTGCTAAAAGCGCTTTGCCGGCCCCCTTGGTTTCTATCGGAAAAGCGACGCAAAACCTGTGGATTCCGCTCGCTGGCCCGCACGGCGCAAAGCGTCATACGAATGCCGCGACGCGCAGAAGCCCCTGTCCCGTGGACCATCGCACGCCATGGTCCTTGACCAAAGCGCATGTTGCAGCGCAATAAACACCTACCCCGGCATTTGAGCAATTAATTTTCGCTGGTGACTATCGGCGCCAGTCGTGCGGACAATGCCGCCGCCATAAGGCGCATGTCCGCACGATCCCTTCAACAGACGGAGACGCACTTGTTCCTTTACGGTTATGGTCCCCTGCTGCTGGCGGGCGCGAAGCAGACGGTCGAGCTCGCGGTCCTGTCTCTCGCGGTATCCGTCCTGCTCGGACTGGCAGGCGCGAGCGCCAAGCTTTCGCGCAACCGCGTCACACGCGGCATCGCCACGGCCTACACGACGCTGATCCGCGCGGTGCCCGACCTGGTCCTGATGCTGCTGCTTTTCTACAGCATCCAGATCGCGGTCAACAACCTGACCGATGCTTTCGGCCTGGACCAGTTCGACATCGACCCGTTCACAGCGGGTGTTCTCACGCTTGGTTTCATCTACGGCGCGTACTTCACCGAAACCTTTCGCGGCGCTTTTCTCGCGGTGCCGCGCGGACAACTGGAAGCAGGCAGCGCCTACGGCATGAGCGGCGTGCGTGTGTTCGTCCGCATCCTGTTTCCGCAGATGATGCGCTTTGCGCTGCCCGGTATCGGCAACAACTGGCAGGTGCTGATCAAGGCGACCGCGCTGGTATCGATCATCGGTCTCGCCGATATCGTCAAGGCCGCGCAGGATGCCGGCAAGAGCACCTACAACATGTTCTTCTTCATCATGATCGCGGCGCTGGGCTACCTCGTCATCACCACTGCCTCGAACATCGTGCTGCTGTATCTCGAACGCCGCTATTCCACCGGCGTGCGGCACGCCGACCTCTAAGCGCCGGACGACCCCTCATGATCCAGATACTTGCCGACTACTGGCGCCCGTTTCTCTACTCCGACGGCATGCGCGCCTCGGGTCTCGTCGTCACCTTGTGGCTGTTGGCGAGCTCGATCGCGCTCGGGTTTGTCACGGCGGTTCCGCTTGCCTGTGCACGGGTCTCGAAGAACCGCTGGCTCTCCACGCCGGTGCGCATCTACACTTACGTGTTTCGCGGCACGCCGCTCTACGTGCAGTTGCTGCTGCTCTACACAGGTATGTACAGTCTCGAATTCGTGCGTTCGCAGTCGTTGCTCGAAGCGTTTTTTCGCAGCGGCTTCGACTGCGCGATCGCGGCCTTCGCACTCAATACCTGTGCATACACCACCGAGATATTCGCGGGTGCGATCCGCTCGACACCGTACGGCGAAGTGGAAGCAGCACGTGCTTATGGCATGAGCACGTTCACCGTGTACTGGCGCGTGATCCTGCCTTCCGCACTGCGCCGCTCGCTGCCGCTGTACAGTAATGAGGTGATCCTCATGCTGCACGCCACCACGGTTGCGTTCACGGCGACCGTACCGGACATCCTGAAGGTCGCACGCGACGCAAACTCGGCAACCTATCAGTCGTTCGAGTCGTTCGGGATCGCCGCGCTGATTTATCTGGTGGTGTCGTTCGTGTTGATCGGCGCATTCCGGCGCGCCGAAAAGCGCTGGCTTGGGTATCTGGGTACGGCGCGTCGTTGAGATTCAAATCAGATCGTTACCTTGTTTAAACCGTATTACAGTCATCACTCTCGGGAGTACGCGTTGGAGCTAACCGCCAAAGATGCCGCGACGAAACTGGTCGCGCAAGACATTCACAAGCGCTACGGCGACAATGAAGTGCTCAAGGGCGTGTCGCTTTCCGCTCGTGCGGGCGACGTCATCAGCATCATCGGTGCGAGCGGTTCGGGCAAGAGCACGTTCCTGCGCTGCATCAATTTTCTCGAGCGGCCGAACGCGGGGCAGATCGTGGTGGACGGCGAGACGGTGCTCGTCAAGGCGGACCGCGCGGGCAACCATGACGTGGCCGACCGCAAGCAGTTGCAGCGTGTGCGCACGAAGCTCGCCATGGTGTTCCAGCACTTCAACTTGTGGTCGCATATGACGGCCATCGAAAACGTGATGGAAGCGCCGAGGCATGTGCTGGGTCTCTCGAAGAAGGAAGCGGAAGAGCGCGCGCGGATGTATCTTGACAAGGTCGGTCTCGCGCCTCGCATCGAGAAACAATATCCATCGCATATGTCCGGTGGGCAGCAGCAACGTGTGGCGATTGCGCGCGCACTGGCAATGCATCCCGACGTGATGCTGTTCGACGAACCCACTTCGGCGCTCGACCCGGAACTGGTCGGTGAAGTGCTGAAGGTGATGCAGAAGCTTGCCGAAGAGGGCCGCACGATGATCGTGGTCACGCACGAAATGGGCTTTGCCCGCAACGTCTCGAACCATGTGATGTTCCTGCATCAGGGCCGCACGGAAGAAGAAGGCGCGCCGGCCGACGTGCTCACCGCACCGAAGAGCGAGCGGCTGCGCCAGTTCCTCTCCGGCAGTCTCAAGTAAGCGCGTGAGCGTAAGCGTGAACCCGGGCCTGGGCGCAAGCGCAAAACCGCTCAAGGTGGCAATAGTCGTACTGCCGCCCTGTTCCATGAGCGGTGTCGGGCTGATCCTCGACAGCCTGCGTCTCGCGAACGAGATCGACGGCCATGCGCTCTACGAGTGGCAAATCTGCTCGTGGGACGGCCGCCCTTTGACGTTCGCCGGCGGAGCGCAGCTTCCCGCAGACTCCGCGTTCGGCGATGCCATTAGCGGCGACTGGCTGATCGTGGTCAGCGAGCGATATCAGCAGTTCGCCGACTACCGGCTCTTTCTGCAAAGCCTCTCGCGCGTCGGCGTCCGCACCCCGCGCGTGACCGGTATTCACCACGGCGTCTGGTGGCTCGCAATGGCCGGCCAGTTGAGCGGTTACCGCGTGGCGGTGAACTGGGAAACCTACCAGCAGTTCGCAGAGGAATTCGAGCGTTCCATCGTCACGCAGCAGATCTTCGAGATCGACCGCGACCGTTCGACTTGCACGGGCGGCCAGGCGACCGTCGACTTCATGCTGGCGATGATCGCGCGCGACCAGGGCGCGGACCTGGCGGAACGGATCGCCGATTCGCTGGGTATCGGCGTGCTGCGCTCCGGCGAAGAGCGCCAGCGCATTCCGTTCGTGACCGCGCCGGGGGAGCGCCATCCGCGCCTCAACGACGCGCTGCAATTGATGGAAGCCAACATTGAAGACCCGCTTGCCACCGATGAAATCGCCGGGCTCATCGGCATCTCGCGACGTCAGCTCGAACGCCTCTTTCGCCAGTACCTCGGCGCGATGCCGTCGAAGTACTACGTCAACCTGCGCCTCACGAAGGCACGCACGCAGTTGCAGCGCACCAGCAAGTCGGTGGTGCAGATCAGCCTCGCGTGCGGATTTGCATCGGCGGCGCATTTCTCCAATGCGTACCGCGACCGCTTCGGCGTGACACCGCGCGAGGAGCGCCGCAACTGGATCGAAAAACATAGCGGGCAGGCCCCGGATGAACCTCGCGGCGGCGCGCTGCTCGGGTCATCGCGCGAACCCGTTTGATTGTCTTTAGCCCTTAGTCCCGCGTTCGCCGGTTATCACCGTCCGAACGCATAAAATGTCCGCCCCAAAACCTGAGAGGTACAAGTTGAAGAACGTTTTTTGGCTGAATCATAAAGTCGCCGCTTTCGCAGTCGCTGCCACCACCGCGTTCGCCGCTTTAAGCGCGCAGGCCGCGGATTTCAAGGAAATCCGTTTCGGCGTCGAGGCGTCGTACGCACCGTTCGAATCGAAGTCGTCGAGCGGCCAGCTGATCGGTTTTGACATCGATGTCGGCAATGCGGTATGCGCGAAGCTCAAGGTTAAATGTGTCTGGGTCGAGAACTCGTTCGACGGTCTGATCCCGGCCATGCAGGCACGCAAGTTCGACGCGATCAACTCGGACATGACCATCACCGACCAGCGTAAAGGGGCCATCGATTTCACCAATCCGATCTACGCAATCCCGAATCAGCTGATCGCGAAGAAAGGCAGCAAGATCCTGCCCACAGCCGATGGCCTGAAGGGTGCTCACGTCGGCGTGCTGCAAGGGTCGATCCAGGAAACCTACGCGAAGGCGAAGTGGGCGACGGCGAGTGTCGACGTGGTGTCGTATCAGGCGCAAGACCAGGTCTATGCGGACCTCGCGGCCGGCCGGCTGGATGCGGCTTTCCAGGACGCGGAAGCTGCGTCGAAGGGCTTTCTGAAGACGCCGCAGGGCGCAGGCTTTGCGTTCGCGGGACCGGCAGTGGCCGATGAAAAACTGCTCGGCGCGGGTGTGGGTTTTGGCGTGGCCAAGAACAACCATGCATTGAAAGATGCGCTCAATCACGCGCTCGCGGATCTGAAGTCCGATGGCACCATCGATCAACTGGCAGCGAAGTACTTCGATGTGAAGGTGGTGGTGAAGTAAGACGGGTCGACGACACTCAAGCCGAGTGTCAACACTGTGCCGGTAAATGGTCTGCAACGACCTCGCCGGCACAACTCGACATAGATCGCTCTCACACCGGACGCTCGTGACGCCGCCCGCTGCCCTGCACTCGCATCACAACGAAGGCCATGGACCGCGTGCCCGCTTCCTGATCGTGCAGGACGGCGGGCTGTATTACCACGGGCGCACGATGGGCTTTGCGTTTGCGGATGACTCCGGGAATGCCGAACCATAGCCTGCAGCTATATCGCATCGATATTGGTCTATTTTTTTTGCTCCGTCGTGGTTGATAGCATCCGCCGGTCTTTTCGCAAGATTGTCGCAAGAGCCGACGACACGCGTTGTCCACTCACCTTCCACGGAGCATCCGATGAAACTGTTCCCCTCTTTCCCGCGGCCTCGCGCCGCTCGCCGCAGCCGCCTGCCTGCTCTTGCCGCACTGGTGTCGCTGGTCGTTGGAATGACCGTTCAACCCGCTAATGCGGACCAGCTCGATTCCATTCGCGCAGCGCATGTGCTCAGGGTTGCCGTGCCGGAAGACTATCCGCCCTTCGGTTCGCCCGGCGCCGACATGAAACTTCAGGGCTACGACATCGACATGGCGAACTTGCTGGCGAAGACAATCGGTGTCGAGGTGAAACTGATCCCAGTGACGAGCGCGAACCGCGTAGCCTACCTGCTGAGCGGCCGCGCCGATCTGACCATTTCCTCGCTGGCGAAGACGGCGGACAGAGAGAAGGTCATCGACTTTTCCCAGGCCTACGCACCGTACTTCCAGGGTGTGTTCGGTCCCGCCGACGTCAAGGTGGCAGGACCTGCCGATCTGGCCGGCAAGACAATTGGCGCAACACGCGGCACCGTAGAGGAAATGACGATTACGCAGACCGCGCCGCCGAGCGCCACGATCAAACGTTTCGACGACAACGCCGGCACGATTGCCGCGTTCCTCTCCGGACAGGTTCAGTTGTTCGCGGCGGGTAACGTGGTGGCGACGGCGATCATCGCGAAGCATCCGCCGCGCGTGCCGGAGAGCAAATACATCTTCCGCAATTCGCCGTGCTATATCGGCGTGTTGAAGGATCAGCCGCGACTGCTGGATCTCGTCAACCAGACCATCGACCGGGCCAAGCACGACGGCACGCTGAACAGCATCTCGCAGAAGTGGCTCGACATGCCGCTGCCGGCCAATCTCTGACATGCGGCGGACGTTGCGCTAGAGACTAGACACCCGGCACGGCCTCCAGCACCTGCCGCAGTACGTCGAGAAACGCGCGGGCCGGATGCGACAACGGCTCCGCTCGTGAGTACACGGCTTGCACCTCCAGTGTCTTCTCGGGCCGCAGCGGGCGCACGTCGATGCGCTCGCGCAACGCGGCATCCAGGCAGAACGGGTCGACGAGCGCCACGCCCACGCCCTCCTGCACCAGCGTGCAGGCACTGATTGCCGAACGCACTTCGACGATCGGCGCCGGTCGTGGCTCGCTGCCGAACGCCTCGCCCACCACTCGCCCAAGGGGAGTGTCATGACCATAATCGATCCATGGCCGCCCCTGCAGATCACGCAGGCGCACGGTCTTGTGCGCGGGTAGCCAGCCAGCCGGACTGACGCACATGAGCGGCACCTTGACGAGCGGTTCCGTCGCAAGGTTCGGGTGCACCACGTCGAACATCGATACGCCGAGATAATTCTTCCCGAACAGCACCCGCGGAATCAGGTTGTTATGCGTGAGCGGTTCAAAATGGATCGGAAGGTTCGGATAACGCCGGTTGAAGACTGCAATCGCGCGCGGCACCAGATGCGCCCCGAGACTCGGACTGCAGACCACATTCAGCTTGCCGCTACGCCCTTCCACGAGCGCCCGCACGAGTTCGTCGACGCGTTGAACACCCGCGTAAGCCGACTCCACCTCCTCGAAAATACGCCGGGCTTCGGGAGTCGGATAAAGACGGCCCCGCGAGCGTTCGAAAAGCAGGAAACCGAGCCGCTCTTCGGACACCGACAGCACCCGGCTCACCGAAGGCTGGGCGATAAACAGCATGCGCGCCGCCTCGCTGATCGAGCCCGCGATCATGATGGCGCGAAACACTTCAATCTGACGCAGGCTCATCGTAAGCCTGCGTTGCGGCGAGTCGTCGTAGGTCATCAGCTCTCCAATTGCCTCTCGAGTCCTGTCGGCTGGGGCGGCCCGACGGCGCAAGCTTAACGCTATCCACACGCCCGGACGAGATGCATGCATGCCGTCTATACCCCTTAAATTTTGGCGTATTTCACTACTGGAGCGGCGATTGATATCGTTACAGCCTATCCAGCGCAAGCGTGCACCACGATTGCGCGTTTCAAGGCGATCCCTCCATGATTCAGCCGATCCACGTCATCAATCCGAACTCGCTCGCGGACGTCACCAGGCGCATTGATCGCACTATTCAACCGGGTGCGCCAGCGGGCGGTCCAGCCTTGCGTTGCGTCACGCTCGAGACCGCTCCGCCCGGCATCGTCTCGCAACGGGATGCGGACGCCGCCGCGACGCTCGTCGCCGACTACGTGGAGCGCAATGACGCGTCCGCCAGCGCCTTCGTGATTGCCTGCTATAGCGATCCCGGCCTGTTTGCCGCGCGTGAAGTGACGACGAAGCCTGTGATAGGGATCGGCCAAGCCGGTCTTTCAGCTGCCCTTCAGTTGGGCGAACGGATTGGCGTGATTGCCGTGAGCTCGCGTGGCATACCCCGTCATCTGCGTTATTACCGCACGCTGGCGCTCGATCGCCGGATCAGCGCCGAACTCGCGATCGACCTGCCTGTGGCCGATTCCGGCGATGAAAACCTTGCACTGCAACGCCTCATTGAAACAGCGAAGAGCTTGCGCGACGACACGGGCGCCGACGTGATCGTGCTGGGCTGCGCGGGCATGGCCGAACTGCGCTCCCGCGTGGAAGCCGCGGTGGGTGTGCCCGTGGTCGATCCCTGCACGGCAGCGCTCGCGTTCGCTATCGCGCGCGTGAAGGATCACGCCGAAGCAACGCGTCATCAACTATCCCAGGGCGCATCCCTATGACCGGTTTCGATCTCACCATTCGCGGCGGCACCGTGGCCAGCGACACGGAGGTGTTCCGCGCCGATGTCGGCATAGTCGGCGACCGTATTGTTGCCGTCGAAACCGGTCTGCCTCCTGGGCGCCGCGACATTGATGCCAAGAACCACCTTGTTTTGCCGGGCGGCGTGGATACGCACTGCCACGTGGAGCAGCGCTCGGGAATGGGCCGCATGGGCGCGGACGACTGGTACTCGGCGAGCGTATCGGCTGCGTTCGGCGGCACGACGACCATCGTGCCCTTCGCGGCCCAGCATCGCGGCATGTCGCTCAAGCAGGCAGCCGCCGATTACGCCGCGCTCGCGTGTCAGAAATCGGTCATCGACTACAGCTATCACCTGATTCTCTCGGAGACCGATCCGCAGACGCTTCAGCATGATCTGCCGGAGTTGATCCGCTCGGGCATCACCTCCTTCAAGGTCTACATGACCTACGATCAGTTGAAGATCGACGATTATCAGATGCTCGACGTCCTGGCCGTCGCCGCCCGCGAGCGGGCGCTCGTAATGGTGCATGCCGAGAACAACGATGTGATCCGCTGGGTCTCGCAGCGCCTGCTCGAACGCGGTTACACCGCGCCGAAATATCACGGCACGAGCCATGTGCAACTGGCTGAGACTGAAGCGACGAATCGCGTGATCCAGCTCTCGCGCCTGTTCGACGTACCCGTCCTGATCGTGCACGTATCGGCGCGTGAAGCGCTCGCGACCATCCAGGCCGCGCAAAAAATCGGCGCGCAAGTGTACGGCGAGACCTGTCCGCACTATTTGCTGCTGACGGAAGACGACATGGACCTTCCCGGCACAGAGGGCGCGAAATATTGCTGCAGCCCGCCGCTGCGCGATGCCGCTGCTCAGGAAGCACTATGGGACGCGCTCAGGCAAGGCACGTTGCAGACGCTATCGTCGGACCATGCGCCGTACAGATACGATGCCAGCGGCAAGCTGCCCGAAGGCGACAAAACGACCTTCAAGCAGATCGCAAACGGCCTGCCCGGACTGGAGACGCGCTTGCCGCTGCTGTTCTCGGAGGGGGTTGGAAAAAACAGGCTGTCGATACCCGAATTCGTCGCGCTGAGTGCGACCAATCACGCTCGCCTGTATGGTCTTTTCCCGCGCAAAGGGCTGCTTGCACCGGGCGCGGACGCCGACGTCGCTATCTGGAATCCAACGCGCGAAGTGACGCTTACCGCAGGTGCGCTGCACGATCAGGTGGGCTACACCCCCTACGAGGGAATGACCATCAAGGGCTGGCCGGAAACGGTCGTAAGCGCCGGACGCGTGATTGTCGAGAACGGCCGGTTGAACGCGGCGCGCGGCAGCGGCCGCTTCATCCCGCGCTCCACGCCCATGCCGTGCACGACTGAACGTGAGCTCACGCCATCGACTCGCTTTTTCCGCTCGTTGACCGGCAGCAAACCGGTCTCCTTGTAATCCGCTTACGTAATTCGAATCGATTTCAACCAGAGGTCAAGCATGCGTAATTCCCGAAAACTCGGTCTCGCCGTGGCGCAGATGGGTCCTGTCAACCTCGCCGATGATCGCCCCAAAGTGGTCGCGCGTCTCGTCGACATGTTGCGCGAGGCGAAGGGCCGCAACGCAGATCTGGTCGTGTTCCCGGAGATGGCGTTGACGACGTTTTTCCCGCGCTACTGGATGAGCGAGGAGGAAGCGGTCGAGCGCTTCTTCGAGCATTCGATGCCCAACGCCGCCGTCCAGCCCCTCTTCGATGCAGCCCGTGAACTCGGCATCGGCTTTTATCTCGGCTATGCAGAGCTGACACCCGAAGGCCACCGCTTCAACACCGCCGTGCTGGTCGATAAGGAAGCGAAAGTGATCGGTAAATATCGCAAGATCCATTTGCCCGGTCACGCAGACCATAAGCCCGATGCGCCATTCCAGCATCTCGAGAAGAAGTTCTTCGAGGTCGGCGACCGAGGTTTTCCGGTATTCGAGTCGTTCGGCACGAAGGTCGGTATGTGCCTGTGCAACGACCGTCGCTGGCCGGAGACGTGGCGCGTGATGTCCTTGCAAAGCGCGGAGCTCGGCGTGCTCGGCTACAACACGCCCTCATGGAATATTCACTGGAACGAACCGCCGCATCTTCGCATGCACACGCATCTGATTTCGCTGCAGGCCTCGGCTTACCAGAACGCGATGTGGATCGGCGCGGCAGCGAAGTGCGGTTTCGAGGACGGCTTCCATATGATCGGCGGTTCGGTGATCGTGGCGCCATCGGGCGAGATCGCGGCGCAATCGTCGAGCGAAGAAGACGAGGTCATTTTCTTCAACATCGATCTCGCCATTGGCGACACGTTCCGCGAGCATGTGTTCAATTTCGCCAAGCATCGCCGGCCCGAGCATTATGGATTGATCGTCGAGCGCACCGGTGCAGGCGCGCCGCTGCCTCACGACTAAGCGCGCACGGAGCCCTTCCTTCATGACAAGCTACAAGCAAGATGGCGTCGAGGCACTCGAGGTCACTGCACACGAGAGCAGCAACATCCTCGCGCCTCTCGCGGCCCCAACGCAGAGCCCCGTTCGCGCGCTGATCGCAGCCGTTTCAGGCTACGCGATGGACGGATTCGATCTGCTCATCCTCGGCTTCATGCTGAACCTGATTTCCGCCGACCTCGGCCTGACGAGTTCTCAAGCCGGATCTCTGGTGACGTGGACGCTTATCGGCGGCGTGGTGGGCGGCTTGGGCTTCGGCATCCTGAGCGACTATCTCGGCCGCGTTCGCGTGCTGACCTACACCATCCTTCTCTTCGCGCTGTTCACGGGCCTCTGCGCGCTCGCGACGAGCTATGGCGACCTGCTCGTCTATCGTTTTATCGCGGGTGTCGGGCTCGGTGGTGAGTTTGGTATCGGCATGGCGCTCGCCATCGAAGCGTGGCCTGCGGACAAACGCGGGCGCGTCTCGTCATATGTCGGCATGGGTTGGCAACTGGGTGTGCTCGCGGCGGCTATCGTCACGCCGCTGCTGCTGCCGCATATCGGCTGGCGCGGGATGTTCGTGGTCGGCCTGTTTCCGGCAGTGGGATCGTTCATCATCCGCAAGGCCATTGGCGAATCCGAACTATTCGTGCGCACGCACGCTGCGAAGAAACGCGAGTTCCCGATCAAGACCCTGTTTCGCGACAAAACCACGACAAGACGTAGCATCGGCGTGATCATCCTGTGCTCGGTCCAGAACTTCGGGTACTACGGCCTCATCGTGTGGATGCCGGGTTATCTTTCAAAGATGTTCGGCTACACGCTCACCAAGTCGGCCATCTGGACCGGCTCCTCGATCCTCGGCATGCTGGCCGGCATCTGGATCTTCGGGCAGCTTGCTGACCGGATAGGACGCAAGCCGGCGTTCGTCGGTTATCAAATCGGCGCGCTCGTGATGGTGTTCATCTACTCGACCCTGACTACCCCCAATGCGCTTCTGATCGGCGGCATTTTCCTGGGCCTGTTCGTGAACGGAATGATGGGCGGTTATGGCGCGCTGATGGCGGAGCTCTATCCAACCCATGCTCGCGGTACCGCGCAAAACGTGTTGTGGAGCATCGGGCGCGCGGTGGGCGGGTTTGGTCCGCTGGCTATTGGTGCGCTCGCGACGCACTATTCGTTCGGCACGGCGATCGCTTTGCTGGCATCGATTTATATCGTCGATCTGCTGGCAACGATCTTCCTGATTCCAGAGTTGCGCGGCGTCGAGCTGGAATGATTCCTCTGATGTAAAAACGAAAGGCGGACACTTCGTACCGGCGGGTCTTCTTCGAGACCCGCCGCTTTGCGTTTCATGCGGCCGTTCCCACGGCCTGAGACAATGCCATGTTGGCGATCCTGCCCGGTCGCGGCTATCGTATGAAACGCGGTGCGAACTCCACACAGAGGACACGTGCATGTCAGAGTTATTCGATTTGAGCGGCCGCACGGCGCTCGTCACGGGATCGGCACGCGGTATCGGCTTCGCGCTTGCGGAAGGATTGGCGAAGGCAGGCGCGTCTGTGATTCTTAACGGCACACGCGCCGATACCGTTGCAGAGGCAGTGGCCCGCTTAGAGGCGAAGGGTTTCGCCGCTACCGGTCGCGCGTTCGACGTGACCGACGAACACGCTGTCGCCGAGGCCTTCGCGCAGTGGGACAAGGACGGTGTCCACATCGACATCCTGATCAACAACGCCGGCATCCAGTTCCGCAAGCCGCTTGTGGAACTGGAACTCAGTGACTGGCAGCGCGTGATCGATACCAACCTGACCAGTGCATTCATCGTCTCGAAGCAGGTGGCCAAGCGCATGATCGCGCGCGGATCGGGTGGCAAGATCGTGAATATCGGTTCGCTGACGAGCGAGGCAGCACGCGCAACCGTGGGCGCGTACACCGCGGCCAAGGGTGGCATCAAAATGCTGACGCGTGCGATGAGCGCCGAATGGGCCGCGTCGAATATCCAGGCGAACGCCATCGGCCCGGGCTACATCCTGACCGACATGAACCAGGCGCTGATAGAAAACGCCGCGTTCGATGCATGGGTGAAAAGCAGCAATCCATCTCAGCGCTGGGGCAAACCCGAAGAACTGGTCGGCACGGCGGTGTATCTCTCTTCGACGGCGTCGAGTTATGTGAACGGCCAGATCATCTACGTCGATGGAGGCTGGCTGGCGGTTCTCTAGGTTCTCCGGGTTTTCCGATCCCGGTCAGCGCCGTCCGAACGTTCGCGCAAATGGCATTTTCCTTCATACTGGCAGCCGCGCCATCGAAACGGCGTTGCCGTGCGGTCCTCGTGACTGTCCTCGTATTACTTAGGAGCATGATCCATGCACGATTCTTATCTTGCGCATGTGCGCAGCACCCTCGATCAGATTCGCGCCGACGGTTTCTACAAGACCGAGCGTGTGATCTCGAGTCCGCAATCCGCCGACATCCGGCTCGCGGGCGGCGGCGACATGCTGAACTTCTGCGCCAACAATTATCTCGGTCTCGCCGACGATGCACGCCTGATCGAGGCCGCAAAAGCGGGCCTGGATCGCGACGGATTCGGCATGGCGTCGGTGCGGTTTATCTGTGGCACGCAGACCGTCCACAAGGAACTCGAGCAAGCGCTTGCCGCCTTCCTGCAAACCGACGACTGCATCCTGTACTCGAGTTGCTTCGATGCAAACGGCGGCCTGTTCGAAACCCTGCTCGACGAATCCGACGCCATCATCAGCGACGAACTGAATCACGCGAGCATTATCGACGGCGTGCGCTTGTCCAAGGCGAAGCGTTATCGCTACAAGAACAACGATCTCGCCGACCTTGAGACGAAGCTGCGCGAAGCGGATGCAGCCGGCGCGCGTTTCAAGCTGATCGCCACCGACGGCGTGTTTTCGATGGACGGCATCATCGCAAATCTTGCCGGCATCTGCGATCTCGCCGATCGTTACGGCGCACTGGTCATGGTCGACGACTCGCATGCAGTAGGCTTTATCGGCGAAAACGGACGCGGCACGCCAGAGCATTGCGGCGTGCTGTCGCGCGTCGACATCATCACCGGCACCTTAGGCAAGGCGCTGGGCGGCGCGTCCGGCGGTTACGTAGCCGCGCGCCGCGAGATCGTCGAGTTACTGCGGCAGCGTTCGCGTCCTTATCTGTTCTCGAATTCGCTGGCGCCGAGCATTGCCGCTGCCACGCTCAAGGTGCTGGAACTGCTGGCGAGCGACGAGGGCGCCCGGCTGCGTGCCAGCGTGCGAGCCAACGGCGCGCATTTCCGCGACGCCATGAGCAAGCTCGGTTTCACGCTCGTTCCCGGCGAACATCCCATCATCCCCGTCATGCTCGGCGACGCGCAAGTCGCCTCGCGCATGGCAGACGCGCTGCTGCACGAAGGCGTCTACGTGATCGGGTTTTCGTTCCCGGTAGTGCCGAAAGGCCGCGCGCGTATCCGCACGCAAATGAGCGCCGCGCATACGCCGGCACAGATCGATCGCGCCGTGGATGCGTTCGCGCGCGTCGGCCGCTCCCTGGGCATCATCTGAGACATCGAGACAACCATGAAAGCACTGGCAAAACTAGAACGTGCACCGGGCCTGACGCTGACTCGCGTGAAGAAACCTGAAGTCGGTCATAACGACGTGATGATCCGCATCACGCGCACGGCCATCTGCGGCACCGACATCCATATCTGGAAATGGGACGAGTGGGCGCAGAAGACGATTCCCGTGCCTATGCATGTGGGTCACGAATATGTGGGCGAAATTGTCGAGATGGGGCAGGAAGTGCGTGGCTTTGCGATCGGCGATCGCGTGTCGGGAGAAGGTCATATCACCTGCGGCTTCTGCCGCAACTGTCGTGCGGGGCGTAGGCATCTGTGCCGCAATACCGTGGGCGTAGGCGTCAATCGTCCCGGTGCATTTGCTGAATTTCTCGTCATTCCCGCATTTAACGCGTTCAAGATTCCGCCGGAAATTTCCGACGATCTCGCCGCTATCTTCGATCCGTTCGGCAATGCAACGCATACGGCGCTGTCATTCAATCTCGTCGGCGAGGACGTGCTGATCACGGGTGCCGGGCCGATCGGCATCATGGCCGTGGCGATTGCCAAGCATGTCGGCGCGCGCAATGTGGTCATCACCGATGTGAACGATTATCGGCTGGAGCTTGCCCGCAAGATGGGCGCGACGCGAGCAGTGAATGTATCGGAGACCTCACTGCGCGACGTGATGGCCGAGCTGCACATGACGGAGGGGTTTGACGTCGGGCTTGAAATGTCCGGCGTGCCGAGCGCGTTCACCGGCTTGCTCGAAGCAATGAATCACGGCGGCAAGGTGGCGTTGCTTGGCATTCCGCCGGCGCACATGGCCATCGACTGGACCCAGGTGATTTTCAAGGGACTGGAGATCAAAGGTATCTATGGCCGCGAGATGTTCGAGACCTGGTACAAGATGGTCGCCATGCTGCAAAGCGGGCTCGATCTTTCCCCTATCCTCACGCACAGCTTCGCCGTTGACGACTACGAAGAAGCGTTCGCGACTATGCTCTCAGGCCAGAGCGGCAAGGTGATTCTGGACTGGACCGTTTGAGACCGCGCAGGGCCGGAATCATGTCTATGCTCCGGCCCTACGCGACTACGCGCGTTCCAGCGTCGCTATCTCGCGGACCACAACCAGCAGCATCGAAAGACTCGCACCGGTCGTCGCGCGCAATTCTGCAAGCAAACGTGCGTAACGTTCGACCGCGGCCTCCCTTCTCGACCGCCAGTTTTCAACGATCACTTCGGTTGCATCGATATCGCGTGTCTGTTCGAGCGCGCTGATCGTCAGTGCGCGCTTGAGCCGCGCGAGTTCTTCCAAAGCAGCCGCCCGCGCGAGCAGATCCCAGTGAGTGGACGCCGGCAACGCCATCGCACGCTCGGCGATCCAGCCGTAGTTCAGCAACGTGCCTATAGCGAAGTAAACGCTCGCGACCACCTCGAGACTACGGCCGCAACTTGCCGCCACTTCGGCACTATCGAGCACGGCAGTCGGTATCTCTCCGCTCGCCGCCTGCGCCGCCAATACCTCTTCGACGCCCGCTTCCTCCAGCACGCGGCGCCGTTCTGTCCATTCTTCGAGCTCTCCGGTAGGGAGCAAGGCCGGCAACTGCGGAGCAAGCCTTTGCGCGGCCTCACGACACCGCGCGACCCGCTCGGCCGCGAGACTAGCGTCCTCCGTCGATACCTTCAGGTGACGCAGGAACCAGAGCGTCGCGCCCTCAAGCAAACGCACCACATCGACAAACATGCGTGCCTGCACTTCGTCGGCGACGCGATTGTCGAGTGCGTCGATATTGCGCCAGATCTCGTTCAGATCGAATACATCGCGCGCCATGATGCAGGCGCGCACAATCTCGCTCGGACATGCATCGGTCTCCTCCATCAACCGATGCACGAAGGTGCAGCCAACCCGGTTGATCAACGCATTCGTCAAGTGTGTGGCGAGAATTTCACGCCTGAGCGGATGGCGCTGCATCGGTTCGCTGTAGCGCGCCTGCAGGGGCAGCGGGAAATACTCGGGCAGCATGCTGGCGACAAGCGGGTCCTCTGGAACATCGGAGGCAAGCAACTCGTCGTACAGCCACATCTTGCTATAGGCAAGCAGCACAGCGCGCTCGGGCGACGTGAGCCCTTGTTTGGCCGCCTGACGTTCGGTGATCTCTTCATCGGAGGGCAGGAATTCGATCTTGCGTTTCAGCCGACCCGCGCGTTCCAGCCAACGCATCAGCCTCGCCTCGGCGTCAAGCATCTCGGCCACGTAGCGGTTCGCGATCGATAACGCCTGCGTCTGCGCATAGTTGTCCTTCAGCACGAGCAAGCCGACTTCATCGGTCATCTCGGCGAGCAGCGCGTTACGCTGCTTTTCGGTCATCTCACCGTCGGCCACGACAAGGCCCAGCAGGATCTTGATGTTCACCTCATGGTCCGAGCAGTCCACGCCCGCGGAATTGTCGATGGCATCGGTATTGATGCGTCCGCCTTGCTGCGCGTATTCGATCCGGCCAAGCTGCGTCACGCCAAGATTGCCGCCTTCGGCAACTACCTTGCAGCGCAGTTCCGAGCCGTTGACGCGCACTGAGTCATTGGTGCGGTCACCAACCTGTGCATGGGTCTCGCGCATCGACTTAACATACGTGCCCACGCCGCCGTTGTACAGCAGATGGACGTCTGCCAACAAAATCGCGCGGATCAGTTCGTTCGGCGCGAGCGTCGGCGCTGTTACGCCGAGCGCGGCCTGGACCTGCTTCGATAGCGCAATCGTCTTTGCCGTTCGCGGGAAGACACCGCCACCGGCTGAAATCAGCCCGACGTCATAGTCTGCCCAGCTTGAACGCGGTAGTGCGAACAGCCGTTCGCGTTCATTGAAACTCGCGACGGTATCGGGATCGGGATCGAGGAAGATGTGGCGATGATCGAACGCCGCGATCAGGCGGATATGACGCGAGAGCAGCATGCCGTTGCCGAATACATCGCCCGACATATCGCCGATACCGACCACGTTGAAATCCGTCGTCTGGGTGTCGAGACCCATCTCGCGCGAATGCCGCTTCACCGACTCCCACGCGCCGCGCGCGGTGATCGCCATTCTCTTGTGGTCGTAGCCTACTGAACCGCCCGAAGCGAAGGCGTCATCGAGCCAAAAACCATATTCATGCGCGATGGCGTTGGCGTAGTCGGAGAACGTGGCCGTGCCTTTATCGGCCGCAACGACCAGGTACGGGTCGTCGGGATCGTGGCGCACGGTGTCGGGCGGCGGCACGATGACACCGGCCACGCGGTTGTCCGTCACGTCGAGCAGACCGCGCAGGAACATCTGATAGCACGCCACACCTTCACGCGCGAACGCTTCACGATCGGTCAGCGGCGGCGGGTTCTTCACCACAAATCCACCCTTCGATCCAACCGGCACGATCACGGTATTTTTCACCATCTGCGCCTTCATGAGGCCGAGCACTTCAGTGCGAAAATCTTCTCGACGATCTGACCAGCGCAAGCCACCGCGCGCGACCTTGCCGCCTCGCAAGTGCACCCCTTCGACGCGTGGCGCATAGACCCAGATCTCAAACATTGGCTTGGGTTCAGGCAAGCCTGGCACCATCGACGGATCGAGTTTGAATGACAGATAAGGTTTTGGCTTACCTTCGGCATCCTTACGAAAATGATTGGTCCGCACCGTCGCGTTGATGACACCCAGGAACTGCCGTAGGATGCGGTCTTCGTCGAGATTGGGTACGTTGTCCAGCGCGGTTTCTATTTCGGCAAGCACATGCTGCGTGCGTGTGTCGCGAAGTTCACGGCTTTGGGGTTCATCGCTGGCCGAGCCGGGAAGTGCCGGATTGAAGCGCACCAGGAACAGCTCAAGCAACTTGCGCGCGATCGCCGGATTGCCGGTCAGCGCGCGTTCTATGTAGGCGTCGCTGAACGTCGATCCTACTTGCCGCAGGTATTTCGCGTAAGCGCGCAGGATGGTGACGTCGCGAGCGCCAAGTTGCCCGCGCAGGACCAGCCGGTTGAAATCGTCGTTCTCGACTTCACCGGTCCAGACACTCGCGAACGCGTTCTCGAACAGCTCCTTGACGCGATCGATGTCAAATTCCACATCGTCGGCAAGCTCCAGGCCGAAGTCGTGTATCCAGGCGTGCGGCGCACCAAGCGGTTCGATGCGGTAAGGCCGTTCTTCATCCACGCGCACGCCAAGATGCTCCAGCATCGGCAGGCTATGCGACAGCGCGATCGGATCGCCCACGCGATACACCTTGAAACGAAACGCCCGCCGCCCCGCTTCAATGGGCCGGTAAAGACTCATCGCCAAACCGCCCGCCCTCACCTGCGTCTGTTCGATCAGTTCGATATCGCGCACCGCGGTACGCGCCGGATAATCTTCGCGATAACCGGCCGGGAAGGAATCCGCATATCGATTCAATAGCCGGTTGCCCTGCTCTTCACCGAAACTATCGATCAGCGCATCCGCGAGATCATCCTGCCAGCGGCGCGCAACCTGCACGATGCGTTGTTCGAGTTCGCGTGTATCGGCTTCGGGCATCGCGCCTTTATCCGAACGCACCGTGATATAGATGCGTGCCAGCGGCGACTCGGACAGCAGCGGCGTGAACTCGATGCTCTTGCCGTTGAACGCCTCCATCAGCACTTTCGCAATGCGCTTGCGCAGGTCCGTGTTGAACTTGTCACGCGGCACGAAAACGAGGCACGAGACAAAGCGGTCGAAACGATCGCGCCGCACGAACAGGCGTGTGCGCTGATGTTCCTGCAAGCGCAGCACGCCGAGTGCGATGTCGAACAGGTCGTCCTCATCGGCTTCGAAGAGTTCTTCGCGCGGATATTGCTCGAGCACCGTGACCAGCGACTTGTGCAGATGCCCCTTCGCGAGAAAGCCGGCACGCCTGATGATGTTCGCGCATTTGCGTCGCACGATCGGTATCTCGGACGTGGGAACCAGATACGCGGTCGACGTGTACAAGCCGATAAACCGGCGCTCTCCGATCACCTTGCCGTCCGCGCCAACCCGCTTCACGCCGACATAATCCAGATAACCCGGCCGATGCACGGTCGCTCGCGAATTAGCCTTGGTGAGAAAAATCGGCGCGGAGCCATTGATGATGGCCGCGGCGGCGGGAGGCAATGGCGTGACGTTATCGGCTGTGGGCGGACGCAAGCTTTCGCGCAGCAGTCCCGCGCCGGAACCCGGCACGCCGCGCAGCGCGAAGACGCCATCTTGCGTAATGAGTTCGTAGTCGCGGTGCCCGAGGAAGGTGAAATGATCCGCGACCATCCACTCCAGGAACGCACGAGCCTCTACGCCCTCCGCGCCTGTCTCACGCGTTTTCATTTCACCGATGGTCGAGCGCGCCACCTCGAGGATCTTCGGCCAGTCTTCCACCGCAGCACGCACGTCGCCCAACACACGCGCAATGTCGCTGCGCAGTTCTTCGAGCTTTGCGGCCTCGCTGCATCGGTCCACTTCGAAATGAATAAACGACTCGAGATGCGATTGCGGGTCGCCGCCGTCGACGTGACCCAACGCGATGCGCGTGATCGCGCCGCTTGCGTCGCGGGAGACACGGAACACCGGGTGAATGGCGGAGTGCATCGCCAGGCCGAGACGGTTGACCGCCATGGTCACCGAGTCGACGAGGAACGGCATGTCGTCGTTGACGATCTCCACGATCGTGTGATCGGAGTGCCAGCCGTGTTGTTCGAGGTTGGGGTTGTATACCCGCAGGACCTCGTGGCCTGTCACGAATTTCTGCGCCGTCTGCCAGTGTGCCATAGCGGCGCCGTAGAGATCGGCTATATCGCGGCTCTGGACGTCTTCGGGATCGGCGAGTTCGTAGTAGTGACGCAGGAGTGGGTCTATGACGTTGAACGCGGGCTCTGGCAGCCTCCCCCGTGCAAAGTCGACCACATCGGTAAGGAGATGCGCTACGCGCTCTTCGTTCTTCGTCAGCATGGTCGCTCCCGGATCTAGCACGTTCGGTGCTCGGATTATGCGCCAAGTTTTGTGACACTTGGCCTCCGGTCAAACCACCATTGAAAACCCTGACGCTAACGCTGATTAGACCCCGACACGACATCGATCCACACCGCCAGCACAAGAATGCCGCCCTTCACGATCATCTGCCAATACGAATCGACATCGAGCATCGACATGCCATTGTCCAGGCTCGCCATCACCAGCGCCCCGATCAGCGCGCCATAGACCGTCCCCGAACCACCCCGCATCGAGGTCCCGCCGATGAAGCACGCGGCGATGGCATCAAGCTCGCCCATCGTCCCCGCCGAGGGCGATCCGGCTGCCAGCCGCGCCGTGTTGACCAGCCCGGCAAGCGCACACATCAGCCCCATCAACGCAAAGATCATCAGCTTCACGCGGTTTGTATTCACTCCCGACAAACGCGTGGCCTCAAGGTTTGAACCGACTGCATAAATGCGCCGGCCGAACACCGTCTGCGTCGCGATATAGGTGAAAATACCGAGCAGCGCAAGCAGCAGCAATACGGGTACGGGAATACCGCCGTACCGGTTCAACGTGGTCACGAACGCGAGCAGCACGAGCCCCGCCGCGACGATCTTCACGCCGTCCTGCCAGAGCGGCACGACCGGCAAGTTATAGCGCAAGCGGTTCTGCCGCTGGCGCACGGTCAGTGTCACCAGCAGTACGAACAGCACAACGGCCAGCGCATTGCCCGCCATCCGCGGCAGATAACCCTGGCCGATAAACACCAGATGGTCGGAGACCGGCGCGATCGTCGAACCGCCTGTCACACCGAGCAGCACACCGCGATACGCCAGCATGCCGCCGAGCCCCACAATGAACGACGGCACCCGCAAATAGGTCGACCACCAGCCGTTGAACATGCCGATCGCGATGCCAAGCAGCATGACCGCCGGCACGGTGAACTGGATCGGCCAGTGATGCGAGACATCCAGAATCGCGGCCACGCCGCCGAGCAACCCGAGCAACGAACCCACCGACAAATCGATCTCGCCCGAGATGATCACAAAGACCATGCCGCACGCGAGCATGCCGGTGATCGACATCTGCCGCAGCAGGTTTGAAAGATTGCGCGGTGTGACGAACGCGCCATCGGTGAGGAAGGAAAAGAAGATCCAGATGACCGTCACTGCAAGCAGCAACGCCAGCAGCTTATAACGCGTGAACAGTTGCCTGAAGCGTTGCCCGGATGATGCGCTCGCACCGCTGGTGGCGCTGCGTTTCGGAGACGAAGTGACGTCAGGAGTCATGCGACGCTCGCTTGAAAAGAGGGGGTCTGAGGGGTCGCGCGGATGGCCGCCGCCAGGATATGTTCTTGCGTGAGCCCAACATTAACGAAGTCGCCGCGTAGTTGACCCTCGCCTATCACCAGCACGCGGTCGCTTACACCAAGCACTTCATTCAGTTCAGACGACACCACGATAATCGACACACCGCGCCGGGCCAGCGCGAACATCAGCTTGTATATCTCGAACTTGGCGCCGACGTCGACGCCGCGCGTGGGTTCGTCGAGAATAAGGATTGCCGGGTCGGTCAGCAGCATCTTGGTCAGCACGGCCTTCTGCTGATTGCCACCCGACAGGCTGGCGATAGACAACATCGGCGTGGCGGCGCGTACGGAGAGGCGCTTCATCTCGGTATGAATCGTGTCGAGTTCAGCAGCGGAATCGATCCGGCCACCCTTCGCAAAACGGTTCAGCACAGCAAGCGTGATGTTATGTCCCACCCCGAGTTGCGGCACGATGCCGTGGCGCTTGCGGTCTTCGGGCACCATGCCGATGCCGGCATCGATCGCATTGGCCGGCGTCTTGATCTTGAGGCGCTTGCCGTTCAGATAAACCTCCGCCTCACTGATGCCCGGATAAGCCCCGAAGATCGCCTGCATCAGTTCGGTCCGCCCCGCGCCGACCAGGCCCGCAACGCCAAGAATCTCGCCTTTGCGCAGCGAGAACGAGACATTGTCCACACGCTTTCGCCGCGAGTTGGTTACGTCAAAACACGTGACGTTGCGCGCCTCGAAGATCACTTCGCCAATGTCATGCGGCTCGCGCGGGAACAGGTTCTTGATCTCGCGGCCGACCATCATCGCGATGATGCTGTCGGTGCTCAGATCCTTCATTGGCTGCGTGGCGACATGCTTGCCGTCACGGATCACGGTGATGGTGTCGCAGACGGCTTCCACTTCGTCGAGCTTGTGCGAGATGTACACACACGCCACGCCGCGCTTCTTCAGATCGCGCACGATATCCAGCAAGATCCGTATCTCGCTTGCTGTCAGCGAGGACGACGGTTCATCCAGGATCAGCAGCTTCGCGCGCTTGTTCAACGCCTTGGCGATCTCGATCAGTTGCTGATGGCCGCCACCGTAGTTCATCACGGGCTGCGCCACGTTGATGCCGCTGATGTTCAGTTCGCGCAGCAGTTCGTCGGCGCGCTGATACATCGCCGCATAGTTCATGCGGCCGCCGCTCAGCGTGATCTCGTTACCGAGGAAGATGTTCTCCGCCACCGACAACTGCGGCACCAGCATCAGCTCCTGATGAATGATGACGATACCCGCATCCTCCGTATCGCGGATATTGGCGGCCCGTAAAGGCTCACCTTCCCAGCGAATTTCGCCTTCCCACGTACCGTGCGGATAGACGCCGGACAACACCTTCATCAGGGTCGATTTTCCTGCGCCGTTTTCGCCGCACAAACCGACGCATTCCCCCGGCGCGACGACGAGATCGATCCCGTCGAGCGCCTTCACGCCGCCAAACGTCTTGACGATGCCGTGCATTTCCAGCAGCGGGTTTGCCATGCAGTTTTTATCCTGGACAGTGAATCCGCGTGAAGGCCTGTGCGGCCTTCACGCCCTGCGTGACGCAGCAGGTTATTAATTTCCCGCCAACTGGGCCTGCGTGTAGAAACCGTCCTTCACCACCGCATCGACATTGCTCTTCGTCAGGAGCGTCGGCTGCAGCAACACGGTGTTGACCTGCTTCATGCCGTTGTCATATTTAGCGTTGTAGGCCGGTTGCTGCCCTTTAGCCAGATCCACCGCAAGTTTGGCGGCTTCGCCCGCAATCAGCTTGAGCGGCTTGTAGACGGTCATGGTCTGCGTGCCTCCCACCAGACGCTTGACCGCCGCAAGATCCGCATCCTGGCCGGAAATAGGTACCTTGCCTGCAAGGTGTTGCGCGGCCAGCGCCTGGATGGCGCCGCCGGCCGTGCCATCGTTAGACGCGACAATGGCGTCGATCTTGTTGTTGTTCGCGGTAAGCGCGTCTTCGGTGATGCGCAGCGCGGTCGCCGCGCTCCATTCTGGCACCCATTGCTGGCCGACAATCTTGATGTCGCCGCGGTCGATTGCCGGCTTCAGGATCTTCATCTGCCCTTCACGCAGCATCTTCGCGTTGTTGTCGGTCGGTGCGCCGCCGAGCAGGAAGTAGTTGCCCTTCGGCTGCGCGTTGAACACGCCTTGTGCCTGCATTTCGCCGACCTTCTCATTGTCGAAGGAGATGTAGGCGTCCACATCGGCGTCGAGGATCAGGCGGTCATACGACACCACCTTGATGCCTGCCTTCTTTGCTTCGGCCACTACGTTGCCGAGCGTTTTCGAATTGAACGGCACGATCACGATGACATCGACGCCACGCGAGATCAGGTTTTCAATCTGCGATATCTGCCGTTCTTCGCTGGCATCGGCGGATTGCACGGACACTTTGGCGCCCAGCTTCGTGGCGGCGGCAACGAAATAATCACGATCGCGCGACCAGCGCTCGACCCGCAGATCGTCAATACAGAAGCCAATTTCAGGCTTGTCCTTGCTTGCGTGAGCCAGGGACGGAAGCACGGTCAAACTTGCGAACATCGCTCCACAGACTAGCGATCCGAGCACGGCACGGCGTTTTGCGGACTTCATGTCTCACTCCTTTTTATGGTTGACTAGCCGATACGTCTCCCTGCGTGGCCGGTCAGGGCAACGCATAGGCGAGAGAGGAGACGTCGGCGGAATCTACTGCTTGCGCCGCGATCCATGTTCGCGGTCGTTGGTTTTACAGAAGCTTGTCTCTTGATTTTGTCGTTAGCTTGGGCCTTCATTCGCCTTGGACGCAATTGCGAAATCGGCCGGGCCGCTTAATGATTTTAGATGCGGATTTTGCAGGGTAAGCGTGTCACTTATAGATTGCCCTGTTCACGATATTTTCGAGTTGCTCCTGTTGGCCGCTCACATGCTGAGGGTTAACGCGACGTGCCAGCGCGTCAATGGCCAGTGATTCGAGAGAGTAACCGCCCGAGAGAATCTTGCGGCCGAATTCCGTGTCCCATCCCGCATAACGCTGGTTCTTGAACTCCGCAAGCTTGTCGTTCTCGACCAGCGTAGCCGCCCGTTCCAGAGCGATCGCTATGACGTCGATCGCGCCGATATGACCATAGAACAAGTCCTCCGGCGCCACGCTCTGACGCCGCACTTTGGCATCGAAATTCATACCGCCCGTGCTAAAGCCCCCGTGCCTCAGGATCTCATACAGCGCCAGCGTCAACTCTTCAACGCTGTTCGGAAACTGGTCGGTGTCCCAGCCGTTTTGCGGATCGCCCCGATTCGCGTCGACACTGCCAAAGATGCCGAGCGCGTAAGCCGTCGCAATCTCGTGATGGAACGAATGCCCCGCGAGCGTTGCGTGATTCGCTTCAATGTTCACGCGGATTTCATTTTGCAAACCGAACTGTGCGAGAAAGCCGTGGACCGTCGCCACGTCGTAGTCGTATTGGTGTTTGGTCGGTTCCTGCGGTTTCGGTTCGATCAGCAAAGCGCCCTTGAAACCGGTCTTGTGCTTGTGCTCGACCACCATGTTGAGAAAACGCCCAAGCTGATCGCGCTCGCGCTTGAGGTCGGTGTTCAGCAGTGTGTCGTAACCCTCGCGGCCGCCCCACAGGACATAGTTTTCGCCCCCAAGCCTATGGGTAGCCTCCAGCGCCTGGAACACTTGCGTGGCCGCGAACGCAAACACTTCCGGGTTGGGATTGGTCGCAGCGCCTGCGGCATAACGCGGGTGCGAGAACAGATTCGCCGTGCCCCATAACAGCTTGATGCCGGTTTCTTCCTGCTTGGCCGCCAGATAGTCCGTGACGCCTTTGAAGTTGTTGACGTAGTGTTTGATGCTGTCGCCTTCGGGCGCCACGTCTGTGTCATGGAAGGTGTAATACGGCGCACCCAGCTTCGAGAAAAATTCGAACGCGGAGTCGGCTTTCACATGAGCCCGTTCGATTGCGTCGCCGGGCTGCTGCCACGGCCGGTGAAACGTGCCCTGCCCGAACATGTCCACGCCGGGCCATACGAACGTGTGCCAGTAACAGACCGCCAGCCGCAAGTGATCTTCCATGCGCTTGCCGAGAACAAGCTTGTCGCGGTCGTAATGGCGGTAGGCTAAAGGATTGTCGGACTGCGGGCCTTCGTAACGCACGGCGGGCAGATGCTCGAAATACGACATGGACGTCTCCTTCTTTTAATGTGGCCCCATGCTGCCAGCTTCGCCCCGCACCCAGCAATTGCGAAATCCGCCAGCGCTCATGGTGTTTCTTCAGCTTAGTGGAAATCAGGCTGGCGGTCAGCCGATAGCCGGGCCTAGAATCAGCAAACGCTAAAAACAGCCGCATACAACACGCGCATATTGCGCTGCAACGGAGACGACGGACCTATCGCGGCACTGCGGTATGGTTCGTCCGGAGCTCGATGACACGACCACAGACCGCTCAGACCTCGCACCGGATCGCGCTGCTGTTCAACGCGAACAAGGTGTATGACCGCGAGGTCATTACCGGCATCGGCAATTATCTGCTGTCCACGCGCGTGGCGTGGGATCTTTTCCTGGAAGAGGATTTTCGCTGCCGGCTGAACGGCATCGAACGATTTGAAGGCGACGGCATCATCGCGGATTTCGATGATCCGGCGGTGGCCGAAGCACTCGGAGATTCGCAGTTGCCTGTGGTCGCGGTGGGTTCGTCTTACGCGGACGCCGCTTGTTATCCGGCCAAGCTGCCTTATATAGCCACTGACAACGCCAAGCTGATGTCGCTTGCGTACACGCATCTGATCGGCGCGGGCTTGCAGCGTTTTGCGCTGTACAGCCTGCCGGAAGCACCGGAAAACCGCTGGGCGCAAGAACGTGAACTGGCATTCAAGGCGCTGCTCGCCGCCGATGGCCTCGACGCGGATATTCATCGCGGCTTGCCGACGAGCGCGCCGGTCTGGAGCCAGGCAAGCGCGCAACTGACCTCGTGGCTGGAGAGTTTGCCGAAGCCCGTTGGCGTGATCGCCGTGACCGATGCCCGCGCGCGTCATCTGCTGCAGGCGTGCCTCATCTCCGGCATTCCCGTGCCTGAGCAAGTAGCCATCATTGGCATAGACAACGATCCGCTGACGCGTTCACTCACCCGCATACCGCTTTCTTCGGTCATTCAAGGTACCGAAGAAATGGGCCGCACCGCGGCGCATTTGTTGCACCAGATGCTGGGCGGCGCGCGCTTTCACGGCAGACGCATTCTCGTGCCGCCGGTCGGCATCAACGTGCTCGAATCGACGCGCCATCAGCCTGTATCGAGTCCCTATGTCATGCGTGCCCGCCACTACATCCGGCAATATGGATGCCAGGGCATCAAGACAGAACAGGTGGCCGATTACGTCGGAGTATCGCGCTCGTCACTTGAGGATCATTTCCGCCGTGAACTCGGCTACACCGTGCATCAGGAAATCCTGAATCACAAACTCGATGTTGCAAAGCAGCTCCTGGCGCGTCACGACTTATCCAGCGCCGAAGTTGCTATCCGTTGCGGTTTCACGTCGCTGCAATACATGTACGCCGTGTTCCGCCGCGAGCTGGACTGCACGCCGCGCGAGTATCAGGAGCGCTTGCTCGTCGCGCCTTGCGCGCAACCCGGCTGATCCTCGCCCTCTATGTATCTCGCCGATATGCCCGCCATCGTCCGTCCAGGCTCTGCGCGCGTAAGTGTCGAACGCTGGGGCGAATTGCCCGGTGGCGATGTTGCGCGCCTGTTCACGCTACGCAACGTGCACGGCATGCGGGTGACAATCAGCGATCTCGGCGCAACGCTGGTCTCGTGGAATACCGCGGATCGCGCGGGACGTGTGGCCGATGTCCTGCTGGGTCACGACACACCGGCTGAATATTTCGCCGGCCACGCTTATCTGGGCGGTGTGATCGGACGCTGGGCAAACCGGATCGAGAACGCCCGCTTCGCGCTCGACAACGTGGCGTATTCACTCGATCGCAATGAGGGCGACAACTTGCTGCATGGCGGCGCGGCGGGATTTCACCGGGCGCTGTGGGATGCACAGGAAGTAGATGGCGGACTCGTCCTCACGCATGAATCGCCGGAAGGTGACGCGGGCTTCCCAGGCAACGTGTCAACCACATTACGCTACACGCTCGACGACGACGGCACGTTGACACTCGCCTATGAAGCCGTATCGGATGCACCTACGCCGCTCAACCTGACGAACCACGCGTGCTTCAACCTGTCCGGCGATGAAACCGCCGACATCCGCGGCCATGTTATTTCCATCGATGCCGACACCTTCTTCGAAGTCGACGCCGCCCTGATCCCCGAAGGCCGCGCGCAAGTCGCGGGCCATGCGTTCGACTTCCGCGCAAGTGCTCCGCTCGGTGCGCGACTCGACTGGCCGCACGATCAGCTCGCGCGTGCGGGCGGCTTCGATCATTGTTATGTAGTAGGGGAAAGCGGCAACGCGCTCAAACCCGTCGTGCGGCTCTACGACCCGGGCAGCGGCCGCGAGTTGACGATGGGCACGAGCACACCCGGCGTGCAGTTCTATACCGGTAATCATCTCGATGGCATCGTGGGACGGCATGGACGGCGCTACGGCAAACACGCCGGCCTGTGTCTCCAGGCCGGCGCGTTTCCGAATCAGGTCAACATGGCGGACGCCGGAAGCGTGATCGTGCGCCCCGGCGAGCCGTATCGGCAGGTCACCTGGTATCGCCTGGGCCTACAGCAATAACGTGTTGTTGCGCCGTCCGCCAGCCCATCTATTTCACGACGATGGTTCCTGTCATATGCGGATGAATCGAGCAGAAATACTTATACGTGCCGGGCTTCGAGAACGTCTGTGAAAAGTGCTCCCCGGAATCGATCGGCGCTGATTTAAATTCGCGCGGCGTTGCGTCGTTGACGATGGTATGAGGCATATCGTCATGGTTCTCCCAGGTCACGGTCGAACCCGAGGCAACGGACAACTGAGCAGGACTAAAGGAAAAGTTGTCGATCACTATGGTGGTAGCCGGCTTCGTGTCGGCCGCGAATGCGGGTGCAGCGGCTAGCGCCGTTGCCAGCCACATTGCGGCCACGGTCTTGGCCATTGTCCTGGCCACTAAAGCACGCCCAAGATCAGGCATTGTCATCATCGCTCTCCGCTTGTTTGGATGGCTGCTCATACGCTGAGCCGGGTGTCGACTACTGCGAGCTGGCCCTTACCCGGGACATAGTTGACCGAACGCACGCCAAGCATTTTGCGCAGCTGGTCGGCGGGGACTTTCATCGGACCGGGACCCGCTGCCGTGCCGGGCGCCGGCTGCGGAAAGGCCGTTGACAGCGCGGAGTAGAAACTGATTTCACCTTCAACCTTTTGCGCGACCTGATGCACGTGGCCGTTGAGCACCGTGACGGAACCGAAGCGCTTCATCAAAGTCAGGGCACGGGCGCTGTCGTCGGTGCCCCACCCCCACTGCGGATACAGCGACCAGAGCGGGATGTGCGCGAACACCACAATTGGCGTGCTGCTCGTGCGTGCGTGCAGATCCTGTTGCAACCAGGCGAGTTGTTCGTCGCCGAGAAAACCCAGGCCACCGCCTCGCAGGTCCAGCACATTGGTCAGGCCGATAAAATGAACGCCGCTTTGATCAAAGCTGTACCACTTGGGGGCGGACGGTTTTGAAAAGCGCTCGAAATACGAATTGCCGTCGTCGACCAGAACATCGTGTTCGCCCGGGACGTAGTGCACGTCGAGCCCCGTGCTCTGGATGATCTGCGTGGCGGTGTCGAACTGGTCCGGCTTCGACAAATGGCTGATGTCGCCGGTATGAATAATGAACTTGGGCTTTTCCGAGCTCGTGCGAATCTTGTCGACGGCTTCCTGCAGCGTGCTCGCGGGGTCGAGGTTCGGGTCCTTGCTGAAGCCGATATGACTGTCGCTGATCTGCACGAAACTGAACGCGTGACGGTCCACTTCGGCGGCCTGCGCGGTTCCGCCAATCAGCTTGGACCCGGGTACGCCGCCGTTCAGGGTCCAGAGCATGCCGGCGCCGGCCCACGCCATGCAAGTCAGTGCGGTGCGCCGTCTGGCACCATGTTCGGTGAGTGGTTCGGGCGGGACAGCGCTTGTGTCGAGGTCGGGCATGAATGGCTCCTGGTAAATGGGCATGGGCAATGCGCATTGGGCGTACGTTGCCCATGTCCATCTAACTCAGCAGCCTGCAGTTTTATTCCCGCTAAATTTTTTTGTTAAAACCGCATAATTGGGAACAAAGCGGGAATAAAGCCGGAAGCTCACCAGTAAGTACAGTTGAGAGCCGGCGGGTTTGATTGCGAACCGACCGGCACCCGTAATGCGCGTTGGCGCATGGCGCACGTTAGGCACGGTCCGAGGCAACACCGGTTGCCAGGGAGAATACTGATGGCGAAGCGCTCGCCGGTTCGTTTCGATGAGGTGATGCTGCCGCATCTGGACGCGGCGTATAACCTTGCTCGCTGGTTGAGCGGCAGTCCCACGGACGCCGATGACGTCGTGCAGGAAGCCTTCCTGAGAGCCTTTCGTTTCTTCGATGGCTACCAGGGCGACAATCCACGCGCATGGCTGCTGGCGATCGTGCGCAACACCTGGTTCACCGAATGGCGCAGGCAGCGTCACCGCGCGGATGCCACGCCGTACGACGACTCGCTCAATGTCGACGAGCAGCTTCCCGGCTGGGCCGATGAAAGCGGCGACGATCCGGAAAAGCTGGCGGTCCGCCAGGACGAGACCGAACTCGTGCATCGGGCGCTGGCTACGTTGCCTGTCGAGTTTCGCGAGGTGATCGTGTTGCGTGAGCTGGAAGATATGAGCTACAAGGACGTAGCAGCGGTCGCGGGCATACCGCTCGGCACGGTCATGTCGCGGCTATCGCGTGCTCGCCGTTTGTTATGTACGGCCGTGCGGGCGGCCCAGGGCGGGTCGGAACTACCGGCCATTCGCCTGATCAAGACACCACCCGCCGGTCCGGAGGAGTCCAAGCGTGGAAACTAAACCTAACTCATCGCTCGCCGACAAGCTGCGCGACGGTTCGCTTTACGAACGGGCGCCGGCATCCTTGCGTGCGCAGGTGCAAGCCCGGCTGAAGGCAGAAACAGCCAGGAAAAATCCGTCGCCGTGGAACTGGTCGTGGCGCATGGCCGGCCTGCCGTTCGTTGGCGGTGGAATAGCGGGGATCGCTTTGTGTTCGGCGGTATTCATGACGCTGCTCTGGACGCAACAGCCGCCCCGTGGCGGCGATCTGCAGCAGGAGATCGTGTCGAGTCATGTGCGGGCGCTGATGTCGGCGCGCACGATGGATGTGCTGTCGAGCGACCAGCATACGGTGAAGCCGTGGTTCAACGGCCGCATTGACTATGCGCCGCCGGTGGTCGACCCTCAGGCGCAAGGGTTTCCGCTGGTCGGTGGCCGGCTCGATTATGTGGATCATCGTCCGGTTGCTGTCATGATCTACCGGTATCAGAAACACCCGATCGACTTGTACGTGTTCCCCGATGATCACGGCAAGACCGCGTCAATATCGACACCTTTGATTACCCAATCCGACGATGGTTATTCGCTCGTCGAGTGGCATCAGGACGGCATGACTTACTGGGCCATCAGTGATGCGTCGCCGGTCTACATCAAGCGATTCGCCGACGCGATCCGAGCCGGTACACGGCAATAGGATGGTCCGCGTGGCTTGACACCGGTGGTCCGCGTTTCAAGCGTTCGCGGACCGCTCGGTGCACATCTTCATGATCTGGCCGTCGCCCTCGCCACTTGTTTCGTGCGCCGTCGAGCGAAGGCTTCTTCCTCTCACGAACGGCCTCATGCGGAAGGACGCTCCACGCCCGGGAGCGTTGGGCGAACCATGCTTTTCGACCATCAGGACGATGCCACCGGATTGCCTCCGGCAAGTTACGGCATGCGTTTCCAAAACCCCTCAGTATGACCTGCGATTCTTTCGAAGGCTGGTTGTAAAACACCTTACTTACGACTGCCCAATCCCGTTTATATGCGGTGTCAAAGTTTCCTCTGTAACGATTGGAAAAATGGCGCGTAACGTCTGTAATGGCACTTCGTGGTCAACTGAATTAGCGTTAAGTTGTGCTGGTTAAGCGCGTCGGACAGCGGGAGGGGTCCGTAATCTGCTTACAGAAAATTACTCTTCAAACCAGGTTGGGAGAAACGTCGTGAAACGCCTGAATCCTTGGCTACCGCTGGCGGCGGTGGCAGTTGCTGCGGCCTGCGTTTGCGGACCCGCGAATGCTGCACGCGTCGGTGTTTATTTTGGGGTGGGCGCGCCTTACTACTATCCGGTCGCGCCTGTTCCGTATTACTACCCTTACCCGCCGGTGGTGGCCGTGCCGGCGCCGCCGCCCGTCGACTACGTCGAACAAGGACAAGCACAGGACCAAGGGCCATCGGTCGATGCATCCGGACAGCCGGGCGGTTCCTGGTACTACTGCGAGGCATCGAAAGCGTATTACCCGTATGTGAAGGACTGTCCGGCTGGTTGGCGTGCCGTGGCGCCCCGGCCTGGCAACTCTCAGTAATCATTGAACGGAAGATCACAGCGTTATGAAGTATTCAAGACTTGCATTACTCGTTTCGATGGGGGTGTCGCTGGGCATTCTTGGCGGATGCGCCGTGGTGCCGACGGGGCCGAGCGTGATGGCCCTTCCTGGCACAGGAAAGAGCTTTGATCAGTTCCGTGCGGACGACGGTTCGTGCCGCCAGTTTGCGTTTGGTCAGGTGGGTGGGGTGACGACCAATCAGGCTGCGACTAATAGCGCGGTGGGCAGCGCTGTGGTCGGCACGGCGTTGGGCGCCGCGGCGGGTGCGGCGTTCAACGGTGGGTCGGGTGCCGCCGTGGGTGCCGGTGTCGGGTTGCTGGCTGGGAGTGCGTTTGGTGCGACTGCCGCGCAGGGTTCGGCTTATGACGTTCAGCGCCGCTATGACTACGCGTATCTGCAGTGCATGTATGCGAATGGCAATCGCGTGCCGGTGCGGGGGCGGATGATGACCACGGCACCGGGGGGTTATGCGACGCAGCCGGCGCCACCGCCACCGCCGCCGGGGATGCCGCCGCCTCCGCCGGTGGGGTATTGAATGGTCGCTCGCGCCGGTGGACGGTTTTTTGGGCTGCCGGGGCGGGTGGGTGGGGGCTTGTGCCGGGGTGGGGGTTTTGGGGTTAGTGGTCGGGGGTTGGTGCCGGGTTGCTGCTTTCTGCGTCTGCGGTCGTTATATGTTAGTTATTCTATTTATCACTATTAGCCACTGTGCGTGGCGGCACGTCATTTCTTTGCAAATGCGCAAAGAAACGAAGCAAAGAAACGCGTTCCAACAATCGGCAAGTTAGTGTCCCTAGCGTGCAGGCTAGAAGTTTTTGGCACCTGATAGCACGGTGCTCGCCAGACTGGAGGATGTGTGAACCCCTCCTTCTCGCGAATCCTGACACGAACACGCTTCGCCCCCAACGCTCTCGGGCAAGCACCGTCACCCACGGACCATGACGGCCTGACGTGTGCTGGTTGCCGCATTTCGTGGTGGGTTGGCTACGTGGACTGCAAGGTTATTTCTTGAGGGGGTTGTACGCGGATAGCGCGGGGTGAACCGTGGGCAGGTTCAGTCACTGGTGGCGAAGCGTGTGGGTATCCGTGTTCGGAGAGGTCGGGCTTCAAACATCGGTGATGTCTGGCGAGCACCGTGCTATCAGGTGCCAGAAACTTCTAGCCTGCACGCTAGGGACACTAACTTGCCGATGGTTTGAAAGCGCTTTCTTTGCGTCGTTTCTTTGTCGCTTTGGACAAAGAAACGACGCGTCGCCACGCGCAGTGGCTAACAGTGATAAATAGAATAACTAACATATAACAACCGCTGGACTGGAAAGCAGCAACCCAGCATCAAACCAAGACCGCTAACCCCGAAACCCAGCATCAACCCAGCCCACCCACCCCGGCAGCCCCCAAAAAACCGTCCACCGGTGCGAACAAAAAAACCTACCCGAGTGTGCGGATCGAATTACTAATCCCGCGCGCGCAATCAATCACCGCCGGTGCCAGCCGCTGCTCCGCTTCAGCAAGCGTCCACCTGCTCGTAGGCGCAACCACATGCACCGACGCAACCGGCCGCCTCTCCCCATCAACCACGGCCGCTGCAATCGTCATATCGCCGATAAACAACTCCTCCCGATTCGACGCATAACCACTAAGCCGCCCCTGCGCCAGCCGCGCCTCGATCTCGCCAAGATCCGTCACCGTGTACTGCGTATGCACAACCCGCTCACTCCCCTCAAGCAGCAAACGCGACTCGTCCTCCGGCAGCGCCGCAAGATACGCCCGCCCCGAAGCCGTGCAATACATCGGAATGCGACTGCCAATCGGCATGTGGATCGGCAAGAACTTCGTGCAGACAAACCGCGCGACATAAACCATATCGACACCATCCGGCTCCGTCAGGTTGGTCGTCTCCCCCGTCACATTCGTAAGCTCGGATAGAAACGGATTGGCAACGTCGATCAACGTGTCCGCCGCCAAGTAATTAAAGCCAATCTGCATCGCCTTCAACGCAAGCTGATAACGCTTCGTGCGCGGATGTTTCTTCACATACCCCAGCTTTTCCAGCGTGTAGATCATGCGCTGCGCAGAACTCTTGGTGATCGATGTCGCCTCCGCCACCTCCGGAAGCGTCATCGTTCGCCGCTGCGCACTGAACGCACGCAACACCGCAATGCCCTTCTCCAGCGACTGGTTAAACAGCGCATCCGGTGCGTCGTCAGCTGCGGAAGGCACGTCAATCTGAAGGTCCAGCTTGTTTCGGCTCATGGATTTACCCAATTGTTTGGCCCAAGGCCCAGGTTCATCCTGCAACACTACCATATCGAATATCGATACACATATTTCGATTGACGATTTTTTTGTCTCGAATAAGATGATCCAAACATCATTTATCGATTTTCTTCGATCCTTCCCATCAGTGGAGAGTCACATGTTCCAGTTCGTCAAACGCTTCGCCTCTGTCTTTGCAACCGGATTACTGCTCGCGGGCGTGCCAGCGTGGTCGCCCGCCGCCACTCCCACTTATACGGTCGGCTCGACCGCCACCGGCGTGCCGTTCACGTTCCTCGACGTCAAGACCAACTCGATCCAGGGCCTGCTGGTCGATGCCATCACCGCAACCGGCAAGGCAGCAGGCTTCGACGTCGATGTCCAACAAACCACGTTTTCCTCACTGATTCCGTCGCTCACTACAAAGAAGATCGACATCATCTCGGCCGCCATGCTGAAGACGCCGGCACGCCAGCAGGTCGTCGACTTCTCGGACACGGTTTATTCGTACGGCGAAGGCCTCATCGTGCGCGCCGACGACACCGGCAAATACCCGTCGATGGACGCGCTCAAGGGCGAAGTGGTCGGCGCCCAGGTCGGTACGGCGTTCGTTGACGCGCTGAACAAGAAAGGCATCTTCAAAGAGGTACGCACCTACGATTCAGTCGCCGACATCATGCGCGACGTCGCACTCGGGCGCATCAAGGCGGGCTTCGGCGACCATCCGATCATTGCTTACCAGCTTCAGCACAACCCGAATCCGCAGCTGCGCCTGGTCGCCGAATACCAGCCGGAAGTGAAAGGCCAGTTGTGCTTCGTTGTACGCAAGGGCGATACGGCCACGCTCGACCAGTTGAATGCGGGCATCAAGAAGATCAAGACCGACGGCACCCTGATGCAGATCATCAAGAAATGGCAGGTGGAATAAAGACAGCCTCGGCATAGAGAGGACCGAAGCCATGTTCTTCCAGAACGCCATCGACTTCCTGCCGATCCTGCTGAAAGGCGCGGTCGTCACGATCGAGATCACCTTCTGCTCGTTCATCCTGAGCACGCTGCTCGGACTGCTGCTGGCGCTGATGCGCGTGTCGTCGAACAAGCTTGCCTCGCACGCCGCCGCAACGTTCATCAACGTGATTCGCGGACTGCCGATCATCGTCCAGCTTTTTTATATCTACTTCGTGCTGCCCGATCTCGGCGTGCGGCTGTCCGCGTTTCAAGCGGGTTTTATCGGGCTGGGCATCGCGTATTCCGTGTACCAGGCCGAAAATTTTCGCGCGGGCATCCAGGCAATCGATCATGGGCAAATAGAAGCGGCGCAGTCCATTGGCATGCGCGGCGGACTGATCATGCAGCGCGTGGTGTTGCCGCAGGCGTTCAAGATTGCACTGCCGCCCTATGGCAACACGCTCGTGATGATGTTGAAAGACTCCTCGCTCGCATCCACCATCACGGTCGCTGAAATGACGCGTGCGGGGCAGTTGATTGCATCGTCGACGTTCCAGAACATGACTGTATTTACGCTGGTTGCGTTGCTTTATCTCGGGCTCAGCCTGCCACTCGTGTATGGCTTGCGTCGTCTGGAACGCCGTCTCGGTCTTAAGGGGAAACGATGATCAGGGTCGAGTCGATTCATAAACGCTTCCACGATCAGGAAGTGTTGAAGGGCGTCAGCCTCAACGTGGAAGCAGGCCAGGTCGTCTGCCTGATCGGCCCCTCGGGATCGGGTAAATCGACGCTCCTGCGCTGCATCAACGGCCTGGAAACGCATGACGCCGGCACGATCACGGTGGACGGCCTCGCAGTCGACGCCCGCTCGAAGCACATCCATGAACTGCGCATGCAGGTCGGCATGGTGTTCCAGCGCTTCAACCTGTTTCCGCATCGCACCGCGCTGGAGAATGTCTGCGAAGGCCCGGTGTTCGTGAAAAAGGAAGGCCGTGCACAGGCCCGGGAAAAGGCGCGGCATCTGCTCGATAAAGTCGGGCTCGCGCATCGAATAGATGCTTACCCGTCGGAATTGTCGGGCGGTCAGCAGCAACGCGTGGCGATCGCCCGCGCACTGGCCATGGAGCCCAAAGCCATCTTGTTCGACGAGCCCACGTCGGCGCTCGACCCCGAACTCGTTGGCGAAGTATTGAACGTCATGCGCCAACTCGCGTACGACGGCATGACGATGATCGTCGTCACGCACGAAATGAGTTTTGCGCGCGAAGTGGCGGACCGGGTGTGTTTTCTCTACGACGGCACGATCTGCGAGGAAGGCGCCGCAGCCGATCTGCTCGAACGTCCGCAACATCCCCGCACGCGCGATTTCCTGCGCAGGGTGCTCACCTCCTCCGACGCGCCTTCGACCTGAATACCCAACATGAGCCTTGTTGAAGTTGCACGACCGTTGCCGCCCTCCCTCTGGGCTGCGACTGCGGAACCGGCCGTCGATACCCCGCCACTCGACGCCTCCGTTAAAACCGATGTGCTGATTGTCGGTGCGGGTTATACCGGCCTCTCGAGCGCATTGCATCTTGCCGCGCACGGCGTGAAGGTCTGCGTGATCGATGCGAACGAACCGGGCTGGGGCGCGTCCGGTCGCAACGGCGGCCAGGTAATTCCAGGGCTTAAGTACGATCCCGACGAACTGATCCGTCGTTATGGTCCGCGCGATGGCGAAACCCTCGCGCAGATCGCGGGCAATGCCGCGGACACCGTCTTCGATCTCATCGAACGTCACCATATCCAATGCGACGCCACACGCAATGGCTGGATTCAACCCACGCATTCGAACAAGCTGCTCGGCACGCTTCACGCCCGCGCACGGCAGTGGGAAGCGCGTGGTGCGCCGGTCGAGTTGCTCGACCGCTCGCAGGTATCGAAGCGGCTTGGTACCGCGGCTTTCGTGGGCGGCTGGATCGACAAACGTGCCGGCAGCGTGCAGCCCTTGAGTTATGCGCGGGGTCTGGCGCGCGCGGCCAAGGCTGCGGGCGTCGCGATTCATGGTGCGACACGCGCGGCTGCGCTCGAACGTGGCCCCTCAGGATGGCGCGTGCGATGTGCGGGCGGTAATGTCGTCGATGCAAAACAAGTGCTGCTCGCGACCAACGGTTATACCGATGCACTCTGGCCTGGCCTCGCGCAATCGGTGATCGCGGCGAACAGTTTTATCGTCGCGACGCGGCCGTTACCCGCTGATATAAATGCAACGATCCTGCCCGGACGCGAAGTGGCCTCGGATTCGCGGCGACTGTTGCTGTATTTCCGCAAGGACGCCGCGGGCCGCTTGCTTATGGGCGGTCGCGGTCCTTTCAGTGATCCACGCAGCGCGACCGATTGGGCGCATCTCGAACGCGCGGCGCGATTGATGTATCCGCAACTCGAAGGCATCGAATATGAATACCGATGGGCCGGACGCATCGCGATTACGCGGGATTTCCTGCCGCATGTGCACACACCCGCTGAAGGTTTGACGATCGCGCTGGGTTACAACGGACGCGGTATCGCGATGGCAACGACGCTGGGAAAACATCTGGCGGCGTTCATGAGCGGCGCGGCGCAGGGACTGCCGGTGCCGCCCACATCGATCAAACCAATTCCCTTTCACGCGCTGCAGCGCGTCTATATCAGCGCGGGCGTGGCGTGGTATGGCTTGCTCGATGCGCTTTCCTGACAAGGCTCAAGAATCACTGGAAAGACCGCGCCGGCCTCCGAAAAAAGACACCCGGGAACCAAAGAAGCGTAGATTTCATTGGATAGGTTCCGGCCTGTTGCGTGGTCATGTGACCGATGTGACTTATGTGACTTACGCAACCGGTCACCGTTGAAGTCGGACAGTCGTACAGGAGGAGCAGCCATGAACACAAAACAAAGTAAAAAGGGACATCTCGAAGCAGCAGCATCGCATCACGAGCAGGCAGCAAAATTTCATCGCGAAGCGTCACATCATTTCGACGCAGGCAAGGATTACGACCACGCAGCACATCAGGCGATCCTGGCGCACGGTCACGCGCTGCATGCTATCGACGAGGCCAACAACGCCGTCAAGCACAACGCCGGCGCGTCGACGGTATTGCCGCCACCAACGGGTTCCGCGGACAGCACGACCGCAGCGCAGCATCACGCGACTGCCGCAGAGCTCCACGGGCAGGCAGCGCAGCATCTGCGTCACGCAGCAAAACACTTCGATGAAGACCGTAGCGCGGTCGCTCACGACACCCAGCTAGCGTTTTCCCTTGCATTGCGCGCGCTTTCTCACAGCAACGAGGCGGCCAGGCAGCATGTCACGTCGACACGCGATAAGAGTACGGTGACCGGCGCGGCGTAAGGGAAGGAATGCGGCTGGACAGACGGTGCCGGTATCGAGGCGAGGCGTGCCCTCATCGCCTCGACCTCTTCTAGCGGAGCACGAAGCGCTCGGCGCTTGGAAACACAACTCAGGTCGTCACGGCCGCGTCGCCACACGGCTCGGCCGCGCTCGTTTGATTTCTGCCGGATGCTTTCGCCCGATACACGGCCTGATCCGCCACCTTGATCAGCGCGAGCGCGTCGGCCACCTCCTCGGTGTCCGTACAGGCCACGCCGATGCTCACCGTGATGACACCGTGTTCGCTCTCGGTGTGTTCGATAGCCAGCGCGCGGACAGCCGAATGAATATTGGCGGCAACAACCGCAGCACCCGCACCGTCCGTCTCCGGCAGCACCACGACAAACTCCTCGCCCCCGAACCGGGCCGCTATGTCACCCTGCCGCTGACTGTTTCGCGCGATCGCCTGTGCAACGGCGGTCAACGCGTCGTCACCTGCCTGATGACCGTACGTGTCGTTGTAATTCTTGAACCGGTCGATATCTACGAACAGCAGCGCCAACGGTTTTCCCGAGCGTTTCGAGCGGAGCCATTCGAGCATGAGACGATCGTCGAGACTACGACGGTTGGTTAGTCCCGTGAGGCCATCAATACGCGTCATGTTGCGCAAATGTTCCTCCACTTCCAGCCTGTGCCGGAACTCCACGGAGAGAAGCTGTGCGGCAAACAGAAGGCCGACGATCAACAGCGCGGTCACAATGCCGATATACCACGCCCGGCTCGTCCAGTCCGCGAAGACGTAACGACTCGACGGCGCAATGATGACAATCATTTTCAGCTTTTCGAATTCGCGGAAGTTATAGAGCCGCTCCTGACCGTCCCGGCCCGATGTACCGAAGAACGACGTCTCATGAGTTCTTCTGAATCGCTCAAAGTTTTTCCGTCCCGTGAAATCCTCGTCGACCTGGGTTTCATCATTCGGATAACGTAGGATCACGTGTCCGTCGTCCTGCAGGAGCGTGATGGCGCCGCCCGGACCGAGCCGGACACCTGACAGCAGGTTTTTGAAGTAGTCGAGCCGGAAAGCTGCCACCACAACGCCCGCGAACGAGCCGTCAGGATGATTCACCCGCCGGCTGAACATAAGGTCGACTTCGTTGGGATTGAGGCGCGAGCGCAATGGACGGCTGATGAACAGCCCCAGGTTCGGGTTGTCGCGATGAACCGTGAACCACAATCTATCCGCGAGATCGACGCTGCGTGGAACTGCGCTTGTAGAGTCGACAATGATCTTGCCGCGTGAATCAAGGCACAACAACGAGCCTATGTACTGGCTGGCGGTAGCGGACCGGTCGAACAGAAGCTCTTTACGCAGGTGTTCCGGTAACCGCATGACATCTGCGTCTTGTGCACCGTCCACGGCTGCTTGAATCGAAAGGTCCGTCAGTTCGGCGGTGTAAGTGATGTCATGCTCAATGACGCGTGCGAGGTTGTCCGCATTCTCGATAGCGCGAGCGGTCGCATCCTGCCGCGCCTGCACCAGAACCGCCAGGGCGAATCCGAGCACGATCACCGAGAAAGCAATGCTGCCTACACCGATTGCATTCGGATGGCGCGCCAAAGCCGCTCTTAGCCGAAAGAAAATAGTCGGTTTTATTAACATTCGAAGGCTTCCAACGCTCGCGCGCTATTGTCTGGCGCTTGGCCGACCTCAGCCGGACCGCGCCTATTCGCACTTCGCCGATCGACCCTTTCGCGTGCAGGAAACGGCTCCACTCAGCCGCAATCACTCACACAATCACCTATCGCCTGGCTCGCGCGTCCGACCTTTCGATTTGCTTAATTTCCCGCGTTTCTTCAGTGTGCACCCTGCCGCTCATTCGTCATGCAATTATTTTATGCGCTCCGGGCTGAACGCGCGAAGATCTTCTTGCTCACACGCGCATGGTCGCCAAGTCTGTCAGTGCAATGCCACCAAGACGCCGATCGCACGGCGAAACGCCAGATGCGAAAAGTCGTTCCGCACAGTGCCAAAACGGTTTTTTCAGGGACTGCTTAATGCGGATACCTGACCGCTCATCGAGAGACCCGGACGCACGTTAAGTCCCGTCATTGCGATCGCAATGTTGGTGTTTTGTAATCTGAAAAATCCTTACCGCAGCTTCATTGTTCAAGCCGTATTCAGGACTCCGGTCTGCAGACAGCGCCCAAGCGCGCAACGTTTTCCCGTCTGTTTTCATCGAATCGTTGTTATGCGGCGTAACGCATGTAAGCAGCCTTGCAACGTATTTGCGGCGGGCACGGCCTACACTGATCATGCGTCTTCTCCCAGACGCAGTTGTGAGTGATGCAAGTGACTGCAGCTTGGCCCGCCCTCAGGGGTGGGCCATTTTTTCTTCACCCTCTATGAGTCCGGGTAGGCGAACGCAGCTTGCTCGCTATGGCGCCTGACCGAGATCGTTCCAACTGAAGACATAGGCCTGACTAATGAATCGCATCCTGATCGTGCCGGGCGTCGCATGCCTGTTATTCGTTTCCTCAACTTACGCGCAGTCGAGCCAGGACGCGGCCAACTCGGCTATCGCACAGAACTTCCAGTACATCAATCATCCGCCCGCGCCGCCCGTTCAAGCCAGCGCTCCAGCCGCTACGGGAAAAGCGCGTGGGCATCGGCGCCAGCAAAGCTCGACAGATACCGACCAGACTCAGTAGCCACGCGTTATGCGAGGCGTTCCGGGGTTTCTCTGATCGGCAGCAAAACGGTCACTAATCCTTTGGATTGCTAACGCTTGTGTACCATGCGCTTCGCACTCGCGTTCACGATCGCGTGTGTGGTTTCGGCGAATCGTTCATGTGCCTAACCCGCACATGCAGATCCTCGCGATGCGGCTACTATCGGGGCAGATACTTTTTGAGCTGCCCTCTATGACATCAAGTCCGATTCCGGGACGCCGCCGCTTCATGCTTGCCTGCTTGTCGTTGTCGTGCACAGTACCTCTCGGCGCAAGCGCCGCAATACCGCCGCTTGCTGCGGACAGTACACGCAAACATGTCTTTGCTCACTACATGGTGGCCTGGCCTCGCGGTGGACCACAGGCAACCGTCGCGTCATATCAGGCGGAATTCCGCGATGCGCACGCGCGGCATCGACGGCTTCGCACTCAATTGCGGTGGCTGGGATGCCAGTGAGCCGCACTATAAAAGGCGTGTGCTGCGCCTGTACGATGCGGCCGCGAGTCTCGACTTCGACTTCAAACTATTCGTGTCCGCCGACGGCCGGGCGCCGGACGAGCTCAAGGATATCGTCGCAACCACGCGCGGTCTCAAAGCGCAATTGCGTGTAGATGGCAAGCCGGTACTGTCCGCCTATGCCGCAGGCGGCAAAGGTTTCACCGATAGCACCGCGCTCGCGAGCGAAGCCGAGAGCCTGGGTGCGTTCTTCGTGCCTCACTTTTTTCTCGCCACGGGCGAGCGCCAGATCTCTGCGCGCGAAGCCGCTCAGGTCGCGCAACGTCTTGGCAGTGCGAACCGTTATTTCTACTTCGGCGCGGCGGGTGCGCCGGACCTGATCGCGAAATCCACCGAAGCGCTCAGCGCGGAACTCAAGACCCGCGGCAAAGTATTCATGGCGCCGGTCACGCCGTATTATCGCGGGCTGCCGGCGGGCACCAACTATCGCGCGTTCGAAACCAGCGGGTTTTCCGGCATGGCGACCGAGTGGGAAGCCGCAATCGCATCCGGCGCCACGTGGGTGCAGATCGTGACCTGGAATGACTGGGCCGAGTCCACGTATGTTGCGCCAATCGAGCCGGTCGCGCCCATCGGCGGCACAGGCCGGGCTCATGTCTATGACGACCGCTTCGGCGATCTGCTCTCGCATACCGCGTATCTCGACGCGAGCGAGTACTACATCCAATGGTTCAAGTCGGGTAGCAAGCCTGCAATCACGCGGGACCGGCTATTCTATTTTTATCGGCTGAATCCGCTCGGGCGGGAGCGTCGGCTTGGGCTAGGCGCACACGATGCCAGCACCCCGCCGCACGCTCAGGAACCCCTGTCGTCGCAGATCCATGTACAGTGTTCCTGACGGCGCCGGCCGTGCTTGTGGTGACGTTGGCGGTCTCGGCCATGCGCTTCGACGTGCCCGCGGGTGTGACGCATGTCAGTTCGAATGCGCGGGCTGGCACGCCTCGTTTCGTGCTGCAACGGCACGGCGAAACCATCATCGACAAGGCCGGCGAACAAGCCATCACCGACGACGACTTCTCCGGCGCATACAACTACTTTTCTGGCAGCGCGGATGCGTAGCGAGGCGTGGGGCCGGTTATTGGCCAGCTTCGATCTGCGAGAACGTATAGAGGGATTTCAACTCGATACCGATTCCGGCGAGCATTTCCTTTCCGCCACTTTCACGGTCGATCACACACAGCGTCAGCGAGACCGGCACGCCGTCGGCGCGAAGTTTCGCCACGGCGTCGGAGATCGCGCCGCCGCTCGACACAATGTCCTCGATCAGCACGAGCTTGCGTCCGGCCAGCTCGGCGCCTTCCGCATACTTGCAGGTGCCGTACTCTTTCGCTTCCTTGCGGATGTAGGCGGCAGGTAAGCCGGTCACCTGGCTGAGCATGGTCACGATAGGAATACCGCCCATCTCGAGACCGCCCAATACTTCGGTGCCTGGGGGGATCAGGGGCACCATCGCTTCCGCAATTGCTTTCAGCAATACGGGATCGGACTCAAAGCGATATTTGTCGAAGTAGGTGTTGCTGCGCTTGCCTGAACGCAGCAGGAAATCGCCGCTCAACTTGGACACTTCGCGGATTCGCCGGGCAATGGTCATGAATGGTTTCCTCTTACTTTTACCGGGTAACAATTGTTTCGCGGTCGCAAATCTACGCGAAAACTCGCTTTCGAGGAAGCAATTCTCCAAAGCCCGGTGATCTGATTGCACGCAATAACAGGATCTCAGCCCGAATTATCCGGCCATAAAACGCTTCGATAAAGCCCGTCCACATGCCCGCCACGGGCGAAGGGATACCGCCCCGGACGCGCCAGGCAGCGATAGACTTGGCGCGCACCAGCCCCCGCCCGTCAGCATAGCCACTGAAGAACTGCCCATGATCACCCTGCAAAAATCCATCGAAACCTATATTCGGGCCAAGGACGGCAATCGCCCATTTTTGATCGCGGACGCGTTTACCGCCGACGCCGAACTGACGATGCAAGTGAACACCCAGGAAATCTCGTTTCCGGGCACGGTCAAAGGCGCGAAAGCTATTTCGAACGTTCTGGTGAGCGAGTTTGCGCAGCGTTATGAGAACGTCTACACGTTCTGCATCGGAGAGCCGCCCGCCGGCGGCCCGGCGTTCAATTGCGACTGGCTGGTATGCATGTCGGAAAAAGGCACCGGCCTGGCGCGCGCCGGTTTCGGCCGATACGAATGGCTCGCTGTAGAGGATTCCGGACAGGTCCGGAAGCTTCGAATCATCATCGAGGAAATGACGACGCTGCCATAGGACACGGTCCAGCCGATCCTGCGATGGGCAGACGCCCTGCCGTACCCGTGGTGCCCCCGCGAACGGCTGGGCGAAGGTGCCCCGGAGATCGAGGCGATCGAACGCATCCGGGCCGCGCTCGCCTAGCGTATCGCGAGCCGCGGCTAGCCGGATGCGTCAGCACAAGGTCCCATCGGGCAACTACGGAAAGCGTTGCCGTTTTGGCAAACGGAACGCTTCTCCTCCCACAGCGCCTGATCAGAGGGCCGCGTATGCCGGCTTATAAGCGCAGTTGCGGATCAGTGCAGTGATGTCGTCCGGCCTTGGCACACGCGCCAGTTGGCTGTCGAAAATACACTCGGCCACGCGCACGGCCACATGAAGCGACGCCTCGAAAATCTTGCTCTGCGGCGGATAGATCAGGCCGGTTGCAAGACTCGCTTCGGAGACCTGCTCGGCCACCGCTTTCGCCGCGACAATGAACATCTCGTCCGTCACGCGGCTCGCCTGCGTGGCGAACACGGCCATCCCCAGCGCGGGGAAAATATAGACGTTGTTGCCCTGTCCGGGAACAAACGTGCGCCCTTCTATTTCCACCGGCGGGAACGGGCTGCCGCTTGCGAAAATAGCGCGCCCGGCGGACCACCGGTACGCTTCCTCGGCTGTGCACTCGGAGCGCGATGTCGGGTTCGAATACGGGAAGATGATCGGACGCTCGTTGATCTCCGCCATAGCCTCGATCACGTGCTGATTGAATAGCTTCGGCACCGTACTGACACCGATGATGCCCGTCGGCTTCAGCGCTTTGACCGCATCCACAAACGTGTCTACGGGCGCGTGATCCACGGCGAACGGCTTCTGAAAATCCGCGAGATCCTGACGCGATTTCACCATCAGCCCGTTCACGTCGAACAGCGCATTGCGTGCCCGCGCTTCGTCGATACTCAAGCCCTCAAGCACCATCGCCTGGCTGATCAATTCGGCAATGCCGGTCCCCGCCGAACCACCGCCCAGAAACAGGAAACGCTGGTCAACGAGCTTTTGCTTCGAGATGTGGAGGGCGGCGAAAATGCCCGCCAGCGCGACGGCTGCGGTGCCCTGGATATCGTCGTTATACGTGCAGATCTTGTCCTTGTAACGCGCGAGCAACGGGACGGCATTGAAGTTCGCGAAGTCTTCCCATTGGACGCAGCATTTCGGATGCAACTCCTGCGCCGCTTCGACGAACTCGTTCACAAACGCATGATATTCGTCGCCACGGACACGTTCCTGACGCAGGCCGAGATAGAGAGGATCGTCAAGCAGGTCGCGGTTATTGGTGCCCACATCCAGCATCACCGGCAAGCAATATTGAGGCGGTACACCCGCGCATGCGGTGTAGAGCGAAAGTTTGCCGATAGGAATGCCCATCCCGCCGACGCCCAGATCGCCTAGTCCGAGAATGCGTTCGCCATCCGTCACCACGATAAAGCGAACATCCTTCTCCGGCCAGTTTTGCAGCAGTTCCTTCACCCGGCCGCGTGTCGAAATGGGCACATACATGCCCCTCGTTGCGCGAAAGATATGGTTGAATTTCTGGCATGCCTCGCCGACCGTCGGCGTATACACGAGCGGCATGAACGTCGCCGGATCGGACATGATCGTGGCATAGAACAACGTCTCGTTGCGGGCCTGAAGATCGGACAACAGAAGATACTTTTGCAGGTCGTTGTCGAGGGCAGCGAGTTCCGTATGCGTGCGCGCGACCTGAAGTGCCAGCGAACTGCAACCCGGAGGCAACAGCCCTTCAAGATGGTACTGGCGGCGTTCGGCTTCGGTGAAGGCGGAGCCTTTGTTAAGACGCGGATCGCGAAGAAGGTCGCGGCCGGTAAGCTCGATAGGTTTTTGCATTGCAATACTCCTGTTAGCCGGCGCTGGTGGACTGCGCCGATTAGCGGATGAATACGTCGGGATGCCTTCAACCCGCCGTGCCGTACAAGCTGATAACGAAGCTTACGCTCCCATTGCCGCGTTACACTTCACCGGTACTCATTTGATTATTCAGTTTAAGTGAAGAACGACGTCACCTCCGATCTCGAGTTTTTTGTCCAGCTAGCGCGCCTCGGCAGCTTGTCTGCCGCCGCGCGTGCGCTTGATCTGACACCGCCTGCAGCAACCCGGCGGCTCGCGCTGATGGAGCAGCGGCTGGGCGTCAGGCTCGTGAACCGCACCACGCGCAGCGCGAGCCTGACCGACGAGGGCGACACTTATCTGCGACACGCTACGCGTATTCTTGCCGCCGTGCGCGAGATGGAAGACGCCGTATCGCGCAGCCGCGAAGCGCCGCGCGGCATATTGCGAGTGAATGCCTCGCTCGGCTTCGGCCGCACGACCATCGCACCGCTCGTCTCGGCGTTCGTGCAACGTTATCCGCAAGTCGAGGTTCAACTGGATGTGACGGACCGGCCGGTGGATATCGTGGAGCAGGGTTTTGACCTTGCGCTCCGGTTCGGGGCGTTGCCCGATACACGGCTCAACGCGCGCCGCATCATGTCGAACCGGCGCTATCTGTGCGCATCGCCGGCTTATCTGCAGCGGCACGGCAACCCAACGGCGCTTGCCGATCTCGCGCGGCATAGGACGATCCTCCACCGGCAGAACGACGACGCTTACGGCGTCTGGCGTTTCACGCGCGACGGCGAGACGGTGTCGGTCAAGGTACAGGGCGGCTTGTCGAGTAATGATGGCGACATTGTGCTCGGTTGGGCGCTCGATGGACACGGTATCTCGATCCGCTCCGAATGGGACCTTGCTAAATATCTGGAGAGCGGCCGGCTGAAAGTCGTGTTGCCTGAATTCCTGCTGCCGCCGGCCGACTTGTTTGTCTACTATCCAAGCCGCCGCAATCAGCCTGCGCGTATTCGTGCGTTCATCGACTTCCTGGTCGAGCACTTTCGCGTCTCTCAGTGATGTCTCTAGTGATACCGGCATTTATTGCTGACTTATTCAGCAAACATTTACATCAGAGATTTATTACCGAAATTGGACTGTCACGTAGTTTTCATATTGAAAAATTCGCATATTGTTGCCGAAACAGCAAATATATTTCGCTGAAACTATCGTTTTAAGTGGTCGATAGGCGACCTAGACTTGTTTTCATCAGAAGCGAATGCAGACACCAGCACTCAGTCGCAACGCATTCCGAAACCGAAAAACAAACTCTGGAGGTTCCATCATGACCAAGTCACTTCTCCCCGCTCTGCTTATTGCCTCGGCTCTTGCTGCCCCTGCATTTGCCTTTGCTCAGGACAACGCGCCTGTGACGCGTGCTGAAGTCCGCGCCCAGTTGACCCAGCTCGAGCAAGCTGGCTACAACCCGGCAACCAACGACAACTATTACCCGCAAGCGCTGCAAGCGGCAGAGCAGCGTGTCGATGCAAAGAACGGCGTCGAAGCACAATCATATGGCCCGGCAACGAGCGGTACGTCGGCCTCAGGTATGCGGGCAACCGTTGCGCCGGCTTCGGGCATCAACCAGCATTCGATCTACTTTGGCCACTAAGATCTGACCGTCCACGCTGCGAATTGATTGCGTGGCGTAGGAACATAAAATCGCTCATTGCTTAAAGGCTCCGGGCGATTTTTCATGCTCAGTCATTAAATAAGGCATGCTGACTATCTGGAAAGGCCACATCTTACGGCAGTAACAAGTCCATTGCGACGCGCTTACTTCTCTCTAGGCGCACCCGACGGCCTGACGCTCGTACACGTCGCCACGCATCCGAGCACGAGCGCCACACCGGTCACCACGAGCGCGCCGTTTGCCAGCCCGACGCCCGCCGCGACGACCGAACACGCCGCGTACCCATTCAACGCAGCGATGAAAACCGGGTACGCGCGATCGGCCATGGCCATCGCGAGGTAAGCGCCGATCAACGCAACCATGGCACCGATGATCACTACCGACACCGCGCCGCCTTCGAACCCCGCCGGATACGCAATGACCGTACACAATGCGGCGCATGTGAAGTGCATCGCGTTCATCAGCTTTGTATTCGATACCCCGAAGCGCACGCGGCCCAGCACCAACGCGAGCGCAATCGCCGCGAGACCGCCGAGCGCCGTCAGCCCAAGCGAAGCACCCGGGTCGAAGCCAAGCGCGCGATCCGCCGATGCCGACGCAAGCGCAGCCAGCGCCAGCGCGCTTTGCAGCGACGCGGGCGTGCTCCGGCCGAACCGCGGTGTCAGCATAGCGAACGCCGCGATCGCCAGCGCGACCAGCGCCGAGTCGAAGCCAGTCGCCATGCCGTAAGCCACAATGACCGCCGTGCCCACGCCAGCTGCATCGCGCAATGCCTGCCGCCGCGCTGGCGACACCCTGCCCGGCGTCTTCAGGCTTTGCATCGACGCCATCACTGCGAACGCACACAACGCACCGTCGAGCATCGGTGTCTCCGTGTCAGAGCAGACGGTTGACCAGTGTCCCGATTCCTTCGATCGAGACACTTACCTCGGCCCCATCCTTGATCGATCCGATGCCGAGCGACGTGCCGCATGCGATGACATCGCCGGGTTCGAGCGTCATGTCGTGCGAGATCAGGCTGACCTGTTCGGCGGGCGTGAAGATCATGTCGTCGAGCGGATAGTTCTGCCGTTCGACGCCGTCGAGCGTGGTGATCACGCGCGCCGCGCGCCAGTCGAATCCGGTCGCGGTCGCGATCGTGGGTCCGAGGCAACCGAACGTATCGAATCCCTTCGCGCGGCACCATTGCGGAAAGTTCGGATCTTCCTGCAGCAGTTCGCCGGCCGTGACGTCGTTCACGCACGTGTAGCCGAAGATGGCGGCCTCGGCTTCTTCCACCGATACCGATGAGCAGCGCCGGCCGATCACGATGCCGAGTTCGCCTTCGTAAGCGATCTTGCCGCTGTAGCTGATGGGCCGCCGTATCGCTTCATGCGTGCCGATGACAGACCGTGCAGGCTTGATCAGGAACAGCGGATGGGTAGGCGGCGCTTTATCGAGCTTCTTCGAGAGCGCATAGAAGTTGTTCCATAACGCGACGATCTTGCCCGGCTGACAGGGCGCCAGCAGTGTGATGTCTTCTACATCGAACTCATGACCTGCCGGTTCCGCGCTCTCGAAGGGAGAACGATCGAATGGTGTGACACGACGGCCATCTTCCGACAGCGTGCCGAAGCCCACCGCGCCATCGGCGCGGGAAAAACGTATCCAGTTAGCCACGTTGAAAGCCCTGAAGAAGTGGTGCTGCCGTCTTTGAAGCGCGGCAGCCAAAACCAGCGATGCCTACCTAAACCCGACGTACATGACGTACGCCACGTACGCGCGAGGTGAACTAGATCGCGCCGAGGCTTCGCAACGTCGCGACCTGATCGGGCGAATACCCGAGCTCCGCCATCACTTCGTCGGTGTGTTCGCCGAGCAGCGGTGAACGCACGACGTCCGTAGGGCTATCGGAGAGCTTGATCGGGTTGCCGACGGTCAGATATTTGCCGCGCACCGGATGGTCCACTTCGACGATCGTGCCGGTCTTGCGCAACGACGGGTCTTCGGCAATTTCCTTCATCGACAGGATCGGGCCGCACGGAATGTCGTGCTGGTTGAGGATCTCCATGGCCTCGAACTTGGTCTTGGTCATGGTCCACTGTTCGATCTCGGCGAAGATGCCCTTGAGATGCGGAAGCCGTGCGGCCGGCGTGCGGAAGTCGGGATGATCGATCCACTCCTCCTTGCCGATCACCTTGCAGATCTCGCCCCAGACTGGGGCCTGCGTGATGAAGTAGATGTACGCGTTCGGATCGGTTTCCCAGCCCTTGCATTTCAGGATCCAGCCCGGCTGCCCGCCGCCCGATGCATTGCCGGCGCGCGGCACGGCCTCGCCGAACGTGCCGTTCGGGTATTGCGGATATTCCTTCATCGTGCCGGTGCGCTCCAGCCGCTGCTGGTCGCGCAGCTTGACGCGGCAGAGGTTGAGCACGCCGTCCTGCATCGCGGCGAGCACCTTCTGGCCGCGGCCGGTTGCGTTGCGCTGATAGAGCGCTGTGACAATGCCGAGTGCGAGATGCAGGCCCGTGCCCGAATCGCCGATTTGCGCGCCGCTGACAACGGGTGGGCCGTCGTCGAAACCGGTCGTCGATGCTGCGCCGCCTGCGCACTGCGCGACGTTTTCGTAGACCTTGCAGTCTTCGTAGGGGCCGGGACCGAAGCCTTTCACCGACGCCACGATCATCTTCGGATTCAGCTCCTGGATGCGTTCCCACGTGAAGCCCATCCGGTCGAGTGCGCCCGGCGCGAAGTTCTCGACCAGCACGTCGCATTTTTTCACGAGCGATTCGAGGACCTTCTTGCCTTCCGGATTTTTCGTATCGATGGTGATCGAACGCTTGTTGTGGTTGAGCATCGTGAAGTAGAGGCTGTCAGCGTCGGGGATATCGCGCAGTTGCTCCCGCGTGATGTCGCCTGCGCCGGCGCGCTCGACCTTGATGACATCGGCGCCGAACCATGCAAGCAATTGCGTGCAGGTCGGGCCTGATTGAACGTGCGTGAAATCGAGGATACGCACTCCGTCGAGGGCTTTACTCATGCCTGTCTCCTAACCTTTAGCAGGTTTTATATCGTGGTACTGGTGATGCCCTTCGGGCGGTGCTGGGTCTTGCTACGGTGAATCATTCGCCAACACGATTGTGCCGTTCTCCGGTTTCAGCGGCTAGCGAGGCCGCCGCAACATCGTCGTGAGGTGCGTCCGCTCTGATATACAATATTCCATACACAGTATTAGTCAAGTAATTTTGCACTGTGTGAACAGGATGGTGCGGTGCAATCGCCCGCAGAGGCTGATTGGCTGGCATGTTTGCGATTCGCGCGCTGCGGCGCAACGAGGACGGATTATTCGACAGGCAGCGGACGCCTCGGACGCATCAACGCTTATACGATACGCCTGCGTAATGAATAAACGGACGAACGGCGTCGAACGGCACGAGACGGCGACGAAAATGTCACGACGGCGGTGTCCCGCTTGCAGCTCTTTCGTCAGAGCCCATTTGATGCACACATTGACGGTTTGAACAGATTGCTGGCCACGAATTCTTGTTATCGAGCGAATGGGTGAAATCCAGCGTCGGTGACTTCTACAAGCGGCAATTGGGCAACCCCTGTTTCGCGAGGGAGTGCAAGCATATTGACGGCAACGACGTTCTGGTACAGGCCTTCGCTCTTTCCTCGAAAATTGTCCTCGTTAAATAGCGGGCATATGTGCCACCACAGCCTGTATTCCTGCGCCCATAACCATTCAATGAGTTCACGCGAGTTATCGACGCGATCGTTTTCCACATACAGCGTTGGACGAGATCGCCGTAATACCTGAAGCGCGCCCCGCAGCGCAGCCAACTCAAACCCTTCCACATCCAGCTTGATCAGAGTGACGTCGCTCTCGCCGAGCACGCTATCGAGTTGAACCCACGGAGCCGGTACGAGGTCCGGCGACGTTGTCTCACTCTGCATTGACACGCCCCCGAAGTTGCCCGGCTGTGCGTAATCCTGGCGTGCAAACCAGACTGTCCCGGCGTCTGCGCCACACGCCCACGGCCATGCGCGAACATTAGTGATGCCATTCAATGCCAGGTTGGCGCACAGGTTTTGGAAAATAAACGGTTGCGGTTCGAAGACAACCATCTCGCCACCCACCGCAGCCGAACGCTTTGCCAACGGCAATAGTGTGGGTTCCGACATTCGCTCCGACTTCCACAACGACACCGCCGCGCGTTATCAACTGAGAAAGAAACTGGACTTCCTTCTCGCAGCACTCACCGTAGTGGATCAATGCCTGGCCAGGGAAGGTGTCGTTTCGGTTTGCCAGCATGAGTCCGTGACGCGAGCGAACCAGCGTATAGGGTGGCGCCGCCTCGATCGCTAACGGGTCCAGTTCCTGGGAAGAGGTAATCGGGTGAAGGGTCGGTAAATTGCTCATTGTGTTGCGTATGCTCTGGTTGGCTGCAAGCTGAAGCGCTTGCACTTTGTCTAGCTGGGAAATCGGCAACGGCTTCTCACATACGCCTGCCCCAAAGCGGCAGGGTAGCGAGGGTTCCGTGACCACCCCCATGCATCGAGCTACACAATACCTTGATGACACTCGCTACGGAATCTTGCGCCTTAAAATAAGCGTCGCTCGTGCGTAGCTTGATTTATTGGCGCGACATTGATTCGGATACCGCAATGTTTGCAAAACGTCTGATTCGGAACCTTCACAGGCTGCTGCGCCGCGTTGCGTGCCAAACGGTCCGGCGGCGGAGTCCGTGTGCAAGGGTTTCGTTGTAGCCGTTTGACGACGCCGTCAGGTCGATTATTCACCTGCGCGACTTCAATGACGAACATCATTGACTTAGGTATGCAAAATAATTTGAATAATATGACCCAGCCCCGCAACGGGGGCGAGGAAACTGAAAAACCGGGTGATGGGTTAAACGAAATCGAAACAAGACTGCTGAGCGCCGTCAGCGAGACCCACACCCTCAGTCAAGAAAATCGCAATTAGCCTCGACAAACGCCGCCAAATCAAGCGAATGCTGGCGCACCAGCCTCTCGACCAACTCGGTATCCCGCGCCTCGAGCGCCTCGATAATCTTCATATGGTCTTCAATCGACCGCGCCGCCCGGTCGCTCTGCGAAATCGTCATCTTCCGGATCGCACGCACGTGCACGAAGATGTTCTTGATCGTATCGAAGATAATCTGCGACTTGCTCAACTGCACAATCGCCTGATGGAAGGCAATGTTCGCCTCCGAATACTCTTCAATATGTTCCGCCGGCGTCGCATTCTGAAAGTGATCGAACATGTGCCGCAACGACGCAATCTCAGCATCCGTCGCCCGCAACGTGGCAAGCCTCGCCGCCATGCTTTCCAGCGCGGCCCACATGTTGATCATCTCGACAATCTCGTGCTTGGTCTTGCGCACGATGTAAATCCCGCGACGCGGCACCGTTCGCAGAAACCCTTCCTGCTCGAGCAACGTCATGGCTTCGCGAATCGGCGTACGACTCACGCCGAGCGCTTCAGTCAAATCCTTCTCATCCAGCCGGATCTCTTCCCGCGACCGATAGATGTCCGCCTCCGAAATGGCCTGGCGCAACCGCGCATAAGCCTGATCGCGCAACGAAACCGTCGCGTTGATCGGCGCCAGCGAGAGGGTTACACCAGCAGGCTTGCTTTCCGTCCGCGGTTCAAGAAGATTGGCCGACGTTGTAGCAACTTCAGTATCAGATGGCATTGATGGTTTGATGTCCCAGGTTCCGCGCGCCCGTCGTCGCCCGTGTACCCGTGCTGCCGCCCTGATCGTCCGCCGTCAAACCGGCATAGCGACCATTGTCCTGCGCACGCTGCAACACATCTTGCGGCAGCGCCGACGCCAGTGCAAACGTCACACCAACACCGCCCGCTACCAAGGCGATTCCGATCACGACTAATAAAGCGATGCTCATTTCCGGCTCCTAGTGGTTTACTCCAAGAGCCTTCAGTATATGTTGCGTCGCAGCGCAACGCAACATATTTCGTATGTGATATATCACAAACAACAGTCCTTCCGTGTTCGCAGTTTAAGCGGCTTTTTGCGAACGCGTGAAAGATTCAATTGCTTTGATACTCGGCCGTGCCGTCCCCTGGTTGACGCCCTCGCGCAGCTTGATCAGCGCCAGGACGGCGTCGATCATCGGGGTGTCGACAGCAAGCTTCCGGCCGATTTCCTGCACGACGGTCACGATCGGATCGATCTCCATGGGCCGGCCCGCTTCGCAATCCATCAGCATCGAAGTCTTGTGAGCGCCGACCGCGCCCGCGCCGTTGATGCGCTTTTCCACATCGACACGAAAATGAACGCCCAGTTGTTCCGCGATCCCCTGCGCCTCCTCCATCATCCGGCGCGACAGTGCGCGAACAGCGGGATCGCTGGTGAGGACATCGAGTGTGGCGCCCGTCAGCGCGCTGATCGGGTTGAAACAGAGGTTGCCCCACAGCTTCAGCCAGATTTCGTCGCGGATGTTGTCGCGCATCGGCGCTTCCATGTCGGCGGCGGTCATGATGTCGTGGAACGCCTGCAGGCGCGGCGTCACCAGCCCGCTCGGCTCGCCAATAGGAAATTTCTTGCCGTACACATGGCGGATCACGCCGGGTTCCGCAATTTCGGCGGCGGGGATTAGCACGCAGCCGATCGCACGCTCCGGCCCGAGCACCTGCCATTGACGGCCGCCCGGATCGACGCTTTCCAGCGTGGTGCCCGACAACGCACCGCCGTGCTCATGGAAATACCAGTACGGCAAGCCGTTCACTGCGGTCACCACCGCGGTATCGGGTCCCAGCAGCGGCGGGATCAGCTCGACGATACCCGGCACCGAATGCGCCTTGAGCGCAATCACCACGTAGTCCTGCGGTCCGAGCTCCTCAGGATTGTTCGTGCAGCGGACCTTGACGGTGTGCTCCTCGCCATCGATCTGCAAGCGCACGCCGTTCGCCTGCATGGCCGCCAGATGCGGCCCGCGTGCGACAAAACTAACGTCCGCCCCGGCTCGAGCCAGTTGCGCACCCATGTAACCGCCGATCGCACCGGCGCCGTAAATGCAAATTTTCATTGTCGTCTCCTAGACCAATACTCTTCTGATATACAACATATTAGATTCAGTATTGGATAACAACGGCGAAAGCGCAAGTAAAAAGCGCGACTCTTTTCAAGGAGCCGCGCTTCGATTTTTCAGGGAATTAGGGGTCAGGCGTCAGCGGTTTGCAACGGCTTGTGTTCTTCATCATAGGACGAAACGACGTGCGTCCAGATACACGCTGCCTGCGCCGGCAGCGTACGGTTCCTGCGCTTGACCAGCATGACGGTTCGAGTCACCGATGGCCACAGCGGCACCGGCTGGACCAGCGTTTGAGCCGAGGCTGGACCGGCACGCATCGGCTGGATGCCGATTCCGAGTCCTGCTGCGACCATCTGCATGACGCTCGCGGCCTGCGTCAGACGCTGCAGCCTGAGGCTCGACGCGCCGTGTTCGTCGAGCGCTCGCGCGATGACGTCGAAGCTGCCGGCGTCGTCGTCGAGCAGGAACAGGCCAGCGCCGCTCAAGTCGCGCCATCGCACCGTGGCGTGCGACGCAAACGGATGACGCGCCGGCACGATGGCGCAGAAGTTATCGGAGAAAAGTGTTTCCGTCGATAGATCGCCGAGGCTATGAGGATCGCTCGAAGGGCCGATGAGCACGCCCATGTCGGCATCGCCGGCGCGCACGAGTTCGAGCACCCTGCCCTGCGGCGCGTCGTGCAATGTCAGCGCGATATTGGGGTAGCTCGCCCGGCACGATGCGAGCAGCGCGGGCAACACGGAAGCCACCACACTGGAACTGCTCGCGATCGATACCGCGCCGCTTTCCGCAGTGGACACCTGCTGCCCGAAACGCAACGCCACTTCGAGTTCATCTACCAGCGACGCGATGCGCGGAAGCAAGGCACGGCCGGTATCGGTGAGTGCGACCTGGCGCGTCGTGCGGTCGAACAACCTCAGTTCCAGCAGGTCTTCCAGCTCCCTGATGCTACGGCTCGCCGCCGACTGCGTGACGCCGAGCGCGTTGCCTGCCTGCGTAAAACTCCGGTGCTGTGCAAGGATGACGAACAGGCGTAACTGCTGCAACGACACGCCGGACGCTTTCAATCCCTGCACGGCATCAGTCTGACTTCGCGTCATTGTGCCGACGAGTTGCGCGGCGCTTCTGTCCAGCCTGCCTGAAACGTAGCGGAAGAATTGAGCCGGCTCGATTCGGCGACCGTGTTGTCGATCCAGCGCTTTCTCATCGGTGCGAGGATAAACTTGGCGCACAGGCCGGCGGCAATCGAAATGGTCGCCGTCGTAATGAACACCGCATCCCATGAGCCGATGGCCGACAGCACCGAGGCCAGCGGTACCAGCATCGAAGCCGTGCCCTTCGCCGTGTACAGCGTGCCGGCGTTGGCGGCTGCGTATTTGCTGCCGAAGGTATCGGCGCAAGTGGCCGGGAAGATCGAGAAGATTTCACCCCAGCACAGGAACGTCACGGCCGCGAAGAACATGAACAGGTACGGGTTGTGACCGAACTCCATGAGCCCCAGCAACGCAAGCCCTTCGCCGATAAAGATGAAGAACATCGTGTTCTCACGGCCGATCTTGTCGGAGATCCAGCCGCATAACGGACGCGTGAAACCGTTGCAGAGATTGTCGATGGACAGCGCCATCGTCAGGAGCGGCAAGGTCACGCCGAGCAGGCTGACCGGCATCTTGGCGAAGCCATATTCCTTCGCGATCGGACCGAGTTGCGCGGTGGCGATCACGCCACCCGCCGCGACGAACACGAACATCATGTACAGGACCCAGAAGAGCGGCGAGCGCACCATCTGTCCCGTCGTGTAATCGATCTTCGACGCCACCACGCGCTTGGCCGGCACCGCATGAAGCGGCGGCCGCGGACGAACCAGCATCAGGCCGAGCAGCAGGATGCAGACGCCCTGGAAGATGCCGAAGAACACGAAGGTATGTTCGTAGCCCGAGGTCTGGATCATGTTCGAAATGGGAATGACCGTGACCGCTGCGCCTGCGCCGAAACCGGCCGCCGTCAAACCCGCAGCAAGGCCGCGCTTGTCCGGGAACCACTTGAGCGCCGTGCCTACGCAGGTGCCGTACACGCAGCCCGCCCCTATGCCGGCGATCACCGCCGCGATGTAGAGGTGAATGAGACTGGTGGCGTTTGCATCGATGATCCAGCCAATCGCCGCGCAGATCGAGCCGCCGATCACGACCGGCCGCGGGCCGAATTTATCGACGAGCCAGCCTTCCAGCGGCACCAGCCAGGTTTCCGTGACAATGAAAATGGTGAACGCGGTTTGAATCGCCGCCTGACCCCAGTGATGTTTCGCATCCATCGGGACGACGAACAAAGTCCACGCGTATTGCAGATTCGCGACCAACCCCATGCAGACGATGCCGATGGCGAGTTGCGCCCATCGATTATTGTGCCGCCCTAGCTTGGGCTGGCCCTCGGCCGATGCCGTACCTGCGTTTGCCATGTCTGTCTCCGTTATGTATCTGCGCTCGTGCGGCGCGTAATCGACTGCGGCTCACCGGTCTTTGAATCACCGGCATGAGAGTGGGTTTTGGTCGGTCAGGGTACGTGCCCATGGCGCCACTGCGCCGGCTGCAGCCACGCCAATGCGGCGGGCCGGAGGAATAAGGGAGGTGATCGAAGAATCATTTTCAAGCGATTCCCAACGAACTGATGTTTATAGGGGTTGACCCTTCTGCGGCCCTCTCCCGACATGCGCCTTACGGAACTAGGGCACGTTGAAACCATGCTGCGGCAGAAAAACGATTAGGGAAAGTTAGAAAAATTTATTGTATAAATTCAGGATCGTTTATGGATGGAGATTCGTCATGATGCGTAATGCGACGCTCAGGCAACTGAAAATATTCGAAACTGTTGCCCGCCGGCTCAGCTTTTCGCGCGCCGCCGAGGAGCTCTACCTCACCCAGCCGGCCGTCTCCACGCAGGTCAAGCAGCTTGAGGAGCACGCCGGATTGCCGCTTTTTGAACAGCTCGGCAAGAAGATTTACCTGACGTCTGCCGGCCAGGAAATGCTTCATCACAGCCGCGCGATCCTCGAACAGTTTCGCGAAGCCGACGACGCCATGGCGCGACTCAAGGGTATTTCCGGAGGCACGCTGAACGTGGCCGTGATCAGCGCGGGAGACTATTTCTTTCCGCGCCTGCTGGCCGAATTCACCAAACGCAATACCGACGTCAAGCTGAACCTGGCCGTCCATAACCGCGAAGAACTGTTGCACCAGCTCACCGACAACCTCACCGACCTCGCGATCATGGTTCGTCCGCCGAAGGACATGGACACCGAGAACGTGTCGTTTGCGCCGCATCCCTACGTGATCGTCGCGCCGCCGGATCATCCACTGGTGGGCAAGAAAAACATTCCGCTGGAGTCGCTGGCGGAGGAGCCGTTCATCGTCAGGGAGCGCGGTTCGGACACCTGGAATTCGATGGAGGAAGGCTTCGCCGGACGGCTCAGGGCGCTGAATATCTCGATGGAGATCACCAGCACGGAGACGATCAAGCAGGCGGTTATCGCGGGCATGGGGATCAGCTTCCTGTCGGCGCACACGGTCAGCGTGGAACTGCAGATCGGACGACTGGCCGTGCTGGATATCCAGGGTTTTCCCGTGATGCTCAACTGGTATCTCGTGCATCGTCATAACAAACGGCTGCCGCCAGTGGCGATGGCGTTCAAGCAATTCCTCATCGACGAAGGAGCGGCGCAAATCGCGGCAATCACGCATATCGGGTAAACCATCTATTAGTTATCTTGAATAGTTAATAAAAAAACAAGTAACTATCGTATATGGATAAAGCTTCCTATCCTGCAGTTAAGCCATGCAGCCAAGTCACGCTGCCCATCACGGCCAACTCAGGAGACGACCATGATCCGTTCACAAGCCACGATCGCCGATGCGCGCGAACTCCAGACGCAGCTTTGCGCCTACAACAGCGCCTTCGAAGAACTTGACCTGATGTTCCGCTGGGACGTCGACACGCTTCAGTCGCTGGCGCACGCTCCCACCGATCAGGCGCGCATCGCGCAGTACATCGAATCGCATTGCCCGCACTTGCTCAAGGCCTATAGCGCGGAGTTCCTGTGCCAGGCCATCGTCGACAAGAAGAACGCGCATTACGACGCTTGCCGTGCTACGACCATCGCCCGGGCCGACGATACGCGCGGCGCGCGCATGTGGCGCCCGGAGTGCGATCGCAAGCATGCTGAAGCCGCTTGATACAGGCTTGATACCTACCGGCTTGATACGGGATTCGTTCGCACGGGGTCTTCGCGGGGTTCTGCCAGCGAACGCCTAGAGCCCCAGTGCGAACGAAAACAAATGTCCACGTGGGCGGGCTAATCAAGCCCGCCCTTTCTCGCTTTCTCATTGCGCCAGCGACACCCACACGCTCTTCGGCTCAGTGAAATTCTCAATCGCCATGTCACCGTGCTCGCGGCCAAAACCTGAATCGCCCGAGCCGCCCCACGGCAATCGCACGTCCGTATAACCGTACGTATTCACCCACACCGTGCCCGCCCTGAGCGCCGACGCCATCCTGTGTACTCGGCCTATATCGGCGCTCCACACGCCCGCTGCGAGGCTGTACAGCGTCCCGTTGGCGATGCGCACGGCATCGGCTTCATCGTCGAAGGGAATCACGCTTGCCACGGGGCCAAATATCTCTTCCTGCGAGATCCGCATCTCGTGCTCGACGTTGGCAAATACCGTGGGTTCGACGAAATAACCGCGCTCGCCCCATCGCCTGCCGCCCGATACAAGCGATGCCCCCTCGCGCTTGCCGATGTCCACGTAATCCAGCACCGTCTTCATCTGCTTCCCGGAGATGAGCGGACCCATCGACGTCTCTTGCCGCGATGGATCTCCCAACGTCACTGACTTGGCACGCTGCGCCAGACGCTCGACGACCTCGTCATACACCGGTCGCTGGACCAGCACTCGCGAACCCGCCGAACATACCTGCCCCGCGTTGAAAAAGATCCCCGACGCAGCCGCGCGTGCGGCCTGATCGAGATTGGCATCGGCGAAAATCACGTTGGCGGACTTGCCGCCCAGTTCAAGCGTGACCCGCTTGAAGTTGACCGCCGCGCCCTGCAGGATTCCCCGCCCAACCGATGGCGAACCGGTGAATGTGACCTTGTCCACGCCGGGGTGCGCGACGAGTGCATCGCCGACCACGGAGCCCTTGCCGGTCACAATATTGAGCACGCCCGGCGGCACGCCCGCTTCCAGCGCGAGACGGCCCAGCATCAACGCCGACAGCGGCGTCAGCTCCGCGGGCTTGACGACCAGCGTACAGCCGCACGCGAGCGCGGGCGCGATCTTCCACATGCCGATCATCAGCGGGAAATTCCACGGCACGATCGCGGCGACCACACCGACCGGTTCGCGCACGGTGTAAGTCAGCGCGTCCGGGCGCGTGGGCACCACTTGTCCGTTGATCTTGTCGCACCAGCCGGCGTAATACGCGAGGGTATCGATGGCAGCCGGTACATCCTGGCGACGCACGCCGGAAATCGGCTTGCCGCCGTCCAGACTTTCTACTGCGGCGATCTCTTCCTGATGCGTGCGCATTAGTTCTGCAAAGCGCATCAGGATCCGGCCACGCTCGGCTGCCCTGATCGCATTCCACGGTTTCAGCGCGGCACGCGCGGTTTGCACGGCGCGGTCGACATCGGCTGCGGTGCCTTGAGCCACGCTCGCGATCGGCGCTTCGGTCGATGGATCGAGAATGGTGGAATACGCGCCTCCACCGGGCGCCACTGCTTCGCCACCAATCAGCAGTTCGTAACGTTTCACGTCCGCTTGGGCGGTCATTGCTGCCTCCTTTTACCGTAGTGCAGTCTCGTGCGCCTTCGGGCGCATTCCGCGCTTATTCCGATCATGCGCCGGATTTTGCTTCGAGTTCAGCCAGTCGCTTGCGCAGGTTTCGCTCTTCAGCAAAACGGCTGGTTTCATCGCGGATAACGGCGACGATGCCTGTCACACTACGTTCCGGTCCCGCTGAATGAAGCAGCGCGACCGTAAATGCAATCGATAAGGACCGGCCGTCCTTGTGCACTGCCGGCACGCGCAGCACGTCGTGTCCGTAGCGCGTTTCACCGGTCGCCATGGTTTTTTCGTAGCCGCTCCAGTGACGCCCTCGCAAGCGTTCGGGAATGATGAGGTCCAGCGAATTGCCAAGCGCTTCTTCTTGAGTGAACCCGAACATGCGCTCGGCAGCGGGGTTCCACAGAGTGATCGCGCCACTGGCGTCGGAGATGACAACCGCGTCGCCGATCACGTCGACCAGTTGCTCGAAATCGATGGGGGATGATGTTTGCACGGCGGGAGTTTGTACGGCGCTATTCATGGTTGAAACGGCCTTCTTCGATTCAAGCAGCGCCGTGGTGCGCCAAAGCGATCCACAGCGCTGCCGTCTTGCGTTTAAACGGCCTGAGCTTCGTGCAGGTGAGCGATTTGCGCGCTGCTATAACCGAGGCTCTCGAGCACTTCGTCGGTATGCTCGCCCAGCAACGGCGACGCTGTGATCTCCGGCTTCATGTCCGAGAACTTGATCGGGCTGCCCACCGTGAGGTACGAGCCGCGCTCCTTGTGCGGGACTTCGGCAATCGTGCCGCTTTCGCGCAACGAGACATCGTTGGCAAGCTCTTTCATCGTCAGCACCGGCGCGCACGGAATATCGAACTTGCGCAGGATATCCACGGCCTCGAACTTGGTTTTATCGGCGAGCCATTCTTCGATGGTCTTGAAGATGTCGAAGATGTGCGGCTGACGCGCTGTCGCCGTGTTGTAGTTCGAATCTTCGATCCACTCCGGTTTGCCGATCGCGCGGCAAATCGGCGCCCAGGCGTGACCCTGGATCGTGAAGTAGATGTACGCGTTCGGATCGGTTTCCCAGCCCTTGCATTTCAGCACCCAGCCCGGCTGGCCGCCGCCGCCTGCATTGCCGCCGCGCGGAACGACGTCGCTGAATTCGCCGTGCGGGTATTGTGGGTATTCCTCCAGGAAACCGAGCCGGTCCAGGCGCTGCTGATCGCGCAACTTCACGCGGCACAGGTTGAGCACGCTGTCCTGCATCGATACCGCGACCTTCTGCCCCTTGCCCGTCTTGTCACGGCCGATCAGCGCCGTCAGGATGCCGATGGCCAGGTGCATGCCGGTATTGCTGTCGCCAAGCGCCGCTGCGCTGATAGTCGGCGGGCCGTCCCAGAACCCCGTGGTCGATGCCGCGCCGCCCGCGCATTGCGCGACGTTCTCATAGACCTTCAGGTCGTCGTAATGGTGACCGTCGCTGAAGCCTTTCACCGACGCCAGAATCATCTTCGGATTCAGTTCACGGATGTATTCCCATGAGAAGCCCATGCGATCGAGCGCTCCCGGGCCGAAGTTCTCCACCATCACGTCGGATTCCCTGATCAGCTTTTCCAGCACTTCCTTGCCTTCCGGCTTCTTCGTATCCAGCGTGAGCGACTTCTTGTTGCTGTTAAGCATCGTGAAATACAGCGCATCAACGTCCGGGATGTCGCGCAACTGGCTGCGCGTGACGTCGCCCGAACCCGGACGTTCCACCTTGATCACGTCGGCGCCGAACCACGCGAGTAATTGCGTGCAAGCCGGCCCGGCCTGTACGTGCGTGAAGTCGATGATCTTGATTCCGTCGAGTGGTTTGCTCATGATTCCTGTCTCCTGACTCACTGGCTAAAGGTTTGGTTACTCATGTTCTTGCGGCGGTACCGGCGGCACGTGCTGCGCCCGCTGCACGTGCCGCCGATACCGTCGAACCCAATTACTTTTTCATCGCTGCGCTTTGTGGATTCAGATTGGTCAGGCGACCGCTTTCGGTGCCCGCCGCTTCGTCGATGACGGCATTGATGAGTGTCGGCTTGCCGGAGGCGATGGATTCCTGCAGCGCCTTCGTCAGCTCTTCCGGCGTCGTGGCGTTGTAGCCGATGCCGCCGAATGCTTCGATCATCTTGTCGTAGCGGGCGCCCTTGACGAACACCGTCGGGGCAACATCCTTGCCGCCTGTCGGGTTCACGTCGGTGCCGCGATACACGCCGTTGTTGTTGAAGACAATCGTGCAAACCGGCAGGTCATAGCGACAGATGGTTTCGAGTTCCATGCCGCTGAAGCCGAACGCGCTGTCGCCTTCAATCGCGACGACCGGCTTGCCGCTCGTCACCGCAGCGCCGATGGCAAAACCCATGCCGATACCCATGATTCCCCACGTGCCCGAGTCGAAGCGTTTGCGCGGCTCATACATGTCGATGATGCTGCGAGCGTAGTCGAGGGTGTTGGCGCCTTCATTGACCACGTTGATGTCCGGGCGCGTCTTCAACACGTCGCGGATCGCGCGCAGTGCGCTGTGGAAATTCATCGGCGACGGATTCTTGGCGAGCGTCGCGGCCATCTTCTCGAGGTTCTTGTTCTTGCGTTCGGAGATCGCTCCGGTCCACTCGGTACTCGGCTTCGGGAAGCTTGCGTCGATGCCGCCCAGCAAGGCCGATACGCATGAGCCGATATCGCCGATAACCGGCGCCGCGATAGCCACGTTGCTGTCGATTTCCGTCGGCGCGATGTCGACCTGGATGAATTGCTTCGGTACCGCGCCCCACGTCTTGCCCTTGCCATGCGACAGCAGCCAGTTCAGGCGCGCGCCGATCAGCAACACGACGTCGGCTTCCTGCAGGACGAACGAGCGAGCCGCCGATGCCGATTGCTCATGGGTGTCAGGCAGCAACCCCTTGGCCATCGACATCGGCAGGTAGGGAATGCCGCTCTTTTCCACGAGCTCGCGAATCTGTACGTCGGCCTGGGCGTAGGCAGCGCCCTTGCCAAGGAGGATGAGAGGACGCTTCGCGCCCTTCAGCACGTCGAGCGCCCGCTTGACTGACTCAGGCGCGGGAATCTGGCGCGGAGCCGCGTCGACCACGCGCACCAGGGACTGCTTGCCCTTCACTGCGTCGATGGTCTGCGACAGGAGTTTCGCCGGTAGGTCCAGGTAGACGCCGCCGGGACGGCCCGACACAGCCGCGCGGATCGCGCGCGCAATGCCGATACCGATGTCCTCAGCGTGCAGGACGCGGTAGGCGGCCTTGGCGTAGGGCTTGGCAGCATTGAGCTGATCCATTTCCTCGTAGTCGCCTTGCTGCAAGTCGACAATCTCGCGCTCGCTGGATCCGCTGATCAGGATCATCGGGAAGCAATTGGTGGTCGCGTTGGCGAGCGCCGTCAGGCCGTTCAGGAAGCCCGGCGCCGAAACGGTCATGCAGATCCCGGGCTTTTGCGTCATGTAGCCGGCGATGGCCGCCGCATTGCCCGCATGCTGTTCGTGACGAAAGCCGATGAAGCGCATGCCTTCAGCTTGCGCAAGCCGCGCCAGGTCGGTGATGGGAATACCGACCAGCCCAAAGATTGTGTGAAGGTCGTTCAGTTTCAGGGCATCGATGACCAGATGGAAGCCGTCGGTGGTCTCCGGTGCTTCTCTTTTCGCTGTTTCTGCTGCAGTGGCGGTCTGCGGTGTGATCAGTACTTCAGCCATAACGTCTGTCTCCTTGGCGGGCGTTGTTTGTGATATACAATATTCCACACACAGTATTAGTCAAGTGGATTTCTGTATTGCGCGCGGCGTGGTGCAATGCGATGAGGTTGAAAATGCTGGCGCTACAGCGGATTTGCTGTTTTTTTTGCTGCGATGCAATGGGGGATGTTTCGGCGATTTACAGACGTGCCGACAGGCGACTGAGGATAGGTAGGACGATTCGGGAGAGTTGGTTTTGCTCGCACCAGTGGTTGGTTTACTGGCGCGTCGAGGCGGTTCTGCCCGAGGTAGCGGGTGCCAATCCTGGGGGGCTGGCTGGCGCAGCGGGCGACTCGGGTTGAGGCGTTCTACGACGGCCAGTGGTAAACCAGATCGGCGTTCGCGCGCGTCGAATCGATCAGGGCAGCGTTCACCTCGTCAGTTTGCTGGACCCATCGTCTGGCAGCGTCTTCATCGCGGCCGAACTCCACATGGCGGGCAACAAGCCGCTGCTTGCGCAGCTCCGGATCGATGTCGACATACCAGGCTTCGTCGAGCAGCGGGCGAACGGCTTTCCAGTGGCCGTGCTGCAGCAGCAAGTAGTTACCTTCGGTGATCACGAGCGGCACGTCCGGCATAACGGGAATGGCCCCGGCGACGGGTTCTTCGATCTCCCGGCGAAACGTGGGGGCGTAGATCATCTCGTCGCGACGCTGTGCGCGCAAGCGCGCGAGCAGTGCGACGTAACCGGCACTGTCGAATGTATCCTCGGCGCCCTTGCGGGACGCACGGCCGAGACGTGCAAGTTCGACGTTCGCAAGATGAAACCCGTCCATCGGCACTACCACCGCGCGGCCTGGCAGTGCTTCGAGAATGGCCTGCGCCAGCGTTGATTTGCCGGCGCCCGGCGCACCAGCCAGCCCGAGGATACGGCGCTGGCCGTCGGCCATAAGCTGCTGCAGCCGTACGAGAAAGCGATCTTCGATCATGGACGCAATCCTGAGTGGTTTCGAAAAAGTGATGGTGATTGTCGCCCATGTCCACGTGGCCGGGACGCTCGCCGCGAAACGAAGAGAGAACGCGACCCGGATCTCGTTAATGGTGAGCCCTCGCTTTGGCCGCAGCGTTGATGCCGCCAGCAATGAACGTCCGTGCATGAGTGGCCAAATCCATGCTGTCATCCCACAGGTTTCGCCAGATCGCCAGCGCGTTTGACAGCTGCTCGTTCACGACAGTGGACGAGAAGCTCTCGAAGGTGACCACTCCCTGATAGTCGATCATGGCCAGCGCATGGAAGAACTGTGCGAAATCAATGGTGCCGGAGCCCAGGTAACCTCGATTACTTTCGCCGATGTGAACATAGCCCAAACGCTTGCCGCACGCCAACACCGGTTGCATAAAATCGGATTCCTCAATATTCATGTGATAGGTATCGAGGTGCACAACGACGTTGGGCGCATCGACTTCGTCCAGCATGGCGAGCGCTTGCGACGCCGTGTTGAGCAGGTTGCTTTCGTAGCGGTTCACCACTTCGAGGCCGAGGGTGACGTCCTTCTTCAATGCGAAATCGGCGATCTGCTTTAACGAGTCAACCGCGTTGCGTCTTCCCTGAGCGGTGAGCGGCGCCTGGTACTTCGCCATCGCGCCGTACAGGATGCCGCCGAAGTACTTGCCGCCAAGCTCCGCCGTGATGCGCACGCCTTCTTCCAGCAATGCCAGGCCACGCGCCACCGACTCCGGATTGTCGCTGGATACGTCGGCATCCAGCGTAAGGCCCCGGGAACAGCCAATCTCCAACCCGTGCTCCTGAAGCAAGTCGCGTGTGAGCGCCAGGTCCATGACCTTCGGCCCGTGAAGGGACAGTTCGACAAGATCGAAACCGGCAGCCTTGGTTTGGCTGATTACCTTGCGGGTTGACTCCGGCGTCAGATCGCCGGCCCATACCAATGCATGAACCCCGAGCTTATTCATTGCGTAACTCCTCCCGTAGCGGTCGCGCGTCTGCGGACCAAAGACTGAAAATAGCCGTGTGCCCATGCCCAGCGCAGGAGCATCACGGCAAGCAAAAACACGCCCCACAAAGCGGTGGCCAGGTGCTGGTTGGCACCGAGCAGGCTCAGGCCAGAGGCAATGACCTGCAGGATGACGAGCGCTATCACGACTGGAACGACGCGCCCAAAGCCGCCGAACGGATCCACGCGCCCGAGGAAGCAGGCAAGCACGGCGATCAAGAGGAATGCCTCGCCGTGCCCGACGCGCACGGAATTGAAACTGGCCAGCATCACCACGCCGGCAACGCCACACATCAGGCCGGACAGCATGTAGATCCGGGTCACCGAGCGCCGTGTATCGATGCCCGAATAACGGGTCGCCTCGATATTCGAGCCGATCATGCGTGTGGCGAAGCCGAGCCGGGAGCGCGTCATCACGACATGCCAGAGAGCCGCACAGCCGGCGAAGATCCAGAGCGGCACCGGAACGCCGAGCAAAAGGCCGTTGCCCATCTTCAACACGAAAGGCGGAAACCCGGAAATGTCTCCGCCGTGGGTCAGGAATTCCCCGAGGCCGCGCAGGAAGATCATCATCGAGAGGGACACCAGGATCGGGCTTGCACCGGTGTGCGCGATGATGGCCCCCATGATCCATCCGGCTGCCGCACCCGTGGCAAGTGCCGCGGCGATCCCAAGCACGATAGCTAAGGCGCCGGCATCCGCCCCGCCCTGCGAATGCAGCACCCAGGCCATCGCGAGCCCGGCTATGTTGGCCGTGAAGGTCACGGCCAGGTTAAAGCCGCCGGAGATCAGCGGCATCAGCATGGCCAGCGTAAAGAGCCCCAGTTCGGGCAACTGGAACGCCACCGAAACAAAGGTGTCGGCGGAAAAGAAGCGATCCGAGGCGAGGCTCATAGCCGCGATCACGATGGCGAGGAATCCGAGTAGACCGACGACGTCGGCTTGCACTAGCGGTACAGCGGAGCGATGTGACGAGGAGGTTTTCATGACGAGGCCTTTGCTCGTTGTGGCAAGAAGCGCGATCCGGCCAGCTTGGCGAAGCCATCGCTCGACAAGGTGATGGCGATCAGAATGATGGCGCCGATGATCATCTTGAACGCGTAGGGCGAAATCCCGAGTAAATTCAGCCCGTTCGCGGTGATGGCTGTCAGCAGGACGCCAAGGATGGCGCCGAGGATCGTGCCGCGCCCACCACCCAGCCGGGCACCACCGAGTACCACCGCAGCGAGTACGTCGAGTTCGCGGCCATACAGCGCGTTGGGCACCACCTCTTGTACGTAATGAGCCTGCATGAGTCCGGCGATGCCGGCCATCATGCCGAGCCAACCAAAGGCCACGTAATGCATGGCCCCCACGTTGACGCCGACACGCCGGGCCGCCTCGGGGTTGTCGCCAATTGCGTAGAGTTGCCGGCCGATGGTCGTGCGCCGGAGCAGGAACCAGGTGGCCGCTACCATGACGGCCATGACTGCGACGGGCAGTGCAAGCTCCGCGACGCCGCTTGACGTCTTGAACGCGACAAGCGAAACGCGAGTCATCCACCAGTCCGGCAGGTCATAGATGGACACGCCTCCGGTGAGGAACATCAAGCCGCCGAAGAACACGTTGAAGGTCGCTATCGTCACGACGATCGACACGATGCGAAAGTGGTAGATGATGGTGGCATTGAGGGCGCCCAGCAGAAAGCCGAACCATGCGGCCACCATGAAGCCCAATGCCCAGTTGCCGCCGCCAAGCCGCATGACGGTGAGCGCGGTCAAGTACTGGACCACGGAGGCGCCCACTGCAAATGAGATGTCGATCCCGCCGGCAATGAGCACGACCAGCAATCCGACAGCGAAGATGATGTTGACCGCGCTTTGGTTAAGCAGGTCGAACAAGTTAGGCAGCGTGAGGAAAGTTGAAGTTGAAACGCCGAGGCCGGCCACCATCGCGGCGATGACTACAATCAGCAGGGCCTCGATCGAACCGATCCCCCATTTGCGCAGATCAGGCATGGACGTCTCGCTCGATTTGGTCGATGGTTGTGGTTCCGGGCACGTATTCAGCGACCATGCGCCCGTTGCGCATATGCAGAATACGGTCGGCGTTGAAATAGACCTCGGGGATCTCGTCGGAGATCAGCAAGATGGCCACGCCCTGTTCGGCGAGCTTGTGAATGATGGCAAAGATGCCGGCTCGCGCACCCACGTCGACCCCTACCGTGGGCGAATCCAGGATCAGCAGTTTCGGGTTGGTCGCCAGCCATTTGGCAAGCACAATGCGCTGCTGGTTGCCACCGGACAGCGTCGAGACCGCATCTTGCGGCTTGCCGATCTTGACCGCCAACTTCTGAACCCAATCGCGACTCAGGGCATCCCGCTTGCCGGGCGCGATCAGACGGGTGGCGTCGAGCAGGTCGTCCAGCACGGCGGCCACGGTGTTGTCGCCGATCGACTGCTGCTGCACCAGGCCTAGCTGAAGGCGATCTTCCGAAACATAGGCGATGCCGGCCCGGATCGCGTCGCGGTTCGAGCCGAGCGATAATTTCTTTCCATCGAGGCTGACCGCGCCGGCGCCCGGCCGCGTCATTCCGAACAGCGACAACGCAAGTTCTGTTCGCCCTGCGCCGAGCCGGCCGGTGACGCCGAGAATCTCGCCTTTCTTCACGCAGAAGGAGACGGCATCGTATTCATTTCGCCGTGACAGGCCCTCGACCTTCAGCACGACGGGCGCAGCGGACAGATCCGTGGTGCGCACCGCATAGTCGAACGTGCGACCGGTCATGAGTTCCGTGAGGCGGGTTTGCGTCATGCCGGCGGTGGGGAAGGTGCCGACATACTGCCCGTCACACAACACGGTCACGCGAGTACACACATCGAGCACTTCAGCAAGCCGATGGCTAACAAAAACGACGGCGATCCCGTCGACCGACAGGCGGCGGACGATGGTCAGCAGTGCTTTGGTTTCGGCGTGACTGAGCGATGCCGTCGGCTCGTCCATGAACACAAGCCGGGCATCGGCGACGAGTGCGCGGGCGACCGCCACGATCTGCCGCTGAGCGATAGACAGCGAGCGCACGGAACGGCCGAGGTCGATGGCAACGCCCAGCCGCTCCAGAATGCGACGAGCAGCGACTTTCATCTGGCCGTAGTTGACCAGGCGCGGACGAGGACCGAGGTTGCGTTCGAAGGCAATATTCTCCGCGACTGTCATCTCGGGAAATAGCGCGAGATCCTGCCAGATCACCTGAATACCCAGGTCCCGGGCCTTCGCCGGTTCCAGACCCTCGATGGATTGCCCGTCCATCAGCATGACGGCTCCGGATTCGGGCTGATAGACGCCGCTGATCACCTTAATGAGGGTGCTCTTGCCGCAACCGTTTTCGCCCGCAAGGCACAACACCTCGCCCGGCATGACGTCGAACTTCACGGCCTGCAGCGCCTTTACGCCACCGAATATCTTGGTGATATTTTCAAGCTTGAGCAGCGCGGCGCGGCCGGTGTCGACGGCAACTGGCATATCACTCGTGGTATTGCCTCGCTCGGGCGCGAGGCGGTCCTTGGAAGCCGCTGGAAACATGAAAACACTCCGATGCTACCGATATGTAGCCTGATCTGACGCGCCGTTTATCGGTCGAGTGAAGGTCAGTCTTCCTGAGCTTCACTCATCTCGAGACTCGATCGTGGTCAGAGCCCCATCTTCGCGAGGTTGTCGACCGTTTTCGCGTTGAGGTCCACCAGTTGGTCGACGATCAGGTTATGGCCGTCGGGATGGACGACCCCAAGCCCTTCGATTTTCGTGCCATCCTTGATCGGTTCGCCCTTCGCGACCATCACACCCAAGGTCACGAACACTTCACCAGCGACTTCGGGATTCCACATATAGCCCCCAGTCAAGACGCCATCGTGCACGAGACGCTTGCCCTGCCCAGGCGAGAACGGACCGAGCACAAGAACATTCCCCTGCGCGTGCTTTTCCGCCACCGCGCGAGCAGCCCCGATCGGGCCCTGGCTGCCGAATGCCAGGATGGCTTTAAGGTTGGGGTGCGCCCGCATCAGATCGAGCGCGGTCTTGCGTGACGCGTCGACATCTTCGGCGACACCGTAACGGTCGCCCACGAGCGTCATGCCGGGATCGTTCGCTTTGAGATAAGCGATCGCGGCGTCGGCCCACGCATTGTGTAAAGGAACAGTCAGCGACCCGACGAATACGGCGTATTCGCCCTTGCCACCCAAGGCAGCCGCCAGGTTCTTTGCGTACGCTTCGCCGAAGCCTTTGACCGAGGCAAGTTCGAAATCCCAATCAGCATTCTTTTGCTTCGGCGACTCGTGCGTGATGACCTTGATGCCCGCAGCGCGCGCCCGTTGCAAGACGGGTTCCAGTACCTCGGCGTCGTTCGGCACAACGCCGATGACATCCACATGCTGTGCGATCAAATCCTCGATCGCCCGCACCTGTAGCGCTGGATCGGAACTGGTTGGCCCGACCATGAAGGCTTTGACGCCAAGCTGGTCCGCTCGCTTCTTGATTCCGGCGTCCATGGCGTTGAACCACGGAATTCCGCCGATTTTTACCACTACCCCAATGACAGGTTTGTCGGGTGAAGCCAGAGCCAGACCCGTTCCAAACGCGAATGCAGCGACGCCTACGCACAGAGCGCGTACGAAGTACCTTGACATGTCTCCTCCTCCGCGTGGACTCCGGTGAGCCTCGCCCAAGGGAATCCGTTGGTTTGATTGTGGACAAAATTGCCGGGTCGCTGAACTCATTCTCGACTTGCTAAATCCATTCAGCTAACGACGGAACTGATGCTGAATCCATTTAGCAATGTGGTCAACTCTCGGATACCCTAGTATGGTTTCCGGCCGAAGCAGGTCAGCCTTCGGGTGACGGCGCAACGCAATTGAAAGGGGAAATACAGATGGCCCGCAGCGGTAATGGACGCAAGTCCACGATCTACGATATCTCCGAGGCGACCGGCACTTCGGTCACCGCGGTGAGCATGGTGCTCAACGGGAGCTGGACGCGGTATCGGATCAAGGAAGAAACCGCTAACCGCATCCTGGAGAGCGCGCAGCAGCTCGGGTACAACGTCAACATGCGGGCCAGAGGGTTGAGGCTCTCTCGCTCCGGACTCGCCGGCATGATTCTCCCGCACTATCGCAATCGTTTTTTTGCAGGGCTTGCGGAAACCTTCGAAGAACAGGCAAGAAGCCGGGGCCTGTGCCCCATCGTCGTCAGTACTCAACGGGATCCGGCGGTCGAGACAAGCGTGACGGAGACGCTCCTCTCGCAACGGGTCGAAGTCCTGTTCATTGCCGGCGTGCGAAACCCTACCCCGCTTAATTCACTGTGTGCGGCGGCGGGCGTTTCCTGCATTAATGTCGACTTGCCCGGCGCGGGCGCACCCTCGGTCGTCTCGGACAATCGCGGCGGTGCTCGCGCGCTCACCGACGTGTTGATCGACAAAATGAGGATGCGCGGTGGTGCTCCCGAAGAAATGGTCTTTTTAGGCGGGGTCGCTGGTGAGTACGCAACGGAGGAACGCATTGCAGGGTTCCGCGACGCCTTCGAGGCCAGGGGAATCAGCCCGGCGGCCGATGCGGTCGACTGCTGCGGATACAACGCGTCCGCCGCCCGGCAAGCGCTCGCTCGTGGTTACGAGAGCCTCGGCCGGCTGCCCGCGGGATTGTTTATCAACTCGATTACAGCGTTCGAAGGGCTGGTGCAGTTCACGTCGCAACTGTCCCGGGATGTTGTGCAATCGGCGGTTGTCGGATGCTTCGACTGGGATCCGTTTGCCGCGCATCTACCGTTTGAGGTGACGATGATGCGTCAAGACGTGCATAAGATCATTTCGGAGGCCTTCGCGCTTGCCGACAATCAGGACACGACGAACACCCACCCGCTCGTCGTTGTGCCGACGGGCTTCGGAGACGTGCTCGACGAGGACGATCAATCGATTCAACACCCATACGACCGCTAGGCGCTGCGCTATTAGCTGTAATTAGCTGGCCCAGTCCGCCACCATTCTTGCATCGACACTCACCCCGCCGCAGACCACGATCACCACATCGTGCGCGCCAGCAATCGCCGGATGATCAAGGTAACCGACAGCAAGCGACACCCCGCAAGCCGGTTCAACCAGTTGCCGATGGTCATCGGCGAAACGAGTCACGCCCAGGATCGCATCGGCGTCGGACAAGACTACCGACTCGTGCGGAAACTGCTTGATGGCATCGACAGGCCAGCTCGCCACCTGAAGCGCCGCGAGCGACTTCGCGATGCTGTCGACGCGATCTAGTTTCACCGGATGCCCCGCATCGAGCGCCGCGCGGAACGACGCCGCGCCCGTCGTCTCGCACGCGATAACCCGGCAATCCGTGCGGCCATGCCGCAATAAACCCGTCAAGATGCCTGAGAGCAACCCGCCCCCACCCACGCTGGCCACGACCGCATCCACTTGCGGCAGCACGGCGACAATCTCATCGATCATCGTGCTATGCCCTTCCCACAAAACGGGGTGATCGAATGCGGGCACGTACTCGACCTCATCGGATGCCGACAGCGCAAGCGCATGCTCGTTCGCTTCGTCCCAGACGTCCCCGCGCACGATCACCGTCGCGCCGAGCGCGGCAATCCGCTGGCGCGTGCTTTCAGGGGTCGTCGACGGCACCACGATTTCAGCCTGCATGTCGAGCAACCGCGCTACAAAAGCGGTCGCGAAACCGGCGTTGCCGCCAGACGCGCAAACCACGCGGCGCTTGCCTGCCGCTTTCGCGCGCGAACATAGCAGACCCATGCCGCGCATCTTGAACGAGCCGCTCGGTTGCAGGTTTTCAAGCTTGAGCCAGATGCGGCGCGTGGGCGTAGACAGTCCGGGATGCAGGATCAATGGGGTTTCGATGTGAAGCAAGATCGGTCCTTTTCAAACTGGATTTCCGGGACCAGTCCGCTGCCGTGATGGCCGCGACTGGATTCAAGCCTCACAGTTTATTGCATCGGCCCGCACGAGCGTATGAACTCGTGGCCCGTGCGGACCGTCAATCACGGGAATTGATTTAACCAGGCACTGCGCTTTCCGACAATGCTTCTATAGCAAGCTTCGCGCGTAATGCCTTCGCCGCTTCCACCATATTCGCCAGAGCCGCCTCCGTCTCGGGCCAGCCACGAGTCTTCAACCCGCAGTCGGGATTGACCCAAAGCCGCTCAGCCGGAATCACCTCGCACGCGCGTTCCAGCAGACGCTGGATTGCTTCGACGCTCGGCACGCGCGGCGAATGGATGTCGTAGACACCCGGCCCGATCTCGTTTGGATAGTCGAATTCGCCGAACCCATCGAGCAGCTCCATCGCCGAGCGCGACGTTTCAATGGTGATCACGTCAGCATCCATGGCCGCGATGGACGGCAGGATATCGTTGAACTCCGAATAGCACATATGCGTGTGGATCTGCGTCTCGTCGGCCACCGCCGACGCCGATATCTTGAACACGCGCACCGCCCATTCCAGGTAGTGCGCCCAGTCGCTTTTACGTAACGGCAGGCCTTCGCGGAACGCCGGTTCATCGATCTGGATCACGCGGATACCCGCCTTTTCCAGATCGCTGACTTCGCTGCGAATGGCCAGTGCAAGCTGCAGCGCGGTCGTTGAACGCGGCTGGTCGTCGCGAACGAACGACCATTGCAGCATGGTGACCGGCCCTGTCAGCATGCCCTTCATGAGACGCTCGGTCAGCGACTGCGCATAACGCGTGGTGTCGACGGTCATCGGCTCCGGACGATAGATATCGCCGTAGATGATCGGCGGTTTCACGCAGCGCGAGCCATAACTCTGGACCCAGCCGTTCTCCGTAAACGCATACCCCCACAACTGCTCGCCGAAGTACTCGACCATGTCGTTGCGCTCGGCTTCGCCATGAACGAGGACATCGAGGCCCAGTGCTTCTTGCCGGCGCACGGCCGTTTCGATCTCTGCGCGAATGCGCTCCAGATAATCGAGCGCGCCAATGTCGCCGCGCTTGAACGCCGCGCGCGTCTGGCGGATCGCGGGCGTCTGTGGGAACGAACCGATCGTAGTCGTCGGCAATGCTGGCAACCGCAGGCTTTGACGCTGGATGATGTTGCGCTCAGCGAAGCCGCTCTTGCGCTCCGCCATATCGTCCGTCACCGCGCCGACGCGCTTCTGAACCAGCGGATTGACCACTGCCCCGGACGAACGGCGAGCATCGAGCGCGGCATCGGCGGCGGCCAGTTGTTGCTCGACCGCAGGCTGACCGTCGTTCAAAGCCCGCGCGATCACATTCAGTTCGCTGAGCTTCTCGGTGGCAAACGCCAGCCACGACTTGACGCTCGCATCGAGCTTTCGCTCCGCTTCCAGCGATACCGGGACATGCAGCAGCGAACACGACGGCGCGATCCACAACCGGTCGCCCAGTTCGGTTTTTAACGTCTCCAGGGAACGCACGATCTTCCGAAGATCGGCACGCCAGATGTTGCGGCCATCGATAACACCCACCGACAGCACAGTCGGCGCAGGCAACACCGCGCGCCACACGTCGAGTTGCTGCGGCGCACGCACGAGGTCGATATGAATACCGTGGACGGGCAGCTTCGCGACGAGCCGGGCTTTATCGGCCGCAGTGTCGAAGTAGGTCGCCAGCATCACGTTCACGCCGCACGCGCCCAGGTTGTCGTACGCGATCGCGAATGCGTCGAGCCATTGTGGTTCGAGATCGAGGCACAACGCGGGTTCATCGAGTTGCACCCATTCGATGCCGCGCCGCCTGAGTTGCTCGAGGATCGCGGCGTATCGCGCGATCAGTGCGGGCAGCAAGCTCAGCCGGTCGAACCCGGATTCATGCGTCTTCGATAAATACAGATACGTCACCGGCCCGACCAGCACGGGCTTGACCGGCAAATTCCGCGCAAGCGCTTCGTCGATTTCATCGAAGAACCAGTCGACCCCGCCGTCGAACGTGGTCTGCGATCCCAGTTCCGGCACGAGGTAGTGGTAATTCGTGTCGAACCACTTGGTCATTTCCATCGCTGGCTGAGCCGTGTTGCCGCGCGCCAGTTCGTAGTATTGCGAGAGTGTCAGCGTTGAGGGCGTGAACCCGAAACGAGCAGGCAATGCGCCGAGCAGCGCGCTCAGGTTGAGCATTTGATCGTAGTACGCGAAGTCGCCGACCGTCACGAAGTCAAGCCCGGCCGAGCGCTGCAGCGTCCAGTGACGATTGCGCAAGTCTTTCGCGACGCCGCGCAAGGCCGCTTCGTCCGACTCTCCGCGCCAGAAGGCCTCTTGCGCGAATTTGAGTTCACGGTGAGCGCCGACGCGCGGAAAGCCGAGGATGTGAGTGCGTGCCATGTGAAACTCCTGATTGAATAGCCGGGAGTCTGCGAGTCGCGCTAATATTCGTCTAGCGAGATGTTTTCATCCATGTATTAGTTTTGTTCATATCGCTATGGCGATGCACCGTGGCCGTAGCTTAATCTGGATCACTAGAGATGCTGGAAATACGTCATCTGCGCTCGCTGGTCGCGATCGCGGAATCGGGAAAACTCGTGGCTGCCGCCGAGCGCGTCAACCTGAGCCAGTCCGCGCTGTCCCATCAGATCAAGGACATCGAGAGCCACTACGACGCCTCGCTGTTCGAGCGGACGCGGCATGGATTGCGTTTCACGGCTGCGGGCGAACGGGTCCTGGCGCTTGGACGCGAAGTGCTGGCGGCGGTCAGCGCCGCCGAGCGCGACGTCGCGCGTTTGAAAGGCGACACGCGTGGTGAACTACGGATCGTGCTGGAGTGCCACACGTGCTTCGACTGGCTGATGCCGGTGATGGACGAGTTTCGACGACGCTGGCCCGAGGTCGAAGTGGATCTCGTCGCGGGTTTTCATGCGGACCCGCTGCGCCTTCTTATCGATGGAAAAGCGGACGTGGTGATCGGATCGCGGCCGGAGACCAAGCGCAATTTGCACATCGCGGCGCTGTTCCGGTTCGAGATCCTAGCGGTGATGGCAAATGAACATCGACTGCGAAGCAAACGCCGGTTGAGTGCGGAGGATCTGCGAGGCGAGACGCTGATTACGTACCCTGTACCGGAACCGCGCATCGATTTGATCAGGGACGTATTGGAGCCGGCGGGTATCAAGCTCGAGCGCCGCACGGCGGAGTTGACGGTCGCGATCATGCAACTGGTGGCGAGCCGGCGCGGCATTGCCGCGCTACCGAACTGGGGCGTGAAGAATTATGTCGACCACGACTACGTGCTGGCGAAGCGCATTGGGCCGGCGGGGCTGTGGAGCGAACTGTATGCGGTATCGATGAAATCGGTTGCCAGCCGCCCGTATTTCGAGGACTTCGTGAGCATTGTGCGCGATACGTGTGCCGCGCAACTGGACGGGATAGAACTGCTGTAAGAATCGCCCGCTTCGAGGCAATTCATCAGCAACCCGAATCAAACCACGGGTTCTGAAAACGACCGATCATGGCTACTGCCCTCGTTTCCTCTCCATCGCTGAGGTGTCGTCCCTTCCCACTGGCTAAAGGCCCGGGAAAACGAGTTGACCTCCTCGAAGCCAAGAAACCACGCAATCTCGCCCGCAGCGAGATCCGTACTACCTAGCAGCCGGCGCGCGATCCGGCTGCGCACCCTGTCTAACTGCTGCTGATAGCTCGTCCCGTCGAGCGCAAGCTTGCGCTGCAACGTGCGTGTGCTGATTCCCAACTCACGCGCCAGCGCTTCAACGCTCGGCCGCTGCCCGCGCATGCTTCGCGCGATGACGGCATCGACGTGATCGGCAAAAGTCTGCTCGCGGTCGAGCGCAGCCAAGCCGGCATCGAGTTGGGGCAACACGGCGGCGAGCAAATCGACGTTATGTGTCACGAAAGGCAGCGCGAGACTGGAAGCATCGAAGACGAGCACATCGTTCGGGGCATCGAACACGATCTCGCAGCCATAGTGGCGCGCGAACATCGTCCGATGGGCAGAACGTCTTGTCAGCTCGACGCGACGCGGTTTTATCGCAACACCCGACCCGCGCCGCGCCATTGCAAGCGCCGACGCGAACAACGCATCTACCAGAAGGTCGGGGATAAAACCATCGGCAAGCAACCAGCGGAACGTCACAGCCGCCTCGTCACGCTGCACGGCGACGAGCACCTCCTCCGGACAACTCAGTCGTTTGTAGCGTCCGAGCTTTGCCAGCGCTTCACCAAAATTAGCGGAATGCAGCGCTGCGAGCAACATGGCGTCGAGCTGCCCATACGAGGTTTCCGCGCCGATGCGCAAGCCGATGGCAGGGTCACCGCTCACCTGCGCGATAGCCTCCCACAGCGCGAAGTACTTCTGCGTTGTGAGCCAGAACCGGCCCGGCTCGGCGTTCGCGACAGCGGGAACAGGCAGACCCGCTGTGCGCAAAGTCCGCGGCACATCCACGCCCAGCTTGTCCAGCCGCGCGAGCAGTGCGTGACTGACCGGAACACTGTCAGTTTTCATACGCTTATCCAACCCTCATCAATCCCTGACCGGCTGCTTTACGATATCGAGTTTATCGATCAGACCGCGCCAGTCAGTGGCATCGCTGGCATCGGTCGACAGGCTCACGTGGCGCCACTTCGCATCCATCGCGCCACGCGCTTCGTGAACTTGTCCCGCGATATGCACCGCGTCGCTCCCAAGCAGCAAACGCAGCGGCGGCTCGTCCAATTCAGCGATGCCAAGAATCGCCTGCGCCGCTTTCGCCGGATCGCCGACCGGCTTGTGCGAGTTACGGTACTCCAGCAAAGGCGCGATGCTCGTAGCGTAATCCGGGCCGGGCGTGTGGATGGTCATCGACGAACCGGCCCAGTCGGTGCGAAATCCGCCCGGTTCGACGATCGTCACCTTGATCCCAAGTGGCGCGACTTCCTTCGACAACACCTCCGAGAACCCTTCCACCGCCCATTTCGCCGATTGATACGCGGCAAGCCCGGGCGAACCGACACGTCCGCCTATCGATGAAATCTGGATGATATGGCCGCTGCGCTTCGCGCGCAGGACCGGCAACGCAGCGCGGGTGACGTTAAAGACGCCATAGAAATTGGTTTCCATCTGCGCGCGGAAATCGGCGTCGTCGCCTTCCTCGATCGAGGCGATGTTGCCGTAACCGGCGTTGTTCACAACGACATCGAGACGGCCGAAGGCATCGACGGCCTGCTGAACGGCGGCCCGCGCCGAAGCGGGGTCGGTCACGTCGAGCGCGACGGCGCGCATGCGCTCGCCATACTGCACGGCGAGCGCGGAAAGATCCTCGGGACGACGCGCGGTCGCTACAAGACGATGACCTGCGGCAAGAACGGCTTTCGCCAATTCGTTGCCGATGCCACGGGAACTGCCGCTAATAAGCCAGACTGACGACATAAACGTGCTTCCTTTAACGGTGAACGATGAGTGCTGCGTTCACCGGATTTTAGGAGCGCGCTCCCCGCGGCACTAATCCGATCGCGCCAACTTGCAATCGGATCGCGCCAACGCCGTCAGACCGGCGGGGCTGGAACCGTTTTAGCCGTGGCTCGACTCGCTGTCCAGATGGGCCATTTGCGCGGCGGCGTAACGGTCGCCGGCCGCGGCGCCCTTCGGCACTGCGTGTTCGATCGCGCTGAGGTCGTCCGGGGTCAGCACGACATCGAGCGCGCCGAGCGCTTCCGTCAAACGATCTCGCCGCCGCGCGCCAACCAGCGGCACGATATCCTTGCCCTGCGCCGCAACCCATGCAATCGCGATCTGCGCCACCGACACGCCCTTCGCTTCTGCAATCCGCCGCAACGCTTCGACCAGTTGCAGATTGCGCTCGACGTTTTCGCCCTGGAAACGCGGGCTGTACGCACGGAAATCGCCGCCGCTCATGTTTTGCGTCGCCTGCCAGTGACCGCTGATCAGCCCGCGCGACAACACGCCGTAAGCCGTCACCCCTATCCCAAGCTCGCGGCACGTCGAAAGAATATCGCCTTCGATACCCCGTGAAATCAGCGAGTACTCGATCTGCAGATCAACGACGGGATGCACCGCAGCCGCGCGCCGGATGGTCTGCGCACCGACCTCGGACAGCCCGACGTGGCGCACGTAGCCGGCCTTCACCATGTCGGCGATCGCGCCCACAGTGTCCTCGATCGGCACGTTCGGATCGAGTCGCGCGGGACGATAGATATCGATGTAATCCACACCCAGGCGCTGCAGCGAGTACGTCAGGAAATTCTTGACGGCCGCGGGCCTCGCGTCATAGCCGACCCAGCCGCCCGACGGATCGCGCATCGCGCCGAATTTCACGCTGATGACTGCGGCGTCGCGTTTGGTGCCCTTCAGCGCTTCGCCGATCAACGCTTCGTTATGGCCGCTGCCGTAGAAGTCGCCGGTGTCCAGAAGCGTGATGCCGGCGTCGAGCGCCGCATGAATCGTGGCGATGCTTTCGCTCCGGTCGGACGGTCCGTACATGCCGGACATGCCCATGCAGCCGAGTCCAAGCGCGGATACGCGCGGTCCGGTCGCGCCGAGTTGCAGATGGTTCATTTCCCGTCTCCTTGAGGTCTGGCGTCGCGTGATTGCGAGCGTTGGAAGGAGTATGCGAGCCGTTTTGTCGTGCGACAATCCGGCCGTCACAGAACGGGCTGTACGGAAAAACGCACAATGAACGATCCCGATCTCTCCGATCTCAGCGCCTTCGTGGCGGTCACTGAAGTGCGCAGTTTCAGGGCTGCGGCGCGTTTGCGCGGTGTCTCGGCGTCAGCGTTGAGTGAGGCAATCCGTCGGCTCGAAGCCCGGCTCGGCGTGCGGCTGTTGAACCGGACCACGCGTAGCGTCACGGTCACGGAAGCCGGCCAGCGCCTGCTGGAGAGGCTTGGGCCGGCGCTCGGCGAAATTGCCGGCGCGCTCGACGCCGTTAACAGTTTCCGCGACAGCCCGACCGGCACCTTGCGCCTGAACGTCCCGACCATCGCGGCAATGCACGTTTTGCCACCCATCGTCGCGCGCTTTCTCGCGGCGCATCCGGGCATCACGCTGGAGGTGGTATCGAACGATACGTTTATCGACGTGCTGGCAGCAGGTTTCGATGCCGGCATCCGCTACGACGAACGGATTGAACGCGACATGATTGCCGTGCCGATCGGACCGCGCACCCAGCATTTCGTGGCGGCGGCCGCGCCGGCCTATTTCGCGGCGCGTGGGTGGCCGGAGCATCCTCGCGATTTGCTGGAACACGCTTGCATCGGGCATCGGTTTGCAAGCGGCGTGCTGGCGGCGTGGCGCTTCGAGCGTAATGGCGAACAGGTTCGCTTTACGCCGAACGGGCCGCTGGTAGCGTCGGTGATCGAGCTTGAAGTGGGCGCCGCAACCGCCGGTTTAGGAATGATCTATACGTTCGAGGAGTTCTTGCGGCCGGCGATACAAAGCGGCGCACTCGTGCCGGTGCTGCACGAGTGGTGGGAAAGCTTTTCAGGGCCGTTTTTGTATTACCAGAGCCGCACGCATATGCCGGCGCCGCTGCGCGCGTTCATCGACTTCATCAAGGAAGAATGAACGCCCGAGCGGGTTTTTATCTTGCCGAGAAGAACGCCTGGACTGCTGCCAGCGCCGTTTCAACCGCCGCGCTGTCCACATCCAGATGCGTGACCCAGCGCTGCTTCGTGGCGCTATACGCCGACGTAATGCCGATCCCGCGCGCCGCCAGATGAGCCTTGAAGTCGGCGGCAATCGTGCTGTCGACTTCCACGAACACGATGTTCGTGTCCGGCATTGTGACCTTCAGTTGTTCGTACGCCGACAGGCCTTTAGCCAGGGTTGTCGCGTTGGCGTGATCGTCGGCTAGGCGCGCTACGTTGTGCTCCAGCGCGTAAAGCCCAGCCGCAGCGAGAATACCGACCTGCCGTAAGCCGCCGCCGACCATCTTGCGCGTCCGCCGCGCCTTCGCGATCAACTGCTCGCTACCGACCAGCACCGAGCCGACCGGCGCCCCCAATCCCTTCGATAAACACACGGACACCGTATCGAACGGCTTCGCCAGTGTGGCCACCGGCGTGTTCAGCACCGTAGCCGCGTTGAATACTCGAGCGCCATCCAGATGAGTTGCGAGGCCGTGGCGACGAGCGAGCGCCGTCGCCGCTTCCATGTAGTCCTGCGACAAAACCTTGCCGCCAATGGTGTTCTCCAGCGCCAGCAGCCTCGTGCGCGCGTAGTGCGAATCGTCGGGTTTGATCGCGTCCTCGATATCCGCCAGCAGCAGCGAGCCATCCGGCTGATTGTTCAGCGGTTGCGGCTGGATGCTCCCAAGCACGGCCGCGCCGCCCGCTTCCCACCGGTAGCAATGCGCTTGCTGGCCGACGATGTACTCATCGCCACGTTCGCAATGGGCCATCAGCGCGACGAGATTCGATTGCGTACCCGACGTCAGGAACACTGCCGCTTCCTTGCCAAAACGCTCGGCCATCACGGCCTCCAGCTTCGTGACGGTCGGGTCGTCGCGGAAAACATCGTCGCCGACTTCCGCCGATGCCATCGCGGCGCGCATCGCCGGGCTGGGTCGGGTGACGGTATCGCTGCGGAAATCGTGCTGAATTGGGGTGCTCATTGCGGCTCCTGGTCGGGGAAGCGGCTATTTTGCCATCAGGAGACGGAAGGTGCTGTGCGGGTGGGATGGTGGATCAAGGGTATGCGGATGATAGTTCATCCGCTTTCGAGCTTGTAAGCAGCCAAAATTTGCTCGGTAAGCGACGAAAAATGCATAAAAATCAAATGGATATGGGCCGCATTCAATCTAAAATATTAGAAATTTAGTTTTTCCCAATAAAATCAAATGTTTATTCTATTTTTATGTAGTTAAACAAGAACATGAGGAAGATTTGATACGACACTTTAAGATGCACCATCTTCAGAGCAATTCTTTTTTCGCAAAAACAGACGTTTACATCTGCTTGTGACGGTGATTTCGAGATTCGGCAAATGGCACACACATTTCTAAAAATATTCATTAAGTATCAATTACTTAACTATAAATATAGTAACTGCTCAATAACCTGGGGCAATCCCGCCAGGCGTTGCGTCAGCTTTGGCTGGATCATCGGGCTAGGATGCAGGCGACGACCTTCTCGCAGGCCGCAACGAATTTCGCTTGTAAACCGTGGACGGCGATGTTAACTTTCGTCGCGTCGCCACTCTCTACGTTGCCAGGTCATGAGCATCTCTCAAAAATTTATCCCGCCGGATATCGCGCGAGACGAATTGACGCCGCGGGAGCTTGAATTGCTGGCGGTGCTCGAGCAACTGACCGATATGGTCAATCGCCAGCAAGAGCGGCTTCAGGCACTGGAACAGGAAATCGCCCGGCTGCGCAAAGCTGGCAAGCGCGCATAGCCTCGCGCAGTCGTGAGGAAAAAACTCGCTGCGCCGTATATCCCCAAAGTCGAGCACACGCCCGCGGTCATGAGGTTGCTCTCCTGGGGTGAAGGCCTCATCGAAATCATCCTTCGCCTGCAGGAGCAGGAGTTGCATCTGAAGGATGAAGTCGCCGTGCTCAAGGGTGAGAAGACGCGCCCGAAGTTCAAACCGAGCCGCATGCATGAGGAGGCTGGCAAAGCCTGCGCACCCGATCGGCAGCAGCAAACGAAGCCGGCCAGACGACGTGGTAAGCCCAGCAGGAGCAAGACCGCCCAACTGAAGATCGATTGCGAAGAGATCATCGAGCCGGCCGAGCGGATCCCGCGAGGCTCCCGATTCAAAGGGTATCGAGACTTCGTGGTGCAGGACCTGGTGATCGGCTCTCGCAACACGCGCTATCGGCTCGCACGCTGGCAAACACCAGACGGTCAGACCTTGACCGGGCAGCTTCCCCGAGCCGTCGCCGGCAGCCACTTTGGCGCGACGCTGGTCAGCTATGTGCTGTACCAGCATCACCATTGTCACGTGACGCAGCCGCTGTTGTGCGAGCAACTGCGCGAATGGGGCATCGAGATCTCGTCCGGGCAGCTGAACGTGCTGCTGCAAGAGGGCAAAGAGCGCTTTCACGCGGAAAAAGACGGGCTGTTGTCCACTGGGCTCGCGCTCTCAGCGTATGTGACGGTCGATGACACGGGCACTCGCCATCAAGGCAACAATGGTTACGTCACCCACATCGGTAACGAACACTTCGCCTGGTTCAAAAGCACGTGCTCGAAAAGCCGCATCAATTTCCTCGAACTGCTCGGCGCGGGACATGGCTACCAGATCAACGAAGACGCGCTCGCTTACATGAAAAAGCAAGGGCTCTCGCAAGTGTTCCTGCAGGCGCTGCGTGAGCACGAGCGCGCAAGCTTTGCCGATCAGCGCGCGTGGCAACTCCACCTCGACGTCCTGGGCATGGACGTTGCCCGCTACCGCAACATGGCCACCGAGGGCGCGTTGCTGGGCAGCCTGAAGCGGCGCGGCGTGGCTCAGGATCTCGCCATCATCAGCGATGACGCCGGACAGTTCAATGTCTTGATTCACGGCTTATGTTGGGTACACGCGGAGCGCCTGGTTCACAAGCTGCTGCCGTTGAATGATCAACACCGCGAGGATATTGCACGCGTGCGCAGTGACATTTGGTCGCTGTACGCGCAGCTCAAGGACTACAAGCGGTATCCCACCCTCAAACGCAAGCGCGAACTGAAAAAGCGCTTTGACGCGGTCTTCTCGCAGAAGACCCGCTACGCGACACTCAACCGTTTGCTCAGGCGGATTCGCCTGAACAAGTCCGAGTTGCTGCTGGTGCTGGAGCGCCCTGAGGTCCCGCTGCACACCAATGACAGTGAGCGCGATATTCGCGATCACGTGAAAAAGCAGAAGATCAGTGGCGGTACGCGCAGTGAACTCGGTCGGCAATGTCGCGACACCTTCTCCAGCCTGAAGAAGACCTGTCGTAAGCTGGGCATTTCATTCTGGAATTACCTGACCGATCGCGTTTCATACAGCGATCACATCCCACCACTGCCGCACTTGCTTGAACAACGCCTCGTTCGCTCTGCTTGAACGTACCCGTCTGCGCGTTTCAGAAGTCAAAATGCGTAGCCTTGATCATGCCAGTAGTGCCAGTCGGCAACTGCCACTCGTGTCGGCTCATCAGGTCTCACCGGGACGAGTTGAGCCAAGGGCACCACCAGATCACGTTGGTTGCACCGAACCCACACGAAAATGCCGACCCGACACAGGTCTTCATGAGCAAGCCCGGTGGCCGAAGCAGTTTCACCAGGCCGCAGCGGCGAAGCAGCCATGGCTTGGCGGATGCGAGCTTCGAATGGAAACGTGAGTTGCTCTTCGAGATAGTAGTACCACGCCATCGCCCTCTCTTCTTCGTTGTAGGCATCGACGACGATCTCCATTGTGATCCGATGTTCGCGCTCTCTGTTGATTCTGGCCTTGGGCATGACGGTGGAGACCAGAAAAGGTCAGGTTATACGTCGACGATACGCCGCAGTAGCGCCATCGTATCGCTCCTGTCTCCGAACAGCGAGGATGCCGCCGTTCGCCCCAGGTTATTGAGCAGTTACTAAATATAAATCTAAAACATGAAGTTTGGAGCAGCCAGCCCACGACCTCGAACATTCCGTGGCCCCAACCCTGAAAAAGCTCCCTTCGCGCGGACCACAATTCCGCCATCTCCCTGAACCACGCCCCTCGACCGTGTAGAGTTTCGAACATCCGGCTTCATCCATTCACCATTCATCGCGCCGATGCCCGAAATCCAATGAACGCGCCCGAACCCAAGTTTCAAGACGATCCTCAAATTGGCCGGTACGAGCGCTTGACGGGAGAAACCACCGAGTGGTGGCAGGTGACGCTCTCCGACCGGCCGCAGATGTATCGGATCGAGCACGGACACGGCGATGGGCCGGCCAATATCGACACAGTCGTCGACCTGGAAAACCTCAAGTCGAAGCTGCAAAAGTGGCATCGAGAGGGTTTTTTCCGCCCCGGGGACCCCGTGCTTCGGGCGCTGCCGGCTGCCGGACCGACCGGGTTTCTGAAAGAGCTTCGGCAAGCGGTGCACCAACCGTTACAAGTCGCGAATCGGGTATCAACCGTAGCAACGACGGTCATCGGCACGGTGGAAATGCCTGTCGGACAGGCCGGTCCGCTCGTGCCGCGCCTGAACCCCGCGTATCTCTTCCCCGAGCGTTTCGGCGACGTCCTTCAGGACATCGTGGAGAACCGTCGCGTGCTGCTGATCGGCCATACCGGTGCCGGCAAAACGAGCCTGATCGAACAAGTCGCCGCGCGCACGCAACGCGGCGTCTTGCGGGCGAATATGAACGGGCAGACGACCATCGGCGATTTCGTGGGTTTCTGGACCGTGAAAGGCGGCGAAACGATCTGGGTGGACGGCGTGCTGCCTACCGCGATGCGCGAAGGCCTGTGGCTCGTCGTCGATGAAATCGACTTCGCCGAGCCATCGATTCTCGCGGTTCTCACCGCCGTGCTCGAACCCCACGGCCGTTTGCTGCTCAAGGAAAAAGGCAACGAACTGGTCGCGCCGCACCCGTCTTTCCGGCTGTTTGCTACAGCGAACGCGGTCGGCGCGATGAGCGTTTATCGGCATTTGTATCAGGGCGCCAACCTGATGAACGAGGCGTTTCTGGATCGCTGGCGCGTGTATCTGATGAATTACCTGTCGCCGGAGGAAGAGGCGGAAGTGTTGATGCGCACGCTCGGCGCCCGTGTCACGCGGCCGATGGCGCAAACGCTCGCCGCGATCGCCGCCGATTGCCGGGCGGCGTTTGCCCGCGAGGATCTAGCGAGCGCGTTTTCCACCCGGCGTTTGCTCGACTGGGCCGACCTGATGCTGCGTTCCGGCGACCCGGAACGCGCCGCCGGCCCCGCGATCTACGCGAAAGTGAGCGTCGAGGACGCCGCGCTGATCCGCAGCATCATCCGGCATCACATCGCGTTCGACGAATGAGCGCGGTGCTTAGGCCGAGTCACGCAAGCGTTGGACCATACGCGGGGCGTGTGAGCGCGGCGTTTGGGCTCGATCAAGGACTTCCAGGCGAAGCGGAAAGCAGCGTGAACCTCAACTTCATCCGGTAACCGGCGTGGCCACCCCCAACGTCACCCATTCAGACGCCATGCTCGGCAAGATCGCGCGCGTTCTGACGGGCCGATACGGCGTGACGGTGTTATTCGATACAAGCGGACCGCGCGTGGAACGCGACCGCATCGTGTTACCGGAACTCTCCGCGGAGGCCGAAGGCGCGATTGATCTGGACGCACTCACCGGCCAGCTCGACTTGCTGGTGGCGCGCTCGAAGTTTTCCGCCATCGATGAAATCAGCGCGCTCAATCCCGGCGTAACCCGGCAGATCGCGCAGGCGATCGAGGATCGGCGGGTGTGTGAGCGGCTGTTCAGCGACTATCCCGGTGCGCGCGGATTTGTCGGCAAACTGCGCGAACGAACGGCACGAAACACGCACGAACGCTGGCCCACTCTGCCCTGGCGCGACAAGCTGATCTGGTTCATCGACAAGACGCTTTGGGACGAAACACCTGCCGTGACCGAGCGAACGCCTGCCCTCATCGCCACGCTCGGCGCCGTGAGTGAACTCCTGCAGACCGCCCGCGCGAGCCGCTCGACGGGCGAAAGCGTGGCGGGCGCACAGGCGCTGGTTGCGCGGATCAGGTCGCTTGCAGCCGGCGATGTAAACACCATGATGTTTACCGCCGATGCCGACGACACGCTCGACGCCGAGCGCGTGTCGGGCGATCCGGATGCGCTGGATGCGGCGGCATCGGCGGAAACGTCCGACGCCGCTTCCGCCGATGCCGCCAGCGTGGCCCAAGCGCCGTCGGACGCCACGGCGGAGGCTTCGGAAGCACGGGCGCCTGCAGCCCCGATGGCGCTCGATATCGACATGATCGACGGCCGCCCTCGCCTGTCAATTCCGCTCACGACCGAGTTCGATCTCATCACCGATCTCACAGGCCTCGGCGATGCCGGTGTATGGCGCAACCTGCGCGCGCTCGCGCGTGCGGAAACCGCGCCGCTTACGTCACGTCTCGAACGCGCGTTAAAAGCCGACGAACAGACGCACTGGAAACGCGAACAGGAACGCGGGGAGATTGATCGCCCAGCGCTGGCGAAATTGGTGGTGTCACCGGGATACCGGACGCCGTTTCGCGTTAAGCGCACAACTGAAGGCCGGGACGCCGCTGTCACGCTCCTGATCGACCGCAGCGGCTCCATGGCCGGCCGAAAGATGGATCTCGCACGGCTCTGTGCCGCCGCCCTTTGCGACGCACTGATGCAACTGTCCTTTGCCTGCGAAGTGCTGGGCTACAGCTCAGTCGAATCGCCGGAGATGCACGCACTTTACGAGCAGAAACTAGCAGAAGGCGAAGACTTGAGCCGCTACAACCGCCGCATCGAACGACTCGACCTGCAAATCTACAAGCGTTTCGGTTCGAACAATCCAGTGGGTTTAGGCGCGATCGATTGCGGTCACGAGAATCCGGACGGCGAGGCGCTGGTCTGGGCCGCAGAGCGCTTGGCTGCGCAACGCGCCGGCCGTCGCATCCTGATGGTGCTGTCCGACGGTTACCCCGCTACGGGCGACGGTCATCCGGTGATTCTGCGCACCGACTTGCGGGCACGCATCGACCAAATCACGAACTCAGGTATCGAACTGATCGGCGTCGGACTTCTCGACGACACCGTAGAAAAGTTTTATGCGCATAACATCGTTGTGCGCAAACTTGATGAACTCCCCACGATGGCGTTCGCGGTACTGAGCAAACTCCTGCTCAAGCGCGGCCACGCGCGATAAGCGCGCCTTCCGAACGCCGCTCCATCGCGCTTCAGAAAATTAATTAAGTAGCTTGCTAACGAATTGTCGTCGAAATACAATGCGCGCCATGCCAGCAATCGATGTCCTTCGTCAATCCGTCAGCAGCGCACTTGTCATCTCCGCCCGCCAGTGGCGGCGCACGAGCCAAGGCGTCATCGCAGCCTATAACGTCTCCGAAGCCTGCGCGACACCGCTACTCATCGCGGCACGGCTGGACGCGCCCGTCCGGCAGGTCGCGCTGGCGGAACTGACCGGCATCGAGGGACCATCGCTGGTGCGCCTGCTCGATCAGCTATGCGCAGCCAATCTGGTGCGTCGCGACGAAGACCCCGACGACCGCCGCGCAAAAATAATCTCGCTCACCGACGAAGGCCGCACGGTGACCGCCAAGATCGAAAAAGAGCTGATCGGACTGCGCGCCGACGTGCTGAACAACGTGACCCGCGAGGACCTGGAAGCGACCCTGCGGGTGTTCGCTGCGTTTAAACTTGGCGCGTCCAGTCCGGCACAGCAAGCTTCTATAGAGCTTTCAACGTCAGCGTCACCCGAAGCCAAAGCCGGCACCCCTACCGATACCGACACGGAAGAAGGCGTCTAGCGCACCATGACGTACCCCACTTCGCGCGACTGGATATTCTCGGTCAAGACCTTCGCGGCTTCCATGCTGGCGCTGTATATCGGCCTCAAGCTGGAGTTGCCGCGTCCTTACTGGGCGATGGCGACGGTCTATATCGTGTCGAATCCGTTCGTGGGCGCGACTCGTTCGAAGGCGCTGTATCGTGCGCTTGGCACCATGATCGGCGCGTCGGCGGCCGTGCTGTTCGTGCCGCCCTTCGTCGAGTCGCCCTACCTGTTCAGCGCAGTGGTCGCGTTATGGACGGGCACGCTGCTGTTCCTCGCCATCAACGACCGTACCGCGCGCAGTTATGTGTTCATGCTGGCCGGCTACACCATGCCGCTCATCGCACTGCCCTCCGTGATGGACCCAGCCGGCATCTTCGATCTCGCCGTCTCGCGGACCGAGGAGATCGTGCTCGGCATCGTGTGCGCCAGCGTGGTCGGCGGCGCCATCTTGCCGAGCCGGCTTGCGCCGACGCTCATCGAACGGACCGATGCGTGGTTCCGCGACGCCGCGTTCTACGCGAAAGAAACGCTCTCCGGGCGGATGGGCGGCAAGACTATCTCGGCGTGCCGGCAACGGCTCGCGATCACCGTCAACGGGCTCGAATTTCTCTTGAGCCAGCTCGCCTACGACCACACGCGGCCCGACGTGCTGGCGCGGGCGCAGGCACTGCGCGGCCGGATGCAGTTGTTGCTGCCGATCATGTCGGCAATCGGCGACCCGCTTGCAGTGTTGTTGGGCGGCAAGAACCCGCCGCCGCCCGGCCTCGAGCCGCTGCTCGCCGACATCATCAAATGGTTCGACGAACCCTTGTCGACGCGCATCGACGAATCAGCCCCCGCCGACGCCGATCCGCAAGCCGATGCGCTGCGCAGCCGGATCGCGAGCCTGCAACCCGATCCGGACGGGCTGCGAACCTGGGAAGGCGCGCTGCTGTCGAGCACGCTGTGGCGGCTGAAACAACTCGTGGATGTCTGGCAGGATTGCCGCGCCCTGCGTGTGATCATCACGAACGAACAAGGTCGCTGGCAGCCCCGATACCGGCATTGGCGGCTCGGCGGCACGCAGCAATACTTCGATCGCGGCATGTTGCTGTTCTCGGCGGGTTCCGCGGTGCTCGCCATTTTCATTTCGTCGAGTCTCTGGATCGCGTCCGGCTGGAACGACGGCGCGAGCGCGGTCGTGCTGGCGGCGGTCGCATGCTGTTTCTTCGCCGCCCTCGATGAACCCGCGCCGCAAGTGTTTGCGTTCTTCACCTATACGTGTCTTGCCGTGGTGCTCGCCGGACTGTACCTGTTTGTCGTCCTGCCGACGGTGCATGACTTCCCCATGCTCGTGATCATGTTCGCCGTACCGTTCATCCTGATCGGCACGCTGATCCCTCGCCCGCAATTCAACCTCGCGACCATGCTGACGGCCGTGAACACGGCCACGTTCATCAGCATCCAGGGGACCTATGACGCGAACTTCCTGACCTTCATGAACAGTAATCTGGCCGGCCCGGCGGGTTTGTTGTTCGCGTTCGTCTGGACCCGCGTGACGCGGCCGTTCGGCGCTGAACTGGCGGCGGCGCGGCTGGTCCGCTCGGCTTGGCGCGACGTGGTGCTGAGCGCATCCACGCGGCCCGTCGCCGATCACAAAAATCTCACCGCGCGCATGATTGACCGCCTGATGCAGATCATCCCGCGTCTGGCTGCCAGCGATGACCAGCGTCATCCGGCCATCGACAGTTTTCGCGATCTGCGCATTGCCTTCAACGCACTCGATCTGCGGCGTTTGCGGCGGCGTCTGCACGACGCGGATCTCGCTTCGGTGGATCGCGTGCTGGAAGGCGTGCGTGCCTATTTCCAGCAGTGCGTGGAGCGCGGTGTGCGCCAGCCGGTGCCGGCGAGCCTGGAAACGTCGATCGATCTGGCGCTGGACCGCATCACGCGGCGCGGCGGCGCAGTGCAGTCGGAAGCGGAAGCACAAGTCCACGCAGCGGCGGCGCAGCCGGGTCAGCCTCGCCCCGTCCCCGTCCGTCAGATTCGCGATGCGCTGCATGCGCTGGTCGGCATGCGTTTATCGCTGTTCCCGGAAACGCTCACGCCCGGGCTGCCGCCCGAACCGGAGCCTGCTGCATGAAACGCCGCTCCCTCCGCTCCCTTTTTGAAGGCACCTCGCGATGATCGGCGAAATCGATATCTACGGTGTCTTCCTGCCCGCCGTGCTGATCCTGATGCTGGTCTCGTACCTGCTCTGCCTGGTCGTCACCCGGGTGTTCGCGCGTGTGGGTCTTTACCGTTTCGTCTGGCATCGCTCCATTTTCGATCTCGCGATCTACGTGATCGTGCTCGGCATCGTGGTCATCGTTTCGCATCGGCTATTACCGTGAAAAAAACCTGGTTCTCCGTTGGACAGATTCTCTTTACGCTCGTCGTCGTGGCGATCGCCGCGTTCGTGTTGTGGCGGTTGGTCGGCTACTACATGTTCGCGCCCTGGACCCGCGACGGCCACGTGCGCGCCGACGTCGTGCAAGTGGCGCCCGACGTGGGCGGGTTGATCGTGAGCGTGAACGTGGCCGACAACCAGCCGGTGAACGCGGGGCAGGTGCTGTTTGTCATCGATCAGGCACGTTATGCGCTCGCACTGCGCCAGGCCCAGGCAACGGCCTTGCAGCGTCGCGCAACGCTCGATCAAGCGCGCCGGGAAGACGCCCGCAACCGCACGCTCGGCGATCTCGTCGCGCGTGAAGTGACCGAGGAAAGCCGCTCGCGCGTGGAGCAGGCGGAAGCAGCGTTGGCGGATGCGGATGTTGCTATCGATACCGCGCGGCTTAATCTGCAGCGCACGACGGTGGTGAGTCCCGTCGACGGTTATCTCAACGATCGCGCGCCGCGCGCGGGCGAATATGTCACCGCGGGACGCTCGGTGTTGTCGGTGGTGGACATGTATTCGTTTCGCGTCGATGGGTATTTCGAAGAGACGAAGCTGCATGGCATCGATATCGGGCAGCAGGTGGACATCAAGGTGATGGGCGAGCCCAAAACACTGCGTGGGCATGTGCAGAGCATCGTGGCGGGGATCGAGGACCGCGACCGTTCGCAGGGATCGAACCTGTTGCCGAACGTGAATCCGGCGTTCAGCTGGGTGCGGCTCGCGCAGCGGATTCCGGTGCGGATCGCGCTGGACGAAGTGCCCGCAGACTTTCGCATGATCGCGGGGCGGACAGCGACGGTGTCGGTGCGCGATATCGCGCCGCTTGCCAAATCGAATGCGGCAGCGACCGGTGGCGCGAGCGGTGTCGTGGGGGCGTCCGGTGCAGCGAGCGCCCCGGGCAACGCAAGTAGTGTCGCGCCGGTTAGCGGTATAGCGAACGCCTCGGCGCCGGGTGCGAACCGATGAACATGCCGCGCGCCCTCGTCCTGACGCCGTTCGTGCTCGCGCTTGCCGCGTGTTTCACGGTCGGTCCCGACTATTCGGTGCCTAAAGATGCCGTGGTCAACGCGCCGTTCACCAACGCTCCGCTCGACGGCGCGGATGGTCAGAAGACCGTATCGGGCGGCGCCGTACCAATGCACTGGTGGCGTCTCTATGATGACCCCGTCCTCGACGATCTGGTCCAGCAAGCCATGACGTCGAACACGGACCTGCGCGTCGCTGCCGCCAATCTCGGCCGCTCGCGCGCCGCCCTGAGCGTGGCGCAAGCGCAAGGCGGCTTTTCAGGCGGCACATCGGCCGCGTTCAAACGCGCGCAGGAATCGGCTGAGCAATACTTGCTCACGGAAAAGCTTCCGGTCACGAACGAAGGCGATGTCGGCATCAACATTTCGTATGAGATAGACCTGTTCGGTGTGATTCGCCGGGGTGTGGAAGCCGCCCGCGCCGATAGCGACGCGACCCAAGCCGCTGCCGATCTTGCCCGCATCACCGTGGTGGCGGATGTCGTGCGCGCGTACGTGCAGAATTGCTCGGCGGCGGAGGAACTCGGCATTGCGCAGCGCTCGCTGGACCTGCAGCGCCAGCGGGTGTCCGTATCGCGACGGCTGCAACAAGCGGGGCGCGGCAATGTACCCGATGTGACGAGCGGCCAGACGCAGGTAGCCACGCTCCTGGCGAATATTCCTGTCTTCACTGCACGCCGGAAGGTCGCGCAATACCAACTCGCGACACTGCTGGCGCGTGGACCCGCCGATCTGCCCAAGGGCGTGTTTGCCTGCAACAAGACGCCGACGATCGCGCAGCCGCTGCCCGTCGGCGATGGCGCCGCATTGCTGCGCCGGCGTCCCGATGTGCGCGAAGCCGAACGCAAGCTGGCGGCGTCGACGGCGCGGATCGGCGTGGCGACCGGAGCGCTGTATCCGACGGTCAGTATCGGCGCTTCCGCTGGCTTGACCGGGATTCTCGAGGACCTCGGCACACAGCCCACAGCACGATGGGGTTTCGGTCCTCTGATTAGCTGGACCTTTCCGGTGAACGGCGCACGCGGGCGGATTCGCGAAGCGCAATACGGCGCCGATGCTGCGCTCGCTCAGTTCGATGGCGTCGTGCTGAAGGCGCTGCAGGAGACGCAGTCCAGTCTCGCCACTTATGCCGCCGATTACACACGCGCCGATGCGTTGCGGGCCGCGCAGAAATCCGCGGCTGAATCTGCTGATCAAACGCATCGGTTTTACGTCGCTGGACGGGAATCGTTTATTGCCGATCTGGATGCTACGCGCACACTGACCTCCACGAACGCGCAGTTGGCGGCGGCAGAAGGACAGGTCGCGCTCGATCAGGTCAATTTGTTCCTGGCGCTGGGCGGCGGTTGGGAGATGAACCCTGCGGCGGCGAGTGCTGGCGCAGACAACTAGGCGTCGACGTGCCCCAGGGAATGATTTCCCCGGCGGCATGCAGGTTGCTGCGAAGAACATTCAGCGCGCCGGCCCATACTAGGGGAACATGCGCCATGTACTTCGATACCCCCGGCCTATGAAAACTTTCCATTGCAATCATTGCAATCAGCTGGTGTTCTTCGAGAATTTTCGCTGCGAACGCTGCGAATCGCTGCTTGGTTTCATCCCGGAAATTGCCGAAATCAGCGCCTTCGACGACGCCGGCAATGGTCTCTGGCGCAGCCGGCACCCGGAGCGCCCGGAAGCGCTGTACAAACGCTGTCATAACTACGAAGTGGAAAAGGTCTGCAACTGGATGGTTCCAGCCGAATCGGCCGACCCGCTCTGTCACGCCTGCCGCCTCACGCACACCATCCCCAACCTGCGCGTGGCGAACCGCCGCTATTACTGGTTCCGCCTGGAAGCCGCGAAACGCCGCCTGCTCTACACACTCGGCGCGCTGGGGCTGCGTGTGGAATCGCGTCAGGTCAACCCGAAAACCGGGCTTCAGTTCAAATTCCTCGAGGACAAACGCGGCAAAAAAGTGCTGACCGGTCACGACAACGGACTGATCACGATGAACATCGCGGAAGCCGACGACGCACAACGCGAACGTGTCCGGCTCTCGATGGGCGAGCCATACCGGACGCTGCTGGGTCATTTCCGGCACGAAATAGGTCACTACTATTTCGATCGCCTGATCGCCAATACGCCGTGGGTCAAAGGCTTTCGCAAGCTATTCGGTGACGAGCGGGCCAATTATCGTGAAGCGTTGATCAAGCATTACAAGGACGGAGCGCCGCCGGACTGGGGCAAATCCTTCGTGAGCGCGTACGCGACGACGCATCCGTGGGAAGACTGGGCGGAAACCTGGGCACATTACCTGCACATCGTGGATACCATCGATACCGCCATGGCCTGCGGCGTCGCCCTCATGCCAGGGAATTCGCTCGACCCCACGCTGGAACTCCAGGCCACCGCTGGCGAAACCACCTTCGATCATCTGATGAAACAGTGGTTTCCGCTTACCTACGCATTAAACAGCCTGAATCGTAGCCTCGGCATGCCGGATGCCTACCCGTTCGCGCTCGCGCCGCCCGTCGTCGAAAAACTGCGATTCGTGCATCGCGTGATCGCTGCCTCGGGACACGTCCAGCAGTAGCCGGACGCGTCCGTTTTAACGGTTATCGAATTGGCAGCAACCAGCTAGGCCGCTGACCCCGGTACGCTTTTCAATGCCGCGCCGGCGGTTGCATCGGGATGGGCAAGACTCGCGCCATGCAGCGAGACCTTCGACGTTTCCGGCAACATCAAACCACCGATTAATCCCATTACCGAGATCACGATCAAATACAACGCCGGCGACATGTTGTTGCCCGTCGTCGTGATAAGCCAGGTGGCGACGAGCGGCGCCGTGCCGCCGAAGACCGTGTACGCGAGGTTGTAGGTGATGGCGGAAGCGGTGTAACGGGTGCGTGTCGGAAACACCTCGGACAACAACGGCGCTGTCACCACGCCCGACAATACCGCTCCGATCGCCAGCAAGCCCACGCCGATCACCGACGGCAAAAAGTGGCCTGAACCCGCGAGCGAGAACGACGGGTAGACCGTCGCGATCAGGATGACGCATGCCGTCAACACGGTTTTCCTGCGGCCCACCAGATCCGAATACAACCCGGCCAGCGGACACAGTGCCGCCGCAAACAGCAACGCGATCACCGTAATCAGCAGCGACGTCGCGCGATTCAACCCGCCTGCAACCTGCAAATACGTCGCGAAATACGTGGTGAACATGTAGAACGACAACGCCGTCACCGAGATGAACGCGCCCAGCTTCAAAATGCCTGGCGCCTGCGTGCGCAGCGTGTCGCGCAACGGCGCATGCGCCACGTCATGCTCGCCTTCGAGCGCGCGGAAAGCCGGGGTTTCGTTGAGATTCATTCGCAGATACAGCCCGATCAGACCGATCGGCGCAGCGGCCAGGAACGGTACGCGCCAGCCCCAGGTGCTCATGGCGTCAGCGGAAAGCGACGCGTCGAGCGCGTAGGCCACCACCGCGGCGGTCGCGAAGGACGAGAACGTCGACACTGGCACGAAGCTGCCGTACCGCGCCCGCTTGTGCTGCGGCGCGTGCTCCATCACGTAGGCGCACGCACCGGCATATTCGCCACCGGCGGAGAAGCCCTGCACGCAGCGAATAACCGTCAGCAGCAACGGTGCGAACGCGCCGATCGCGGCATAAGTAGGCAATAAACCGATCAGCGTGGTGGCGCCCGCCATCAGCAGGATCGTCAACGCGAGCGTGCGCTTGCGGCCGATCCGGTCGCCGATCACACCAAACACAATGCCCCCGAGCGGCCGGAATGCAAACGCCACGGCGAACACGGCGAAGGTCTTGAGCAGCCCAACAGCCGGGTCGCCGCTGGGGAAAAATTCTCGCGTGAGGATGGTCGCGAGAAAACCGTACGCGGCAAAGTCGAACCATTCTACGAAGTTGCCGATCGACGCCGCGAGGATCACCTTGCGCAGCGTTTTCAGATCGACTTCAGGGGGCGATGCTTCCAGCGTTCTCGACATTCGATGACTCCTGGGAAAGGAACGGTGTTGCAGGATGGTTTTTTAGCGAGCCGGCACACCGGAAACGCGCTGGATGGGTCCCTTTGAGTAGATGCGACCATAACTCCGGCTCCTAGAACGATCGCGTCATAGTGCTAGGACCGAAGCGACATGAACCCGATAACAATCCAATAAGAGCGGGCACGAACACAGCGCTCCTAACGAATGGCACACCGCCTACCATTTGCAAAATCTGCGTGCAATACGCCTTCGCACGTCATCGTTGCCGGCTCGCTACGGAACCCGCAGCAGGAACGAAGGAGCTTCTGGCATGCAGGTGCTCGCGGACCTTGACGAGCCTTTCCAATTTGGAAACGGTCGTGGAAAATCCAGCGATTTTCAGGCCGCCGACGCGGGTTCATGATGTCCGTCTAGCGCGTCATCACCCGACATGAGGAGCCCCATGAAACGCCTGTACATCCAGGAAGTCGCGACCCGCGACGGCTTTCAGAACGAAAAGCAATTCGTCGATACCGACGCGAAGATCGCGCTGATCGATGCCTTGAGCGCATGCGGCTTCGCCAAGATCGAAGTGACGTCGTTTACATCGCCGAAGGCCATTCCCGCGTTGCGCGACGCCGAAGCCGTGATGCATGGCATTGCGCGCCGTCAGGGCGTGATATACACCGTGCTCGTGCCGAATCTGCGCGGGGCGGAACGCGCGTTGTCGTGTGGCGTCGATGAAGTCAACCTCGTCATGTCGGTGAGCGAGACCCACAACCGCGCCAATCTGCGCATGAGCCGCGAGCAGTCGTTCGCGCAATTGCGCGAGGTGATCGGCGTAGTGAAAGCAACGCCGGTAGCGATCAACGTATCGCTGTCCACGTCGATGGGCTGCCCGATGGAAGGCGACGTCGCGGTGGAAGAGGTCCTGCGCTGGACCGAGCGTTTCACCGCGCTCGGCGTGCATGGCGTGACACTCTGCGACACCACCGGCATGGCGTATCCGTCGCAGGTGAACGCACTATGCGAGCGTGTGCGTCGTGCATTCCCCGAACTCGAACTCACCCTGCACTTCCACAACACGCGCGGCATGGCGCTCGCCAACACGCTGGCGGCGCTGGACGCGGGCATCGATCGTTTCGATGCCTCGCTGGGCGGCATCGGCGGCTGTCCGTACGCACCTGGTGCCACCGGCAACGTCTGTACGGAAGAACTGGTACATATGCTGGAACTGGACGGCTACGACACCGGCGTCGATCTCACCGTGGCGCTCAACGCATCGGCGTTGTTACCCGGGCTCATCGGTCATGACGTGCCGAGCCAGATCCTCAAGGCAGGCCGCAGGCTCGACCTGCACGACGCGCCGCCCATGGATGCACGCGGCGCACCCGCACAACAAGCGTTCGCAAAAGAAGGAGCCTGACATGGCCATCATCGATCACCTGGATCACCTCGTGCTGACTTGCATCGACGAAGCGGCGACCCGCCATTTCTACACCGAAGTCCTGCAGATGAAGCTCGAAACCTTCGGCGCGGGGCGAACCGCGTTCCGCTTCGGTAACCAGAAAATCAACGTGCATGTGCGCGGCAAGGAGTTCGAGCCGAAGGCGCATGTGCCGGTGCCGGGCGCGCTCGACCTGTGTTTCATTGCGGCCGTGCCGCTGGACGAGGTGATCGCGCACCTCAAGCAGTGCGAGTGGCCGATCATTGAAGGGCCGGTCGAGCGTACCGGCGCCACGCAGAAAATTCGGTCGGTCTATGTCCGCGATCCCGATCTGAATCTGATCGAGATCTCCGAGTTGATCTAAGCAGGGACGCTTTCGTCGTTGTCCTGAAGCCGGTCCGCATCGCGGGCGACCGCGCTCGGCGTTCGCGACTTCACATGGAAGAAATATTCACCCGTCACCCTCGGGGCAGTATGGCGATATAGCGGCGTCCTTAAAGATCAGACAAATCAACACCCGATCGATCGCTGTCCCGTACGCGTGAGAGCCAGCCTAGCGCGACAAGCCGTCATTGGCGAGCGCGCGCCGGTCATCGGGCCCATGACACTCAGTTATAAAAGGTAAGGACTCGATATACTTTGTAAAAACGATGTTTGCTTCAGGCGCGCGGTCAGCTAAAGTAATCGATCACGCCCTTTTTCGAGTGAGCGAATCATGGACGTTCCGGAGCACATTGCCGACATCGCCGCGCCCAAGCCGTCGCGGGACTTCACCTCGTCCGCGCGCGATGCGGGCCTGAGCCTGGTACGCAATCTCTCCATTCCCAAGCCCTTCCCTGAAGCCGCTCTCGAAGCCCAGTTCCTCGAAGACCACAGCCGCCGCTTTTGCGCGTTCCGCCGCGCGTCAGCGCTTCTCGCGCTGACCGTGTGGGTCTGCTTTCTCTGGTACGACTTCAATTTCGGGCGCGAGAGCGCCGTGCTTGCGCCCGTCTTCATGAAGATCATGGCGCTGCGGGTAGCCGGGATCGTGCTGCTGGTGTTCGTCGGCAGCCTGACCTTGAGGGCTTCGTTCGCGTCGCATGCCGCGTCGCAGCGCGTGATCCTCACCGGCGTCTACGGCTGTAACTTGCTGCTTCTTTTGCTGGTAGCCCTGGCGCCGGGGCCGTTCAACTACACGTGGTATTTCGTCGGCCTCTACCTGGTATTTTTCTTTCAGTTCGGCTTCTTCTATCTGAAGTCGAGGGTTGCGCTGACGGCCGCGGTCATCACGTTTTCATCGATTGTCCTACTGCAGGTCACCATCAGGATTCTTTCGCCCGAAGACTTCTTCATGGGCCTGTTTTATCTCTTCAACGTGGTCGTGATCGGTCATGGCGTGTGTGTGCACGCGGAACGGGTATCGCGTGAACGCTTCGCCGCGGAACGTGCGCTCGGTGTGCTCAATAACGAGCTCCTTACCGCAAACGTTCAACTAGAAAAAAAGAACCTGGATCTGCTGGCGTCGAAGAAAGATCAGGAGACCAAGACCAACGCATTGCTCGCGTTAAAGGAGCAGCAGATGCTCGCGGCGGAAACCGCGAGCAAGGAGAAGTCGAATTTCCTCGCGGCCGCCACGCACGATTTGCGGCAGCCCATGCACGCGCTCAATCTCTTCCTGCAGGCTGCCGCCGAAGCGCTGCATCACGACGACGTAACCGAAGCCGCCCGGCTTATCGATGAATCCGGCCGTTCGTCGGTGATCCTCGCACGCTTCCTGAACGCGGTGCTGGATTTGTCGCGGCTCGAATCGGGCCGCGTCGTGCCGCGTTATCACGTGTTCGACCTCAAGACAGCCGTGCTCGAAGCGGCCGAACAATTGCGCCCGCTCGCGGCCATGCACGGCGTGGACCTGCGGCTGCGCATGCCCGCGGCGCCAGTGTATGTACGCAGCGACGCGCACTGGCTCGGGCGGGCCATCGTGAACCTGGTGTCGAACGGCATTCGTTACGCCGATGCCAGCAAGAAAGCCGAGCCCGTGGTTATCGTGGGCGTGGTGCGCTCAGCTACGCGAACGCGCATTGACGTGGTGGACAATGGCATTGGCATTGCACCGGAACATTGGGATTCGATCTTCCAGCCGTTCTTCCAGGTCGGCAATGCCGAGCAGGACAACGACCGGGGACTGGGCCTCGGCTTGTCGATCGTGAACGCCGTGGTGTCCATTCTGGAAGAGCATCGGATCGAGCTGAAATCGACGGAAGGACGCGGTTCGCGGTTCTCGCTCGAAATGCCTATTTGCGGTTCGCCTCTCGGTGAAACCGCTCCGCGTTCACGGGGCGAGACGTCCGATTTGCAGACCGTGCCGCTAGATGGGCTCTATGCGTTGCTGGTAGAGGACGATAGCCTCGTGCGGGCGTCGACGGAAGCGTTGCTCGTGCAATGGGGCATGCTGTTCGATTCCGCGGGCAGCTTCGAGGAGTTCGAGGAGACGCTGCGCACCATTGAGCGTTATCCGGATCTCATCATCACGGATTTCCGTTTGCGCGATTCGAAAACAGCACGCGACGTGGCCATGCTCGGCGCGACGAAACTCGGCCGGCGCTGCCCGTGCCTGGTCGTGACCGGCGAACCCGCCGCGACCATCGTGCCGCTGGCATGCGACCACGACGTGCTGAGCAAACCGGTCAGTCCCGCCGAATTGCGCAGGCAGATTGCGTCGCTGATATCAGGCCGCTCGGTGGGCGATACCGCGAGGCCCTGTTGATTGTTTCCCTGCCAAAGCAGCAAGGCATTGGCGGCATTGTAGAGACACGGGTACTGATAGGGCGGCGGCAAAGCCCGCCCATCCTTCTTTTTTTTAAAAATCTCTCAGGTCCAGCCAACCTACCGCGGCGCCGCCACGGCCACCGCCGCATTCCCCATCGGCATCTCGATTCCCCGTCGCGCCATTTCCACGATCAGGAAGGTCCGCCGCGTCACGTGAAACCGCGCGAGGAGATCGCTTGAATACTCCTTTGCGGTGTTCTCGCTGATATTCATCTTTCTCGCAATCGCCTTGTTCGACAAACCCTGCAGCAAATAGCGCAACGTCTCGGTCAGGCGTGGCGGCAAGTTCAGCGACTCGACCGTCACGCCCGAATGCGTCGACACCGGCTTAGGGCTGTGACCGCCCTTTCCCAGCACGCTATTGGGCAGGTACACGCGGCCGCTCAGAATCGTCTTGAGGGCCTCGCGGAACACGCCCGCCCCTTGCTCACTCGCCTTCGAAATAAAGCCGCATGCGCCGCTCCTGATGCATTCCAGCACCGTATCGCGGTCGTCTTGTGCGGACAGCATGATGGTCTGTACCTCGCGCTCCTGCTCCCCGATCCAGTGCAGCAGATCGAGTCCCGTGGAATTGCCCCGTAATTGATAGTCGAGGAAGACGAGATCGTACGAGCGCTCGGAGAGTTTCTCCGTGGCCTGTTCGAAGCCGTCGGCCTCATCGATATCGAGCAACGGTTCATTGGCCAGGATCAGGCTTTTCATGGCGCTTCTTGTAAGCCCCTCATCCTCGACCAGTAGCACCGTTTTGAAATTCCCGTTTTCCATTGCCATTCCCGTAAATCACATCCTGATAGTACCGACATGTCGGGGTGCCGCCACCCCTCCTTTCGCAGGGATACGAAGGAGGGTCTGTGGCCCCCCCGAAAAAACCACAGGGTTCCCCTCCTCAACCGGGTTTTGCGGCAAATGCTTAAACGCGACACTGCGTCATCGATTCCGCAGCACTCCCAACGCCGGACTCGAAGCTGCCGTCAATGGAGGTCATACGGCTCCGGCGCCCCACCCAGTCACATAGAACCAGGAGGAGGACACCATGAGCAATCGTTTAGGCACGGATGACGAGAGACACTTTGCACTGTGGAGCCGCAAGCAGGCACGCATGCCGATAGGCTCACCGCGGGTACTGATCGCCCATCAGGACAAATTGATCGGGGAATCGCTTGCCGCACTGCTGCGGCTGACCGGGCTGCAGGTCATGCAGACCCAGAGTCTCAAATCGGCGCGTTCGTTGCTGCAGAACTGGAAACCTCAGGCATTGATACTGGACACGCGGCTCGACAGCGAATCCGGTTATGCCTTCATCAATGCACTACGCCCCGACGCCGATATCACCGGCCGGTTGTTGGTCGCGATCAGCAATATCTGGCCGGCCGATCCGATCGAAACCCTGAAAGATGCAGGCTTCGACGCCCATTGCCGGCGCCCCTGCGCCACTTGGCGCCTGGCCGAAATGCTCACCACTTACTTTTCGATACCGCAGCGGCGCCAGTACTGAAAACCACGTCGACGCCGACGTCGACACCGGTAGCTAAGCTCAAGCCAACGCCATGATGATCAGCGCCGCGCCGCCCACCGCCACGATATCTTCTATCAGCGCCGCCGGCAGATCGCGGCCCATCGCGCGAGCCAGCGCACCGCGGGCGCTCGCACCGCCCAGCGTGCCGACGACAGCGCCGATCAGCCCCGCCACCGCACCGCCCAGCATTGAGCCCGCCACCGCACCCAACGCGGCGCCGCTCACCGCGCCGGTCACGAGCCGCGCGCCGAACTGCATCGGCACCTTGCGGCTAGGGGTTTTCGGCAGTTGGTCGGTGATCAGCTCGCCAATGGCGAGCACGGTCAGGATATAAGGCGTGACGGTTGCACCGAGGAACGCTAGCGGCGTGTGCTGCAAAGGCAGCCAGCCCAGATGCGCAGCCCAGCTCACGGCGGCGGGAGCGGTCATCGCACGGAGGCCGGCGACAACGCCGATCAGCAGGGCAAGAAGATAGACGGACATCGACGGCTCCGGTTCTTGTGGATTTGGGATGAGCGCGCTGCTGGGGTGCACGTGCCTGCCCGGAAGGAATACCGCAAATCCGCGGCATTAGAAAGAGATGAAGACACTTAGAGCGATCGACTCAGGGACTTCGAATGACGTTCGCTATTGCCGATATGAATATGAATGCGCCAGGGAAACCGGTGCTGAAAAACCAGCGTGTCGACATCAAGAATACAGCGCGACGAGACCAGCTAAAAAGACTTGTTTGCAGCACGAAGCGTTATCTGATCGACGGCTTCATCAGAAAGCCTGGCCGTAACGCAATGAGCGCATGAAAGACGGGATAACTAAAAAAGCGCATCTGCGAGGCGCGAAAAGCAGCGCGAGTATGCACGGCAGCTCCATCAGCCTTGTCCAGCATGGTCAGCCGGAAATGAAAACGGCGCACCTTTTGGTGCGCCGGCGGGACATCGCGCTTGCCGCGCGTGTCAGGGAACTACAGTAGAAAAGTCGACTAGATCGAACTTAAGAAAACGGATGTCTCGACTCTGCTTTTAGCAGCAAGCCGTTTCGATGGGCCACATATCGACCCGCTGCCAACGATCAGCCGCGGGTGTCGACCCAGTGCCGGGCCCACTTGCGTGAATGACCGAGCGCTTGCGCTTCGTTCTTGAAATAATCGAGAACGTGGAACTGATAACGGTTGCCCTTCTCGCTGCCGCTATTGCGTTCAAGCAAAAGGTTCGACGCAAACGATCCATCAGGCAGACGATGTGCGGAGGGAATGACTTTATAGCCGTTGTACTGGTAAATATTAGAGTTATGCATGATTGATACACACGAACAAACGCTGGTCCGACAAACATTGATTGTCAGGACGCGTTGATGATTGGCACAAGGCCTAAAAATTCGCAGAGGAAACAGCAGAAAAACAGCAGAAAGCAGCCGAAATCACAAGCGCGACAACGAACAATTAGCGTTCGAAGCTAGATCGCGACGTGTGGCAGCGAGTTGCAGGAGATTGCAGAGGGACTAAAGCGGACTAAAGTGGAAGTGCAAACAGATGCAAGCAGAGGCAGACAGGTGCAATGCTGGTGGTAGCGGCGCCGTTCAATAAAAGCGACTACCGCAACCGGGAACCGAAGCTCCGCGAAAACATTTACTGCTCGCGTAAACCAGCGCAAGCCGATTTACGCGATAAATCACATCACCAATTACAGCGGGGTGATGTTCGAAGCTTGCAGACCCTTCGGGCCTTGCTTGGTTTCGAAGCTAACCTTTTGGTTTTCGGCGAGCGTCTTGAAGCCGTCGCTACGAATTTCCGAAAAGTGGGCGAAGAGGTCGTCGCCGCCTGCGTCAGGCGTAATGAAGCCGAAGCCCTTGCTGTCGTTAAACCACTTGACGATACCGGTATCCATGAGAATTCCTTGAAAATATAAAAATGATGCAACCCCGTATTGAGGCGAGAGAAGCTTCAAGGAAGTGAGAGGACAACAAATACCGCGGAGATAACGAGGCAGAATGATGAACAGCAATCGAGCTTCTTGAATACTTCGACCTGCAGATTACGTCCCGCGGGAAGCGGTGTCAAGCTATTTCGGACTGAGCCTAGTCACGTTATGTAACGATTGCAGCCGTTGCCCGCCACCGGCTTGTCAGTCAGGCCCTACTCCGGCACCGCGATGTCGCCGTCGACAAGGCTTGCGCCATACTGCTCGGCGTAATCGCGTGCGGTTTGTGCATCGGGGAAAAGCGGCATGTCTGCGCAGCCAACAAACGGATAGATCACGCGCTTGTCGCTCAGCCGGGTCACGCGCAGCGTGGGCATGGTTCCGCCCGTTGCGCGCCGTGACGACGCTGCCACGTTGTAATTGGCCCACCCGGCCGGCTTGTCGGTCGTCCGGTTATCCAGCGAAGAGGCCAAGGGCTGATGATCGAGCGAATAACTCATAGATCGGCGATCGATTCGCCCGCGACGTTGCCGTCGATCAGCCGTTCTGCATAACGCGTGGACGCAAGCCGCGCCTCACCCGACCCGCTGAACGGACCGGCGCCCGGCACGCGATACACGCGGCTGGTGGTCGTGCTGTCGTCAGCGCCACGGCGGGAAATCTTCACCGCAGCGTCGAAACCCGAGTCGTAGTGACGCGAACCGTCCGCACCGCGCGGCTTATGCGGGTAGATCAGCGGATAAATTTCGAGGCCGCGGTAGCTTCTTACAGTGTCGTTCATGATGATCTTCGGTTATTGCGTGACGTCCCGAGACTTTGTCACGCGTGGGTACTGCGAGCGTTGCCGCTCATGTGGCGTTGTCGGCGCCGCCTGGCAGCGAAGGTACAGACAGTGCCGGCACGGACGGCTGGAACCGTCGTACGGAGCGGGAAAAGCGCCCGCTTCGCGCGTTATACAGCGCACCGGCCTGTACTTTGCCGTCGATGATGTCCCGACCGTATTGCATGGCCAGCTCGATTGCCTCGTCGGCGCTAGCCGGCTCGGCGCCCTTGATGGCCGGCGAATAGCGCTTGGACGTCGCGCTGTCGGACGGTACTGCGTCTATCTGAACAATTGCGGAAAACCGCTTGGGACCTTTTGCAAACGGATCACCATGCGGCGGGAAAATCTGCTGCGAATAAGCGCGCAATGCATAGCCGCGATATTCGATTGTATGGATGGTCATAACGCACTCGCTGGACACACTGCGCTGACCGTCGTGGAAATTTGCTGAAGACCGATATGCAAATAGGCGGTCATCGGCATCGGAACGATTAAGAATGCGCCGAATCGTTGCGCGAGGCAAGGCAAATCGAAGCTTGACTGTGTTCGCGACGATGGTGCAGGTGCTTGCGGGACGGCTGCGTCACGACGATTTTTAAAGCACTGGTTGAAGTATGCCGGTCGCTTTTTCCAGCAAGTGGCCGATGCCCGGAGTAAGCGGTATTTTTGGCCGCATTTGAATCTGGATAACCGATTCGGACTGTTTTAATGCGTCAAAGCAGCGGGCTAAAGTACCGGACGCAAACTGGATTTCTGTCGGCAACGCGGCGAAACCTTTTGCTTCCTCTTTTAAAACTTCAGGTGGTCAAGCCAAATGGAAACGCCGTTTCAACTCGCGTTGAAACGGCGCTTTTGCTCCTGCCTGGCCAGTTTATCTCCTGGAAGCGCGAGCCTCCGATGGATCCTTCTGCTTCAATATTTCCGGCAAGCCGAACAGGAGGAGTAATGCACTGATGAGGCTCATGGCACCGATCGCATACAGCGCGGGTGTCGTGCTCCCGGTCAGGTCGCGAACCCGCCCCACCATCACCGGACTCACAATGCCGCCGAGTTGCCCGATCGTGTTGATCAACGCGATGCCACCCGCTGCGCCCGCCCCCGTCAACAGCTTCGGCGGCAATGCCCAGAACGCGGGGATCGAGGCCACCACGCCCGCGCCCATCACGCCCAGCGCGACAATAAGAAAACCGGTTTGCTTATCGAAGATGCCGGCGGCGAAAAAACCGAGCGCCGCCATCACCAACAGCCCGCATACAAACTTGCGGCGCTCGCCGCAGGCATCGGAGAGGCGGCCCACCACGACCATGCAGATCGCGCCGCAAATATAAGGCACAGCCGTCAGCAAACCGATGGTGGTCGGATTGTGCGTACCGGCGCTTCGAATCAGTTGCGGCGCCCAGAAGTTGAGACCGTACGACGCCACCTGAATCAGGAAATAAATAAGCCCAAGCACCAGGAAGCCGGGTGTCCTGATCGCGTCGAGCAACGAACGGCTAGCGTCGGTATGCGGTGCTTGTCGCAAGATGCGGCTTGCCAGCAGCGACTTTTCCCCGGCGCTCAGCCAGCCCGCATCTTCGATACGATCCTTCAGCAGCTTCAGCACCATGATGCCGAGCAAGACACACGGCAAGCCGCCAAGCAGAAATAGCCAATGCCATCCACGGATGCCAAGCACGCCATCCATATGCCCCAGGACGAGGCCCGACAACGGCGCGCCGACAAGCCCGGAAAATGCTGAGGCAAGGAACAGCATCGACGTGATGCGGCCGCGATGGCTCGCTGGAAACCACAACGTGAGGTAATACAGCACGCCGGGGGCGAAGCCCGCTTCCATTGCGCCGATGATGAAACGCAGCGCATAAAACTGCCATTCGTTACCGACCAGCACCATTGCGCTCGTGGCGATGCCCCACGAAATCATGATGCGCGCAATCCAGCGGCGAGCGCCTACTTTGTAAAGCATCAGATTGCTCGGCACTTCGAACAATACATAGCCGATCACGAAGAGGCTGGCGCCGAGGCCGTAGGCGGTATCGGAGAAACCCAGATCGCTTTGCAGTTGAAACTTCGCGAAACTGATGTTGATGCGATCGAAGAACGCGAACAGATAGCAGATCATGATCAGCGGCATCAGCCGCCATGCCACCTTGCTGATGACCGCTTTCAAGTCGTTTTCGCTGTGTGCTTGCGGTACGGCCGCAGTGGCGCCAAGATCGCTCATGATCGTCTCCTTGCCGGACTGGCCTGCGGCCGCCCGGTCATATGTGTTCTGGTGATGTGGAGGTGAAGCTTCTACGGGCGAATGTCCTGCCCGATTGGATCATTCATTACACGGCGCCCTCGCTGCGCAGTCGCGCGACGTCGCGTGCATCGAATCCAAGGTCAGATAGTACGGAATCCGTATGTTCTCCAAGAGCCGGCCCTTGCCATCGAACTTCGCCGGGGGTGTCGGAGAGTTTAGGCACAATGCCCGGCATCTTCACCGATACCCCGCCGGGCAACACCGCGTCGAGCAGCATGTCACGCGCCTGATAGTGCGGGTCTGCGACGATGTCGGCAACAGAATAGATCCTTCCCGAAGGCACTTCGGCCGCCTCGAGTGCGGCGAGCACATCGTCCGTCGAATGATGCGTGGCCCAGGCCGCGATCGCTTCGTCCAGACGCGTGCTCTGCGCGGCGCGGCCGTCGTTGCGGGCGAGCTCGGGGTCATCGGCGAGATCGGCGCGCCCTACCACGTGCATCAGGCGCTTGAAGATCGGGTCGCTGTTGCCCGCGATCACCACATAACCGTCGTCCTCGGTGCGATAGGTATTCGACGGCGCAATGCCCGGCAACGCACCGCCGCTGCGCTCGCGCACATGCCCGAGCAAGTCGTATTCGGGGATCAGGCTTTCCATCAGATTGAAGACACTTTCGACGAGCGACACATCCACTACTTGCCCGTCGCCCTGCCCGGTCTTCACTCGCAGGATCGACATCAACGCGCCGATCACCCCGTGCAGCGAAGCCAGCGAGTCGCCGAGACTCACGCCTACGCGCGCCGGAGCGCCATTGGCTTCGCCAGTCGTATAACGGATGCCGCCCATGGCCTCACCGATCGCGCCGAAGCCCGGACGATCGCGATACGGTCCCGACTGTCCGTATCCGGAGATGCGGACCATCGTGAGTTTGGGATTGAGTGCGTGCAGGACGTCCCAGCCAAGGCCGAGTTTTTCGAGCGCGCCGGGACGGAGATTTTCGATGACAACATCGGCGTGCGCAGCGAGGCGTTTGACCACATCGACGCCGTCCGGCGACTTCAGGTTCACGCATACGGACTTCTTGTTGCGCGACTGCAGATACCACCAGAGCGACGTGCCCTCATGCAGCTTTCGCCATTTGCGAAGCGGATCGCCATTGTCCGGTGCTTCGATCTTGATGACGTCGGCGCCGAACTCCCCCAGCATGCGGGCAGCGAACGGCGCCGCAATCAGAGTACCGATTTCTATGACGCGAATACCTGCGAGCGGTCCTGCCATGATGCATGTCCCCCAAAAACCTGATCTGGAAGACAGCTTAGGAGCCGGCAGCGCGCCCCGTCCAACCGCAATTCGCCAATGACCGTTCGCGAATGGCGAACGCTCAGGCGCCTTTCTGCTCGTCGTGCTCCACAGCAAGCAGATGATCGAACAGCATCCGGCTCACTGGCGGGAGCGCCGCTGCGTCGCGGACTACGACAATCAGATCGCGCTGGCTCCAGGGTTCGTCGAGTGTGACTGCCGTGAGTCCAAGCGGACGCCCGACAGTGTTGAATACCTTGAGCGGCAGCACGCTAATGCCCAGACCCGCCTGCACCATGCGGCAGACGCCATCGAAACCCGGCACCTGGATGCGCAGCCTCAATGGTTTACCCGCCTGACGCGCGGCCATATGCGTGCGCAAGTTGATGGAACTGGCTGCATGCAGGCCGACGTAGTCGCTATCCAGCGTCTCGACAAACGTAACCTGCTCGCGGCCGGCAAGCGCATGATCCTCGCGCATCACGACCACGAGCGAGTCATGCCGGTAGTGCGAGACATCGAGACCGCGTGTATCGGCTTCTCCTGAGCAGATGCCGACGTCGGCGAGACTGTCGGCTATGCCTTCCACTACCCCGCTGCTCGGGCGCTCTTCGAGGTCAAGCTTGATGCGCTCGTTCATCGAGAAAAACGCGCGCAGATCTTCGGGAAGGAATTCGACGATGGCCGAAAGGTTTGCCATCATGCGTACATAACCGCGCACGCCGGTCGCATGCTCGGCCAGTTCGATGCCGATGTTCTCGACGTCGCGCAACACTCGGCGCGCGTGGTGCAGAAGAGTTTCGCCGGCGGGCGTGAGCTCCATGCCCCTTGCCCGGCGCACGAATAGCGTTGCGCCCACGGCCTGTTCGAGTTCAAGCAGGCGCTTGCTCGCGGCCGATATCGCGATCGCCTCGCGCTCGGCCGCGCGCGTGAGCGTGCCCTCCTCATAGACCGCGAGGAAGAGCTGCAGCGTGGTCAGGTCGAGCCGTCTCAACAGGTTTTTGAGCGCCATGCGGGTGGTGGGCAGCTTGAACACAAAGGATGCCCGATGTTACCCGAGCCGCGCACAGCGCATCACTCCTGTTTCGTTTCGCTCCAGCCGCCGCCGAGCGAACGGTACAACGCGACCGCTGCCAGCGCATGCTCGCGCCTCGCCTGATTCAGCGCATCCGAGTCTTGCAGATACGCTTCCTGCGCCGCGAGGACATCCAGGAAACCGCTCGCACCGCCCTTATAAAGCTGCGTGGAGAGGCGCAGCGACTGATCGGAGGATTGCAACGCGTCGTTCAGGCGGTCGGCCTGTTCCGACGTGCTAACGAGATCGCTGCGCGTGTCTTCCACGTCTTTCAGTGCCTGCAGCATGGTCTGACGGAGATGCAAATCGGACTCGCGCATGCGGCTTTCGCTCTGCTCAATGCCTGCCGTTATGCGGCCGGCGTTGAAGATCGGACTGGTTGCGTTGAGCGCGGCGCTAAAGAGGTTGTCGGTGAGCGTGGGCAAGCCGAGATATGACGATGCCAGCAAACCATCAGTCAGTTGCAGCGAAAACTTCGGGTAACGGTCCGCTTTCGCGACGCCCACTTCCGCTGCACGTTGCGTTAGCTCGGCGTAGGCGCTGCGGACATCGGGACGGCGCAGCAACGCCTCCGAGGGCAACATCTGAGGCACGGCGCTGGAAGGTGTCGGAATGGTGCCGGGCGTGGCGAGCACCAGGGCATCCACCGACTCAGGCGTGCGCCCCGAGTACACCGCGATCAGGCTTAGCTGATGCTGAATGGTGGATGCCACGCGCGGCAAACGCGCCTGCAAATCGCTCAACTGATTCTGTGCGCGGGTAACGTCGAGCCGCGGCGAGAGCCCGTATTGCAGCCGTTCCTGCGTGAGACGCAGCGCGCGCTCCCGGATCGCGATGTTGTCCCGCAGGATTTTTTGCTCGCTTTGCGCCCAGCGCAAATCCACATACGCCGACGCCGTGTTCGCCGCGAGCGCGAGACGAAGTTCATCGACGGCGTGTTGACGGCCCGTCAATTGCGCTTCTGACGCCAGCAACTCGAGACGCTCGCCGCCGAATACATCGGGTGTCCAATTAAGGGCCAAGCCGGCACCCGCCTGACGTACATATCCCAGCGGCGGCGGCGTGTTCTGGCGCACATCGGCCGCCGTGGCGGTCGCATCGAGTTCCGGCAGAAGAGCCGCGCGACGCTGTGTGGTAACGGCCTGGGCCTGCTTCACGCGCTCGAGCGCAGCTTGCACATCGAGGTTCTGGTTGAGCACCGACGTCACCAGTTCATGCAGCACGGGATCGCCGAATTGCTGCCACCACACAGCGGAATCCGCGCTGTCTTGCGGGGCGTCGACGCTCCAGTCCGATGGTGCGATTGACTGCACGGTCGACGGCAAATCCGCATGGCTCGCGGGCTGCACGGCGCACGCCGCGAGCGTCAGGCTTGCCGCAAGTGATAACAAAAGCTTGTACATGATCGATCTCAATGAGCGTCAGGAGAAGGCGGCGCAGCGCCGATAGGCCGCACGAAAATCACGCTGACTATGCCGACGGCGAAGCACATCGCGAGTACGTAGAAGGTGTCGGAGAAGGTCATCACCAGCGCTTCGCGAAACACCAGGGCGTGCAGATTGGCGAGGCCTGCGTTCGTCGCGTTCAACGCATCTCCTGCGACCGATCCCCAGTGCGCGAACTGCCGCGACAGGAACGCTTCGGTTTCTGGGCTGCCCGTCGTGACGCTTTCGCTGATCCGCAAATAGTGAAAATTCAGCCGGTCATTGAGCATGGTCGCACTGACCGCAATGCCGATCGCACCGCCAAGATTGCGCATCAGGTTGAACAGGCCGCTCGCTGACTTGAGACGCGATTGCGGCAGCGACCCCAGCGCCATCGTCACAATGGGCGGCACCGCGAACTGCTGGCCGATCCCGCGCAGCGCCTGCGGCAGCAGCAGTTGCTGCCAGCCCCAGTCGTTCGTAAGCGGCACGTAGAAATAGCAGCCGAGACCGAAACACACGAGACCGAAGAGCAACAACCAGCGCATGTCGACAAGGCGCGAAGCCAACGCATAGGCGCCGAGCGCGAGCAACTGGAATACGCCCACCGAAAGCAACGCGATACCGATCTGCAGCGAATCCAGATCGCGCACGCGGCTTAAAAACAGCGGCGTGAGAAACACCGCGACAAAGATGCCGATGCCCGTCACGAACGACAGCAAACAGCCAATTGCAAAGTTCCTGACGGCGAGCGCGCGCAAATCCACTATCGGATCTTTCGCGGTGAACGCATGCACGATGAACAGGAAACCGCAGATGGCGGAGATCCAGGTGCAGGTGATGATCACGTCGTCACCGAACCAGTTCTTGCGCGGGCCTTCCTCGAGCACATATTCAAGGCAGCCGAGAAAACCCGACATCAACGCAATGCCGAGGTAATCGCCCTTCTTCAATAACGACAGATCGGGTTCGTCGATATGCACGAACTTTGGCACCAGGAACGCAACAACGAGCCCCGGTACAAGGTTCAGGTAGAACAACCAGTGCCACGACCATTGCGACGTGATCCAGCCGCCGATCACCGGCCCGATCGCCGGTGCGAGCGAAGCGAGCGCGCCGATTGTCGTCGATGCAATCAGCCGTTGCTTGCCGGGGAACAGCACGAATGCCGTGGTGAAAACGGTCGGGATCATCGCGGCGCCGGCCGCGCCTTGCAGACCACGGAACAGGATCATCGAATTGATGTCCCATGCGAGGCCGCACAGCATGCTCGTGACGGTGAAGCCCACGGCCGACGCGACGAACAACCAACGCGTGGAAAAGACTTTGGAGAGCCAGCCGGACATCGGGATCACGAGGATTTCGGCGATCAGGTACGCGGTCTGCACCCACGAGAGTTCGTCCTGACTCGCGGACAAACCGCCGCCGATATCCTTCAGCGACGACGCCACGATCTGGATGTCGAGCGTCGCCATGAAAAAGCCGAGGCACATCAGCGCGAACGCAAAAACACGCTGTTTCGTGGGCTGATTGGCGGGGTTAAGCGGAACGGATGAGGTCATGAACGGCTCGCACTGTCGAGGTGAACCTTAACCGTTGCCGAGAGCCCGGCGCGCAGCACGTTCTGCATGTCATTCGATGCATCCAGGCGAATCCGCACCGGCACGCGCTGCACGATCTTCGTAAAGTTGCCGGTCGCATTCTCGGGTGGCAGCACGCTGAAGGTCGCGCCGGTCGCGGGCGCCAGGCTTTCCACATGACCGTGGATGGTCTCGCTGGAGGCATCGAGCGAGATGTCCGCGCGATCGCCCACATGCATCTTCTTCAACTGGTCTTCCTTAAAGTTGGCGTCGACCCACAAGCCATCGGCGGGCACGATGGTGAGCAGCGATGCCCCCGTGTTCGCAAGCATGCCCACACGCGCTGTCCGGTTGCCGACATAACCGTCCACAGGCGCGCGAATGGTCGTGTACTCCACGTTCAGCTCGGCCACCCGACGCAATGCTTCGGCAGTGGCGACACGCGCACGGGCGTCGTCGATCTGCGCGGCAAGCACGGCCAGCTGGCGCTGCGCAGCAAGCGCCGCTGCGTTGCTGTTATCAAGCGTGGCACGCGCCTTCAGGTAATCCGCGTCGGCACGTTCGACTACCTGGTTCGACACCGCTTCGTCCTTGACGAGTTGCCGGTAACGCACCTGGTCGGACGCGCTGCGCGTGACTTCGGCCGACGACGCCCGCACTTCCGCCTGGCTCTGGTTGATCACGGCGGCCTGCAATTGCTGTTTCGCTTCGAGCTCGGCGACGGCGGCACGCGCGCTCTGCACGTCGGCATTCGCCTGCGCGAGCCTTGCGTCGTAGTCGCGCGAGTCGAGGTGGATCAGCACCTGGTTGGCCTTGACGCGCTGGTTATCGGAGACCAGCAGTTCGGCGACGAAACCGTTCACTTTCGGCGCCATCACGGTTACGTTGCCGCCGACGTACGCGTCGTCCGTGCTTTGAATGAAACGCAGCACGGTGAACCAATAGGTCGCAGCGGCAGCCAGCACGATCACCACCACGGTGATCGCGAGCGGCATCCAGCCGATACGAAAAGGCCGCCGCGCTTCGCGCTCAGCCGTGGGCGCGGCGGTAGACGGAAGCGGTGAGGAAGGAGTAGTCATCGGTGGGTCCTGTTGGTTGCATCGGATGGTTGTTGAGACACGCTGGTCACGCTCATTCGCTCGTCAGGCGAAACAGCTCGCGCCGCAGACGCGCTGCCTGCCGGCGTCCGAACTTCGCTTCGAACTCGTCTTGTGCTGCCTGCCAGTGCCGAAGTGCGTCGGCGAGCTTCGCCCGGCCGCCTTCAGTCAGCGTCAGCTGCAAACGCCGCCGGCACGGTCCGCCCAGCTCCGCCAGCACCAGGCCGCTGCGCAGCAGCGGCTGCAGCACCCGGACGAGCGTCGTGCGCTCCATCACCATCGCCTGGGCGAGCTCAGCCATCGTCATCTCCGGCATACGCGCAAGCGCGGAGACGATGCTGAATTGCGTCGGCGTAATCTGTACCGCCGACAAATGCCGCTCGTATAACTGCGAGATGTGCCGCGCAGCCTGGCGGACCGCAAAACAATCGTCATGGCTAGGAAGTCGTGTGTGCATGTGCACAGATTATGTGTGCATATGCACGACGTCAACCGTCATCTCACGCATCAATTAATGACGAATCGGTTAACAATCGAACGGGAATCGATGCGGAATGAAGATTAAAACTTGTCCGGGACGCTCAGGTCTCGAAGAATTCGGCGGCATGTTCGATGAACGCCCGCACTTTCGCCGGCAGCAATGTGCGGCTGCTGTACGCCAGCCGGATTTCGATCGCGCCGTCGACTATTTCAAAGTCGTCCAGCAGCGACACCAGCTTGCCCGACGCCAGTTCGTCGCGCACCAGCGCAGCCGGCAACACGCCCAAGCCGAAGCCCTGCAACACCAGTTCGCGATTGAACACCGCATTATTCGATGTCACGTCCGCCTTCAGCGGCACGGTGATCTGCTCACCGCCATCGAGCCGGAACGTCAGCAGCGGCTTGCGGATCGATGCGTGCATGGCGACGAACTCATACCCGGCGAGGTCGGACGGATGGACGGGCCGCTGCTTGCCCTCCAGATACCCCGGCGTCACCACGATGACCAGCGGAATACGCTCGAGCAGGCGCGTGACGGTGGTGTCACTGGTCAGCATGAAGGGCAACACCACACCGAGATCGAAGCCGTCCGCCACCAGGTCCACGGGACGCTCGGTCAGGGTCACGTCGAGTCCGATCAGGGGGTATCGGCGGCGGAAGGTCGCGATCAGCGGCACCAGCCGGTTGACCGTTGCGGTCGTGTGGGCGACCAGGCGCAGCATGCCGGTGGGGTCGCTGGTGCGATCGGACGCCTGCGCCTCCAGTGCGTCGAGCTCATCCAGCACGCGCGTACAGCCCGCGAAGAATTGCTCGGCGGTTTCGGTCAGCGAGATGTGCCGCGTAGTGCGGTGGAAGAGCCGGTTGCCCAGCCGCTGTTCGAGGGTGGCGATGGCGCGCGACACAACCGGCGGCGACACGCCAAGGATATCGGCGGCACGCGTAAAGCTTTTCGCCTCCACGACCGCGCGGAACACTTTGAGGCTTGTCAGATAGTCCATGTCTCGGTCCTTGAGGATGCGGCGCGGGTACTCGTGGCCGGTTTTTTAGCGACTGAGCGATTGGGCGCGCAACGCCCGGATTCTCCCGCAAGCCGGCTTTTTTTGCCGATCAGCATGAGGCGAGAGTGGAAAAGACCCGCTCCACGAGATGATTTTCCCATGCAATAAGAATTGATTTCTTTTTTTGAGAATTGGCGAGAGAGACTTTCGGCATGAAACAACCAGCCGAATCTTCCTCCGTTGTCGATCGCGTGCTCCACGCGCTGACCAGCGTCGCGCGTGCGGGACGGCCGATAGGCGCCAAGCAGATCGCAGCGGAAATCGGTGCGCCGTTGTCGACCGTGTACCGGCTGCTGAGCTCGCTCAAGCAGTGGGGACTCTTGCAGGAGCACGCAAATTCCGGCCTGTTCGAGCCGGGTCCGTCCAGCGTGCAACTCGCGTGGGGCTTCGACCAGAACGCACAACTCGTGACCCAAAGCCGCGACGAAATCCGCGTGCTCGTAGAGCGGACCGGCGAGAGTGTCGGCTTGCTGGTGCCGATCAACGACGCGGTGGTGTGCCTGTCGATGGTCGAAAGCGACCAGCCGCTGCGCTGCTCGTTCGCCCGCGGCCGCGCGCATCCGCTGACACGCGGAGCCTCGGCGAAAGCACTGCTCGCGTTCCTGCCCGAAGCCCAGGCCGACGTCCTGATCGCCGACAGTGCGCCCGATGACCCTGAAGCTGTCGCGGCGCTGCGGGCACAACTGGAAGAAATTCGCCGCCGGCGCTTTGCGACGAGCGAAAGCGAGGTCGATATCGGCGTATGGGGCGTGAGCGCGCCGCTCGTATCGGACGTGGGACGGCTGGAAGGAACCATCACGTTGATGGCACCCGTCGCGCGGATTGCGGGACGCGAAGCCGAGCTGGCGCAACTCACGCGCGCCGCGGCAGACCGCATCAGTTACAAGCTTTGAGCCATTTTACTTTCAACTTTGCTTGCCCACGCATCAAGGAAACCAGCATGAAACTGACCCAGGCTTTTTCCGCCCTCGCGCTCGCCGTCCTCGTCAGCGTGGCGGCTGCACCCGCCGCCCGCGCTGCCGACGACACCATCCGCGTTGCCACTGACGCGACCTTTCCGCCGCTCGAATTCGTAAAAGACGGCAAGCGCACGGGCTTCGATATCGAGTTGATCGAGGCCATGGCCAAGACGATCGGCAAGAAAGTGCAGTGGGTGGACATCGACTTCAAGGGGCTGATTCCGGGGCTGATCGCGAATCGCTTCGACGTCGCCGCGTCAGGCATCTATATGACGGATGAGCGCCGCAAGGTCGTCGATTTCACCGACCCGTACTACAAGGGTGGTCTCGTGGTGCTGGTGCGCAAGAACGACACGTCGATCAAGACGCCCGCCGATCTCGACGGTAAAAAGGTGACCGTCCAGGTCGGCACGAAATCGGTGGCTTTCCTGAAAGACAACTATCCGAAAGTGCAGCGCGTGGAAGTTGAAAAGAATCAGGAGATGTTCGATCTCGTGAACATCGGCCGCGCCGATGCCGCGGTCACCGGCCGCCCCGCCGCCGTGGAATACGCGAAGGTGCAGCCCAACGTGCGCGTCCTGGACAAGGGCCTCACTACCGAGTTGTACGGCTTCGCACTGCGCAAGGACGAAACCGCGCTGACCGCGGAGATGAACAAGGCGCTGCAGACGTTGCGTGCGAACGGTACTTACGACGCGCTTACGACGAAGTGGTTCGGCAAGCAGTGATACGCCGCCCCTCACAGGATTAACCGATGACGCTCGATTTTTCTCCCGTATGGGCAGGCTGGGAAGCGCTCGCGACAGGCGCTGCGACGACGATCGAAGTCACGGCCTGCTCGCTCGTACTCGGCTGCGTGCTGGGCCTGCTGGTGGGTATCGGCAGACTCGCGCCGCAGCGCCGCGTGATCTACGGCCTTTGCACCGCGTATCTCACGTTCATACGCGGCACGCCACTGCTCGTACAGCTTTTCATCCTGTTCTTCGGCCTGCCGCAGTTCGGCATCATGCTGCCCGCATTTGCGTGCGGCGTGCTGGGCTTGGGCGTTTATAGCGGCGCTTATGTGTCGGAGATCGTGCGCGGGTCGATTCAATCGGTGGATCGCGGCCAGATGGAAGCGGCACGATCGCTTGGGATGCCTTATCGAATGGCCATGCGCAAGGTGATCCTGCCGCAGGCGTTCGTGCGCATGATCCCGCCGCTCGGGAACGAGTTCATTGCGTTGATCAAGAACTCAGCGCTGGTCTCGCTACTGACGATCAACGACCTGATGCACGAAGGCGAGAAGATCATCAGCGTGTCGTACCGGTCGCTGGAAGTGTATATAGCGATCGCGTTCATTTACCTGATCCTCACGAGCGCGACGTCGCTGGTGCTGCGCAGGACCGAAAAATCGCTGCGTGCCGACGGGAGGGTCTGACCATGAGCACGACCGCGAATGAACCCATTGTTTCAGTCAGGCAACTGGCGAAGTCGTTCGGTGCGAACCGGGTATTGAACGGTATCGATATCGACGTGCAGCCGTCGCAGGTGATCGTGGTGATCGGTCCGAGCGGCTCGGGCAAGAGTACCTTCCTGCGCTGCCTGAACGGGCTGGAAACCGCCGAAGAAGGTACGGTCCGGATCTGCGGCCACGCGCTCGTGGACAACGGCCGGATGATCGATGAGAACGGCCTGAACCGCATCCGCCGAGACGTGGGCATGGTGTTTCAATCGTTCAACCTGTTTCCGCATCTGACCGTGCTGCAGAACGTCACGCTTGCGCCGCGCTCGCTGGCTCGCGCGAGTGCCGTGGATGCCGAAAGCCAAGCGCGCGCCCTGCTCGCGAAGGTCGGGCTCGGACACAAGGCCGACGTTTATCCGGGCACCCTGTCCGGTGGACAGAAACAGCGCGTGGCGATTGCCCGGGCGCTTGCCATGCGCCCGCAAGTGATGCTCTTCGACGAACCCACTTCCGCACTGGATCCCGAACTGGTCGGCGAAGTGCTGCAGGTCATGCAGACGCTCGCGAGTGAAGGCATGACCATGTTGATCGTCACGCATGAGATGAATTTTGCGCGCGATGTTGCGGATACGGTCGTGGTGATGGATCACGGCAGCGTGATCGAGGCAGGACCGCCGGCGCAAATTTTCGGGGCGCCGCGCGAAGCCCGCACGCGCAGTTTCCTGCAAGCGGTCTTGTCGCGCGAACAGGCGGCATGACTTCGGCGTCGTACGTCATGGAACACGGCGGCGGTCTTTTTGCATCGGCCGCGTTCCTCTTCGACGGTTGGCATCGCGATGTGGCATTGCGCTGGAATGCAGCCGGCGAACTGACGCACGTCACGCCCGACGCCACTCGCGACGCTCGCTTTCCCCGCGCGCGCGGGCCCGTGATCCCAGGCATGCCGAACCTGCACTCGCATGCATTCCAGCGCGCGATGGCAGGACTGACTGAAACCCGCGGCAACCCGGCCGATTCTTTCTGGAGCTGGCGCACGCTGATGTACCGGTTCGCGGACCGGCTGACACCTTTTCATCTGGAAGCGATCAGCCGGCATCTGTACATTGAAATGCTGAAGGCGGGTTATACGTCGGTCTGCGAATTCCACTACGTTCATCATGCGGCCAATGGCAAGCCGTATGCCAATCCGGCGGAGCACGCCGAGCGCATTATCGGCGCCGCGCAGGATGCTGGAATCGGCCTCACCTTGCTCCCCGTGCTGTATCAATACAGCGGCTTCGGCGAACAGCCGCCGCTTGCGCATCAGGCACGTTTCATCTCGTCGCCGGAATGGATTCTCGATCTGCTCGCGCGCCTGCGCCGCGATCACCCCACGCATGGCGCTCTGTGTTACGGAGCGGCGCCGCATTCGCTGCGGGCGGTATCGGAGGCGTCGTTGAACGCATTGGTGCGCGGCTTGCGGCACGACGATCTAGATGCCCCACTGCATATCCACGTTGCCGAACAGACGAAGGAAGTAGACGACTGTATCGCTGCCCACGGACAGCGGCCAGTGCAATGGTTGTTTGATCGTCAGACTGTCGATGCACGCTGGTGTCTCGTGCACGCAACCCATCTCTCCAATGCCGAATATGCGGCCATAGCCAAGAGCGGTGCGACGGTCGGCTTGTGTCCCACGACCGAGGCCAATCTCGGCGACGGTTTCTTCGATGCCCCCCGCTATCTCGCCGATGGTGGCCGATGGGGCATCGGCTCGGACAGCAATGTGGGCGTCAGTGTGCGCGCCGAACTGCGACTGCTCGAGTACGGCCAGCGCCTCTTGCACCGGAGCAGGAACGCGCTGGCATCGGTTGCTGAACCGGCGGTCGCGGACGGGCTTTATCGTGCTGCGGTAACCGGCGGAGCTGCTGCGACAGGACGCGAGGTAGCCGGCTTGCGGGTCGGACAGCGAGCCGATTTCTGTGTACTCGACGCCGATCATCCGGCGGTCATGGACCGAACGCCGTCGCAAATATTGTCGGGCTTCGTGTTTTGCGAACACGGCGGCGAGCCGGTTCGCGATGTCTACACCGGCGGGCGCGCGGTGGTTGTCGACGGTTACCATGCGCAGCAGGACTCCGCATTTGCGGACTATCGCGTGGCGCTTAAGGACCTGCTTTCGTAACACCATTGCGGTAAGCGATGTCGAGCGCGAGCGCCGCACGAAATCAGAGGCTGAACCCGGCGCCCGGAAACGTGTCAGTGGACAAGCACCCGGGCAACGGACGTGCGAACGGTCCCAGCTTCGATGCAGGAGTGGTCAGCATGAGCAAGAGCCCACAAAAACGCTCAGGACGCGCTGGACTCTTCCGGCCAGGGCCAGCGGCTAAAACGCGATTCCGGTTTGGCACCGGGCAGTGGTGTCTGCAAACCTTCCGCAAACCATGCCACGTCCTTCCTGCGCTCCGCGACGTAACCCTCCCAACCCTCGGCGTTGCCGGTGAAGAGATCGTGCTGCACCGTCGATGCCAGCAACGACCGGTTCAGTTCTTCATCGAGCAGGGTTTTCGGCCAAAGGAAAAACGCAGCGGTCGCGCGCTCGGTAACCTGTTGCGGCGACATCCCGGCATCGAGATAGGCGAGCCATGTAAATCCCCTCAACGAGTCCTCGCGGGCGATCGCGTCACCGAGCGTGGCATAACGCTGGCCGCTTCGCGACAAGCACGACAGTGCCTCCAGCACATCGCCCAGATGCAGCAATAACGCACGTCGTTCATAAGCATCTTTCATTAAAACCTCCAGATTCATTGTTGCCAACTCCAACTTACAACGCGTCGTCGGCGCGGTGCAGCAGCCCTTCCACCGTATCAGACGGCTGGACGGCTGTGCCCTGATCTTTGACACTTATATGTCCCCATAACCGCAGACAAAACGCACGCCCAGTCCGTAGGTCGTGACCGATAAACACCATCAAGCCCCGAGCTTCAGAAAACTCAGGCGGTAATCGTTCGGCGACACTCCCAGCCGTTGCCGGAACACGATTCGCATCCTGTCCGCAGTGCCGAAGCCACATTCATACGCGATGGTTTTCAACGGCGTCGTGCTGCTTTCGAGCGCGTTGCGCGCTGCATCAATACGCGCTCGCTCCACGAAATCATGCGGTGTCACTCCGGTCGCCTCGACGAACGCGCGCGCGAAATTACGCTCGCTCATGCCCGCGATCTGCGCCAGCTTTTCGACCGTCATCCGCTCGCCGATATGCTCCATCACATGCGCCTGCACCTTCGCCGCGGGTGAGGTCTCATCGGCGGGCGCACTCAGGTACGGGCTGAATTGCGACTGGCCGCCACGGCGCTGCGCGAACACAACGAGCCGCTTGGCGACAGCGAGCGCAATACGCGGGCCGTGATCCTCGGCGACGAGTGCGAGTGCAACATCGATACCCGCCGTCACGCCCGCCGACGTAACCAGATTGCCATCGCGGATATGAATGCGATCGAGCTCGACCCGGGCAAGCGGAAATTGCCTTGCGAGTTGCGGCGCATTTTGCCAGTGGGTCGTGACATGACGGCCATCGATCAGACCGGCATGGCCCAGCGCAAACGCGCCGGTGCAGATCGAACCGTAGCGCTCACACCGTGAAGCAACATCGCGCAACCAGGTGCTCAGGCGCGGATCGGGGGGATCGGACGGCAGCGCCGGACCGCCCGCAACGAGCGCGATGTCGTAACGCTGCTGCGGCTTTCCGCACGTTGTGTCCGCGAGCAAACGCGTACCGTTCGATGCGCGCACCGGCGCATCGTCCACGCTGACCAACGTGATCGCGTAACCCTCGCCGGGAGCCAGGAAGCTGTTCGCTTCGGCGAATACGTCGAGTGGACCGGCTACATCGAGCGCCTGCACTTGCGGAAAAATCGCGACGGCGACGCTGTGCATGAGGTCGTGCTCCTGTGTCGACCGGAGTCAGCGCTTTAGCGCTGACTCCGGTCCCATGGAAAAGGGCTGCTTTTGGGCGCGTTCTACGCGCTTGGCAGGAGACGCCGTACGGTTGGCAGACTTCGACGGACACGGCGCATTGCGGCCATGCCGGCTCGCCGCCACACTGGATTCGTCGTCCACACCCCTTCCGCTTCTCCCGATGATCCGCCCGGGCCTGCACATTTTAACAAGGCGTTCGCGGCGTCGAGGGCAAGCTCAACATCCAAGGAACATTGAACATGACCACCACCATTGCCGGCATCCGCATTCCCGACAGCACCATGGCGCGCGCCGCTACTGAACTTGTCCGCGATACCGAGCCGGACCTGCTGTACAACCACTCGCGCCGCGTGTTCCTGTTTGGCGCCCTGACCGGCGAGCGGCGTCAATTGGCCTTCGACGCGGAATTGCTTTATATCGGCGCGATGTTCCATGACATGGGCCTGATCGATGCCTATAGCAGCCCGCATGACCGCTTCGAAGTCGACGGTGCGAACGCCGCGCGCGACTTCCTCAAGGGTTATGGAATCGGCGAGCAGGACATCGAACAGGTTTGGGATTCGATCGCGCTGCACACCACGCCCGGAATTCCGCAGCACAAGAAGCCGGTGGTCGCGCTGGTCACGGCGGGTGTGGAGATGGACGTGCTTGGCCTCGCTTACGACGAGTTCACCGACTCCCAGCGCAAGCAGGTGATCGCCGTGCATCCGCGCGAGGTGAACTTCAAGGAAGGCATCATCGACGCCTTCGCTCACGGGACGATCAAGAAACCGGAAACGACGTTCGGCAACGTGAAAGCCGATGTCCTCGCGCTCAAGGACCCGACGTACAAACGCCTCAATTTCTGCAGCCTGATCCTGGGGTCATCATGGAATGACAGCGCGGCGGGATGCGCGCATTGCAGCGACCCGACGCACAACCATCAGTAATGATTCTGCAAGTCCGCACGGCCGCTCCTCTACTGGAGCGGCCCGTTTATCGCTAAAACAGATAAGCGTATGGGATTTGGTTCGTTGACCTTGTTCGCACGGGATTTTAGATTCGGTATCTGACCTGGGCTTTTCCGGCGTATTGTTTCAGTTCATCACCGCCGCTTCGCCTGGAGTGCTTTTCCCCCGAATCGAATTAACGAGTCCCGCGTGACGACCTTATCCCCACACCAGACCATCGAGATCATTCCGTTCGAAGGTGCGCCTTTAGGCGCCGAAGTGACCGGCCTCGACCTGAGCCAGCCCCTGGCCGACGAAGATTTCAAGCGCATCCATCGCGCGCATCTCGATCATCACGTAGTTGTGTTCCGCGACCAGCGCATCACGCCCGAGCAGCACATCAACTTCAGCCGCCGCTTCGGTCCGTTGCAAATCCACGTGCTGCACCAGTTTCAGTTGAGCGGTCATCCCGAGATCTTGATCGTCTCCAACGTGATGGAAAACGGCAAGCCGATCGGTCTCGGCGATGCCGGGCATTTCTGGCATTCGGATCTGTCGTACAAGGAAACACCGAGCCTCGGTTCGCTGCTGCACGCGCAGGAACTGCCGGCAGAAGGCGGCGACACGCTGTTCGCCAACATGCATCTGGCATGGGACACGCTACCGCAAGCACTGCGCGATGCGGTCAAGGGGCGCTCCGCCGAGCACACTTATCTGGCGAAATACGCCGAGCTGCAAAAGCGCAGCCCGTGGCGCCCTAACCTCTCCGCCGAACAGATCGCGCAAGTGGAACCGGTCGTGCATCCGATCGTGCGCACGCATCCGGAAACCGGCCGCCGTGCGCTGTTCGTGAGCGAGCATTTCACCACGCGCGTGATCGGGCTGCCAGAAGATGAGAGCCGCGACTTGCTGCAAGCCCTCTTCGATCACAGCGTGTGCGACGAGCATGTCTACCGGCACGTATGGCGCGAACACGACCTCGTGTTCTGGGACAACCGCTCGCTCATGCACCTCGCAGCGGGTACGCCAGATCATCTGCGCAGAAAGATGTATCGAACGACGATTGAAGGCGACACGCCGTTCTGATCGCTTGGCTTCCAGGTACGACTTCAATTCTAAAAACACTTCTTCGGACTTTCGATGCCGCTTTCGCTTTTTTCCCGGCGAGGACCTGCGGGTTCTCGTTCATTGTCGCGCCCTTTGACCGCGGCGCTTGTGTCGCTCTGCCTTGCCGTTACTTCTTTTGTTGCAGCACCTCCTGCGCGAGCCGAGGGAACGATCCGTATCGCGGAGCAGTTCGGCGTGGTGTATCTGCTGCTCAACGTCGCACGCGACCAGAAGCTGATCGAACAGGAAGGCAAGAAAGCCGGCGTCGATATCAAAGTGGACTGGCTGAAGTTATCGGGCGGCGCGGCCGTCAATGACGCGCTGTTGTCCGGTTCCATCGATATCGCGGGGGCAGGCGTCGGTCCGCTGATGACAATCTGGGACCGCACGCACGGCAAACAGAACGTCAAGGGCGTGGCCTCGCTCGGCAATCTGCCGTATTACCTCGTATCGAATAATCCGAACGTGAAAACCATCGCGGATTTCACGGAGAAAGACCGTATCGCGGTGCCGGCGGTGTCGGTATCGGTGCAGTCGCGCGTGTTGCAATTCGCCGCCGCGAAGCGTTGGGGCGACAAGGACTACGATCGCCTCGACAAGCTGACGCAAGCCGTTCCGCATCCTGACGCGGCCGCCGCGATCATTGCCGGCGGCACGGAGATCACCGGACACTTCGGCAATCCGCCATTCCAGGAACAAGAACTGGCGGGCAATCCGAGGGCGCACATCGTGCTGAATTCCTACAATGTCCTCGGTGGTCCGAGCTCGGCCACCGTGCTCTACGCGACCGAAAAGTTCCGCGATAACAATCCAAAGACGTATCGCGCATTCATCGCGGCGCTCGCGGATGCCGCGCGTTTCGTATCGGCCAATCCAGAAGCCGCCGCCGATATCTATATCCGCGTGAACAACGCCAGGATCGATCGCACGCTGCTGGTCGGCATCATCAAGAACCCCGACACGCAGTTCAAGATCGCGCCGCAGAACACGCTTGCGCTCGCACAGTTCATGTATCGGGTCGGTGCGATCAAGAACGAGCCGAAGTCATGGCAAGACTATTTTTTCGCCGATCCGGCGCTCGGCGGTGGCAGCTGATTCATCGCTGTATGTACCTGTTGCGAGAACGCCCGCTGCTTTTTGGCGGGCGTTTTTTTGACCATCGCTTAAGCGACCGTCCGCGTCACTGAAACGGCAAAACCGTTGCTTATGCGTCGGCGTGTTTTGAATATGCGCAATGATTGGTTCACGCGCGCATGAGGCCCCGCTAAGGTCGTGTTTTACGCATGAACGCACAGCCATGGCCGCCAATCCCACTGTCCTTTATCCGCCGCCTGAACGCGATAATTCGTCCGCGCCGAGCGCCAAGCTCCTCACGGTCGATAACGTCAACCTCGAGTACCGCACGCGCGAGCGCATCGTGCGTGCAACGCATCAAGTCAGCTTCGACGTCTATGGCGGCGACCGGTTCGTTCTGCTCGGCCCGTCCGGTTGCGGCAAGTCGACGCTGCTCAAAGCGGTCGCCGGTTTTATCGAACCGGTTGCGGGGACGATCCAGATCGACGGCAAACCCGTGCAGGGTCCAGGCGCCGATCGCATTGTCGTGTTCCAGGAATTCGACCAGCTGCCGCCGTGGAAAACGGTGCTGCAAAACGTGGCGTTCCCGTTGCGCGTCGCCAAGAAACTGAGCCGCGCGGAAGCCCGCGAACGTGCGCTGCATTTCCTCGATAAGGTCGGCCTCGCTGCTTTCGCCGATGCTTACCCGCACACGCTCTCCGGTGGCATGAAACAGCGCGTGGCGATCGCCCGTGCACTCGCGATGCAACCACGCGTGCTGCTGATGGACGAACCGTTCGCCGCACTCGACGCACTCACGCGGCGCAAGATGCAGGAAGAACTGCTGCGCTTGTGGGACGAGGCGAGTTTCACGTTGTTGTTCGTCACGCACTCGATCGAGGAAGCGCTGATTGTCGGCAACCGGATTTTGCTGCTGACGCCGCATCCCGGGCGCGTGCGAGCCGAGTTGAACAGCCATCAATTCACCAAGGACAGCTCGGGACGCAGTGACTTTCAGCAGAGCGTCGCACGTATTCATCGGCTGCTGTTCGACGACACGGAGGCCGTTCAATGAGCAGGCCGACTACATTGCCGTTCGAGCCCATCGCGCTCGTGCCGCCGGTTCGCGAAGAATACGAACGTGTTCCAGAACCGCTTCTGGATGTCGCCATTGAGACGCCGTTGCCGTTCGGAAAGCGGCTTGCGAACCAGACGTGGTTGCGCAAGGCGCTTATCGCTTTCGTGCTGATCGGAATCTGGGAAGCGGTTGCGCGCGCGGTCGGAAACGATCTGCTGTTGCCTACCTTCACCGATACATTATCGGCATTCGTACAAGGCATCTGGTCGGGTGAACTTATTGCGAAAACGGCGATCTCCCTGTCCGTGCTGTTGAGAGGTTACCTGCTCGGCGTGGTGCTTGCGTTCGTGCTGACGTCGCTTGCTGTGTCCACGCGTTTTGGCCGCGATCTGCTGTCCATGCTGACCGCGATGTTCAATCCGTTACCGTCGATCGCGCTACTGCCGCTCGCGTTGTTATGGTTCGGTCTGGGAACCGGAAGCCTGCTGTTCGTGCTCGTGCATTCGGTGCTGTGGCCGCTCGCGTTGAACACCTACTCCGGCTTTCAATCCGTACCGGAAACGCTGCATATGACTGGCCGCAATTACGGCTTGAAAGGACTTCGGCATGTACTGTTGATTCTGGTGCCAGCCGCACTACCCTCGATCCTCGCCGGGCTCCGCGTGGGCTGGGCATTTGCATGGCGCACACTGATCGCAGCGGAACTCGTGTTCGGCGCCAGCTCGGGAAATGGCGGGCTCGGCTGGTACATCTTTCAGAACCGTAACGAGCTGTATACGGATCGCGTATTCGCGGGACTGGCTGCCGTGATCGTGATCGGTTTGGTCGTGGAGCATCTCGTTTTCGATACCTTCGAACGGCTCACCGTGCGCCGCTGGGGCGTGCAACGCTGAGTGTTTCTATCGGACGCCAAGCCGAAGCTAGCTGCCCGTATGGAAAAAAGCCCGCAGGGCGGGCCCGGCGGGCGGAAAGCGCGGTTCAGCGCCCACGCCTGATCGACTGGGCTGCACACCGGTGAGCAGCGCCCATCACGCTGCTCACCACGCCCTATCGGCCGTCCAACGGCCGTCGATTTCTTAAAACACGTTGACCGGAACGTTCACCATCAAACGATAAACATCGCTGCTGGAATCCGAATAGTATTGGCCGCCGTGGTGATGCATGTAATAGAACTTCGCGGTCGTTCCCTTCAGTTTTCCAGAGCCCAACGTATAAGACGGAATGAAACCGAACTCGTAGTGGGTGCCATGAACGGGTTGACCATTCTTCCAGTAGAGATCATGCAGGGCGTTCGATGGATCGGAGTATCGATTCGCCATGTCCGTGGCATCCGCACCCCATCCATATGCCGTCCACAGCGTCATTTTCAGACCCGGAACACCGTACTCGCCCATGTTGACCGTATAACCAAGCTGCAATGATTTTTCATGCGGCGCGTTGTAGTCGACATCCAGCGAATTCGCCAGATAATCGCCTGCCGACTGGCCGACATAATCGAAGAACTGATTGCTCGCGATCTGCTGGAATCCGACCGATATGGTATGCGCCTTGTGCGTGCCCGACAGCAGCAAGCTATACGCGTGGTTATTGATGGACCCTTCTCGGCTCTGCCCCACGTCATGGGTATAGTAATAGGTCAGGCCGCCCGTCCAGCGAATCTGCGACGGATCGCCAATACTGCGTGTCAGCGACAGATAATATTGATCCCACACGTTATCTGCACGGCTGCCATATAAGGACACGGCCGTATCGTCATTGGGTGTGTAATCGCCGCCCGCGAACGTGAAGCGGCTGAAGTGTATGCCGCCGTATTCGGTCCTCAACGAGGAGACGCTTGTCTGGCCGCGCGCCAGCACTGCGTCGACACTACCCGCCTTGAGCGTCAGGTTCTTGATTTCGTCGCTCGCGAGAGAAACACCGCGGTAAGTGGGCGGCAGTGCGCGGTTATCGTGGGGAACGAGAAAGGGATTATCGAATAATTGTTGACCATATTTAACAACCGTATTCGATACCCGCGCTTTCACATCCCACACGCCCGGGTACGTCCAGGCCAGCTGATTCTGCCCGGTTTGGCCGTCGTGATTCAAATGCACGCGGTTACCGGCGCCTTCTCCGCCGTTCAGCTTGAACGCGCTGAACAACGACGCATCAAAACCGACGCCGAATAATCCGCGTGTATACCCCGATTCAAACACCGCCTGGTTTCCGAGGACCGAGGCGTCCTTCTTTTTAATCCCATCCGCTTCGAAGTGTTCGGTGTAGCTGCGAAAAAGAAGGTTGAAATGTGAATCTTCTATAAAACCTTTGGACTTCGCCTGATTACTGATAGGCGCGTCCGCTTCGGAATTGGGCGGGGAACTAGGAGGCGCCTCCGTATGACGTGTTGCAACATCGTCATCGTCCGCGAAAGCGGAAATGGCCGGATTCATCAAGCCAGTGAAAACAATTAGAGATAGAGCGACTGAACGCTTTTGTTGTTTCATGGTTCTGTCTCGTATTTTTATTAGCAGCGAGTAAAAAATGGCCGATAGCCGTTCTCATATAATCTCGGCACGAACGCAAAACTCACGCCGTGCTCGGAACGACGCACCGGAAGGTGGTGACTACAGGGACCACAGCGACTACTGGGACTACGGAAACTTCACGATGGGCCGAACGACTCCCTGACCGCCGTCAGAAACGGTGGTTTTGAGCCCTGCCAGGGGTTGTCGAAACGGCGGTTAAATCAGGCGAGCAAACACGCCGCCGCGACTCCATGCTCGAGCGTACGCAGCGGCGGCACTTCGCGTGAGCAGCGCGCCTCCGCTATCGGACAACGAGTATGGAAGACGCAACCTGTCGGCGGATTGATCGGACTGGGAATATCGCTGGACAAAATCTGCACGACCTTGGTCCGTTCGATGGCCGGGTTCGGCACCGGCACCGCGGAGAGCAACGCCCGCGTGTACGGATGCCGCGGCCGTGCGTAAAGCGAATGTTTGTCGGCAAGCTCCATGACGTGGCCGAGATACATGACCATCACGCGATCCGAGATGTGCTTGACCACGGCCAGATCGTGCGCGATGAAGATCAGCGCGAGCTTCATTTCCTGCTGCAGCGACTTGAGCAGGTTGACGATCTGGGCCTGGATCGAGACGTCGAGCGCGGACACGGGTTCGTCGCAGACAATCAGCTTCGGCTCCACGATCAACGCGCGCGCAATCCCGATCCGCTGGCACTGGCCGCCCGAAAACTCATGCGCGTAGCGGTTGATCATCTGCTCGCGCAAGCCGACCTTCGCCATCATTGCGCGCACGCGCTGGTTCATTTCGTCCTTCGACATGCCCGGCCGATGTTCACGCAAAGGTTCCGCGATGATCTGCCCGACCGTCATGCGCGGATCGAGCGAGGCAAGCGGATCCTGGAAAATCATCTGGATGTCGCGCCGCACGCCGTGCCACTGTTTGGTCGTTGCGCCGCTGAGATCCTTCCCCATCCATACGATCTCGCCATGCGTAGCGGGAATCAGGTTGAGAATGGCGCGCGACAGGGTCGACTTGCCGCAGCCGGATTCGCCGACCACACCAAGCGTCTCACCGGCCTTCAGATCGAAGCTCACGCCGTCCACGGCCTTCAGCGTACGCGATGGCGCCCACGGCAACTTGCTCTTCGCCTTGACGTTGAAATGAACCTGGACGTTGCGTATGGACAGGATGGTTTGCTCAGACATGGGCCACCTCGTGCAACGACTTCATCTGCTCGACCGGGCGATTGCAGGCGCGCAGCCAGGTCGTGTCGCCGCCAAACGGTTCGAGCGGCGGGACCGAGTCTGCGCAACGCTGGCTCGCGTCAATGCAACGCTCCTGGAACGGGCAGCCCGACGGCGGATGCGCCATGTTCGGCGGATTGCCGGGAATCCCGACGAGCGGCGCGTCGCTTTGATCCAGCCGCGGCAATGCGCGCAGCAAACCGATCGTGTAGGGATGCGAAGGACGGGCGAACAAGTTGTCGGCGTTGCAATGTTCCATTACGCGGCCACCGTACATGACCATCACTTTCTCGCACAGGCCGGCGACTACGCCGAGGTCGTGCGTGATCAGCACGATTGCCGTGCCGAAGTCGTGTTGCAGGTTGCGCAGAAGCTGAAGAATTTGGGCCTGGACCGTGACGTCGAGCGCGGTAGTCGGTTCATCGGCGAACAGCACTTGCGGTTCGCACAACAACGCCATTGCGATCATCACGCGTTGGCGCATGCCGCCGGAAAGCTCGTGCGGGTATTGGTCGATACGATGCGCCGCTTCGGGAATGCGCACCGCTTCCAGCATCTCGATTGCGCGCTTTTTCGCGGCGCGGCGCGTCATGTTCTTGTGCAGTTCCAGCACTTCCGTCATCTGGCGTTCGATCGTCAGATACGGATTCAGCGACGTCATGGGGTCCTGGAAGATCATGGAAAGCCGGTTGCCGCGAATGCGGTTCAGCTTCTTCGCCGGCATAGTCAGCAGGTTCTCGCCCTGATAGATCGCGCTGCCGTTTGCGCGGCCGTTGCTCGCGAGCAGCCCGAGCATGGCGAGCACGCTCTGGCTCTTGCCCGATCCCGACTCACCGACAATGCCCAGCGTGCTGCCTTCCTCGAGGTCGAAACTCACACCGTTCACCGCGCGGACCACGGCATCGGGGGAGTCGAAGGCGACTTCCAGATTACTTACCTTGAGCAATGACATGATGCTTACCGATCCTTCGGGTCGAGCGCGTCGCGCAGACCGTCGCCAACAAAGTTGATGCAATACAGCGTCACCGACAATAACGCCGCCGGGAACAGGAGAATCCAGGGTGCCGTTTCCATCACACCGACACCGTCCTGAATCAGCACGCCCCAACTGGTCATCGGCTCCTGCACGCCGAGTCCGAGAAACGATAGAACGGACTCCGTAAGAATAACGCCAGGAACCGTAACCGTTGTGTAAATCGCAACAATGCCGAGCAGGTTCGGGACGATGTGACGCAGGATGATGCCGCCCGTCGACACACCGATAGCACGCGCCGCTTCAATGTATTCCTTCGACCGGATCGCGAGCGTCTGGCCGCGTACGACCCGTGCCATGTCCATCCACGAAAATACCGTAATGGTCAGCACAACGAGGTAGAACTCGCGGCCAAGCAGCGTGACCATCAGGATGGCGATCAGCAGGTACGGGATTGCGTACATCATGTCGACAATACGCATCATTGCGTTGTCCACACGACCGCCAACGAACCCTGCAATCGCGCCCCATACAATGCCGAGCGTGACCGACGTCAGCGTGGCGAGCCCACCGATCATCAGCGAGACACGGCCGCCGACCAGGCAGCGCACCAGCAGATCGCGGCCGGTTTCATCAGTACCGAACAGATGCCAATTCGCAAACGTTGGCGTGGAACTCATCATGTTCCAGTCCGTGGAATCGAAAGCGTTCGGCAGCAGCATCGGGCCGATCGCGCAGGCCAGCGTGATCAGCAGCAGGATCACGAGACTTGCCACGGCGGCCTTGTTGCGCGCGAAGCGCATACGGGCGTCCTGCCAGGGGCTGCGGCCTTCCACCGGCACGGCCAGCACGCTCTCGAGCGCGGGGACCAGGGAACCTTGTTTCATTGCGGACCTCATGCTGGTTGACTCATTATTTCAGTAGCGGATTTTCGGATCGAGCCATGCGTAAGCGAGATCGACCAGCAGATTGAGCAGCACCGCGACCACCGTCACCAGCACGACCAGCCCCAGCACGAGCGTGTAATCGCGATTGGCCGCGCCGTTCACGATCAGCTTGCCGATTCCCGGTAACGAGAACACGGACTCGGTGACGACCGCTGCCGTGATCGAGCCGATCGCGAGCGGACCGATCACCGAGACCACCGGAATCATGGTCGGCCGCAGCGCATGGCGCAGCACGACTGTCCAGCGCGACAAGCCCTTGGCGTACGCTGTCCGAATGTAGTTGGTGTTCAACACCTCGATCAGGCTGCCGCGTGTCACGCGGCCCACGGTCGCCACGTTGATGATGGTCAGCAGCGCAACCGGCAACACCATGTAGCGCACATGAAAGCCGTTCCAGCCGCCGGCTGGCAGCCACTTCAGCAGGATTGCGAACACAAGGATAAGGACCGGTCCGATCACGAACGAGGGAAATGCGCTGCCCGCGTTACCAATGATCATCAGCAGATAGTCAGCCGGGCTATTGCGGTAGAGCGCCGCGAAGATGCCGAGCACCACGCCGAGCACGATGGCAAGCAGCATGGATACACCGCCGATGGTCAGCGACACCGGCAACGCACGCAACACGAGGTCGTTGACACTCCAGTCGGCGTATCGGAACGATGCACCGAGGTCGCCATGCAAGAGGCTGTTGAGATACAGCAGGTACTGCTTCCACAGCGGTTCGCCGAGATGGTATTTCGCCTGCAGGTTTGCGAGCACTTCGGCGGAGACCTTGCGTTCACCGTCGAACGGACCGCCCGGCGTGGCGTGCAGCAGCAGATAGCAGACGGTGACAACAATCAGCAGCGTAGGCACCGTCAGCAGCACGCGCCTCAACGTATAAGACCACATGGAACATCTCTCCTGGCGGCGTCGTGACAAGGCTCGTCACGGCAACCGCCTCTTGCTGTTTGCTGGATAGTATTGCGGGCGTTCGCGTCGCGCTCAGTGCGCCACGATATACATGTCCTTGCTGCGGTAACGGTCCATCGGGTTCTTCAGCGAATACCCGCCCACATAGCTTTTCACCAGCCGGACCGTGGTGTATTGCAGCAGTGGCAGGATCGGATAGTCGTCCATCACGAGCTTCGCGGCCTGGGTTTGCAACTGCGTGCGTTTAACCTGGTCCGTGCTTTCGTTCGCTTGCCGGATTAGTGCGTCGGCCTTGGGATTGCAATTGCCGCTGTCGTTCTGGTCCGAACCGCATTGCACAAGCTGCAGAAACGTGGTCGCGTCGTTATAGTCTGCGACCCAGCCATTGCGTGCAATCTGGTAGTCACCGGTATGACGCTTCTTCAGCAGAACCTTGAACTCCATCGCGTCGATCTGCGTGTCCAGACCGAGCTTCGTTTTCCATTCGGAGGCCGCAAAAATAGCCATTTTCTTGTGATAGTCGCTCGTGTTCGTCGCGAAGTGCAGCGTCGTGCCCGGCTTCACGCCGGCTTGCGCGAGCAGCTTTTTCGCTTCTTCCACGCGCTTGGCCATCGGCCACGTCGACCAGTCGTAAGCCGTCACATCCGCGCCCTTCACGCCCTTCACAATGACACCGTACGCCGGGATCTGCCCGTCCGCGGTCACGCGTTGCGCAAGGATGTCGCGGTCGATCACCATGGAGAGCGCCTGGCGAACGCGCACGTCCTTGAGCAGGGGGTCCTTGTTGTTGAACGAGTAGTACCGCAGTCCGAGCATCGGCGCGATCTTCATGTCGGCGGCGAACTCCTGCTTGTACTTCGGGTATGTGCCGGACGGCAATTGATACACCCAGTCATTGTCGCCCGACTGGAACAGCTTGATGTCCGTGGTCTCGCTTTCCACCGGCAGATACGTGACTTGCGACAACTGCACATGTGCGATGTCCCAGTACTGCGGGTTGCGTGCCAACACAAGCTTGCTGTTCACTTGCCAGTCCTTCAGCATAAACGCGCCGTTACTCACCAGCTTGCCTGGTTTGGTCCAGTCGCGGCCGTACTTCTCGACGGCGGCCTTGTTCACCGGACCGAGATTCGCATTCGACATCAAGTCAGGAATGAACGACACCGGATACGGCGTCTTGATTTCGACCGTGTAGGGATCGATTGCGCGGATGCCCAGTGTGTCCGGTGATTTTTTCCCCGCCACAATTTCAGCGCCGTTCAGCAGGAAGACGCCGAACGTACTCGCGTAGGGCGAGGCGATCTTCGGGTCGACGAGGCGCTGGCAGCCGTACACGAAATCGCTCGCGACCACCGGCTCGCCGTTCGACCACTTTGCGTTCTTTCGCAGATGGAAGATCCACGTGGTTGCATCCTTCTGCTCCCATTTTTCCGCCACGCCCGGCACGACGGTCCCGTCGGCATTGGTCGCGGTCAGGCCTTCAAAAAGGTCACGCGTGACGTTGTTGGACGGCACAGTCTCAGCCAGGTTCGGATCGAGGGTCTCGACCTCGGACGCGTTGTTGCGCACCAGTTCCTGCTTCGCCGCAAGCTGCACGCCCGGCGGCACGATAGCCGCATGAGCCAGATGAACGTTGCTTACCGCTGCAACGCAGACACTCGCTGCAAGGGCCGGAAGCCACTTGCGGGAAACGCGGCGATGAACAGCATCGCCCGGACGAAAAAAAGCGTCAACGCGTGCGCTACGGGCAACCAGTACTGCAAACAACGTCATGGGAATCCTTGTTATTTATTTATTCACCCGGCACCGGAGTGCCGGATTACAAGAGCTTTTGGCCCTGCGCAACACGGTGAGGTGTGTCTTTATGTGACGCTATGTGCCGCAGTCCGCATGCCGGAGCAGACGGACGCAACGGCGAGCATCTTAGCCCACCTAACATTTTGCTTTCGAACATCGTTGATCAAAGGCCGGCATTGTGTGCCGGCCTTTACCACGTCGCCAGTACGCTACTTTCAAGAACCTTGACACATCATACGAACGGACGACAGAACCGAGTTCGCCGGGAGTATTTCAGAGCAATAAAGTGGAATCCACTCACATGTGGTTATAGCCCATGTGTTTTGTGTATAAGCAGGAGGCTGGGCGTTCGACTCGCGCTTTATCCACGCGCGCGCGCCCGTAAATTAGCAGGCGCCCGTGGTTCGCGCTAACATCGGCCTCCTTGAGGTCCGTGCAGGTAGGTTCAAAACAATGATCCGTTTTCGCCAGATAGAAGCTTTCCGCCAGTTGATTATGACGGGTACCAGTGTCGGGGCTGCGCGCGTGATGCACGTCACTCAGCCCGCCATTAGCCGTTTGATCGCCGATTTAGAGGCTGACCTCGGTTTCAGCCTGTTCAGCCGCGTGGGCGGCCGGTTGAACCCGACCAATGCCGGGCTGCGCTTCTATAAGTCCGTCGAAGAGAATTTTCTGGGGCTCGAACGCCTGAAACAGGTCGCCGAAATCATTCGCGACGAAGCGTCCGAGGGGCTGACGGTCGCCTGCTTACCCGTGCTCGCCAGCACGCTGCTGCCGCCCATCCTCGCCGACTTCGTCGAGCGTCATCCGGGCGTGCCCATACGCGTCGATTCGGTGAAGGTTCCCGAGGTACTCACGATCCTGCAGAACCACAAGGCCGACGTTGCGATCAGCCAGGCATTCGCATCGGTTGCGGGTATCGAAGTTGAAAAGCTGCTGCATGCGCGTGCGCAGTGCGCAATGCCGGCGTCGCATCGGCTGGCGAAGAAAAAATCGGTGCGGGCACAGGATCTGCGTGGCGAGCGCATCATCGGCTGGCTGCCGAATTCGCGCCAGCCTTACGCGGCCGAACAGTCACTGTTCGCGGCCGGCGAAGACCGCGCGAACTACACGGTCCTGACCGACACCGCGCACACGCGCTATGCAATGGTCGCGGGCGGTCTGGGCGTGTCGATCGTCGAACCGTTCGCAGCCAAGGTGTGGCGGGCGCACGGCGTGGTCGTGCGCCCCTTCGAGGCCGCGATCGAATACGAATACGTGCTGTCATATCCGAGCAGCGGAATACGCTCGGATCTCGTCGCATCGTTCCGTGAATCCGTGCTTCGCGTGGTAGCCACGTATTCCCTGGATGAAACGCAAGCACCCGCCGGCGCCGAGGCCTGAGCAGGCGTCCAGCCCGGTGTGTTAGCCACCGCCGAACAACCGGTCCGCGCGGGCCTTCATCTCCTCAGGGGAGACATCCTCAATATGAGTTGCGAGCCACCACACGTGGCCGAACGGATCGCGCAACTTGCCGCCACGGTCGCCATAGAATTGATCGGCGACCGGCCGCAACCGCGCTTTCGGCTTACCCATTTTCAAGAGGAGCAAGATGTCCATGAAGAAGTCCATGAGTTCGCTGCATCGCGCACGTTCATTCGCGCTCGGAACCCTCGCTGCCGCGGCGTTTTCGATCTCGTTCGCGTTTGTCGAAAGCGCACCGGCCTACGCGAAGGTCACGCCGCAACCCGCGGTCCTGACAGCTTCGGCAGTGGCAGTCGCCGACAAATTCGCGGCCGATGCAGCCGAGCAGATCTTCAAGGAAGGCGGTAATGCGGTCGACGCAGCCGTCGCGATCGCATTCACGCTGGCCGTGACCTATCCGGAAGCGGGCAACCTGGGCGGCGGCGGTTTCATGACGCTCTACGTGGATCATCGTCCCTACTTCCTCGACTATCGTGAGCGCGCCCCGATCGCGGCCACGAAGAACATGTATCTCGAGGACAAGGGTGAAGTCATCAAGGGCATGAGCTTGTACGGGTATCGCGCAGTGGGCGTGCCGGGCACGGTATCGGGCATGTGGGAAGCGCAGAAGCGCTTCGGCAAGCTGAAGTGGAAACAGGTCGTGGCGCCCGCGATCAAGTATGCGCAGGACGGCTTTGAAGTCAGCGATCAACTGCAGGAACGCAAGGACGCCGCGTCGAAGGAATTCGCCGGCAAGACCAACTTCGATAGTTACTTCGGAACCCTGAATAAAGGCGTGAACTTCAAGCAACCGGAACTGGCCGCGACGCTTCAACGCATCTCGGATAAAGGTGCCAAGGGCTTCTATGAAGGCAAGACGGCGGATCTGATCGCCACCGCCATGACCGGCCACGGCCTGATCACGGCACAGGATCTGAAGGAATACAAGGCAGTCTGGCGGCAACCGGTGCTCGCGAGCTGGAACAGCTATCGCATCATCACGGCGCCGCCGCCGAGTTCCGGCGGTATCGGTCTCGTGCAGTTGCTGAAGATGAAGGCCGATCTCAAGGACAAGTATGCCAACGTGCCGCTTAATTCCGCGCAATACATCCACCTGACCGCGGAAATTGAGAAACGCGTGTTCGCCGACCGCGCCCAGTATCTCGGCGATCCCGATTTCTACAAGGTGCCGATCGCACAGCTCATCGACGACGACTACATCCTGAAGCGTGCATCCGAGGTTAATCCCGATACGCCGTCTGACACCAAGAGCGTCGTTCCGGGCCTCGGCACCACGATGCCGGAAAAGGCTGAAACCACGCACTTCTCGGTGGTCGACAAGTGGGGCAACGCGGTATCGAATACGTACACCATCAACGGCTATTTCGGCTCGGGCGTGGTGGCGGACGGTACGGGTGTGGTGCTGAACGACGAGATGGACGACTTCTCTTCGAAACCGGGCGTGGCAAACATGTTCGGTGTAGTGGGCAGTGACGCCAACGCGATCGAACCGCGCAAGCGCCCGCTTTCTTCAATGTCGCCGACCATCCTCACGAAGGACGATCAGGTCGCGATGGTGATCGGCACGCCGGGCGGCTCGCGCATCTTTACATCGATCTTTCAGGTCATCAACAACGTCTACGACTTCTCGATGCCCCTGCCCGATGCGGTCGCGGCAATGCGCTTTCATCATCAGTTGCTGCCGCCGAACACGATTTTCTGGGAGCCGTACAAGCCCATTGACGGCGATCTCGCGAAAGAGCTGGAAGCAAAGGGATACACGCTCGCGAAGCAGGGTTTCAACGGCGATATCCAGGTCATCAAGATCAACGGCACGACGCCCGAACCCGCGGCCGATCCACGCGGCCGGGGCGTGACGCGCGTGATTCAGTAAGCTGTCGCGTTAGGTCTGATTAGTTCCGGCCGACAAAAGGGCCAGGTTATTCGACCTGGCCCTTTTGCTTTTCTACAGCACGTCCACGCCTTTCAAAGCCGCATGGAAACAGACCTTATAAGGATCGCGGCATGACTGGAATCCCATTTTTGAGATTGGAGGCGGCTTAATGATCGCCTAGTCTCTGTGCTGGCCCAGTCCAGTGCGTTGGCTCCGGCCAACAACATAAATCAAACCTATCGAGACGACCCTGAAGACGGCGTGGCCGGTCTGCCAAGACTATCCGGCGCGCTTGTTTCAGCCTGCTGATAAAGGAGAACAGCTCATGATGGAACCCCACGCCCAGCCGCTCGGCGGCATCGACATTCAGAACGATGCCCCCGCGTCTCAATCCGGCGGATTGATCGACCGGTACTTTCAGATCAGCGCGCGCGGCAGTACGCAGCGGCGCGAGGTGATAGCAGGTATTACCACCTTCCTGGCGATGGTTTATTCCGTGTTTGTCGTGCCGGAAATGCTGGGCAAGGCCGGCTTCGATACCCGCGCCGTCTTCGTGGCGGTCTGCCTGACGACTGCTTTCGGCTCGCTTTTGATGGGTATATGGGCGCGCTTGCCAATCGCGATCGGCTGTGCGATCTCGCTGACCGCGTTCACCGCTTTCGGGCTGGTGCTGGGCAAAGGGCTCTCGCCAGCCGTCGCGCTTGGCGCGGTGTTCCTGATGGGCGTTACCTTCACCGCGGTCTCCGTCACCGGGGTGCGCTCGTGGATCCTGCGCAACCTGCCGGCGGGCGTCGCGCACGGCACGGGGATCGGGATCGGCTTGTTTCTGCTGCTGATTGCGTCGAACGATGTCGGCCTGATCGTGAAAAATCCGGGTGCGGGAATGCCCGTTTCGCTCGGGCATATCACGGCGTTTCCAGTGCTGATGTCGATCTTCGGACTTGCAGCGATCATCGGCCTGGAGCGCCGGCGCGTGCCGGGCGGAATCTTGCTCGTGGTGGTCGGGTTGTCGGCGCTGGGATTGGCCTTCGATCCCGCGGTCCGTTTCACCGGCGTGTTCGCGTTGCCCTCGTTGAGCGCTCCCGGACATGCATCGCTGATCGGCGCCATGGACATTCGCGGCGCGCTGTCGCTGGCCGTGTTGCCAAGCGTGTTCGCACTGGTGATGACCGCCGTCTTCGATGCCACCGGCACGATTCGCGCAGTGGCGGGACAAGCGGGTCAGATCGATGAGAAAGGCCGTATTGTGAACGGCGGCCGGGCGTTGACCGCGGACTCCGTCAGCTCAATCGTCGCCGCGTGCCTGGGCGGTGCGCCGGCTGCGGCGTATATCGAATCGACTGTGGGCGTGGCGGCAGGCGCGAAGTCGGGCCTGGCGGCCGCTACCGTTGGCGTGATGTTCCTGCTGGTGATGTTCTTCTCGCCGCTCGCCGGGCTCGTGCCTTCATACGCCACCGCTCCCGCCCTGATGTATGTCGGCCTGCTGATGCTCGCCAGCGTAAGCAAGCTGCACATGGACGATCTTGTCGACGCCATGTCCGGTCTCGTCTGCGCCGTGTTCATTGTGCTGTCGGCGAATATTGTGACCGGCATCATGCTCGGCTTCTGCACGCTCGTCATCGGCCGGGTGGTTTCCGGCGAGCACAAGAAGCTGAACGTGGGCACGGTCGCGATCGCCGCGGTGCTCGCCGCGTTTTATCTCGGCGGATGGGCAATCTGAAACTGATGGGCTAACGCCCGTTCAGTGCCGGCTGTCACGGTTGCCGACTTTCTACCCGGCAACCGCTTTAACGCATGCAAGGCCGGCGAACCGACGTTCGAGAGCGATCAACGGCTCGATCGGTGCGTCGATTCAGCAGTCGGCTAAGCTGCAGCCGATTTACTTGCGGCGATACGCTTCAGCCAGCACGGCGCAATTTTGCAGATGCAGGTTCAGCGCATGAGCAGCTTCGCGGCGAACGACAGCCTTCGCCTTGCGGAACCACGAACCGAACGAAACGAGAATCGAACCTTGAGCGGCGGTTTTCATGAAAGCATCTCAGCGTGAGTTAGGGATTACCCGTTAGGGAATACCCTGATTATACGCATCCGATGCTGCGTTGCAAAAAGATTTTGAGATTAGCCCTCGCGTGAAGCACGAACGCAACACCGCGCGGAGAATTGCTGAATCAGGTCTGGCCCCTTATTTTCAGGACTGGCCCGCAAGGCTGCGAACGCTCTTCCGCCAACCTCAGGGCACGACCGAAAGAAACAGGAACGTCGCAAAAATAACCAGATGAACCACGCCCTGAAGTACGGTCGAGCGCCCCGTGCCGAGTGTGAGGACGCTGACGATCAAGGTCAGTGCGAGCAGCACGATTTCCTTCGAACCGAGACCAAGCGCGATCGGCTGGCTGATCGCAAGCGACACCACCGCCACGGCCGGAATCGTCAGACCGATGCTCGCCAGCGCCGATCCAAGCGCAAGATTCAAGCTGGTCTGCAACCGGTTAAGCCGTGCAGCGCGCAACGCGGCCACGCCTTCCGGCAACAGCACGAGCGCCGCGATCACCACGCCAACCAACGCTTCGGGCGCGCCTGCCCGGGCTACCCCCGCCTCAACGGCCGGCGACAGCAGCTTCGCCAGTCCGACAACCGATATCAGCGAGAGCAGCAGCAAACCGCCGGAAGCCAACGCGTAGCCGTTGGTGGGCAGCGGCGCGTGAACATCGTCGGTTTCGGCTCGATTCGGATCGAGCGCCGGCACCGGCGGCAGGAAATAATCGCGATGCCTGACGGTCTGCACGAACACGAACACCATGTACAGGACCAGCGACGTCACGCCGACAAACACGAGTTGCGACGTCGACAATACCGGCCCCGCCACCGTGCTGGTGAAATCGGGCAAGACCATGGTCAACACTGACAGTGCACACAGGATGGCGAGCGTCGCGCTTGCACCCTGTAGCTGGAAATTCTGCTCGTGATGGCGCATGCCGCCCACGAGCAAGCAAAGCCCGACAATGCCGTTGCACACGATCATGATCGCGGCGAACACGGTGTCGCGCGGCAACGCTGCTTTCTCCGGACCGCCCGAGATCATGACCGAGACGATCAGCGCCACTTCGATCACCGTCACAGCAATGGCCAGCACAAGCGTGCCGAACGGCTCGCCGACTCGATGCGCAACCACTTCGGCGTGATGAACCGCGGCGAACACCGCGGCGGCGAGTGCGATGGCGGCGAGAATGAACATGAAGCCGTTCGGCATGGCGAACGTCAGTCCCAGGATGACAAGTGCGGCAAATGGCGCGATGCCCGTCCAGTCCAGCTTGAATTTCATCGCTTAGCGCGGGAAACCTCGGCATTCATGCCGGGGTGGGATAGCGCGGCTTGCGCAGCAAGCCATGCTTTTGTGCCGTTCCCTGATTCCCTTTCCTTTGTCAAAGGCACAGTTAAATATCCATAACCATCAGCCCGCTGCACCGTCGTGCAGTGGCGATGCGCGATGCCCTGTACGACGCCTGTGGGCGTCTGGATGTTAAAACTGCCGCTCGCGCGTACCGCGACACGGCCAACGTGAGTCCCTGCTTTCTTGCCTTTCGGTACGATGGCCCGGACGCGGTCCCCGGTCTGGAATCCGTGAACGCGCTTTTTGCGAGTCAGGTAGCCTCGCGCAAAGCCCTGTGCGGTGAGGCGTGTGCGCTGGTAACTGCCGCGACCGGTGCATCTGACTTCCAGCGTCGGTCGCTGCCATCCAGAGACGGCCTTGACTTCGCCAACACACACGGCATCGAGTGCGTGAGCCTTCGGAATCCCCAGCCGTGCGCGATTCCACTTCGTGCGCCCGCCGCTACCGGTCTCGAGCGCCCGTTCAGTCTCCTTCAGTGCGTTCGGTAGTGCCCAGCGCGTGCTGTTGACGGCGGCCGCATCACGCAGCGGCGCCTTCGCTTTCGACAGAATCCGCCTGAGCCGTGCCTCGTCCTTGACGAACTCCCGCACGTCGCGCCTGCCCTTGCCGATGTTGCAGGGCGCGCAGCCAAGCGTCAGGTTCGACACCCGATTCGAGCCGCCGCGTGCACGCGCAAGAATGTGCTCGATTTGCAGAGGCACGCCCTCGGCGTCGCAGTAGGCGCACTTGCGCCCCCACTTCTCGAGAAGATATTCACGTACCTCGTAGCCGAACAGCTCTCCCTGCTGATACTCGAGCCCGGAGATTTCCGGATTCTGCATCGCCTGCATGTCAAAGCGCACCAGCTCCATCGACAGCGCTGACACCGGTGCCCAGCGCATGACGCGCCGGACCCACGACATCGTCGAATTAACCCGATGCTGAAGGCTTGGCGCGAGCCCGCCCGCAGCGCGAGTCCGGTTATTGAACCGGGGTGCGCGATAACGCAGGTTGGCGCCGCGCCGGCGACGCCGCAATGCGCGTCGCTGCGTCAGCGCCTCCCTGATTTGCCGACCCCGATGAACGAGGTCCATCAGGCTCAGCACAGCAATGCCGTCCACTTTCTCCCGTACCAGCGCAATGCCTGTTGTCTTGCTGCCCGGGTCAAGCTTGAGCCTGCGTGGCTGAAAAAACGAGTCTTCGGCCCGTCGGTCAGTCAGCCGGATAACGAAGGGCACAACCCGATGCACCCGGGCCCGAGCGCGCTCCAGTAACAAGCGGGCACGTTTCTCTGTGCAGGGCATCAACGGCCGTCCCTGTCGGTCTAAAACGAATACCGCCATCGTAACAATTCCTTTTCTGCCCTTACGGGCCTTGTAACGGCAGCCTTGCGGCTGCGCTCCCCTCGCCAATGTTGCGACGGAGCCTACGGCTCCTAGTCCCTTTCGGGATACGGCAGCACATCCTCGCAGCCCGTTTCGCGCCTACCCAAAGCTTGTCTGCGGCTGCAGGTTTCAGAGCCTGGAACTGAGGAAGCATTCCAGGGTGAGTCTTTAACTTCCGTACAACGTAGCTGCGATACCTCTCACAGCTCAGGCTGGTCAATCAGGCTTGATTTAACAAGCCTCGCCCTTCAGGGCCCCGAAGGGCGGGGTGATTGACCGATGCTCCAGGGCGGTGCTGCGTGTGGATGGAAGTGTCAGGAACCCGGGCCGGTTATCGATCTCGATGGCCCGGCCGGCCGGATGAACTTCGAGTGCCGTCAGATTACAGGTTCGGGGGAAATGGCGGGTTGCGCAGCTTGCACCGAACGGCTGAAAGTGCATTGCCGACGGAAAACAGCATTCCTGCTTTCGAAACGTTTGTGAACCGTAAACCGTTATGCGTCAGTGGGTTGGCGGCTGCTTGCCCATGTTGTCCACACGGCTATCCACAAAAAATGTGGATAAGTCCGGGTACTGGTTTTCGTTGGTGGCGTGTGGGAACGTCGGCAGTCCGATGATCAGCAGCAACAGCGACACGGCGATGAACGTGTGCGGAACCCGAGGGGGTCGCAAACAAATGACCTGCACATTTGGGCGTAGCTTTCCCGCAAAGACAAATGAGATGGCGCGGCCGGCTTCCCAGCCGCGCCTTGGCGTTCCAGCGTTCTTCCGTCCAACGAACTCAGGAAACGAATTCCGTATTCAGGGTGATCTTCGCGTTTCCAGCGAACAGCTTGGACACGGGACATCCCTCTTTCGCCGCGTTCGCAAGCTTCTCGAACGTGGCCTGGTCGGCGCCGGGCACCTTCGCTTTCACATCCAGATGGCAAGCGGTGATGGAGAAACCATCGCCGACCTTGTCCAGCGTCACGGTAGACTTCGTTTCGATACTTTCCGCCGTGAGGCCGGCCTGCGTGAGTTGTAGGGACAGCGCCATCGTGAAACAGCCCGAATGCGCAGCACCGATCAGCTCTTCGGGATTCGTTCCGGGACCGCCTTCGAAGCGGGAAGAAAAACCATACGGCGCGTCTTTCAAAACGCCGGTTTGCGTCGAAATGTAACCTTTACCATCCTTGATGCCACCACTCCATTTTGCCGATGCTGTCTTTTGCACGAGTGTTCTCCAGAAAGTCAGGGTGGATTTGCCGCGCAATGCCGCCGCAGCAAGGATTCGACCGCAAAGCCGGTTGATCCGACGGGCCGGCTTTGACGCGCCATCGGGTTGACCAAAGCACACAGGATGCCCGAAAGCACAGCGAGCGAGTTGTCCGGACGCGTTTCCCGGCATGACGCTCAGTTCGCCCTGTCCAAGGAAGATAGATGGGTCCACAAGTAGTTGAAGTCGTTGAAGATCGTGCTTTACCTGAGCGCGTCGATGTTGTCGTGATCGGCGGCGGCATTATCGGCGTGAGCACAGCCCTATATCTCGCAGAAAAGGGGATCTCGGTCGCGGTATGCGAGAAAGGGCATATTGCCGGCGAGCAATCGAGCCGCAACTGGGGCTGGTGCCGCGCAACGCATCGCGACCTGCGCGAGCTGGAACTCAGTCTCGAAAGCCTCAAGCTGTGGCGCGAGCTGGACCGAACGTTGGGCATTGATACCGGTTTCCGGCAGTGTGGCATCCTCTACGCCGCCGACGACCCGAAGGCGCTCGCCGATCACGAAAGCTGGCTGGCCCGTGCCGTCGGTCTCGTGGGGCGCGAAGGCATCGACTCACGCATCACGTCCAGCGAAGAAACGGCGGCGCTGATGCCTGGCGCGGCGCGCAAGTTTCCCGGCAGCATTTACACGCCCTCCGACGCCCGCGCGGAACCGCAGCGGGCGGCGCCGGCCATCGCCAATGCACTGCGCGCCAAAGGCGTGAAAGTGCTGACACCATGCGCTGTGCGCGGCATCGAAACGAGCGGCGGCACGCTTAGCGGCGTGGTGACGGAATACGGCTCGATCCGCTGCACAAGCGTGGTGGTCGCAGGCGGTGCGTGGACGCGTTTGTTTGCCGGCAGCGTCGGCGTCGAACTGCCGCAACTGACGGTGCGCTCGTCGGTCTTGCGCACGGAACCGCTCGACGGTGGACCGGAAGTCAGCGCCTGCAACCAGACCGTCGGATACCGCAAGCGGCTCGACGGCGGTTACACGATCGCGAATGCGTTCCATAGTCTTGCCGAGATCACGCCCGACAGCTTCCGGCTATTCAGCCAATATCTGCCTGCGCTGAAAAGCCAGTTCGGATCGATCGAGTTCGCTTTCGGCCAGCGATTTTTCGAGGCGTTGCGCCAGCCGCGGAAATGGCAACTCAACCAACCGACCATCTTCGAAACCGTACGCACGCTCGATCCACCGCCGACCCAAAAATTCAACGATGTCGCCATCAACGCGTTCCGTGCGATCTTCCCGGCGCTTGGAGACGTGAAAGTGGCACAGGCGTGGGCGGGTTATATCGACGTTACGCCGGACGCCGTGCCCGTGATCTCCGCTGCGCAACAGGTTCCCGGCATGTTCATCGCCACCGGTTTTTCAGGTCACGGCTTCGGAATCGGACCGGGTGCCGGGAAACTGATGGCGGATATTGTCGCAAACGACAAGCCACTAGTGGACCCGCGAGCGTTCCGGCTGAGTCGTTTCAGCGATGGGTCGAAGATCGAAATGGATGGCGGGTTTTAGCCGATGAACTCTCCCGCCGCCGCTACGCGTCTTGCGACGCTGTAGCGGGGGTTTCGCGGGTCACAGGGTCACAGACTTTGACTTCGCGCGTGGCCGCGCAAGAGGTTTGGGTCTCGCCGCTACGCCCGTTCCAGGAAAGGAGTGCGCGGGCATTTGTTCATTCAGTGCGCACTCGTCACCCGATGTTCCACCGCAGTCGACCACGCAACACCGGAAGAGTTGAGCCGGGTGCTACTCGATGCGGTCACCCAATTGTTTAGCCATCAGATCATTGATCCTGATCCGGGCTCACAATATCAGCTCAGTTGGCTGCTCCCGGTATTGCCGAGGAAACACAACGGCCTCGCCGAGCGCGAGACGAAAGCGTGCGGTTAAACACGTAAGACCTCCATGACATCGCTCGATTCGAAATCCTCCGCCGTTTCCGAGTGGCCGGAACCAAAGCTGAATGCGCGGTAGAATTTCGGACAAAATTTCGCCGGATATCAAACGAGCCTTATATGACAAGCCCCAAGCTGTGGATCGACGTGTGGTCGGATTTTGTGTGCCCGTTCTGCTATCTGGAAGTGCCGGTCATCGACCAGTTCCAGAATGCTTATGGCGACGCGGTCGAGGTCCGCTGGCACGCGTTCGAACTGCGTCCCGAACCCACGCCCGCGCTCGATCCCGACAGCGACTATCTGCATGAAACGTGGGAGAGTTCCGTCTACCCGATGGCCAACGAACGCGGTTTGCTGTTGCGTCTCCCGCCGGTTCAGCCGCGTAGCCGCAAGGCGTTTGAGACTGCGTTTTTCGCGCGCGAATCGGGTCGTTTCGAGGCCGTGCATCGTGCGATCTTCAAGGCGTTTTTCGAGGACGGTATCGATATTGGCGATACCGATGCGCTACTGGATATTGCCGCTACCTGCGGCATCGATCCGGAGTCGCTGGAAGAAGCGTTGCTGGGCGACGAACTCACCGACGCCGTGATCGAAGACGAAGAGTTCGCGAAAAAGCTCGGTGTGACGGGCGTGCCGTTCGCGGTGCTGTCACGCGAAGGAGTGGGCGATCAGGAACCGCCGCCGCCCATCGCGTTGCGCGGCGCGGCGCCAATCCAGCACTTTGAAGCAGCGATCGAGCGATTGTTTCCGGACGGATTCCCGGGGGCTTGAAGCGGCTTTTGGCGCTGAGAGTCGCCCGGAAAGTTGTTGGTTCAGGCGCCGCCCGTAGCGCCAGAAGAACTTGCCGGTAAGCAAGACTCGAGGCGAGAGCCCGCGTACCTCAAAACGGCTCCCGGCGAAGGAGACCTGAACGGTCTCCACGCCGCCATTACCAGGAAACAGCCCCTGTCGCGACATCGCGTGCCGCCGGTGTCACCGTTCCCGTCAACACGCTTTCGATAGCCTCCAGCACCGAAGCTACATCGGGTGGAGCGTGGTGATCGCCGACAGAAACCGAACGCCCCGGTGCGCTTATGCCGAAATGCCCGCGCGACGTCGCTGTGAAAATCATCACCGTGCGACGGCCCAGCGCATGCGCCAAGTGGACCAGCCCCGTATCCATGCCCACGACCAGCGCCGACGCGTCGATGCAATGCGCGCACTCGGTCACGCTCAGCTTCGGCAAGACAATCGCGCCCGGCACGAGCGCTGCTATCTGCTCGCCCTCCTTGCGCTCACCTTCGGTGCCCCACGGCAGCACGATCCGATAACCCCGCGCCGTCAGCGAACGCCCCGTCTCGGCCCATCGGTCAACCGGCCATTTCTTTTCATCGGCTGATGTAGCGTGGAACAGCATGGCAATGGGTGCACCCTGGGGAAGCTCGAGCGGCGTAGCAAGCGGCGGCAGATGCAGATTGAAGTCGGGGGTTTCGTCGAAGGTATAACCCAGCGCGTCGGCCACGCTTACGCGCATGCCCCGCCACGCATCCGTTCTCGGCCGCGGCCCGAAGCGCTTGTTGTACGCAAACGCCGCGCCGAGTTCACCCAGATCCCTGTTCTTATAACCATAACGCCGGCGCCCGCGCGCCAGGAACGCGATGATCGCGCTCTTGTACACACCATGGATATCCAGGACCACGTCGTACTTCTCAGCCCGCAATTCCCCGATGGACGCAGCGATGTCTTTCAAATCCGCCCAGCTTCGCGCTTTCTTGAACTTGCGCAGCGGCGCGCTCAACACGCGGTCCACGGCCGGATTCCAGCGAATAATGTCGGCAAAGGCCGCGTCTGCCGCCCAGTCGATCTTGGCAGACGGAAATGCACGGCGAAGATCGGAGACGACGGGCTGCGTCTCTACGATATCGCCCAATGATGTCACCTTGACAATCAGGATTCGCTTCATGGGGATGCTATGGGACCTTTAATTCGTCGACGGACGGGTCATGCCGCGACGCATGAGCCTGTACCGCCGGACGGTTGACTCGCTTGACCGGTTGCGCTTTCGGCAGATCGAAAGGCGTTCGGGTCACGGTCGATTTTTTGAAAGACGGAATTCTATAAATTGGCGTGACGCCGCGCTATCAGCATTTGTAAATTGACCGCTGCGCGTTCTGCCCGAATTATCCGTCGAAATAACGGTTTTCACTACTATTTCACAGTCTTTCCCGAACAAAGCGCTGACCGTTCAGGCGCTCCACCATTGAAAATTGCGCGATACAGCGGCTAAAAAAGGATCGCGATCAGAGCGCTTTAGCGCCGAAGGTGTTGCACTGTCCCAAATCGCCCGTCGCCAGTCCCCGATTCAACCAGCGCTGCCGCTGCGCACTCGTGCCGTGCGTAAAGGCCTCCGGAACCACGCGTCCTTGCGTCTCTTTCTGCAACCGGTCGTCGCCGATCGCACCGGCCGCGTTCAGCCCTTCCTGAAAATCGCCGGGCTCGATCAGCTTCGCATTATTCTTCTGGGCCACGTTCGCCCACACGCCGGCGAAACAATCTGCCTGCAATTCGACACGCACCGACAACTGGTTGGCCTGTTCCCGCGACATCCGTTGCCGCGCGGCATCGACTTTGTTCATGATGCCCAGCACGTTCTGCACATGGTGGCCAACTTCGTGCGCAATCACGTACGCCTGCGCGAAGTCTCCGCTTGCGCCGAAGCGGTCGCGCAGTTCCCGATAGAACGACAAATCGATGTACACCGTGCGGTCGCCCGGGCAGTAGAACGGGCCCATTGCTGACTGGCCGGTTCCGCACGCGGTGCGGGTGCCGCCGGAGAACAGGACAAGCTTCGGCGCGGGGTAATCCTGGTTGAACTGAGTACGGAAAATCTGCTGCCATGTGCGTTCGGTATTGCCGAGCACGCGGCGCACGAACACCGCGCCTTGATCGTTCGCGCTCGCCTGTGGCTGGCTGCGCGGATCCATCTGCCGTTGCTGTGGCTGGCTGTATGAACCACTCTGTCCGGTCGAACCGCCGCTCAGGATCAGCATTGGATCGATGCCGAAAAAATAGGCCGCTGCCAGCGCTATGACAATCGTACCGATACCGATCGAGCGCCCTCCGCCCATGCGAAATCCGCCACCGCCGCCCCCACCGGCGCCGCGCCGGTCCTCTACATTCCGGCTCTCTGCTTCGTCATCAAGACGCATGATTTTTCTCCCGTCGCGATGTTCGATTGGCTTCGCCGCAGACCTGTTTTCCCAACCGGGAAAATGCCGCCGACGCGGTTCCGTCATGGTACCCGGCGCGCGCCGGTGCGCCATTGGAGAATCGCACCAGCGAGCTTGCGGCACGCTGTGCGCCAGGCGTTTCCTCGCTCGACTGAGCACGGGGATACGCATTTTGACGCAGTGCGGTCGATTGTCGCGGAATTCGCGTACTGGGGGTTGCGAGTGTTAAATCCATGTTTCATAAAAGTTGCAGATAAACAGTAAGTTACGGATGAAAGTGCCTTAAAAATGCGACATTTGCGCGCATTTTCACACTCTACCGCGTCGCACCATCCATCTCGAAAACTGGCTTAGAGTCACTTCTGTCGTACTTAGTCCAACCAACCAGCGCCCGCCCGCGACCTCGTTTCGAGTGCGCCCGCGATGGATGCACAACCTGCCATGCATGCCACTCAGCAAGCGCTCGACCTAGCGCGTATTCAGTTCGCTTTCACGATTTCTTTTCACATCGTTTTCCCGGCGCTGAGCATCGGGCTGGCGAGTTTTATCGCCGTGCTCGAAGGCGCGTGGCTCAAGACGCGTCAGCCGGTCTACAAGGAGTTATGTCTGTTCTGGTCGAAGGTGTTCGCGGTGGCCTTCGGCATGGGCGTGGTGTCCGGCGTTGTAATGAGCTACGAATTCGGCACCAACTGGGGCGGCTTCTCGAGTTTCGCCGGCTCGATCACCGGCCCGCTACTCGCCTATGAGGTGATGACCGCGTTTTTCCTGGAAGCCGGCTTCCTCGGCATCATGCTGTTCGGCTGGAACAAGGTCGGACCGAAGGCGCACTTCGGCGCTACGTTGATGGTCGCCATCGGCACGCTGATCTCGACCTTCTGGATTCTTGCGTCGAATAGCTGGATGCAGACGCCGCGAGGTTTTCGTATCGAAGGCGATCATGTCGTGCCGGTCAGCTGGTTCCAGATCATCTTCAACCCGTCGTTTCCGTACCGGCTGACGCATATGGCGATCGCGGCATTTATCGTCGCGGGGCTGCTGGTGGCGGCTTCGGGTGCCTATCACCTGCTGAAAGGCCGCCGCGACCCCGCGATCAAGAAGATGTTTTCGATGTCGCTCTGGCTGCTGCTGGTGCTCACCCCGGTTCAGGCGGTCGTCGGCGATCAGCACGGCCTCAACACGCGCGAATATCAGCCGGCAAAGATCGCGGCGATCGAAGGCTTGTGGGACACCGAGAAAGGCGGCACTGCGCTGAATCTCTTCGGCATCCCGGACATGGAAGCGGAAACCACGAAATACGCCGTGTCCATTCCGCACTTGGGCAGCCTGATCCTGACCCATAGCTGGGACGGTGAAATCCGCGGCCTCAAGTCGTTTCCGAAAGAGGACCGGCCGAATTCGACCATCGTGTTCTGGAGTTTCCGGATCATGGCCGGGCTCGGTGTGCTGATGATCCTGTTGAGTGCCGCCGGCTTTGTGCTGCGGCGAAAAAACAAGCTGTTCGAGTCGAAGATGTTCCAGCGCTTCGTGCTTGTGATGGGGCCATCCGGCTTTATCTCCTTGCTGGCCGGCTGGGTGACGACCGAAGCAGGACGCCAGCCGTGGGTGGTCTACGGCGTGATGCGCACGGCGCAGGCCGTGTCGCCGGTTACAGCGCAGCAAGTTGGCGTGACGCTGCTGGTGTTTGTGGTGGTCTATACGCTCGTGTTCGGCACCGGCATCTACTACCTGCTGAAGCTGCTTAGAACCGGTCCCGCGCTGCCCGGCACGATCACGCACGCACCGCGCATGGACGACGACAACCACACCGCACGCCGGCCGCTGTCCGCCGCGACACATTCAATCGAAGGAGCCTGACATGGACTTGTCCCTTACGTGGGCCGCGATCATCGCGCTGGGCGTGCTGATGTACGTGGTACTGGACGGATTCGATCTCGGCATCGGCATCCTGTTTCCGTTCTTCCCCGAGGAGCGTGACCGCGACGTCATGATGAACACCATCGCGCCGGTCTGGGATGGCAACGAAACCTGGCTCGTGCTGGGCGGCGCCGGCCTGTTCGCTGCGTTTCCGATGATCTATTCGACCGTGCTGTCGGGCCTTTATCTACCGCTGATCTTCATGCTGATTTGCCTGATCTTTCGTGGCGTCACGTTCGAAATCCGCTCGAAGGCAACACGCACCAAGCCGATGTGGGATCTAGCGTTTATCGGCGGATCCGCGGGGGCGACATTCTTCCAGGGCGTGGCGCTCGGTGCGTTTCTCAATGGCATTCCGGTCGCGGACGGCCGTTTTTCAGGCGATGCCTTCACTTGGTTCACGCCCTTCAGCCTCTTCACCGGACTCGCGCTGGTGGTCACGTATGCGCTGCTCGGCTGCTGCTGGCTGATCGCGAAAACAGAGGGTGATCTGCAGCGCCGCTTTTATCGCATCGTGTGGCCGCTAACGCTGTTGCAGTTGGGGACTATCGCGGTCGTCAGTATTTGGACGCCGCTGCAGGACGCGGGAATTGCCACGCGCTGGTTCGATACCCCGTGGTTCTATCGATTCCTGCCGGTGCCCGTGCTTGTAATTGCCTGCGCGTGGCTGATGCGCCGGTCCATCCGTTCACGGCACGAAACACGGCCGTTCATGATGGCGCTGGCGTTCGTGCTGCTCGGTTATAGCGGCCTGGTGGCGAGCATTTCTCCCCATGCCATCTTCCCCGGCGTGTCGCTCTGGGAACTCGCGGCGCCGCATTCGAGCCAGCAATTCACGCTCATTGGCGCGGCGGTGATCTTGCCCGTGATCATCGCGTACACGACACTTGGTTATTGGGTTTTTCGAGGCAAGGTGCGCCATGGCGAACATCACTATCACTGAGACGGATGTCCAGCGCCGCAAGGGTGCGCGGCTCAAGAGCACGCTGTGGTTCGTCGCGCTCTGGTGCGTGGGTGTGGGCGGCGCGATGCTGCTGGCGCTGCCGTTCAAGCTACTGATCCAGATGGGCACACATTAGCGCTAAAGCGTGGCGCGGCGGAGCGCTATGCGATTCAGGCACACGCTCAAACCAATCGAACCACAGACCGGTTGGGAGACCGCTGGATGCGGCCTTCCCAGGATTCCCCGCAGCGCTTGTTGATCCGGTTCTTGTCGCCGTCAGCGCCTGACTAACCCCGAGCCGGCCATCGAGGTAAAGCGTGACAATCAGCACAGGAATGATTGGCACGTCAGAGACACGAAAGCGAAAACGCTGTGGTATGTCGACGGGTCAGATTGCAAGGCTAACGATTGTTAAGCCCGGTCGTCATTGCGTGTGCCCGTCTATCGACATCGCCCCGTCGGAGAACACTTTACGACTCGTCATTTTTTGCTGTACTGCGCGGCTTTGCGACTATGGTTTCGACCAGTGCTCGAACGCCCGCTCTTTCGCGCGCATCGAGTTCCCGATAACCGGCAATGAGCGCCCCTTCGTCCACGCTCAACGTAACTGTCGAGGGTTGGCCGCTTAGCAGGTAATGCACGTCGACGCCCGCCGCAGAAATTGCGGCAAGGTAATCGGAATTGGGCCGTCGCATGCCCTTCTCGTATTGGAACTGGGCCTGTTTCTGGACCCCGCCTAGCACGGCGAACTCCGTCTGGTTCAGCTTCATACGGCGCCGTTCCTGCCTTAGTCTGGCCGAAAATTCATCCATTTGATATTCTTTTGATTGACAATATAGCAAACGCTTTATAATCTGTCTTATATCGCACAGTTATTCCGATGGTACCGCACGCTTTGCCGACAAAGGCCCGCTCGCGCCTGCCGGAGGTGGCTGCACGTCTCGTCTCAGGAGGTTCTCATGCATGGAAAGTACGAAATCTGCGGCGCCCTGCCCGTGCGCTCCGAGTTCCGGCATGCGGATGCC